>CBCSLZ010000018.1:0-50268 GCA_965141245.1 uncultured Collinsella sp.
ATAACCGTGCAACGGAAAAGAGCCGCCCTTTCGGACGGCTCAAACTGTAATGGGGGCTATGTCTATTCCGCGCCCTCCCGGCACATCATGCCGAGGGCCCAGAGCCACCTCACGAGCTCGGCCGCGGTGGCCGCGTTGGCCTTCGCCGCGGGCATGCCGCGGTCGAGCATCTCCTCGCGCCGCCGCAGGAGCCGCTCGGACCCCTTCCTCCCGTGCATCCTTATCTCGAGGGGCACGCCCGTGTCCCTCGGCATGAGCTTCGGCTGGTGCCGTGCCGCGGCGTAGCACCATGAACCCTCAACGGCCAGCTTCCTCACGAGCGCGTTGCCCGCACCGCTGATGCCTCCGAGCCGCACGGAGTCGCCACTCGACCTCTGACTCGGCGCGAGGCCGAAATAGGCCGTGACCTGCCTTCCGGAACGGAACCTCGTGAAGTCGCCGACCTCGGCCGAGAAGGCCGCGGCCAGCGCGAAGGCGCAGCCCTTGATCGACTGGAGGGCGGCCACCTCCGCGGCGATCGGGCTGGCATCCACGGCGGCCCTGTACTCGGAGAGCAGGTCCGCCCGGGCCTCCGCCGCGGCCTCGACCTCGTTCCTCAGGGCGGCGAGCGTCCGAACCCCGCCATCGTCCTCCGGCCTGACCTTGTCGAGCCACCTCAGGAAGTCGTAGGTCCAGTACTTCCTCGGGTTGCCGGCGGGCGTGGTGCCGCCGTAGACGAACCCCCGCTTTGCGAGGAAGGCGAGCAGCCGCTGCTTGGCGGTCGCCAGGCGCGCGGTCGCCCCGTCGTAGGCGCCGGCGAGGTCCCTGATGCCCTCGACCTCGGGGGAGGGGATCCATACGGGGGAGATGTCGTGGGCGAGTATCGCCTTGGCCATCCTGGCGGCGTCGTTCCTGTCGTTCTTGGAGGCCGAGTCGGCGGCCGACCTGGGGATCTTCGAGACCGCGGCGACGACGCACTCGACGCCGAGCCCGGCGAGCTCCCTTTGCGGGGCGAAGCCGAGGTAGCCGCTCTCGTAGGCCGCGAGCGACGGCCCGGGGAACCCATCCATCCACCCGGCGATCTCGCCCCAGGGGTTGCCGGGGAACCTCCTCGTCACGGCCTCGCCGGTGTCCGCGTCGAGGGCGCAGACGGTGGTCGACCTCAGGTGGACGTCCATCCCGAACGCGGTAGAATACTTTGGCATGGGAGCCTCCCAACCTCGTTGCGGCGCGGCTGCGCCTATGGCACTTCGACATCATTGTCGCAGCCCCGACCCGCGGTCACGAGCGGGGGCTCCTGCCTTTTCAGTGCCCTCGGATTGGGCCATAGTGTCTGTCGTTGCCAAAACATCGGCGTTCCCTTGGCTGGCTTAAAGTGGCGCTTGTACCTGTGGCGTTGCCATCGCTGCCGAAGACGGCACTTGGGGACGTTCCTTTTCTGCCGGCAGTTGGGGACATTCCTTGTGCCAGCGTTGCATCGAGTGCTTGGGAAACCGCGACCCGGTTTTTGGCCGAATAGTGGGTCGCATTTTCCGGATGGGGTGGGTTGCGGAAAGTGCGACCCGGAATATTGCTCTGAAACGGGATGCGGTTTCCCTGATGCGCCTCAAACGGAAAGCGCATCCCATTCCGGAGCTCCAAAACGGGATGCGCTTTCCGCGCGGAAGAATTGCCGCAGCTGCGTTAAGCAGTGTCGCTCGTTACTCGCCCAGCACCAGCGCCGCGAGCTCTGCCTGGGTGTCCACCACGTAGTCGGCGCCGGCGGCCTCCAGCTCTGCACGGCCGCGGAAGCCCCAGCTGACGCCCGCGCTCTTAAGGCCGGCGTTGTGACCGGTCAGAACATCGACATTGGAATCGCCCACATAGAGCGTGGTCGCCGGATCGGCGCCTAGCTCTTCCATCACATGCAGCGTAACAGGCGCCTCGGGCTTGGGGGGAAACGCATCGATGCGGCCCTGCACCAGCGCAAAGCGCTCGGAACCAAAATACTTCTCGATAAGCGGAGCCGCCGAGACGTGGTCCTTGTTAGTGAGCACGGCAAGCTGCACGCCCGCGGCGCGCAGGCGGTCGAGCATCTCGATCGTACCGGCATAGGGGGCGGTGTGGTCCTCCTTGTGCTCGCCGTAGTAAGCCCTAAACTCGGCAAGCGTTTGCTCAAACATACGGCTGTCGCCCGCATACTCGGCAGGCATAAAGCGCTCAACCAGCTTGAGCATGCCGTTTCCCACCTTGTAGCGGTACTCGTCAACGGCAAACGTGGGCCAGCCGTGCGCCTCGCAGGTATGGTTGCCGGCGGCCGCCAGGTCCTCGAGCGTGTTGAGGATGGTGCCGTCCAGGTCAAAGATCACATGGGAAAAAGCTGCTGCCATGGGTGCTCCTGCCGCTTGAGTTGTAAAACGCACCCCATGATACTGGGCATGCGTGCCGGGCATGTTTGGAATCTGAATATCTTTAATAGCCCTGAGCCTTTGTCGTTAGCAAATTCTCGGCAGCTGCTCTCCTACGAGCATGTCGAGGATGCGGGTCGAACCCCAGCCGGTGCGCACGCGCACGGCGGGACGGGCGCCCTCGGCAAGCGGCAGCACGCGACCGATGATGGCGGCATTCTCGCCGTAGCGGGCGGCGCGCATGGCGCTCAGCGCGGCATCGGCTTGCTCGGCCGGCACGACGGCAACCATCTTGCCCTCGTTTGCCACCTGCAGCACATCGTAGCCGAGCATCTCGCAGGCGGCCTGCACGTCGGGACGCACGGGCACGGCATCCTCGTCGACCTCCATGGCAACATTGCTGGCCTGGGCAAACTCGTTGAGTGTGGACGCCAAGCCACCGCGCGTGGGGTCGCGAAAGCAGCGTGTGTCGGGTGCTGCGGCAAGCACGTCGGCAATCAGGCGGTTGAGCGGTGCGGCGTCGCTTTCGATCGTGCTCGAAAACGCTAGGCCCTCGCGTTGGCTCATGATAGCGATGCCGTGGTCGCCCAGTGTACCCGAGACCAGGATGACATCGCCGGGCTGGCAGTTTGCGCCGCTGAGCGCCACGCCCGCAGGCACCTCGCCCACGCCGGCGGTATTGATATAGACGCCGTCGGCCCCGCCGCGCTCGACCACCTTAGTGTCGCCCGTGATTATGGACACGCCCGCCTCGCGCGCCGTCTCGGCCATCGTCTGCACAATCTGGCGGAGCTTATCCATGGGATAGCCCTCTTCGAGGATAAAGCCGCACGATAGGTAGCGCACGTTGGCGCCCGAGGTCGCGACGTCGTTGACGGTTCCGCATACAGCGAGGCGGCCGATGTTGCCACCGGGGAAGAACTGCGGCGAGACTACAAAGCTGTCGGTCGACATGGCGATGCGCCCGCTCGCGGGCAGCGCGGCGACGCCGGCGTCGTTGCCTTCGAGCAGCTCGGGCGACCCAAAGGCATCCAAAAAGACCTCATCGATGATGCGTTTCATCATCTGGCCACCGGAGCCGTGGCCTAGCAGGACGGTGCTATCGGTAACGCTATGGGACATATCGAAAACTCCAATCGTGGGTGGTGCCAATATGCGGGTGTGTCCGGGCTAGTCGCGGTAACGGTAGTACGCCGCGCAGCTGCCTTCGGAACTCACCATGCACGGGCCGACGGGGTGCTCGGGCGTGCAGGTGCGGCCAAAGAGCGGGCAGCTGCTCGGCGTAATGGCTCCGCGCAGCACGTCGCCGCAGCGGCATCCGCGCGGCTCAACCGTCGGCTCAACGGGCACGTCAAAGCGAACGCGGGCATCAAAGCGCGAGAACTCGGGGCGGATGGAAAGGCCCGAGTTGGCAATCGGCCCCAGCCCGCGCCACGTGGTGTCGCATGGCTCAAACACCTGCTCGACCAGCTGGCGCGCCACGGGGTTGCCGTCTGCGTTGACGCCACGGCGGTAGGCGTTGTCAATCGCCGGCCTGTCCTCGACAACCATCTGGACCAGCATGCAGATGCCCTGCAGGATATCGACCGGTTCAAATCCCGTGACCACGCCCGGGGTATTGAATTCGTCGACCAAAAAGCTAAAGGGCGCCAAGCCCGTGATGGTGGCGACGTGTCCCGGCAGGATAAAGCCGTCGATGGCGGTCTCGGGATCGTTAGCGATGGCGCGCAACGCCGGCGGCGTGGTCTTGTGGGCGCAATAGACCGAGAAGTTCAAAAGCCCGCGCGCTTCGGCCTCCAAGATGGCGGCGGCGATGGTGGGCGTTGTGGTCTCAAAGCCCACGCCCATAAAAATAACCGGGCGATCGGGGTTTTGCTCGGCAATGTCGAGTGCATCGAGCGGGGAGTACACAATGCGAATGTCACGCCCTGCCGCCTTTTGTGCAGCGAGCGAGGTGGACGATCCGGGCACGCGCATCATGTCGCCAAAGGTGGTGATGATGGCGCCGTCTATGTTGGCGAGCGCGATTGCGTGGTCGATGTCGCGGTTGGCGGTGACGCAGACGGGGCAGCCCGGGCCGCTCAGCAGCTTGAGCCCGGCCGGCATAATGGAGCGAAAGCCATAGCGCCCGATGCTCACGGTATGCGTGCCGCAGACTTCCATAAGGTTGATGGTGCGGTCGCCGACAAGCTCATGAATGCGCTCGATGAGCTCGCGAGCCAGCTTGGGATCGCGGAATGCCGAGAAATCGATACCGGAGCGCGCCGGCTGCTCGGGCGCCACTAGTAAGCCTCCGCCGGGTTGGTGGTCAGCTGGTCTTCTTCGACCAGCTCGGACATGGCATTAACAAGCTCGAGCGTTTCCTGTGCTTCCTGCTCGTCGACAATCTGGATGCCAAAGCCGGCGTGTACGAGAATATAGTCGCCAACCTGCGCCGTCGGCACGAGTCGCAGCGACACGGGGCGCTCGATGCCCATCATGTCGACGGTGGCCTTGAGGTCGTCGTCGCGTTTGACTACTTTACCGGGAACGGCAAGGCACATATTGTTCCCCTTTTATACGCTTTGCGCTGGACGGGCGCTCAATAATCCATCAGTTGATGGTAGCGCTCGCGGGCGCTGCGGGCAAACGCGCTACACCTGTGAGACGGCGGCTTGCGGGCTGGCCGAACAGCCTACTGCGATGCAACCTGCGCAAGACGAGCGCTTGCGACTGCCGCCTGACCGTAGGCGATGCAGCCGTCATTGACGGGTACGGTGTGGGGGACAAGGACAGTAAGGCCTGCGCTTTTGAGCTCGCGGGCGAGGAGCTGAAGCAGAAGTCGGTTCATGAAGACGCCGCCCGAGAGCGCGACGGTGTCGATGCCCTCGTGCACGCAGATATCGCTGGCGATGCGCGCCGAGGAGCGCGCGACGGAGACATGGAAATCGAGTGCGAGCCTGTCGGCGGGCGCTCCGGCTTCAATTCCTCCCAAAAGTGCCTCAAAGAGTGCTTTCTGGTCCAGAACATAGGGGCCGTCCAGCCACGATGGGCCAGATGCGAAATGGCCGGCGTTGTTGTCGGGAAAATGGGCGATTTCGTTGTCGAGCGCGCACCAGGCGGCAGCCTCAAGCTCGATGGCGGGTTCGCCCTCGTAGGTTGCCTTGTCGCAGATGCCCAGAATTGCTGCCGCGGCATCAAAGAGACGCCCCATGCTGCTGGTACGCGGGCTGTTGATGCCGCGCTCGATCATGGTGGCTGTCACGCCGCGCGTTTGCTCGTCGAGGCTGTCCAAAAGCCGAGCGGCACCTGGGTGCTCGAGCAGACCGAGCTCACTGAGCAGGGCAAAGGCGTTGCGGCGGGCGTCGCGCACGGAGGCCGCCCCGCCGGGGAGCGCCCAGGTGCGCAAATGCGCGGCGCGTTCAAAGCCGCCAAGGCTGGCAACAAGAAACTCGCCGCCCCAAATGGTCCCATCGGTGCCGGCGCCGGTGCCGTCAAAGGCGATGCCAAGGACGCGCGCGTCGGTTGTAAGCTGGCCCGCGGCGATGGCCTCGGCCATTACGCTCGCGATATGCGCATGATGGTGCTGCACCTCGACGAGCGGCAGATTGCATTTTCGCGCCTGCTCGCGCGCCCACTGGCCCGATAGATAGCTGGGGTGTACATCGCAGGCCAAGGCGGCGGGCGCCAAATCAAAGAGATCTTCCAAGCGCGTGCGCGCGGCGTTCCAGGCATCGAAGGTCCCGCCGTTTTCAACATCGCCGATATGCTGCGACACAAAACAGGGCGCCTCGCCGTTCGTCCCTTCACGTGTGAGCGCAATCGTGGCCTTTTGTTGTGGCCCGCAGGCGAGCACGCAGGACGGAGCGCCGTCGAGCGCCGGCAACGGCAGCGGCTGGGGTGCATATCCCCGAGCGCGGCGCACGGGCATAACGGCGCCGTCGACCACGCGCACCACGGAATCGTCATAGCGCGAGAGAATCGCGCGGTCGTTACCGAGCAACGCGTCGGCGATGCCGGCGGCAACGAGGTATTCCCAGGCAAGGTCGTCGTCGGTCTCGATGGGTTCTTCGCTCAGGTTTCCGCTGGTCATGACGAGCGCGTGCATACCGTGCGACGCGGCAGCTGCAAGCAGAAGATGCTGAAGCGGGGTGTAGGGGAGCATAACGCCAAGCTCGGGCAAGTCGTGCGCGACAGATGGCGCGAGGGCGAGGATGTCGGGGGAACCGCCGTTGCCCTCGCCAACAGTGCGCCGGTGCAGCAGCACAATGGGGCGGATACTGCCGGCGAGAAGCTCGCGCTCAGCGTCGTCGATATGGCACAGGCGCTCAGCATCGGCAAGACTGCGCACCATGACGGCAAGCGGCTTATTGCTGCGACGCTTGCGACGGCGCAGCTCGGCCACCGCCTGCTCGTTGGCAGCGTCACAGGATAGATGGAATCCGCCCAGGCCCTTGACGGCGACGATGCCACCGCTGGCCAGCAGCTCAACGCAGCGCTCGATGATAGCGTCGCTGGCCTCGCGTGTGGTGCCGACGGCCGGTGTCGCGGACGAATTCCCGCACGCATCGCCGTTCACAGCCTCGCGCCACGTAATATGCGGCCCGCAATCAAAGCAGGCATCGGGCTGTGCGTGAAAGCGACGGTCGAGCGGATTGGCATACTCTGCGGCGCAGGCGGGGCACATGGGGAAACGGTCCATCGATGTGGCCGCTCGGTCATAAGGCAGCGATCGGATGATGGTAAAGCGTGGGCCGCAGTTAGTGCAGTTGATAAAGGGGTAGTGATAGCGTCGGTCGGCGGGATCGAACAATTCGCGCAGGCAATCGTCACAGGTGGCGATATCGGGCGAGACGAGCGTCGTGTGTGCGGTCTGGTCCTGCGATGCTACGATGCGAAAGCCCTGTTCATCGGCGGCATCCCAACCGTTGGCTGCCAGGTCCACAACCTCGACATACTCTATGCGGGCTGCTGCAGGTGCATGCTCAGAAAGCGCGGCAACAAAATCATCGAGCGCATCGGCCGGAGCGTGCGCCTCGATATGCACGCCGTCGCCCGTATTGAGCACCCATCCGCAAATGCCATGCGCCATGGCCTCGCGATACACAAACGGTCGCATGCCAACACCCTGCACAATGCCCGTCACATGAATATGCACATGCCGCATGCGACACCCCTCATCAAAACCGACCAAAAAGGGACAGGTTTATTTTGGTAGGTAAAACTTCTAAACCTGCCAAAACAAACCTGTCCCTTTTTGGCGGGTGCGCTGCGGGAAATCCCGCTATAGCCCCAGGCTCTGCTTGGTGGCGGCGCAGGTAAGCTCGCCGTGCTTAACGCCGCGCAGGCCCAGCAGGCGGTCGGCTAGTTCGTAGACGCGCTCGCCGCGACCCTTGAGCGCCAGAATCTCCAAGCAGTTGTGGTGATCCAGATGCACGTGCATGGTCGATACGATCTCGTCGGTGTAGTCGTGCTGCACTTCGTCCAGACGGCGCGTCAGGTCGCCGGTATGGTGGTCATAGATCATGGTGAGCGACCCGATAACCTGCTCATCGGGCGTGCGCATCTGCTCCTTGGCGATCGAGGCGCGAATCAGGTCGCGCACGGCCTCGGATCGGTTGGCCACGTCGCCGCGGCGTGCGATCTGCCCGTCAAAACGGCGCAGCAGGTCGTCGGGTGCGGTAACCGAAAAACGGACCAGCTCGGAGCCGGAACCACTACAATGGCAGCCCGCGTCACCGTCCGCCCCGTGCGGATGCTCGTGCTCGTACCCGCAGCTGTGCTCGTGTTCGGCCACCTTACACCAGCTTCACGGAGCCGACGGAGTTGTGGTCGGCCTCGATGGCTTCCTCGTAGCCCTCGAGTGCGTCGTGGGCCTCGTGCAGCGCGGTCATGGCGGCCTCGAGCTTGGCGCCGATGCGCTCCATGTCAAAATTCTCGGTCGCATGCAGCAGCTGATGGCTCCACTCGTGAGCGAGCTCGATGGTGTCGTCGACCTGCTTGACGCTCATGGCAAGCTGGCTCATGTTCATTCCAACATCATGCATGGGAAATCTCCTTTTGTATGGGGCAGTTCAGTGGTTCAGATTTTACTACGCCCGCTCTGCGCGCAGCTGCATAAGAAAACGGGTACGAGTCTGTGCGACCCGCACCCGTTCACTGGGGGCTGTTTGTGACTACCATATTATCCGTGGTTGCACTCGGTGCATCCAGAAGTCCGGCGAGCGGTGCAAAAGCGCTCATAGACGGCGAGTAAGTAACAAGCGTATTACAGATGCTTCTCCAGCAGCGCCTGCAGCCTCGCCTTGGGTAGAGCGCCAACCGAGCGGTCAATCTCCTCGCCGTTCTTAAACACAATCAGCGTGGGTATGCTCATGACGCCATACTTCATGGCCAGGTCCTGGTTGTCGTCGACATTGCACTTGGCAACGGCGAGCTTGCCCGCCAGCTCATCGGCAACCTCGTCAACGATGGGCGAGAGGGATCGACAGGGCCCGCACCACGGTGCCCAAAAATCGACCAGCACGGGCAGGCTATCGTTAACGATGGAATCGAAGTTCTCGGGGGTAATCTGATTAATGTCAGCCATGGTGACCTCCATAATGCGACGCGGCTCGGCCGCGTAAAACTCAGTACGACCGTGCTTATACCCAGCCGCCCGCAAAGCAACCACTCGCGGGCAGCTCTTTTATATAATGGTGGGCACGCAAACGATTGGAGAGCGCATGTCCACGTCACAAAGCCAAAAAAAAGAAGCCATCGCCCAGGCGGCCGAGCAGGAGCTCGCATCGCTTGCGGTCCGTGGCGTGCGTATCGCGGGCAACGCGTGCTCGCCGATCGTGCTGGTCAAAGGCGATTTGGACGAGGCCGAGCGTTCGGGTGGCGAGCTTGCCGCCGGCCCGGATGGCGCGGCGTTGCGCAAGGCGCTTGGGGCCATCGGCTACGCGCCCGAGGATTTTTGCGTGCTGGCAAGCGTCGCCGGCGTGGGTGACGGAGCGGTCGCGGTGGGCGAGACTCTGCCGTGCGAGCTGTTCCGTGAGGCGCTTGAGGCTTTGGACCCCGAGGCGGTCCTGCTGCTGGACGATCGCGCGGCCGATACCATGCGCGAGACCTACGCCGATATGCTCGTGGCGATCGATGACTTCGACACCGCCATGCTCAAGCCCGGCCTGGTCGCTCATGTGCAGGGCCGCCGCGTGCTCGCGCTCGACGGTTTTGAGGCGGCGCTCACTGACAAAGCCGCCAAGCAGCGCATGTGGGCATACATCAAGCAGCTGACCCCGGCGGCCGCTCCGCTGTAGCGGATTGGCGCCGGTAAGGCGGCCCTGACGGGTCGAGCGCGGCGCCGGCTTATCGCGCCCCTACATCACAGCGCGAAGCTCAAACCGGTCGCCGTTGATGCGGAACTGGCAGTTGCCGTTCATGCGTTCGACGGCAAGCTTAATGCTTTTGGTTCCAAAGCCGTGTCCGGTGTGCCCGGCTACGGGCATGCCGTCGACCATGCGCGGCGCGCGGTCAAACGTGTTGGAAACTAACAGCAGCAGCTGGCCGTCCTCTAATCGCAGGTCAAAGTCGACGAATCGCTTTCCTTGGGGTGCGGCGCTTGCGGCGGTGATAGCGTTTTCCAAGGCATTTGAGAGCACGCTAAACAGGTCGGCTTCACCTACGTGGATGGTTTCGGGTACGGCGGCGCGCAGGTTGGCGATAATGCCGTTTCTATTGATATCCGAGTTAAATGACGAAAGCGCGATGTTTACGGTCTCGTTGGCGCAGAAGCGGCGTACGGCGGTGCGGTCGCCGGCTTCGCAGAGTTCGTCGATGCGATCGAGCGCCTCGTCGGTGTGGCCTTCCTCAATTAAAGCGGCCAGGCCGCGTAGGAAGTGGCGCATGTCGTGGCGAAGAATCGACAGCTCGCGCCCAGATTGACGCCAAGCCTCGAGCTCTTTGATGGCGGCGCTGTCGCGGGTCTCGAGCATCCAACGCTCTCGCTCGGCGGTTTCCTTTTCTTCGTATTCGCGCAGGTAAACGGCAAGAAACATAAGATAGAAGGCACAGAGCGCAAATGCCAAAAACTCAACCGTCACCACCGAGCCCGAGTGGAACAGCGTGGTGTAGACGTTGGTGGCATAGTCAAAGACGTAATAGACGAGCGGCAGGATTAAAAGGATGCCCAGCTCGGTGGTGCTTTTAATCGCCAAGCGCGGACCGATGTCGCCGGCCCAATGCAACAGGACGGCAAAGACGGCGAGTGTGGTCGCGATGCGCGCCAGATAGTACGCGATCTGAGAATCGGTTGCGGCAAATGCGGCGATGCCCATCCAATTGCTGAACTGGCAGCTCAGATAGGCACTCGTAATGCCGAGCACGGCAAGCAGCGGGCTCAGGCGGTAGCGCGCGCACAAATAGATGACGAGCGGCAGATGCACGACGAGCGGATATACCTGGCGGGCAAAAAGCTCGCCGCCGACGGCATTGGCGAGGCCAAATGCGCATCCGGTTACGGCACCGACCAACACCAGTTCAAGCGCATGACGCCGGTTGATCTCGACACCGCACAGCGCCGCCGAGGCAAAGACGCCAAAGAGCAGCGTCGTGGCGTGGTGGATTGCCCAAAGGACCATTTCGACCGAGGAGACCATCAGTGTCTCCCACCCTCAAAGCGCGCCGCAAAGTAGGCGTCTTGGAATCCCTGCTTGCAGCTGCGCGAAAGCGGGATACACGCGCCCGAGCGCATGACGATGTCCGTGCGGTCAAAGTGATCGATATTGCGCAGGTTGACCTGGTAGCTGCGGTGGCATTTAAAGAAGACCGGGTTTTGCTCCAAGCGGTCCTCGACGCTGCGGAACGACTCGAGTGCCTCGATATCGCGTCCGTCGCGCAGGTGGAAGACCACGTGCTTGTTGTGCGCCTCGGCATATTCGATGTCGGACAGGCGCAGGGCGTGGTAGCCAAAGGAAGTTTTGATGACGAGTTCGTCGGTCGCTGCCGGACGCATGCTCGAAAGCTCGTCGAGCAGTTGCGCCAGGCGCTCGTAGGCCACGGGCTTGAGCAGATAATCGAAGGCGCGGACCTCGTAGGACTCCAGTGCGAACTCGGGCGACGAGGTGAGGAACACCAGGCGCACGGCGGTGTCGGCCTGGCGCAGCTCGCGTGCGGTGTCCATGCCGTTGACGAGCGGCATGATCATGTCGAGCAGAATGATGTCGGCGCGCGATGCGGCATGGCGGGCCAGCAGGTCCTCGCCGCGCGTGACGAGCGCAACATCGACCGCCGTGCCCGTCTCGGTCGACCAACGGTCGATCATCCGGTGCAGTCTATCTAGAAAAGCGACATCATCGTCGCAGGCAATAATCTTGAGCATTCTAAGCCCCCTTAGTAGTTCGATTTTGCCACATTGGGTGCGGACCGCTTGTGGGGGTGCGGACCGTTTGCGCCCCACGGCGTGCAACTCGCGCCAAGCGGTGTTGCGGTGGCGAAAGATGCCTCCTGCGCCATCGAGAGCTCAGCTATCCTCAGCTTGCCAGTTCGAATATGGACCTGCCACATGATTGAATCTTTATTTCAACTTTACACCTAGCTTTACAGCTGTCTTGTCAGCTGTAAAGCTAGGTGTCATACTAAAGCTCCAAGATTCGCCAAAAGAGAGGGGCCTTGATGGCACAGAGCGCGAACATGGATGCATCGGAGCTTGCACGCGATATCGCGGCCGGCCTGGCATCGGCAACGACGGCAACGGAGCGCGCGGCATTGGTGCCCGCAGAGCTCGTCGAGGCCATTCAGCAACTAAAAACCCAACGTGACGCGGTGATCCTAGCGCACTATTACGTGGCGCCCGAGGTCCAAGCCGTTGCCGATTACGTCGGCGACAGCTTCTACCTGGCCAAGCTCGCCAAGAGCCTGCCACAGCAGACCATCGTGCTGTGCGGCGTGGAGTTTATGGGCGAGAGCGCCAAGCTGCTCAATCCCACTAAGACCGTGCTGCTGCCCGAGCCGGGCGCGGACTGTCCCATGGCGCACATGGTCAAGCGCGAGACGGTCGACGCGGCGCGCGCCGAGTACGGCGACGACCTGGCCGTGGTCTGCTACGTCAACTCCACGGTCGAGATCAAGAGCTGGAGCGACGTGTGCGTCACCAGTTCCAACGCCGTTAAGATCGTGTCCGAGCTGCCGCAGCAGCATATTTTGTTCATTCCCGACCAAAACCTGGGACGCTTCGTAGCCGAGCAGGTGCCGCAAAAGCACGTCATCCTCAACAACGGCTACTGCCCGCGCCATCACATCATCACCGTCGAGCAGATCGTCGACGCGACGGAGGCCCACCCCGACGCGCTCGTGCTGGCGCACCCCGAGTGCAAGGCCGACGTCCTGGCCGAGGCCGACTACATCGGCTCCACCGCCGGCATCATCAAGTATGCCGAGGAGTCCGACGCGAGCGAGTTCATTATCGTGACGGTCCGCGGCGTGCTCTACGAGCTCGAGCGCCGCTGTCAGGGCACCGGCAAGAAGTTCTACTTCCCCGTGGTGCAGCCCACCTGCGTCAACATGGATCTCATCACGCTCGAAAAGCTCGTGCGCTGCCTGGAGGCGGGCGAGGGCGAGGTGCAGATCGGCGTGTCGGACGAGGCAGCAGACCAGGCCAAGCTCACGCTCGACCGTATGCTCGAGTACGCGGCGCGTTAGAACGATGTGACATGAGGGGCAGTCCCTTATGCCACATTACAAGGGAGAGGATTCCTGTGGAAACCAAACAATACCCCGACATGGAGTGCGACGTCGTTATTGCCGGCTGCGGCGTAGCGGGCTTGTACGCGGCTCTCAACCTGCCGACGAGCACGCGCGTGATCATGCTCTCCAAGGGCGCTGTCGACGAGTGCGATTCGATGCTCGCGCAGGGCGGCATTTGCGTGCTGCCCGAAGGCTCGGACTACGATGCCTTCTTTGAGGACACCATGCACGCCGGCCACTACGAGAACCGCCGCGAGAGCGTCGACATCATGATTCGCTCGAGCCGCTCGGTCATCAACGACCTGCTAGCGATGGGCGTGGATTTTGAGCGCAAGGCCGACGGCAGCCTCGACTTTACCCGCGAGGGCGCGCACAGCCGTCCGCGCATTGCCTTCCATGCCGACATTACGGGCAAGGAGATCACGACCAAGCTGCTCCAGGCCGTTCGCAAGCTGGACAACGTGCAGATTCTCGAACACGTTGCCATGACCGACATCCTGACCGCCGAGCGCGATGGCGCCACGGTGTGCACCGGCGTCGTCGCCGTAGCCGTGGACGAGGACAACTCGGTTCGCCCCGCCGACGAGCTGGCAAATGCCGCTGAGGGCGTGCATGCCGGTAAGCCGTTTAAGATCCATGCCCGCCACACGCTGTGGGCGACGGGTGGCATTGGCGGCGTGTACGACCACTCGACCAACTACCCGCAGCTCACGGGCGACGCCTGCTACATCGCTCAGGAGCATGGCATTAAGATGGAGCACCTGGACTACGTGCAGATCCATCCCACGGGTCTGTTCTCGCCGCAGCCGGGTCGCACGTTCCTGATCAGCGAGAGCTGCCGCGGCGAGGGCGCGATTTTGCTCAACGCCGCCGGCGAGCGTTTTACCGACGAGTTGCAGCCGCGCGACGTTGTCGCCGCCGCTATTCGCGAGCAGATGAAGCAGGACGGCACCGAGCACGAGTGGCTGAGCTTTGCCCCCGTCGAGCGCGACGTGGTGACCGGGCACTTCGCCAACATCCGCGCGCGCTGCCTGGAGGACGGTCGCGATATCCTGGATGAGCCCATCCCCGTCACGCCCACGCAGCACTACTTTATGGGCGGCGTATGGGTCGATAAAGACGGTCGCACTTCGATGCCCGAGCTCTACGCCGCGGGCGAGACGGCTTGCAACGGCGTTCACGGCAAGAACCGCCTTGCATCAAACAGCCTGCTCGAGGCGCTGGTCTGGGGTCGTCGCGCTGCTTGGCGTATGCGCACCGGTGAGTCGCTGGCCGTGGAGCGGGCGGGCGAGCCCGCGCTCGATGGCCGTCATCGCGCCTTGGGCGCCGACCCTCTGGCAATCGATGATTTGGCCCGTGCCGCCGGCACGCAGGCCGTGGAGGAGTAGACCATGAATCCCATTACCATGAAGCTCGTCGTCGATGATCTGATTCTGCAGGCTCTGCGCGAGGACATTACGTTTGAGGACGTGAGCACGGCGAGCGTGTGCCCCACGTCGCGCCCCGCCACGGTGGAGCTCATCGCCAAGGCCGACGGCATCATCGCCGGCTTGGATGTGTTTGCCCGCACCTTTGAGCTGCTGGATCCGCAGAGCTCGGTGCTGTTTGATGTCTCGGATGGCGACGAGGTGCATGCCGGCGATCACGTGGGCCAGGTGCGCGGCGACGCGCGCGTGTTGCTTTCGGGCGAGCGCGTGGCGCTCAACTACCTGCAGCGCATGAGCGGCATCGCTACTTACACGCATCGGATGGCGGCTGCGCTCGAGGGCACCAAGACCGTGCTTGTCGACACGCGCAAGACCACACCGGGCATGCGTGTGTTTGAAAAGGCGGCAGTCGAGATCGGCGGTGGCAGCAACCACCGCTATAACCTGTCGACGGCTGTCATGCTCAAGGACAACCACATCGACGCCGCCGGTGGCGTGGCACGCGCGATCGAGATGGCGCGCGCTCATGCGTCGTTTACCACGACGGTCGAGATCGAGTGCGAGAACCTGGACATGGTGCGCGAGGCCGTGGAGGCCGGTGCCGATATCATCATGTTCGACAACATGACCCACGACGACATGGCCGCCGCTATCGAGCTTATCGCCGGCCGTGCCAAGACCGAGTGCTCGGGCAACGTGGACGCCAACAACATTCGCGCCCTGGCTGATCTGGGCGTTGACTTCATTAGCTCGGGCGCCCTGACGCACTCCGCGCCGATCCTCGACCTCTCGCTTAAGCACCTGCGTCTGCTGGACGGTAAATAATGGACGCCCGCGAGCGTCGCCGTGCCATCATTGCCGTGCTCGAGGGGGCCAAGGGGCCCGTATCGGGCAGCGCGCTTGCCCGCGAGGTGGGTGTGAGCCGCCAGATCGTGGTGCAGGACATCGCCCTGCTGCGCGCCGATGGGCACGATATCGTGGCGACCAACCGCGGCTACGTGCTGCAGGAGGCCCCCAGCAGCCCCGCCGTGCCTACGCGCTTGGTCAAGGTTCGCCACAGCGTGGAACAGGCAGGCGATGAGCTCACGAGTATCGTCGACGCCGGCGGCGCTGTGCTCAACGTGATCGTCAATCACCGCGTGTACGGTAAGATTACGGCCGACCTGGACATCCGCAATCGTCGCGATGTCGAGCGCTATCTGCGCGATATCGAGAGCGGCAAGAGCTTTCCGCTGCTGACGGTGACGAGCGGCTATCACTTCCATCGCATCGCGGCGGAGGACGAGCAAACCCTCGACGAGATCGAGGCGATGCTCAAGGAGAAGGGCTACCTAGCAGACCTGATGCCCTACGAAGACGACCTGTTCTAGTAACGACGAATGCAAAAGGAGGCCTCCGCGGCGATGCGGAGGCCTCCTTTTTTGTGCACGGTGTACTTTTGAGTGTGCAAGTGGGGGAGTTGTTACTCCTCGACGATCTCGGTGATCGCGCCGGCGGGGCAAGCGTCCTGGCAAGCGCCACAGGCGACGCAGGAGTCCTCGTCAGCGACGGTAGCGACGTCCTGGAGCTCCAGAACGCCAGCGGGGCAGGAGTCGACGCAAACGCCACAAGCGATGCACTCGTCGGCATCAATTACGGGATGAGCCATGGTAGTTTCCTCTCTGTTGACCGACGCTACAGGCGATGCGCGCCGGTTTGATTCGGGCAAAAACATACCACGGGAGCGACCGTTTGCAATACCCTCTGACCGGCATCTTCATACCGTTCGCCGAGTATGCCAAGGTTTACTAAAAAACGCGCAGGTGGGGCCGTTGAGCTGCGCAAATGTTAGCTAAAGGTGACTTGAAATATAGGGCGATTGAGCGTGCTTGCGGAAACCGCATCCCATTATTTTGTCGAAAAACGGGTTGCAGTTTCCGGTTAGGCCCGCTAGCGGAAAATGCGAGCCGGTATCAGCTCTCAAAACGGGATACGGTTTCCGGTTGAGCCTTCAGACGGAAACTGCGACCCGGAATCCACGCTCAAACCGGGATGAGCTTTCCGCAAGACGGCCCCCAGGCACCCCCGGACGCAAACCTCAGCCATCTCTACATAGATCTCGATAGATTTGCCGAGAACTCAAACAGTGCGTCTACCTGCGCATTTAAGAACCTAAACTCTCAGCAATAAGAAATCTTATATGAATTGACTTAGATTTTGTATATTCCGGCCCATAAGGGGATACACTACATCCTGAAAGACAAGCCGAAGCGCCGCGCGACAGATCGTCGAGGCGGCGCGAACGCAAAAGAGAGAGGGAATTTCTAATGAGTAAGATTCTTGGTATCGACCTTGGTACTACTAACTCCGCTATGGCCGTCCTCGAGGGCGGTTCTCCGACCATTATCGTGAACGCCGAGGGCGACCGCACCACCCCGTCCGTCGTGGGCTTCCGTGCCGACGGCGACCGCGTCGTGGGTAAGGCCGCTAAGAACCAGGCTGTCACCAACCCCAAGAACACCGTGTTCTCCATCAAGCGCTTCATGGGCCGCAAGTACTCCGAGTGCACCTCCGAGATCAAGACCGTGCCGTATGAGGTCAAGGAGGGCCAGGGTGGCCGTGCCGTCGTCGACATCGAGGGCAAGGACTACACCGCCGAGCAGGTGAGCGCCATGACGCTCGCCAAGATGAAGGCCGACGCCGAGAAGTATCTGGGCGAGACCGTCACCGACGCCGTCATCACCGTCCCGGCCTACTTCAACGACGCCCAGCGTCAGGCCACCAAGGACGCCGGCAAGATCGCCGGCCTCAACGTCAAGCGTATCGTCAACGAGCCGACCGCTGCTGCTCTTGCCTATGGCCTGGACAAGCAGGGCACCGACCAGCGCATCCTGGTCTTCGACCTGGGCGGCGGCACCTTCGACGTCTCCATCCTCGACCTCGCCGACGGCGTGTTTGAGGTTCTGTCCACCTCGGGCGATAACCACCTGGGCGGCGACGACTGGGATCAGCGCGTCATCGACTGGATGGCCGATAAGTTCCAGCAGGAGAACGGTGTCGACCTGCGTCAGGACCCCATGGCCCTGCAGCGTCTGAAGGAGGCCGCCGAGAACGCCAAGAAGGAGCTCTCCGCCGCTCAGCAGACCACCATCAACCTGCCGTTCATCACCATGAACCAGTCCGGCCCGCTGCACCTCAACTACACGTTGACCCGCGCCGAGTTCGAGAAGATCACCCGCGACCTGCTCGAGCGCTGCAAGCAGCCTGTCACCAACGCCCTGCGCGACGCCAAGCTTAAGCTCTCCGATCTGACCGAGGTCATCCTCGTCGGCGGCTCCACCCGTATGCCCGCCGTCCAGGAGCTCGTCAAGACCATGACCGGCAAGCAGCCCAACATGTCCGTGAACCCCGACGAGGTCGTTGCCGACGGCGCTGCCGTCCAGGGCGGCGTGCTTACCGGCGACGTCGAGGGCATCCTGCTGCTCGACGTTACCCCGCTGTCGCTGGGCGTCGAGACCATGGGCGGCATCATGACCAAGATGATCGACCGCAACACCACGATCCCGACTTCCAAGACCGAGGTTTACTCCACCGCTGCCGACAACCAGACCAGCGTCGAGATCAACGTGCTCCAGGGCGAGCGCGAGCTTGCCCGCGACAACAAGTCGCTCGGTAGGTTCCAGCTGACCGGCATCCCGGCTGCCCGCCGCGGCGTGCCGCAGATCGAGGTCACCTTCGACATCGACGCCAATGGCATCGTCAAGGTCTCCGCTAAGGACAAGGGCACCGGCAAGGAGCAGCAGATCACCATTTCCGGCTCCACCGCTCTGTCCGACGACGAAGTCGATCGTATGGTCAAGGACGCCGAGGCTCATGCCGAGGAGGACAAGAAGCAGAAGGAAGAGGTCGAGGTCCGCAACCAGACCGACAGCCTGTGCTACTCCACCGAGCAGACCCTCAACGAGCTGGGCGACAAGGTTTCCGCCGACGTGAAGTCTAAGGCCGAGGCCGCTATCGCCGACGCCAAGAAGGCGCTCGAGGGCTCTGACGTCGAGGCCATCAAGGCCGCCGGCGAGTCCCTGCAGTCTGTGGCCTACGAGCTGGCCCAGGTTGTCTACGCCGACGCTCAGCAGCAGACCGACGGTGCCGCCGGTGCCCAGCCTGCCGACGATGACGTTGTCGACGCCGACTACGAGGTTGTGGACGACGAGGACAAGTAATCATGTCCGCCCGTAAAGCTCGCACGGAGGCGGCCGCCGCTGGCGCCGCCCCCGTTGACTCTGAGGAGAAGGACGTGAAGATTCCCGTAGAGGCCGTCGACGATACCGAGGCCAACGAGGCCGAGGCCGCCGAGGCTGCCGAGAACCAGGTAGAGGATTCCAACAAGGAGGCGACGATGACCGAGGACGAGATGGTGGAAGCTGCTATCCGCGCCGGTGAGGAAGCCGCCGACAACGACTTTAAGCTCAAGTTCGAGCAGGCCCAAAAGGAGCTTGCCGACGTGCGCAATGAGCTCGACGCTGCGGCAGAGGCTCAGAAGGCCGCCGAGGACAAGGCGAAGGACGCTACCGAGCGCACCGCCCGCCTGCAGGCCGACTGGGAGAACTTCCGTCGCCGCACCGCCAACGAGCGCCTTGCCGAGCGCGAGCGCGCGACCGAGAAGCTTGTCACCGCGCTGTTGCCGGTGATTGACGATATCGAGCGCGCGATCGACCATGCCCGCAGCCAAGAGCTTACCGACGACTTTAAGCAGTTCGTCGATGGCGTTGACGCGGTACATGCCAAGCTGCTCGATGTGTTTGCGCACGAGGGCGTTGAGCCCATCGACCCCAAGGGCGAGGCGTTTGATCCGCTTGAGCATCAGGCTGTGGGTCGCGTCGAGGACGCATCGCAGTACGACGAGACCGTCAACGACGTGTACCAGAAGGGCTACCGCATGGCGGATCGCATCCTGCGCTCCGCGATGGTGACGGTGACCTACGGTGGCGAGAAGCGCCCCGCACCGGAGCCCGAAGCGGCGCCCGAGGATGCCGCGGCCGATACGGCCGAGAGCACCGAGGAGTAATTGAGAAGGGCCCCGGGGCAACACCCGGGGCCCTTTCTGGCCTAGTGCCATATGAAAGCATGAGCCGTCGTCTGCATGGACGGCGGACGTAACAGGAGAGGAGCTACGATGGCTGCAGGCAAAACCTTCTATGACATCCTGGGCGTATCCAAGAGCGCCTCCGACAAAGAGATCAAGAGCGCGTTTCGCAAGCTCGCGCAAAAATATCACCCTGATGCCGGCGGCGACGAGGCCAAGTTCAAGGAGATCAGCGAGGCCTACGAGACGCTTTCGGACGAGAAGAAGCGCAAAGAGTACGACCAGATGCTCATGTTTGGCGGCATGCCGGGCGCGGGCGGCGCGTATGGCGGCGGCTACGGTGCCGGCGCGGGCGCCAGCGGCTGGGGCGATATCTTCGACAGCATCTTTAGCGGCAACGGCGCCTGGGGCAGCGATTGGGGCTCGGGCTTTGCCGGGGCTGCGGGTAATGCCGGCGCGGGCCGCAGCCGTGCTCGCAAGGGCGGCGACCTGTCGCTGACCGTCGATGTTTCGGCTGAGGACGCGTTTCGCGGCGTGACGCACAAGGTTACCTATCGCATTCCCTCGACGGGCGAGCAGCAGACCATTACGGTCTCGGTGCCCGCGGGTGCGGTCGACGGCGGCAAACTGCGTTACAAGCGTCGCGGCGAGTATGGCGTTGCCGGCGGCGAGCGCGGCGATCTGGTCGTGACCACGCACGTGGAGGAACATCCGCTGTTTAAGCGTAAGGGTGCCGACGTGACCATGGAGGTACCGGTCTCGGTCTACGAGGCGGCGCTCGGCTGCACGGTGGACGTGCCCACGCCCGGCGGGGCGACGGTTCGTCTGAAGGTGCCGGCGGGCACCCAGACGGGCAAGAAGTTCCGCTTTAAGGAGATGGGAGCGCCCGACGTTAAACACCGTGGCCGTACGGGCGCGCTGCTCGTCGAGATCAAGGTGCAGGTTCCCACGAACCTGTCTGATGACGAGCGCGATGCCATGACCAAGCTGCGCGAGGCCGACACGCGCGACTACCGCGAGAAGGTCAACCGTTACAAGGCGACGTACTAGGGCGGTCGCGGCGCACGCCCACGCCCGCGGGCTTATGATGGACGATAACGAGACGGAAAGGGGTCAGGTAGCATGGCCGAGGACAATAGGAACAAACCGCTGTACATGATCAGCGTGGCGGCCGAGCTGACCGGCATGCACCCGCAGACTCTGCGCGTCTACGAGTCCAAGGGCCTGGTGAACCCCCAACGCTCGGGCGGCAACACGCGCCTGTATTCGCGTGCCGATATCGAGCGCCTGGAGCTCATCAACCAGCTCACCGACGAGGGCATCAACCTCGCCGGCGTGGTGCGCATTCTCGATATGAAGGAGCGTGCCGAGGAGCGCGAGCGCGAGAATGAAAAGCTCCGTGCTCGCGTGCGCCAGCTCGAGGACGAGCTGCACGAGTACAAGATGCAGAAGAAGATTACCGCCCTGGCCCCGCGCGACGGCTCAGTCAACCCCGAGCAAGTCATGCGCAAGCTTTTGGGCGCTGGCGGGGATTTGTAGTTACGCGGGTTTACCAACCCGCGTAACGGGCCGACGCTGCGCGCCGCCCAGAGCGACAATTTGTCATTCAAAAGGCAAGGCATGACCAGAAGGTCTATGCCTTGCCTTTTTCATGCCAACTTGTTCGCTCTGGACGTCGCTCGCTGTCCGTCCTGTACCTGCGGCGTTGCCTTGCTCCGGATACGGTAGGGTAGTCATTGGGGACGTTCTTAAATGACTAGTCGAGAGGGACACTCTTGCACCAAATCTTCCGACCCACACTGGGCTCGTCCTTTACTTTACTGAGATAAAGTGAACGTGCAGATTCGTAACCCACTTGCAACCGTTCTATGGCACGATATTGAACGAATGTATGCTATGCGCCCAAATCTCTTGGGCAGAGTGGGAGACAGTATGGTCAAGCTGTACGAGGACGGCATCTACCTGCGCGGCGGCAGCGAAGTTGTGCCCGCGGCCGAGGCTGCCGAGCACGGTATTACGCAGGCACCCGAGGATGCCAAGCGAGGCACCATCGCGTATTCAATCCTCCAGGCACACAATACGTCCGGAGACCCCGAGGCACTCAAGATTCGCTTCGATGCCATGGCGAGCCACGACATCACCTTTGTCGGCATCATCCAGACGGCGCGTGCCTCGGGCATGGAGCAGTTCCCGCTGCCTTACGTGCTTACCAACTGCCATAACTCGCTGTGTGCCGTGGGCGGCACCATCAACGAGGATGACCACGTCTTTGGCCTTTCCGCAGCCAGGAAGTACGGCGGCATCTTCGTCCCCCCGCATATCGCTGTCATCCACTCCTTTATGCGTGAGAACTTTGCCGGTTGCGGCAAGATGATTCTGGGCTCCGACTCGCACACCCGCTACGGCGCCCTGGGTACCATGGCCGTGGGCGAGGGCGGCGGCGAGCTGGCCAAGCAGCTGCTGCGCGACACCTACGACGTTGCCTATCCCGGCGTCGTCGCCATCTACCTCACGGGCGCCCCGCGCCCCGGCGTCGGCCCGCACGATGTGGCGCTCGCCATCATCCGCGCCGTCTTTGCCAAGGGCTACGTCAAGAACAAGGTAATGGAGTTCGTGGGCCCCGGCATCGCGAGCATGACGACCGACTACCGCAACGGCGTCGACGTCATGACCACCGAGACCACCTGCCTGTCGAGCATCTGGGCCACCGACGAGGACACGCACACGTTTTTGACCATGCACGGCCGCGGCGACGACTACCGCGAGCTCAAGCCCGCCGATGTTGCCTACTACGACGGCTGCGTCGAGGTCGATCTGTCGAGCATCAAGCCCATGATCGCGCTGCCGTTCCATCCTTCTAACGGCTTTGAGATTGACGAGCTCAACGAGAACCTCGAGGACATCCTGCACGAGGTCGAGCTCGAGGCTGCCAAGATCGGCGAGGGCAAGACGCACTTTAGCCTGCTCGATAAGATCGTCGACGGCAAGCTGCGCGTGCAGCAGGGCGTTATCGCCGGCTGCTCGGGCGGCAACTACGACTCCGTGGTCCAGGCTGCTCGCGTGCTTAAGGGCGCCAACACCGGCTGCGGCGAGTTCTCGCTGTCGGTCTATCCCACGAGCCAGCCCGTGGCGCTCGAACTTACGCGTCGTGGTTACATCTACGACCTCATGGAGGCCGGTGCGATCGTGCGCACGGCGTTCTGCGGCCCGTGCTTCGGCGCCGGCGACACGCCCGCCAACAACGGCCTTTCGATCCGCCACACCACGCGCAACTTCCCCAATCGCGAGGGTTCCAAGCCGGGCAACGGCCAGCTGAGCGCCGTGGCCCTGATGGACGCCCGCTCCATTGCGGCGACGGCGGCCAACGGCGGCATCCTGACGCCGGCGACCGACCTGCCCGAGGAGACCTGGGACGAGGCCTGCGAGTACACCTTCGACGACGCGCCGTACAAAAAGCGCGTGTACTGGGGCTTTGGCAAGGCGGAGCCTGCCGACGAGCTGGTCGAAGGCCCCAACATCAAGCCGTGGCCCGCGATGGAGCCCCTCGGCGACGACATCCTGCTCAAGGTGTGCTCCAAGATCAT
Source organism: uncultured Collinsella sp. (assembly GCA_965141245.1). Lineage (GTDB taxonomy): Bacteria > Actinomycetota > Coriobacteriia > Coriobacteriales > Coriobacteriaceae > Collinsella. Next base: position 23,144 of record CBCSLZ010000018.1, read on the forward strand.
GGACCCGGTCACCACGACCGACGAGCTCATTCCCTCGGGCGAGACGAGCTCCTTCCGCTCCAACCCGCTGGGTCTGGCCGAGTTTACGCTCAGCCGCCGCGACCCTGCCTACGTGGGTCGCTCCAAGGAGGTCGACGCCGTGGAGAAGCGCCGCGTTGCCGGTGAGTCCGCGGGCGACCTGGCGGCACTCGATGCCGAGCTTGCCGGCGTGTTTGAGGCACTGGCCGGCGCCGGTGTCGTGGCCGATGCCAAGGCGACTGAGTACGGCTCCATGCTCTATGCCAAGAAACCCGGTGACGGTTCCGCCCGCGAGCAGGCCGCGAGCTGCCAGCGCGTGATCGGCGGTCTGGCCAACATCGTCCACGAGTACGCCACCAAGCGCTATCGCTCCAACGTGATGAACTGGGGCATGGTGCCCTTCCAGATGGAGGCAGAGCCTAACTTTGAGGTGGGCGATTACGTCTTTGTGCCGGGGATTCGCGCTGCGCTCGATGGCGACTTGAAGGACATCGCCGCCTACGTGGTGCGCACCGATGGTGCGGTCGAGCAGATTGAGCTCTACATTGCCGATATGACGGCAGAGGAGCGTTCCATCGTCAAGGCCGGCTGCCTGATCAACTACAACAAGTTCAAGGCCGCTGCCGAGTAACTCTGCTGTACGCCCCGGACACACCTTTCCCTCGTGCTCACGCGCTTCGCGAGGGTCGCCCGAGGGAAAGGTGTGTCCGGGGCTACCGCGACGTTCTCGTTGGGTCTTGAGGGACGCTAATAAATAGACTTGCTTGATGCCGCCCCTGTTATCGGGGCGGCTTCTTTTGTCGAAAACCACCATGAAGGGGTAGGCGCCTTTGCGGTGGTTCCGTTTGTCTCGACCTGTAACATCTGGGCCCCTATTTGACGAGCGGCTGTTACAGATTGAGACAAACAATCGCCGCCGATCATTTCATCTCGATCTGTACATCTAGGATTGAAAAGGGCCGCTAGATGTTACAGATCGAGACAGTGGAACATCGGAACCGAAACCACCACAAAGGTGCCTGCCTGGCGGGTCCTTATTTCGATGGGGCCCAGGTTATTTCATCGTCAAATAGCCAAGTGCGTGCTGAGCCACTGTCGCGCGCTGTCTGTGGTTCGGGCTCGCAAGTTTGTTCGTAGGCATCCTCGGTACACCGATCCATAAAATCGACGACTGCCGTCTGGTCGCCTTCCATGACGTAGATCACGTTGCCATCCGAGATATAGACTCCCGGCCCTTCGTTGTCCATGTAGCCGGGGTCGTATGAAACGTTGCACAGTCTGCTCCCGTTTGCCGCATCGAGTTCAAGGGTCGAATAATACCCGCCATTCATTTGGCCTTTCTTGGCTCGATATATTGCGGCGCCGTACCATCGCTTAAACGTCTTGCCTTTGAGTAAACTGGTTGCCTTGCCGATAAGCTGCTCATCTTGGGTATAGCGCGTGGCTCCAAGTTCGATTCGGGGATAGTTACTGACCCCAAGCGCTGCGGGCGTACCGTCGAAATCGACGGTGATTGAATCGGGTTTGACGATATCGGTGAGGATTTCGATGGGGTAGCTTACGGTTTCAACCGCCGCCTGCGTTGCCGAGGCAGGGAGAAATGCGAGATAGATAATGCCCACGCCGACTGCGGTAATTGCAAACGCTAAGATGAGCAGGCCGATATAGGTGGAGCGTTTCACGGTGGGGCACCTCTCATGCAATATGCAATCATTAAGATAAATGATACAAGCTTACGACAATATTCAAAAGAAAGCGACCGCCCGGAATGGGAGGGCTAAAAGGCCCTATTGGGCTTCGATTTGATCTCTAATAGGAATATTTGCCTCCCCTCATTCTGGGCGAGGGTCAAAATTGAGTTCACGAGTTTTGCGCAATACTATCCTCACTAAACCCGCTATTTTCACTATAAGCACTATAAAAACGACAGGGACGATGACGAGAGTATTGTGGCGTACGATAACCAAGCCGTTTAAGCCGGCACCCTTGTCTTGAATCTCCATCTATATCTGCGCGAACGGGCTATCGGTGGCTCTCGATTTTGTCGCTGTGTTCTCGTTGGATCTTGGGATCGCCAAACGTAGACTGGGCTTGATGTCGCCTCTTTTAATCGGGGCTGATTCTTCTCTGGACCATCACAAAGGGGACAGGCGCCTTTGTGATGGTTCTTGGTTTGTCTCGATCTGTAACAGTTAGACCCTAATTTGCCGAGTAGATGTTACAGATTGAGACGAACGGGCGCCGCTGGTCATTTCATCTTGATTTGTAACATCTGGAGCCAGAAATAGTCGCTAGATGTTACAGATTGAGATAGTAAGGGGATGAGGCCGCAGCGGGTGAGCGCGTCTGTCCCCTTTGTGGTGATTTTCCATGTCATGAGAGCACTCAGAAAATCTTATATATAGAGACTTAGATTTGTGTATAAGATCGAGCAAAGCTGGCAACAATACTTCTCGAACAACGTGAAGCCGCCCCGTAGGGCGGCCGCCCCAAGAGAGGTGATTCCATGAGAATCGATAAGCTAGCAATGACGTCGCGCGAGGCGCTGCAGGCCGCCATGAGCACGGCTGCCGACGCGCAGGCCGGCGCGGTGGAGCCGATTCACCTGCTGTCTGCCCTGCTCGGTGCCGGCGAGCGCAATATCTCCGTGATTATCGAGCGCATCGGTGCTGACCCGGCTCAGCTCGCACGCTCCACGCAGGATGCCATCGACCACGCGCCCAAGGTTTCGGGCGAGGGCCAGCAGATGGGTCTTTCCAACGAGCTTGTCCGCGTCATCGAGAAGGCCGAGAAGAAGGCCACCAAGATGGGCGACAGCTTTGTGGTGACCGAGCATCTGCTGATGGCGCTTGCCGAGGACAAGGGCGAGGCGGGCCGCGTGCTGCGCGACGCCGGCGTCACCAAGGAGCGCATCGAGCAGGTCTACGAGGAGCTGCGCGGCGATGACCGCGTGACGTCTGCCGAGGACAAGACCCAGTTTGAGGCACTGGAACAGTACGGTCGCAACATCTGCGATCTGGCCCGCGCCGGCAAGCTCGATCCGGTCATCGGCCGTACCGACGAGATCCGTCGTACCATTCAGGTCCTGTCCCGCCGCACCAAGAACAACCCCGTGCTCATCGGCGAGCCGGGCGTCGGCAAGACGGCCATCGTCGAGGGCATCGCCCAGCGTATCGTGGCCGGCGACGTGCCGAGCACCCTGCGCGACCGCGACCTTATCGAGCTCGACATGAGCGCGTTGGTCGCCGGTGCCAAGTACCGCGGCGAGTTCGAGGACCGCTTGAAGGCCGTGCTCAAGGAAGTGCAAAAATCCGAGGGCAAGGTCATCCTCTTCATCGATGAGCTCCACACCATCGTGGGCGCGGGTGCCACCGAGGGCTCCATGGACGCCGGCAACATCCTCAAACCGGCGCTCGCTCGTGGCGACCTGCACGCGATCGGCGCGACCACGCTCGACGAATACCGCAAGTACATCGAGAAGGATGCGGCGCTCGCCCGCCGTTTCCAGACCGTTATGGTGAGCGAGCCTACCGTCGAGGACACCATCTCGATCCTGCGTGGCCTCAAGGAGAAGTACGAGATCTTCCACGGCGTGCATATCACCGATAGCGCGCTCGTGGCAGCTGCCGACCTCTCCGATCGCTACATCGCCGACCGTTTCCTGCCCGACAAGGCAATCGACCTGGTCGATGAGGCCGCAAGCCGCCTGCGCATGGAGCTCGACAGCATGCCGGTCGAGATCGACGCCACCACGCGTCAGCTCACCCAGCTGCAGATTGAGGAGCAGGCGCTCATGAAGGAGACCGACGACGCCTCCAAGGAGCGTTTGGAGGCTCTGCGCCAAGAGATTGCCGAAGTCCAGGAAAAGCTCAACGTGCAAAAGGCCGGCTGGCTCAACCAAAAGAACGCGATCGACCACGTGCAGGAGCTTAAGGGCCAGCTTGACGAGGCCAAGAGCGAAGAGGAGCGCGCGACGCGCAACGGCGATCTGGGCCGTGCGTCCGAGCTTCGCTATTCTGTGATCCCGGGTCTGCAGCAGCAGATTCAGGATTCCGAGGCTGCGCTCGAGGCGCAAAAGCAGGCCGACGGCGAGGGCCTGAACGAGCAGGTGACCTCCGATGAGATCGCCGAGGTCGTGAGCGCCTGGACCGGCGTGCCCGTGTCCAAGATGATGCAGGGCGAGCTCGACAAGTTGAAGGGCCTGGAGGGCGAGCTGCATAAGCGCGTCATCGGTCAGGATGAGGCGGTCTCCGCTGTGGCCGCGGCCGTACGTCGCAGCCGTGCGGGCCTCTCCGATCCGGACAAGCCCATCGGCAGCTTCTTCTTCCTGGGCCCCACCGGCGTAGGCAAGACCGAGCTCGCCAAGGCGCTGGCCGAGTGCCTGTTCGATGACGAGCGCGCGCTCGTGCGTATCGACATGTCCGAGTACATGGAGAAGTTCAGCGTCCAGCGTCTGATCGGTGCGCCCCCGGGATACGTGGGCTACGACGAGGGCGGCCAGCTCACCGAGGCCGTGCGTCGTCGTCCGTACTCCGTAATCTTGCTCGACGAGATGGAGAAGGCTCATCCGGATGTCTTCAACGTGCTGTTGCAGGTGCTCGACGACGGCCGTCTGACCGATGGCCAGGGTCGCCAGGTGTCCTTCAAGAACACGATTATCATTATGACGTCTAACGTGGGCTCCAAGGCCATCGCCGATCTGTCCGGTAAGGACGAGGAGGAGATGCGCCATCAGGTCGACGCCGCCATGGCTCAGACCTTCCGCCCCGAGTTCCTCAACCGTATCGACGATATCGTGGTGTTCCATCCGCTTGGCATGGCGCAGATCGAGAAGATTGTCGACATCCAGCTTGCCGACGTTCGCGCACGCCTGGCCAAGGAGCGCATGACGCTTGCCATCACCCCGGCGGCCAAGCAGATGCTCGCCGTGGGCGGCCTGGACCCCGTGTTCGGTGCCCGTCCGCTCAAGCGCCTGGTCCAGCGTGAGGTCGTGGACGCCATCGCCGCCGCCATCATCGACGGCACGGTGCGCGAGGGCGATCAGGTGACGGTCGATGCCGACAAGGACGGCGGCTTTACCGTCGTGTGCGACAACACGCCGGCGGCCACCTACGAGATCCCCGACGCCGAGTAGATTTATGGGACATGCCTTAAAATCTGCCAGCCGTCTCTAAACGCCAAGGGCGGCGGATCCAATTGGGTCCGCCGCCCTTTTCGTGCGACAATCGATGTAATTGAACAGATGCGATGCAAGGAGCTATGCAGATGAAAGACGAGATCAAGACAAGCGCGCCGGCGCCCAAGCCCACGTCCAAACCGGCGCCCAAGCCGCGCGACCCCTACATTCGCGCCGAGAACGAGGACGATGACGGTTACGATCCCTACAGCGACCGTCGCCCCGAGCGCGAGCCAATGTTCGAAGCCGACCCGTGGCGCTGAGTGCCACCCAAAAGGCCACCAATAAGTTGCGGTGAAATAGGGACTGTTTTGCGGTTTGACCAGCAAAAACAGTCCCTATTTCACCGCAACTGCGTTAGGGATGTGGGTGTTGGGTGGCCGTCTTCGGCCCGGCTAGTCCTGGGCTTTGATGCTCGGCAGGAGAATCTGGGCGAGGTAGTCGGTCTCGAGTTTGGTCGCGGTGTCTGCCTTGCCGTCTTTGCCGACCAACACGTTCTTGATCTGGCTATAGGTGTAGCGGTTGCCGGTCGTAAGCTCGACAAGCTCAATGGCCGTGTCCATGGGGTAGGTCGACACGGGATTCTGGGTGCGCCCGTTGATAGTCTGGGGCACCACGTACGGATAGACGGGGCCGCTGGCATAGACGGTATAACCGTTGCCTAGGCTGACCGTGCCCAAAACCGTATCGCCGTCATCGGGCGTAAAGGTCTCGCCATCGCGCACGGCGACGAGCGTCACGAGCGGCGTATTGGCGTCGTCGCCCAGATAGATGCATAGCGTGCTGCCATTCTGCCAAGTCTCGACCTTGCCATACCACTCAACCGGAATATCGAGCTGGTAGAGGTCGGTTGCCTTGTGGCGAGCGTCAGCATCACGGGATGCCTGTGCCTTTTGCGCGCTCACGGCATTGACGGCGGCGTCGCGCCGCGCGGTTGCCGCCTGCTGAAGTATCTTGGCGGCCGCGGCGGAGCTCGCACCGCCTTCCTCGGCATACTTGGCGGCGGCATCGATCTGGTCGTCAGTCACCGTGTCGGCCGAAGGCACCTTGAGCTTAAAGGCGGCCTTGGCACTTAAATCCTGTCCATCGCTCTTAACGGTGACCTGCGTCTTGGTGGTCGGGACGGTATAGATGGTGCCGTCGGCCGCGATGGGGGAGGCGGCGATGGAGAGCGTGTAATCGCCGGGCAGCAGTTTGATGCCGCGGCCGTGCTCGTCAACATAGAGCGTTTCGCTCACGGAGGAGCCGTCAGAATCCTGACCGCTCACCTGTACGGGAATCTTGGAGCCAGTGGAACAGTCGAGGCCCGCGGCATGCACGCCAATCTGCACTGACATCATGGTATGGGCGTTTGCGGCAAGCACGGCAGCCTGCTCTTGTTGATATCCGTTCCAGGCAGCATAGCCTGCGCCGCCGGCAACAAGCGCGACGGCTACGATGCGGGCAACCATCAGATTGCGGCGCTTGGGCGACATTTTGCGATGGCGAACCTCGGCTTCGCGTGCCGAAGGAACGGACGGTAGGGGAATATCGCCCATGGCGATGGTCTCGTCCACGGCAGGCGCAGAGCCTAAGCCAGGGAGCTCGCGGGTCAGCGAATCTTCGGCCGGCAAGTTGTCGAGCAAGATGGTTTCCTCGCTCGTGTCGGATCCGGGCTGGCCGTCGGCCTCGCATTCGGATTCCTCGTGCCCCGCCCCGTCTTCGGTGGGCGCGGCGCCATCGTCTTTTGCATCCTGATCATCGGGCTGTGCCTCGATTTCCGGCTCATCCTGCACATCAACGCTCGAATCGTCAAACGCAACATCGTCAAGCGAAATCCGGTCTAGGCTCTCCAGGGCCTCGGCACACGCTTCTGCATCTTGGGCCGCATCCTCTTGGCCCATCGTCTCATCTTTCATATATCCCCCAAGCTCAATATCGGGACAACACTGTACCCAAAAACGGGACCCCATAGAGCCGCCGCATGATTTGAAATCCGATTTTATATATGCGCATGTTTTTGAATAGATGAATAGAGACGCAATGACAAAAGCCCCCGGAAAGCGAGTGAAACGCTTTCCGGGGGCTCTGCGAGACATTGGGTTGAATGTCAGACGAGCGGGCCTATGCCCAGGCACCAACAGCGACCAACACGTTACTCGGCGTGAGCGTAATCAACCTTGGCGCGGCGAGCGGTAGCCTTCTCCCAATCGCTGGTGCCCTCAAAGACATCCTGCTTGTAGGGATTGCGGCCGAGCTTCTTGGAGCGGTAGGCGATGTAGATGATCGCGGCGACGTTGGCGATCAGTGCGGCGATCGAGACCGCGGTAGCGGCGCCGGGGTCGAGCGTGGAGTGGGTCACAAAGACGGACTCCTCCTGGAAGTACGGGAACACCTGGGCAAACATGCACCAAATGGCCAGCGTAAAGGCGCGGTTCTGGATCCAGCCGCCCTTGTTCCAGATAAAGGCGGCGACGGTGGGCGCCAGCAGCAGCGCAAAGCCGCAGAACCAGGAGTGGGTGGGCAGGCAGTTGTAGGTGTAGCAGAAGTTCCAGATATCGTAGGCGATGATGTAGACCCAGGTCATATCGGGCCACAGCATATCGGTCTGATCCTCGGAGGCGTAGACGCTCCACCAACCGGTCATGCAGAAGATGTTGATGATGCCCGCGATGCCGTTGAACACGTTGTTCCAACCGGCCAGCTGAGTAGCACCTTCGGAGGTGACCCAGGTGGACTCGCCCAGGACAAAGAAGTGATAGGCGCTCTCAAAGTCGGACACGACGGCGATCATGATGTTGATGGCGACGATCACAAACGGCCATGCGCGGAACCAATGCGCCTTGCCGATCTTGCCCCACTGGTACTTAATGGCAATGAAGCCCCAGCAACCGGCCAGCGCCGCGTATACCTTGGCGTAGTGGAACCAGCTGTTCTGGTACACATGGGTGGGGTTGGTGAGCGCCCACTCGGCACCCTGCGAAACGCCCACGGCGATAGCGACGCAGTAGATGGTCATGGCCAGCGGAGCCACGCCAAAGATGATTGCCGCGCCCAGCTTGGTGCGGCGGCCGACCTCGTTGAGCACGATCAGGCCAATAAAGACCATGGCCCAGCCGGCCCAGTGGATAAGGGTATCGCTACCCCAAACATCGAACAGCATGCTGCTCTCCTTTCACACGCCCGCGGCCCCTCTTCTGATCGCGGGCAGTTTGGCCAAATGTCGTCAGTTCCGGGGCTTGCGCTCCGGATACTTGGCGGTATAGCCCTCGATGTGGAGTGTCGAGGCGATGATTTCCTTGACCGTCTCGTCGGGCACATCGGGGTGCGTGCGGATATACATCAACAACCCCATGATGAGGGTGTAGAACGTCTCGTAGACATGGTCGATGCGTAGCTCATGATGGGCGACAAAATCCACCACGGTGGTGTCGCAGATATACTGCGCCACACGCTGGACCACGTTGTGCAAAAAGCCGCCGTAGAGCGCGCCGCTGCTTGAGGTGAGCGTACTCGGCAGCTCGTGGCCGCTGGCGACCAGGCGCTTAAAGAGCGGGGCGACGGTGTCGAGCGCGCCTTCGATATCGCCGACGGTGCGGTCGGCGTTCCACTGCTCGAGTTCGGAGATAAAGCCGTCGATCGCCTCGTCCATGACGGCGGTGACGGCGGCGTCCATATCGGCAAAGTAGTGGTAGAACAATGAACGCGTGCAGCCGGCTCGCTTGGTCACGGCCGATACCGATAGGTGGGACACGCCCAGCTCGGAGCTTACGGTGCGCACGGCATCGAGGATCTCGCGACGGCGTTCGTCGCCCGTCAGGCGCTTTGCCGCGCTATCGGATGCGGGAACGGCATCGACCACAGAGGTATCTGCTGTGTTGTTGCTCATGTTTTGCCGCCTTTCATCCTCTTTTGCCTGACCGTTCGCCTAACAGTCTTGAATATTGTTGACGGTTCGTCAATACTATTTTTGACACAATGTCAACTAATGGCGGGTGAACGGCATGGGGGCATGCCCGGCCTGCAAAAAAGAGGGGTGCCGCGGTCTCGCCGGGCTGTGGCAAGAGAAGGGACAACCATGATTCTCAACGGACCGGGGATTAGCTACACCGAGCCCGACATCGGCTCGGAGTTCGTGCCGCCGCTGCCGGAGCATCCGCGCGAGGCCATCGTCAAGCTGTGCGAGCACTGCACCAACCGTCTGCTGCATCGCGATGAGCTGCTGGGCTACGAGTACTGGTCGTTTGCCGAGGCCGCGACTGACGAGCAGGCCGAAGTGCTCTGCAAGATGAAGATGCGCCGTCCCTATACGCTGTCCGAGATGGTCAAGCTCACCGGCATGCCCGAAGCCGATATCGAGAAGATGCTCGACGATATGAGCTACACGGGCCTGCTCGAGTACAACTGGGAGAATCCCGAGCGCGCCAAGCAGTGGGTGCTGCCCATGCTGGTGCCGGGTTCCGCCGAGTTCCTCAACATGCGCGTGAGCCAGCTCGACGAGCACCCGGTCTATGCCAAGTTCTTTGAGCAGGCGTCCAAGGGGCCGCTGTCCAAGGCTACGCCGATGGTGCCGCCCGGTGGCGCCGGCATCGGCATGCACGTCATCCCGGTCGAGAAGGCTATCGACGCCACGAGCGCCTCGGTGCCTATTGAGCATATCGAGCACTGGCTCGACAAATACGAGGGCAAGTATGCCGCCAGCACCTGCAGCTGCCGCGCGAGCCGTCGCGTGATGGGCGAGGGCTGCGCCGACGACCCCGCCGACTGGTGCATTGCCGTGGGCGATATGGCCGACTATGTGGTTGAGACCGATCGCGGCCATTATGTAACGCGCGACGAGGTTTACGACATCTTGCGCCAGGCCGAGGACAACGGCTTTGTGCACCAGATCACCAATATCGACGGCGAGAACAAGATCTTCGCTATCTGCAACTGCAACGTCAACGTGTGCTACGCCCTGCGCACCTCGCAGCTGTTCAACACGCCCAACCTGTCGCGCTCGGCCTATGTCGCCAAGGTCGAGAAGGACAAGTGCGTGGCCTGCGGTCGCTGCGTTGAGGTGTGTCCGGCCGGCGCCGCCAAGCTGGGCCAGAAGCTCTGCAGCAAAAAGGCGGGCGGACAGGTGCCCGAGTATCCACGCCAGGAGCTGCCCGATGCCACTAAGTGGGACCACACCAAGTGGTCGCCCAACTACCGCAACGACAACCGCATCGAGACGCATGAGTCCGGCACCGCTCCCTGCAAGACGGCCTGCCCCGCGCACGTTGCCGTTCAGGGCTATTTGAAGCTCGCGGCTCAGGGTCGCTATGACGAGGCCCTAGCACTCATTAAGCGCGAGAACCCGCTGCCCGCTATCTGCGGCCGTGTGTGCAACCGCCGCTGTGAGGATGCCTGCACCCGCGGCCGTGTGGACGCCGCCGTGGCCATCGACGAGGTCAAGAAGTTTATCGCCCAGCGCGATCTGGACGCCGCGACCCGCTATGTTCCGCCCGTGGTGACGCCGACGCGTGCTGGCGGCTTTGATCAGAAGATCGCCATCATCGGCGCCGGTCCGGCCGGTCTGTCCTGCGCCTTCTATCTGGCCGAGAAGGGCTACAAGCCCGTCGTGTTCGAGAAGAACGAGCGCCCGGGCGGCATGCTCACCTACGGCATTCCCAGCTTTAAGCTGCAGAAGGATGTTATCGAGGCCGAGGTCGAGGTCATTCGCCTGATGGGTGCCGAGTTCCGCTATGGCGTGGAAGTCGGTCGAGACGTGACGCTCGACGAGCTGCGCGCGCAGGGCTTCAAGGCCTTCTACGTTGCCATTGGCTGCCAGGGCGGCCGCCTTGCCGGCATTCCGGGTGAGGATGCCGAGGACGTGACCGTGGCCGTCGACTTCCTTCGCGAGGTTAACAGCGGCAAGATTGATGCCCTGTCCGGCCGCACCATTGTGGTGGGCGGCGGCAACGTGGCCATCGACGTTGCCCGCAACGCCTGCCGTCTGGGTTCCGAGCACGTTGAGATGTTCTGCCTGGAGAGCGAGGCTCAGATGCCCGCCAGCGAGGAGGAGCGTCGCGAGGCCGTTGAGGACGGCGCGCACATCAGTTGCGGTTGGGGCCCCAAGGAGGTCCATCTGGACGAGGCCGGCCGTGTGTGCGGCATCACCTTTAAGCGCTGCACGCGCGTCTACGATGACGAGGGCCGTTTTGCGCCCGAGTACGACGAGAACGACCTGCGTCGCGTCGATGCCGACCGCGTGGTCATGTCGATTGGCCAGTCCATCGTGTGGGGCGACCTGCTGGCTGGCTCCAAGGTGGAGCTTGGCCGTGGTCAGGGTGCCCTTGCCGATCCCCAGACCTACCAGACCGCCGAACCCGACATCTTTGTGGGCGGCGACGTCTATACCGGTCCGAGCTTTGCCATCGATGCCATCGCCGCCGGTCACGAGGCCGCCGTGTCCATCCATCGCTTTGTGCAGCCGGGCTCCACGCTCACCATCGGCCGCAACCGGCGCCGCTACACCGCGCTCGACCGCAACGACGTTGTACTCGAGAGCTACGACAACGCGAGCCGCGAGGTTGCGCATGTGGATCGCGAACGCGAGAAGGCTGCGCCGTTTAGCGAGTATGTTGAGACCTTTACCGAGGAGCAGGTGCGCGCCGAGACCGCCCGCTGCCTGGGCTGCGGCGCCTCGATCGTCGACCCCAACAAGTGCATTGGCTGCGGCCTGTGCACCACCAAGTGCGCGTTTGACGCCATCCATCTGGATCGCGACCGTCCCGAGTGCTCAACGATGGTCAAATACGAGCAAAAGCTCCCAAGTCTCGGCAAGTATGCCCTCAAGCGTGCTATCAAGATTAAGTTTGGTCGCAAGTAATGAGGTTCCGCCGTTCTAACGAACGGCGGCACTGCCGACGCTGCGCGGCGCCCAAGCACCCCGTCTTGCCCCTCAACTTCGGCGCCGCGGGCAAAAGCCCAGCGGACGCCTTGTTTCGGGGCAACCTGGGGCACCTGGATCGCCGCTCGCTGACGTTTGGCTGACATCGCATCAACCGTTGTTGAAAGGTTTCTACCTTGCATGAATTGGGAATCGTTTACCACATCATTCGCGATGTCGAGAATGTGGCGCGCGCTCATGGCGTGCGTCGCGTTTCGAGCGTGACGTTGCTGCTGGGCAAGGTCTCGGGCGTCGTTCCCGACTTGCTGCTCGACGCTTGGCGCTGGGCAGCAGATAAAAAGCCTATCGCGCAGGGCGCGGAGCTTATCGTGGAGCCCGTCGAGGCCGTGACACATTGTGAGGCGTGCGGCTGCGACTACGCGACGGTCGAGCACGGCAAGACCTGTCCCCATTGCGGTAGCGGCGAGACCTATTTGCTGCAGGGCCAAGAGGTAATGATCAAACAGATCGAGACCCCCGACGAGGACCCGGCAGACGCTGCTCCTGACGGCCTCTCCGACGCCCCCGACGCCGTCGACGCCGCCAACCCTCTCCACATCGCCTAACATCCAATGACTACATGGACTAGAGTTCTAAACATATTTGCTTCGGTTAGTCAAGTCATGTCTGTTTAAACAAAATGGTGGCACGCAGACGCACTGGGATCCACCTAAAAGCGGTCTTAACGAACAGTGCACCTTTATATGTCTTTGAAAGCAATCAGCAAATCACCTTTTAGCAGGCAATAAGCTGTAAACCGGCAACGTAATCAATTTGTAACAAACTTAGACATTTACCATTAATAATCCAACCTTTTGCGAATTTAGCTATAATTCCACAATCCAAACAGGTATACTCCTTTCATGTCGTGTAGGAAATACGTAGACAAAAAGGAGGTTATGTGATGGTAAGTATTGTTCTTGCTAGCCACGGGGACTTGGCAGCTGGAATCAAGCAGACGGGCTCGATGGTCTTTGGCGATCAGCCGTCTGTTGCCGTGGTCTCGCTCGAGCCGAGCATGGGCCCCGACGACTTCCGTGCCAAGGTCGAGGAAGCAATCGCTTCCTTCGAAGACCAGGAGCAGGTGCTCTTCCTCGTTGATCTGTGGGGCGGCACGCCGTTCAACCAGATCAGCGGGCTCATCGAGGGCCACGATTCCTGGGCTATCGTCACCGGTGTCAACCTGCCTATGCTCATCGAGGCATATTCGCAGCGCTTTGACGCAAAGAACACTGCACATGCGATCGCAAAACATCTCGTGACTGAGGCTAAGGCTGGCGTGCGCGTCAAGCCCGAGTCTCTGGAGCCCGAGGAGAAGAAGCCGGCTGCGGCCGCCGCTGCTCCTGCAGGCGCCATCCCTCCGGGAACGGTCATCGGCGATGGGCACATCAAGATCGCCCACGTCCGTATCGACACCCGTCTGCTTCATGGCCAGGTGGCCACCACGTGGACCAAGCAGATCAACCCCAACCGCATCATCGTGGTTTCCGACGGCGTTGCTCACGACGAGCTCCGCAAGACCATGATCGAGCAGGCTGCCCCTCCGGGAGTCCATGCCAACGTCGTGCCCATCAAGAAGATGGCCGAGGTCGTCAAGGACACGCGCTTTGGTGACACCAAGGCCATGCTGCTCTTTGAGAACCCGCAGGATCTGCTCAAGGCCATCGAGGCCGGCGTCGACATCAAGGAAGTCAACATCGGTTCCATGGCTCACTCCAAGGGCAAGGTCGTCGTCACCAACGCCGTCGCTATGGGCGATGACGACGTCAAGACTCTCGAGGCCCTCAAGGCCAAGGGCGTCAAGTTCGAGGTCCGCAAGGTTCCTTCGGATTCCTCCGAGGATCTCGACGCCATGTTGAAGAAAGCTAAGGCCGAACTGGCCGCTCAAGCATAGTAAAGGAGGGTCCGATATATGTCTGCAATCACTATTCTGCTTGTTGCGATTGTCGCGTTGCTTGCCGGTATGGAAGGCATTCTGGATGAGTTCCAGTTCCATCAGCCGCTCGTGGCATGCACGCTTATCGGTCTCGTAACCGGTCACCTTCAGGAGGGCATCCTCCTGGGCGGTTCGCTCCAGATGATGGCCCTTGGCTGGGCTAACGTCGGCGCCGCTGTCGCGCCTGACGCCGCTCTGGCCTCGGTCGCTTCTTCGATCATCATGGTGCTCGCCCTCAACGGTGGCGCCACCGATTCGGCCAAGGCCGTTACCACCGCTATCGCCGTCGCCGTCCCGCTGTCGGTCGCTGGTCTGTTCCTGACCATGATCTGCCGTACCATTGCTACCGCTATCGCTCACGCCATGGACGGTTGCGCCGAGAAGGGCGACTTCTCCGGCATCGAGCGCTGGCAGTATGCTGCCATCCTCATGCAGGGCCTTCGTATCGCCATCCCGGCAGTGCTTCTGTGCGTCATCCCGGCCGAGGCCGTTACCAACGCGCTTAACGCTATGCCCGACTGGCTGTCCGGCGGCATGGCTGTCGGCGGCGGCATGGTCGCTTCCGTCGGTTACGCCATGGTCATCAACATGATGGCTACCAAGGAGACCTGGCCGTTCTTCGTCCTCGGCTTTGTCCTTGCTGCCATCCCTCAGCTCACGCTGATCGCCCTTGGTCTCATCGGCATCTCCCTTGCCCTCATCTACCTTGGCCTTAAGGATCTGGCCAAGCAGGGTGGCGGCATGGGCGGTGGCTCCGGCGACCCGCTCGGCGACATTCTGAACGATTACGAGTAGGAGGGGAGTGATACATATGGCAGAGAACAAGATTCAGCTCACCAAGGCTGACCGCAAGAAGGTTTGCTTCCGTCATCAGTTCCTTCAGGGCTCGTGGAACTACGAGCGTATGCAGAACGGCGGCTGGTGCTTCGCAATGATCCCTGCGATCAAGAAGCTCTACACCAGCAAGGATGACCAGATTGCCGCTCTTAAGCGCCACCTGGAGTTCTATAACACCCACCCCTATGTTTCCGCCCCCGTCATTGGCGTTACCCTCGCCCTCGAGGAGGAGCGCGCCAACGGTGCTCCGATCGATGACGTCGCCATCCAGGGCGTCAAGGTCGGTATGATGGGCCCGCTCGCCGGCGTCGGTGACCCCGTCTTCTGGTTCACCCTTCGCCCGATTCTGGGCGCTCTGGGCGCTTCCCTGGCCATGTCCGGCAGCATCGTCGGTCCGCTGCTGTTCTTCTTCGCGTGGAACATCATCCGTTACGCTTTCCTGTGGTACACGCAGGAGTTTGGCTACAAGGTCGGCTCCTCCATCGCCAAGGACCTCTCCGGTGGTCTGATGGGCAAGGTCACCGAGGGCGCTTCCATCCTGGGTATGTTCATCATCGGCGCCCTGGTCGAGCGCTGGGTGTCCATTTCCTTCACCCCGATCGTCTCCACGGTCAAGCAGTCTGCTGGCGCCTTTATCGACTGGGCTAGCCTGCCCTCCGGTTCCGAGGGTATCAAGGAAGCGCTGACGATGTACAACTCCGTCGGTGCTACCGCCCTTGATCAGATGAAGGTCACCACGCTTCAGGCCAACCTCGATCAGCTCATCCCCGGCCTTGCCGCCGTGTGCCTGACCCTGCTGGTCTGCAAGCTCCTCAAGAAGAAGGTCAGCCCGATTGTCATCATCCTGGCTCTCTTCGCCGTCGGCATCATCGGTCGCTTCTGCGGCTTCATGTAAGCACGTTTCGGCTTAAGACCGAGAGTTGCTAGGTAAGGGCTTTTGAGCTATTGAAACGGACCGCACCCGGTGGGTACACTGGATGCGGTCCGATTGTTTTATTTGGAGGGCGAGGCGCGCATGGCGCAATCTCAGAACAGCACGGTCGATCTGGCAACGCCGGCAACCTGCCTGATGGGGCTTACCAGCCACGGTAACGTGATGGTGGGCAATAAAGCGTTCGAGTATTATAACGAGCGCAATCCCGAGGATTATATTCAAATCCCGTGGGAAGAGGTCGACTATATCGCCGCCGAGGTTTTGCGCGGCACCAAGAAGATCACGCGTTTTGCCATCTTCACCAAGGACAACGGTCACTTTACGTTTTCGACGCGCGACGACAAAGAGACGTTGCGCGCGGTCCGCAAGTACGTCGACGAGGATAAGCTCGTGCGTTCGCCCGACTTTATCGATGTGACGGCCAAGGGCGCCAAGAGCATCCCCTCCGTCATCAAAAACCTCTTCCACAAAGGCAACTAGTCGCCTGCGACGTTCTTAAGCGACTAGTCATTAAAGAACGTCGCAAGCGACTACCTCGAAGAGTGGCTATGCGCTGCATGGTGGTGGCGCAAATCTGCTACACTAGTACAACATGCCTCCGTAGCTCAGGGGATAGAGCACCGCTCTCCTAAAGCGGGTGTCGACGGTTCGAATCCGCCCGGGGGCACCAGGGAATATGACGGCGTCGCGAGAGCGGCGCCGTTTCTGGTTTGTGGAAGCTGTCGGCGGATTCGGACTGTCGACACCCGCGTCACCAATTTCCCTGCGGGGGGAGTTTTCGAATCCGCCCGGGGGCACCAGAGATTTGTCGAGCCCGGTACCATCACGGTGCCGGGCTCTTCTGGTTCATGCCATGTCAAAAACGAGGCGCCCGCTTGCTGGGGGAGCAAGCGGGCGCCTGTGAGCGAATATGTTTGCGGCGAGAGCCGTGATGAGCGGTGGGGTGGCGACTAGTTGGTCGTACCGGAATCGTCACCCGTGCCCGAGCCAGAGCCCGAACCCGAGCCAGAAAGTGCGACCGTCAGCGTGATCGTGCTGTCGGTGGACTGCTTGCCGGTGGGGGAGACGCCCGTAACGGTGGCATCCTCGTTACCGCTCACGGGATTGCCGTTCTGGTCACAGAAGCCGACGTTATAGAAACCGGCGTTGTTGAGCGCGGTAACAGCGGCGGAAATGCTCTTACCGTACAGGTTGCCCGGGACGGTGGCCTTGCCGGACTTCTTGGCAATGACGACGGTAATCGTGGCGCCGGGCTTCTGCTTGCCGCTGGGGTTCCAGCTGATCACGGTGCCCTCGGTAACCGAGTCGTTCTCCTGGTAGCTCACGTCGACGCCAAAGCCTGCCATATCGAGGGCGTTGCGCGCCTGGGCCTCGGTCATGTCGGTCAGGTCGGGGACGGACGTGGTATCCGGGCCGCTCGAGACCTTGTACGAGATGGTCGTGCCCTTCGCGACTTCCTTACCGGCTTCGGTGCCCTGCTCAAAGACCTGGCCCTCATCGGCCTCGTTGGCCTCCTCGGAGGCATTGCCCTTCAGTCCAACGCTTGCCAGCGCGGCTTCTGCCTGGTCCTTGGTCAGGCCGAGAAGCTGGGGAACCTCAACCTTTTCGGAGGGCTTGGGGCCCTTGGAGATTACCAGGTTCACCTTGGTGCCCTTGGCCTTCTTGGTGTTGCCGTTGGGCGTCTGCTCGGCGACCTTGCCCTCGTCGACATCGTCGTTGTAGCTTTGGTCGATGGTGCCGACCTCGAGGCCGGCTTGCTTGATCAGCTCGACGGCAGTCTGCTGGTCCTTGCCCAGCACATCGGGCACGGTGACCTGCTCGCCGCCAAAGAGTCCTGTGGCAAAGGCCACCACGATGCCGATGACGGCAACCGCTGCCACCACGGCGGCGATGATCTTGTTCTTGTTGGATTTGGGCTCATCGACTTCGTAGGAGCCGGTGGAGCCCGAAACCGAGCTACGGGCGGTATTCTGGCCGCTCACGCCCGAGACGGGACGCACCATGGCGCGCGTCTGATCGGAAAGCTCGCGAGTCTTGGTGGCGCCCAGTTCACCGGGGGCACCGATGATGCGCGTGGGCTCCGAGACGTTGACGGCACGGCCCGACAGGTAGCTGTTGAGCACCTGACGCAGCTCGTCGGCGGTCTGGAAGCGGTTTGCGGGGTCCTTCTCCATGCACTTGAGGATGATGCGCTCAAGGTCGGCGTCGACACCGGAGTTGATCTGGCTCGGCGGAATAGGCAGCTCGTTGACTTGCTTGAGTGCGACCGAGATGGCGTCGTCACCGTCAAAGGGAACGCGGCCGGTGGCGCACTCGTACATCACGACGCCCAGCGAGTAGATATCCGAGGTGGGGCCGAGGTCCTGACCGCGGGTCTGCTCGGGGCTGACGTAGTGGGCGGTTCCCAGCACGTTGTTGTCTTGCGTGAGGTGGCTGTTCTTGGCGCGCGCGATGCCAAAGTCCATCACCTTGATGTTGCCGTCGGGCAGCACCATGATGTTCTGCGGCTTAATGTCGCGGTGGATGATTTCGTGCTTGTGGGCGACCGAAAGCGCGGAGCTGATCTGCGAGCCGATCTGGGCGACCTTCTTGGGGTCGAGGGCGCCGTGGCTCTTGATGCCGCTCTTAAGGTCGGTGCCGCGCAGGTACTCCATGACGATGTAATAGGTGTCGCCGTCCTTGCCCCAATCGTAGACGCCCACGATATAGGGGGAGGAGAGACCGGCTGCTGCCTGGGCCTCCTGCTTAAAGCGTGCGGCGAAGGTTGCGTCGCCAGCATACTGCGGCAGCATGATCTTGACGGCAACCGTGCGGTCGAGGACCTGGTCCTGTGCACGGTAGACGGTCGCCATGCCGCCTGTTCCCACCTTATCCTTGAGGAGGTATCTTCCCCCGAGGACCCTCTGTTCCATTCCTGCTCCTAACATAACTATTCGCTCAACGATGTGTGTAGTACCTACGATGTGGCCGCTGGGGCCGTGTGGCGCTTTGCCGCTAACTCTTCGGCCGCGGCGCGCCTCGGGTGTCCGATTCGATCATGGGCATCACGCTCCCTGTGCGGCAAGCGCCGCGGTCAGGACGATACCGGCGATCTTGGCGGCCATGACGTCATGCTTTTCGAAATCCTCCAAGGCCACCGAGATGGCGACCGTGGGTGAATCGTAAGGTGCAAAGCCAACGAACATCGAGTTGACGTTGGTGCCGCCGGTCTCGGCCGAGCCGGTCTTGCCGGCGACCTTGACGCCGGGGATCTGGGCATCGGTGCCGGTGCCGGACTGGACGACGGCAAGCATGGCCTGCTTGACCTGGTCGGCCGTGGCGGAGCTGACGGCCTGACCAAGCGAGCGGGACTGCGTGGTCTTGACCACGGTTCCGTCCGGGGCGAGTACCTGGGCTACAAAGTACGGGTCCATGACCACGCCGCTGTTAGCGATGGCGGCGGCAATCACGGCGTTTTGCATGACGGTGGTCTGCGGGCCGGGCGTGTGGTCCATGCCGACAGGCTGGCCGGCGCCGGCCCAGGCGGTCTCCCACTCGGTCATGAGCGACGGGTCGGCCATGATGGAGGCCGCGGAGGTCAGGTCCTGGCCGAGCTTTTGGCCGTAGCCAAAGGCGTTGGCAAACTGCACGAGCGTGTTTGCGCCAACTTCGTTTGCCACCTGGCCAAAGACGACGTTGGAGGACACGGCAAAGGCCTGCTGCAGGCTGATGGTGCCGTAGCTCTCGTTGGCATAGTTGGTGACCGGTGCGTTGCCGATGTCCATGGAGCCGGGCGCCTGGTAGGTGCTGGTAAGGCTGGCGGTGCCGGTCTCGAGTGCCGCGGAAAGCGTAACGACCTTAAACGTGGAGCCCGGCGTGTACAGCGCGTCCATGGCGCGATTGTACATGGAGCCGTCCTCGCCGCCGCCCGTCTGCAGCAGGGCATCGATGTTGGTGTTGTCGTAGGTGGGCGAGCTGGCACATGCGAGCACCGCGCCGGTACGCGGGTCGATGACCACTACAGCGCCCTTAAAGCCCTTGAGCGCCTGCTCGGCAGCCGTCTGGATACGCGAGTCGATGGTGAGCTTGGCGGTGTTGCCCGGCTGGGTCTGGCCCGCGAGCGACGCGATGGCGTTGTTCCAGCTGGAGTAGTCCTTAGAACCGGTGAGCGTGTCGTTCATGACGCTCTCGATGGCTGTGGTGCCATACTGCTGGCTCACGTAGCCAACCACGTGCGCTGCCAGGTTACCGTTGGGGTAGGAGCGTACGTAGGTGCCGTCCTCCTGCTGCAGCGACTCGGCCAGCGTCACGCCGTCGGACGTGATGATGGAACCGCGCTGGATGTACTTGGAGCGGGCGATGGTGTGGTTGTTGGTCGGCATGTCCTGATAGTCCTTGGCCTTGATGACCTGGACATAGGTGAGGTTGCCGATAAGGATGGCGAACAGCGCCGTAAAGGCGAGCACCGCACGGGTTAGACGGTTGGCGAGCGCAACGCGGCCGAGCACACCGGATTCAGGCGTGTCGAGCAGGCGACGGCGCATACGCGAGCCGATGGAATGGCTGCCGCTGCCGTAGGAAGACGAGGTGGCAAAGCGCGTGCCCGTCGGGGCGGCGGCAGATGCGACCTGATCATCGGTGATGGCGGCCATGGTGCCGGTGCCGGTAAGCTCGGCCTCGCGTCCGGTCGCCTCGTCACCGGCGCGCAGCAGGAGCGCGACGATGATAAAGCTCGCCAGCAGAGAGGAGCCGCCCTGGCTCATAAAGGGCAGGGTGACGCCGGTCAGCGGGATCAGGCGGGTTACGCCGCCAACGATCAAGAAGGCCTGGAAGCTGATGGCGGCCGTAAGGCCTGTGGCACTAAAGGCGGCGAGGTCGGATTTAGCGCGGGCAGCCGTGGTGAGGCCACGCACGGCAAAGAGCATAAACAGGATGAGCACGGCGCCGCCGCCCAAAAGGCCCATCTCCTCGCCGATAGCCGAGAAGATAAAGTCGGACTCGACGACAGGGATGTTGTTGGCCATGCCGTTGCCGATGCCAACACCGACCAGACCGCCGTCGGCGAGCGAGAAGAGCGACTGGACGATCTGGTAGCCCTGGCCCTGGGCGTCCTTAAACGGATCGAGCCAAACCTGGAAACGCACCTGAACGTGAGACAGGAACTTGTAGGCGCCCACGGCTCCGACGGCTAAGAGCGCAAGGCCGATAACGACATACGAAAAGCGCCCCGTGGCAACGTAGAGCATCAGCAAGAAGATGGTGTAGAACAGCACGGCCGAACCCAGGTCGCGTTCGAAGACGACGACGAGCAGGCACACACCCCACACGGCAAACAGCGGCAGCAGCAGCCGCAGGCGAGGGATCTTAAAGCCCAGGATCTTGCGGTTGGAGATGGAGAGCAGCTCGCGGTTCTCGGCCAGGTACCCGGCCAGGAACAGCACGATAAAGACCTTGGCGAACTCGCCGGGCTGGATGGTAAAGCCCGCGATGCGAATCCACAGCTTGGAGCCCGAGATCGTGGTGCCGATAAAGATAGGCAGCATCAGCAGAATGATGCCGATGATGCCAAAGGTGTACTTGTAGCGCATGACCACGTCGAGGTTTTTGACCAGTGCGAGCGTTCCCACCATGAGCGCCACCGAGACAAACAGGATGATGAGCTGTGAGATGGCGAGAGCGGGTGCGAGACGCGTCACGAACGTGATGCCGATGCCCGAAAGCACAAAGACAATGGGCAGGATGGCGGGGTCGGCACCGGGCGCCAAGATGCGCACGGCAATGTGGGCCGCGGCAAAGGCGGCAAAGAGGCCGATCGGTACGGCGAGCGTCTCAAAGGAGATGGCAGCGCCCGCGGTGAGGACGTACATCGCATACAACAGGATGACGGGGAACGCCGAGGCGATGAGCAAGAGCAGCTCGGTGTTGCGGCGACTCATAAGCGGCACTCCCTTTCTAATTCTTATCGGAGGCTTCGGCCTCGGCGGACTGTTCGGCGGTTTTCTCGGAATCTGATTCGGAGGTCGATCCCTGATTGGTGTTGTCGCGAATCGTTTGCGCGTCGATCACCTGGCGGGTCTGCTCCTCGTCGATCTGGTGGCGGTACTTGGATATCGTGTCCTGCGCATCGTCGACACTTGTTTGCGGAATACCCGCCTTGAGGCGGTTTTGCGTGTCTTCGGGCAGGTCGGATAGCTTGATGCTGGTTTCGCTTTCGAGCCAGTGGAGCTTGAGTCCGAGCGGCTTGCCGGGCAGGCCGCGCCAGACGGCGACATTGCCCTGGTAGGTACCCAGGTAGTACGAGCCGGTGACACCCATGTAGGCCCAGATGCCAGCTGCCAGCACAAAGACGAGGGCCAGGATGGCGGCGATAGTAATGTTGCGGCGACGCACGCGCTGCGCCTCGCGCATAACGCCATCGTCAACCAGGTCAACGACTACTACGGTCACGTTGTCGTGGCCGCCGGCGGCAAGCGCCGCGTCCACTAGGTTGTCGACGCAGATTTGCGCGGTTGAGGACTGCGTGGCGATGTTCTCGATATCGCTATCGGGAATCATGCTCGAAAGGCCGTCGGAGCACAGGATCAGACGGTCGCCTTCCTCGATATGCAGAGTGAAGTGGTCGGCATACATAGCGGGGTCCGAGCCCAGCGCGCGGGTGATGACCGAACGGTTGGGGTGGACGCGAGCCTCATCTGCCGTGATCTCGCCGGCGTCCACGAGCTCCTCCACGTAGGAGTGGTCGCGGGTCACGCGGATGAGCGTGCCCTCGTGGAGCAGGTAGGCGCGAGAGTCACCCACATGGGCGATGGCGAGCGTGTCGTTTTCGATATAGGCGCAAGTGGCTGTGCAGCCCATGCCGGGCTTGCCCAGGCCATTCAAGGCAGCCTCGATTACGGCGGCGTTGGCGGCCTCGACGGCTGCCGCCAGGCGTGCGGCGTCGGCAGACTGAGGAGCTGTCTTGGCGATGGTCTCGACAGCGATAGAAGAGGCCACCTCGCCGGCAGCGTGACCACCCATGCCGTCGCATACGCAAAAGAGCGGCGACTGCACCAGGTAGGAATCCTCATTGTGCGGGCGCACGCAGCCAACGTCGGAGCGGGCGCCCCACATGAGTTGCGTGGTGGTACCGGCATCATAGGTCGAGTCGGTCTCGATGCGCTCCTCGGTCAGGGGTTCAAAGCTCATGGTCGAGCCGGGGTCTTTGAGCTTGGCCTCAACGGCGGCAACGTCGATTTCGGCGGTGTCACCGGGAGAGACGGTGTCGGTCTCGGCGTTTGATTCGGAATCGCCGGTGTCCGGGGAGTCGGGCTCCTCGGACATGCGGGCGGTCGACTCGTCGTCTTGCGGGCTGACGTCTATAGGCTCGGGCGTCGAAAAGTGCGACGGCGCGGGCGTGCTTTGCGACTGGGCGGCGGGCTCGGCCACGGCATCGGACTCGTTTGCGGGCGCAGACTGTGGGGCCTTGGGTGCAGGGCCGTCCTCGGGGGATGGCCCTGCCTCGGGCGCAACCTCGGATGCCGGGGCTATGGGAAACGCCGGCGCGGCGGGCTCGGGTGCCGCAAACACCGCAGCGCTCTCGTTGATTGCCGCGGCGACGGGCTCTGCAAAGTGAGCCGGCGCCGGGGTTGCTTCGGGCGCTGTGGGCTGTTCCGCAGCATGTGCGCCGATGGGCGCCGCTACGGCATCCTCTTCGTCCTCGTTATCGGCGAGATCCGAAATATCATGCGTTACATGCGAAAGAGGCAGGGAGAACACGGTGTCCTCGGGCTCCACGGGTGTGGAGTCCGCCGGAGCGGCGTGGGCCGGTGCAGCTACGGCGGCAGCCGGTGCCTCGGTCATGGTTGCGGACTTGTTCTCCTCGTCGATCATCGACGGTTCACCTTCATGACCACGTCGCCAATCTGGACTTCGTCGCCCTCACGCAGCGTCGCGGGCTCAACAAGCTGGCGGCCGTTGACGAGCGTGCCGTTAAGCGAGTTGAGGTCCTCGATGATGAGCGCCGGGCCCTGCAGCGAAAAGCGCGCATGCGAGGCCGAGACAAACGGCTCGTTGATGCAGATGTCCGAAGACGGCGAGCGGCCGACGATGACGGGGCCGAGCATGTCTACGTGGATGCCGCGGATGCCGCGCGGACCCTTGTCCACATCGATCGTCCAGATGGCCGAGTCGCGGCGCTGTCCGCGCACAAGTCCCACGCCGGTCTTCATGACGGCGAACAGGAAGATATAGAGCAGGGCGACCAGGACGATGCGGCCTGCAAAAAGGACGATATCGATGTTCATAAGAGACTATCCCCTAAATTCAAAGGTGCTCAGGCCAAACGTCAGCAAATCGCCGTTGCGCAGCGGGCAGCGCGTAATGCGGCGGTTGTTGACGAGCGTGCCGTTGGTGGAATTGAGGTCCTCGATCGACCAATCCGAGCCCGTAAAGGTGAGCTGGGCGTGGCGGCGCGACACGTTGGGGTCGCGCAGGGCAATGTCGGAAACTGAGCGCTCGCGACCGATGGTCACCTGTGCGGAGGTGATGCTATGGCTCTCGCCGCTCACGACATCGACGAGCTGGGCGAGCGGGCGCTGCGGGGCGCGAGTGCTCGCCATGTTGGAGGCGATGCCGGCTGCGGCGCCTAGGCCCACGGCGGCACCGGTCGCGGCGGCTCCACCCATGCCGGCAAGCGCGTCGCGCGAGACGGTCTGCGGCACCGGGATGGGTGCGGCGGCGGGGTCGGGGACGCTAGGCGCGAAGGGGTCTGCCACGGCAAGCGGGTCGGGAGCGGCGGCGCGAGGCGTCGGCTGCTGCTGGGGCATGGCGGCGGGGCGCTGCTGCTGCGGGGCAGCAAACTGCTGCTGGCCGGCGCGCGGGGCGCTGGCGGCACGGCTTGCCGCGGAGTTGTTCTGGCCCAGGCCGTTTTGATAGGCGCGCTCTTCTTCGTACAGGCGGCCGAGCGTGGGGGCATCGACGTTCTCGGCAAAGACCGAGAACTTGCCGGCGCGCAGCTGCGGATCGATCATAAAGCGCACGAGGGGCTCGCCGACAAAGACATAGCGGCGCTTTTCGGCCTGCGCCTTCACAAACTCGCGGACCTCGCGCGAAAGCTCGGGGTAGAACGGGGCGAGCATGGGATCGTCGTCGGCGGCGATAAGGATGGTATAGAGTGCCGGCGCCGTGTTGACGCCGTTGATCACCAGAGTCTGATCCTCCATGTCGCGAGCGGCCTGCTTGGCAAGCTTCTTAAAGGAGAACGGGGCACGGGTGGCACCGAAGATGCCGGCCACGTGGTCCTCGAAGATGTTCAGGAAGTTCACGAAAGATCACTCTCCGTATAGGTTCTTTGGTATCCGAGCAAATATAGGCATATCCCAACGATTATAGAGGATAGGGTTCCCGCAACCGCCGCCTTGGCGACGACCACGGCTGCAAGGCTGGCAATTTCCATATGGTGTGCAAGACAGGACGCCGCTGCGCAGCCGATGCCGGTGACAGCTATGGCGGCGATTGCGGCAAGGTTTGAGCCCTGATCGACACGCTTGGCATGGGCATTGAGCAGCGCGGATGACGCTGCGGCAGTTGCCGCGACCAGCACAAAGGCAGCCCAAAGGAGCGGGTCTCCCAGCACTGCGGCAACGTTACCGAGCCCCAGCACGCCTCCGGCTGAAAGCGCGACCGTGGCCAGACGGGCAAAAAGCGCGCCCATGCCCGTTGCCGCGGCGGCGCTTGCCGGGCCGAGCCAAAATGACGCGACGCCGGCGGCGACCCCAGCTGCCAGGAAGGTATTGCCGGTCAGACAGCCAAGCGCGAGTGCACAGGTGAGCGTGGCGCTCGCGGCAGTCTCGGTGCGACCCCAGGCGATCCACCAACCGGACATGGCGGCGGCAAAGATCACCGCGACGGGCAGCATCGACAGGATGCCCTGTGCCTGCATGGTGGCGTTGGCCATGAGCACCAAAAAGCCCACAGCCGAGATGGCCGAGCCAATCTGGGGGGCCAGGCCAGCCGCCGCTCCGATCGCGATGGCCGCAATGACCAGGCCGGGAAGCGTCGCGACCCCGGCCGTTTGCATCAGCAAAAAGCTAAAGGTGCCGCACGTTAGCGCCGAGATAGTGCGCATGGTGTAGTCGCGCGTATGGCTCCAGCGCGTGCCCGCCCAGCCGAGTGCGGGGTCGACCTCAATGGCGTCGTCCTCGTAGTGCGACGGCTCGATATCGTCGAGCTCCTGCTCGTCATCCGAAAGTTCGCCAACCATTTGCTCCAGGCTGCGACGGCCCTCGCGCACGCTGCCCAGACCGGCAAGGAGCTGGTCGCAAAATGCCTCGATGCTGTTGGGGCGGTCCTGCGGCATGGGGGAGAGCGCGCTCATGAGCGCGGCCTCGGCTCCCGGGGGGAAGTGTGGTATCAGCTCGTTGGGATAGGTGGCGCCGCCGATGATGCGGTCGAGCGAGTCGGCGGGCGTGGCCGCCATAAAGGGAGCGCTGCCGCACAGACCCTCGTAGATCACACAGGCGAGGGCAAAGACATCGGCGCGCTCGTCGACCGTGCCGGTCTCGATATCGAGCTGCTCGGGCGGCATGTAGCCGATGGTGCCGCCGCGTGAGCCGCCAAAGCCACCGGCAGACGACAGTCGCGCCATGCCAAAGTCGGTGAGCTTTACATTGCCCGAGTGGTCGATGAGCACGTTGGCGGGCTTAATGTCCAGGTGGAGTACGCCATTACTATGGGCGAAGGTGAGCGCCTGGCCCAAGGCATCGGCAATGGCCGCGGCCTCGTCAAAGGTAAGGGAGTGGCCGTCTACGCGATGCAAAAACTCGGCCAGCGACATGCCATCGACATATTCCATAACCAGGTAGGCATAGGCTGTGTCGTGCGTAAAGTCGATGACCTGCACGATATTGGGATGTTGAAGCATGGCGGCGGTGTGCGCCTCGCGCAGGACATCCATGATGTCGCTGGCGGGCATGCCGGCACCGTTGATAAGGGGGATGCGCTTAATGGCGACGCGGCGGCGCAGGTGCGTGTCGCGGCAGATCTCGATGGAGCCAAAACCGCCGGTCGCAAGTGTCTCGAGCGGCTGGTACCGCTTGAGCAGTTCGCGAGAGCTGGTGCCCTCCAAAGGAACGTCCGGCGAGAACCGGGCGGTATGTTGCGAGAAAAGCGGCATGGCCAACCCTCGTGCGTTTAAAGTTCGTTTGCGAGTGGCGGGCGCGGAGCCGAGCCGTTCGCGGTGGCATAGATGCTGCTAGTGTAGCACGCTCGGGTGCATGGGGAGGATAGCGGGATGCGAGGTTGCCTGTCTGGCTTGGCCTCCTTGATTATCGACTTTATCCGAACACCTCCCACATTCATCCGCACATGTGCG
>CBCSLZ010000019.1:0-45297 GCA_965141245.1 uncultured Collinsella sp.
AAGTTCATGACGGTGACCTTGTTCTTAGAGAACAGCTCGTCGCTGCTCACGTCGTTGCCATCCAGGTCCTTGCCCGTAAAGCTGGGGAACTTCGTCGCCTCGCTCGAAGCATTGGCACCAGCCGTCATGCCAGCGGCCGAAGCGTCGACGCTCTCGCCTTCGCTCGGCGTGCTTCCACAGCCGGGGAACTCCTTCTCCAAGCTCTCGAGCTTGTCCTCGATCTCCTTGATCTGCTGTGCACCGGCTTTGAGCGTCTTGAGCTCATCCGCCGTGAACTCATCCTTGGCACCGTCGATGGTCTTGAGCAGGAAATCGCCGTAATTGCTGCCATCCTCAATCATTGCCGAGTCTTTATTTGCCGCATTGAACACCTTTTCCCACAGCGCGTTATCACTCGAAAAGATCTCGTTCTCCTTCTGCATGAGCTTCGCATACAGCTCGGCGGCCTCGTCGGCATTAGCCGGCTTCTGCGCAGTGAGTTCTGCGATCTTGGGATCGGAGCTCGCAGATTCGCTCACATTGCCACCGGGCGCCGAACATGCCACAAGGCACAAGGCCAATACCGGCACCATAAACAGGGACGCAATCTTAGAAAGCTTCATAGTCATTCCTCCGTTTTGTCGAAGCTTATTTACTTTTTATCGGCGGTCAAGGGAAGCTTTTCCGCCGACACATCCAGGCCATAGCGATAGCTGATGGCATCGACAGGACAGGCCCCGATGCACTTTCCGCACCGGATACATTCGGCATGATTGGGCGCGCGGACCACATCAACGTCCATCTGACAAACCTTTGAGCACTTGCCGCACGAGACACATTTGCATGCGTCAACCCGAATCCCCAGTAGGGACACCCTATTCATGAGCGCATAGAATGCGCCGAGTGGGCAAATCCATTTGCAGAAGGGGCGATAGAACAAAACGCTCAGCACTACCACGGCAATGAGAACGGCAAGTTTCCAAGTAAAGAGATGTCCCAACGCAGATCGAATGCCGGCATTTGCAATGGCCAGCGGAATGGCGCCCTCGAGCACACCCTGTGGACAGATGTACTTGCAAAAGAACGGGTCGCCCATCCCCAGATCGTTGACCACCAAGACGGGCAGCAGCACCACGGCAAACAGCAGCACGACGTACTTGATGTACGTGAGCGGCTTAAGCTTTTTCGTGGAAAGCTTTTTTCCGGGAATCTTATGAAGCAGCTCCTGCAGCCAGCCAAACGGGCACAGAAAGCCGCATACAAAGCGTCCCAGCAGCACGCCGAGCAAAATGAGCGTACCGGTAACATAGTAAGAAAAGTTGAACTTGGATGAACCTACCACCGACTGGAACGACCCGATGGGGCACGCACCCGATGCCGCGGGGCACGAATAGCAGTTAAGTCCAGGTACGCAGACTGTTTTTCCCGCGCCCTGATAGATACTTCCTTTGGCAAAGTTTGGCAGGTGAATATTGGTGACCAGCGTCGCCGCCGCCTGAATGAATCCGCGAAATCGGGCCAAAACATGCGACGCAGTGTTTTCTCTTTTATCCAATTCCGATACACTCCAAGCACAGCCTAATCGCTTTGGCCAGCACGGCATCCGCCTCGCCACGCATAACGCCAAAGCACACCATGGCAATTCCGACGATCAACAAAGCGACCTGTACCACGGGTTTTACCGCTTTGAACAACACGACCACTCCTTTCGTTACGCGACCATTGGACCATATCGGCTATAAAATCCGTGTTAAGCGCGATTTGGAATGTGCAAGGAGACTGTTATGCGTATTTTGATCGTCGAGGACGAGCGGGCGCTGTGTGACGCAATCGCGCGCAGCTTGCGAAACTTGGCGTACAGCGTCGACTGCTGTCACGACGGACAGGAGGCGCTCGACCTACTGGACGTTGAGGCCTTCGACCTCGTGGTACTCGACCTCAACCTTCCCCGCATCGACGGCATGACCGTGCTCAGGAAACTTAGGAAAACTGACTGCGAGACTAAGGTACTGATTCTGTCCGCACGTGGCGAAGTATCCGATAAAGTCGCCGGACTCGATGCCGGCGCCAACGATTACCTCACCAAGCCGTTCCATCTGGACGAGCTTGCGGCAAGGATCCGCAGCCTTACCCTCAGACGCTTTACACAAAGCGACATAGTTTTAACCTGCGGAAAGCTCCGCTTTGACACCAAGGCGCGCATCGCCTCCGTGAACAGCGAGGCTTTATCTCTTACGCGCAAGGAAACGGGAATCTTGGAATACCTGATGCTTAATCAGGGGCGTCCGGTAAGTCAAGAGGAGCTTATCGAGCACGTTTGGGATAGCAGCGTGAACAGCTTTAGCAATGCAACCCGCGTTCATATCTCGTCGCTCCGAAAAAAGTTGCGCAGCGCTTTGGGATACGACCCGATTCGCAATCGGATTGGAGAGGGCTACGTTATGGAGGATGGAGAATGAAAGGGCTTTCGCTGCAATGGCGCATAACGATCATGACGGCACTGCTCACGTGTGCGGCATGCGTGCTGACGAACTGCCTGGTCGGCTATACGGGCATGCGCTACATGGATGCCATCGGCAGTGACATCTCGGCCTTTACCGCAACCGGCGAAGATTCGCCCCAGGCGTTCGACCCAACGAAAGCGATCCCCGATGACAAGGTTACGATCGTCGTAAACGACGCACAGGAGTCTTTTGGCACGACAGCCTGGTACATCACGGCTGGAGTCACACTCCTTGGCGGCGTGCTGGCATACTTTGTGAGCGGCCGTGCACTCAAACCGCTACGGGCTTTTGCAGCCCAGGTTGAGCGTGTGCAGCCTGATAATCTAAGCGAAATCAGACTCAGTGAAGATGTGCCCACCGAGCTACAACGATGCAGCGCCTCTTTCAACGACATGATCGCCCGTCTTGGCGAAGGGTTCTCTGCACAGCGTCAGTTTACCGGCAACGCCGCACACGAGCTGCGCACCCCGCTCGCCCTTATGCAGGCACAGATTGAACTATTCATCTCCGAGCACTCCGGTTTGCAACCCGAAACAGCCGAGCTGCTCGGCCTGCTACAAGAACAAACCGAGCGCATGTCTCGAATGGCCAAGGTATTGCTCGAGATGAGTGAGCTCCGCAGCGTTCCTTGCGAGGACGATGTGGAACTTGGCCCCTTGTCCGAAGAGGTCCTCACCGACCTTGCGCCACTTGCCGAAAATAAGGACGTAACCCTCGATTGCGCCGGAGACGCTTTGACAATCGGAAGTGATACGCTCCTCTATCGGCTGGTGTTTAATCTGGTCGAAAACGCCATCCGTTACAGCCGCTCCGGCTCGACTGTCAACGTCTCCATCAGCGACAGCGGCAGCCATGTGCTCCTGCGAGTCAAAGATGAGGGCCCGGGAATACCCAAGCAGTACCGAGAGAGCATCTTCCAGCCGTTCTTTCGCCTAGACAAATCCCGCAGCAGGGCATACGGCGGCGCAGGACTCGGGCTAGCGCTCGTTTGGGAGATTGCAGCGCTTCACGGTGGCACGGTAGAGGTTGAAACAAGTTCCGAGAACGGGACCACCATGCTCGCAAGCCTTCCAAAACGATCCGCAGCATTAACCGAACAGTAAAACGAAAGGGGCCCCGAGCAACAGGGGTACAATTGCTGCATTGTTGCCAGCTGTTGGGAGATGGAAGATGGACTGCGATGGCTACCCATGCGTTCCCATGCCGTTGATGTGCACCGCCTTTGTGCCGGGGCAGATTGACGCTGCGGTTGCAGGCATTTCCGACCCCGATTCGCGCGCCATTGCCACGGCAGAAGCGCTGTACTTTCGCGGACAGGCCGCCCTCGCTGCCAAGACGGCGCGCCCCTATCTTGACGCCACCGATCCCGCACTGCGCTATTCCGCATGCTTTATCTGCGGATACGCCAGTCTGTCGCTCAACCGTATCGCCGACGCCCGCCGGTGCCTTGCTGGCATCCTCGATACGCCGGCCGACGAGGAATCGCCCGCCATCCACGCCACGCATATCCTGTTCGCCTCGGCCGCGAGCGTCCTGCTGCATTTACCTTCCCCGTATTCTGCCGAAGAGTTTTATCCACTTGCGGCGCATCTGCCCGAAGGCCTGCGCCTGTTCGCCAGCTACGTGATGGCGCACGCCTTGTATCTGCGCGGCGAATATGGCCGCAGTCTGGGCATGGCGGAAAACGCCCTGATTATGAAACAGGGAAGCTATCCCATCTCGGAACTATTCCTGCACCTGGCAGCTTCCATGGCATGCATGAGCCTCAAGGACATCGACGCCGCAAAAACGCACTTCGGAGCTGCTTGGGACATTGCGCGCCCCGACGGCCTTATCGAGCTCATCGGCGAGCACCACGGCCTTTTGCAGGGGCTTATCGAGGCGTGCCTAAAAACGCAATACCCTGACGACTTCGCGCGCATCATCGAGATCACGTACCGCTTCAGCTACGGCTGGCGACGCATCCACAACCCCGATTCGGGCGAGGACGTGGCCGACGACCTGACGACCACGGAATTCACCATGGCCATGCTCGCCTGTCGTGGGTGGACCAACGCCGAAATCGCACACCACATGGGAGTATCGCCGGGCACCGTCAAAAACCGCTTATCAGGAGTGTATGCCAAGCTTGGTATCGGAACTCGCGCCGAGCTGGTCGCGCATATGCTGCGCTAGCGGCCAGACTGCCCGTCGCATCGAAAGCGCTCCGGAGCCCCGGCGCTTCACTCGCTCAAATTGGACATTTTGGCCCTCGGACGGCACTACCGTGACAGGATGCCTTCTCGCAAAATTGGATTATTTCCACCGATACCTGCGGGATGGGAGCCAAAGATGCTTGATCGCCGTTCGTTACTTGTTGCCGGAGCGTCCTCGCTGGCGAGCATTATGTTGCCGCGCGTGCCGGGAAGCGCAAACGCCTTCATACTGCCGTTCGCCCCCACCGAGGCATACGCCGATGAAGATGATCCCTTCAAGGTCTTGGTGCTCTCGCGCACCATGTTCGGTGTGGTCGTGGTCGACGTCGCCAACAAGAATACGCCCATCACGG
This sequence comes from uncultured Collinsella sp., assembly GCA_965141245.1. Taxonomy (GTDB): domain Bacteria; phylum Actinomycetota; class Coriobacteriia; order Coriobacteriales; family Coriobacteriaceae; genus Collinsella. Next base: position 5,032 of record CBCSLZ010000019.1, read on the forward strand.
GGGCCCAGGTCACGCTCACATCGCGCTATGCCGCAGGCAAGCAGCTCACCGCCACGACCGATGACGAAGGCACGGCCATCTTTGAGATCGCCCCTCTTTCGGAAGGCTACGTGGACGAGGCGACGCTTCTCGACGCGTACGACTTTAACGGCGGCATCTCCATTAGCATGGCGGGCTACCGCGATGTCGAGATTCCCCTCGCGCGTGTCCAAGGCGGCACCGCTATTACCGCACCCACACGTCCGTTCTCCGATGGCGAGCCGTACTTTCGACAGCTCACGTTCGACGAATGGGACATCCAGTACGCTGAAGCCACGTTCATGGCATTGCCGAAGGACGACACGGCAAACGAGCAGCCCGATACGCATGCCTTTACCGTGCAGGCACATCTGCCACAGGGTGGACAGGCAACGCTGCGCATCAACAAAGTGACGCATGCTGCGGGCAGCTCAACCGAAACCGTCACGCAGATCGGCCAGATCAAGGCCAGTGCATCGGGTGCGAATAATCTAGCAACGTTCACACTCGAAGACAAGTTCCTCGATGCGGCATCGGGCCTTCTGGAAGAAGGGTGCAAGCTGCGCTTTGTCCTCGACTATCAGGGCAAAACCTACACGCTCTCCTCCCCCATGGCCGTTGTCACCGCGCCGGCCGCAAAGGCGGAATCGGGCTCGACCACCATCATTCCCACCACCATGGACCAAGAGATCACTCCATTTGATTTCCCCGCATCGTTTCCCGGCATTGGCGGCAACAAGTTCACCTGCTGGATGCCCACATTTCCGATCCTCTTCGATTTCTCGTTTGCCGGATACGTGCTGTTTGGCGGAGGATACAAACCAGCCAGCTATATGAACGATTCGGGCAACCCTGATCCGGAATACTGGAAGAAATCGCCGCGTGAGTCGGGTGCCAAGCAGGCAAACCGCTACCTCGACGAGATGGAGGGGAAGTGGAATCAGTACAAAAGTATGAGTGCCGGTTCGGGCACCGATCCAAGAAACACCAAGCTCCTTCGCCACCATTGCACGCCGCTGTTCACGATGGATATCGCCACACAGTTGTACGGCTCGCTCGCCTACGATTGGGTGGGCAAAACCTGGGGTAACAACAACGACCCCGCATACGGCAATATTAAGGCCCTCTTCCAGGTAAGAACCGACCTCAATTGGACCGAACAGTTCACCTTGGGACCGGTGCCGTTTTTCCTAAACGTCAACCCCTGGGTGCTGGCAAAACTGGCGCTCGCCGTGGGCGCCCACACGCACGGCAGCGGCGCGGCGTTTTTTAAAGACATTTCGCTCGACTATTCAAACACCTCGGGCTCGTTCACCATCCAGATCGGGCTTGCCGTCACCTTTGGCGCCGGCGTTGCAGGCGTCGCTTCGTCTGCCGTGCGCGGTGCCGCATCCCTCACGCTGTTCATTGGGTATGAGAAGGCGGACGGGCACCAGCTTCCGCGGCTGCGCGTAGGTGCAGACGTCGATGTCGATGTGATACTCCAGTTCGTAATGTTCAAGTGGACCACCAAGGCTTGGTCGGGGTCGTGGCCCACACTCCTCGATTCGTGGAATATGTCGGCGAACAATGGCGACCAGTATGTGCTCCAGCGCTCTGAGCTCGCCTTGGGTGGAGATACGCCTTATACGCTGGATGCCTGCTTCGGCTCGGCCGGCAACATTGAGGCGGGCGGCGTGCCGCAATTTATCGCATCGGCCACCATCGTCACCAACGCCGAACTGCTCGCACGCGCCGAGGTTAAGGCCACTGCCGTAAACGCCGCGCCTGTCGTGCGCGATTGGGATCAAGCGGTCACGCGCATTGAGCTCGAGGCGGATGCAGAAAGCGACGACACGGGACAGATCGAGCATTTCGTCCATGCACTGATAGAGAACGACGAAAACGCCGCACCGATGTATGAGTACACCTACATCGGTCAGGCAACGAACACCGTTGCCGACCCGAACGCCGATTCTGCCGGCGTGTCGGAGGACGAGCGTGGCGGCATCAAGCCCTCGAGCGACAACGTGCTGTTTGCTGGCGTGCTCAGCGAAGCCCACATGAAGCTGGCAATGATTGCCGGCGTAGAATGCCTGTTCCGTATCGCCTCGGTGCGCTACGGCGACAATGGTCGCTCGCGCCTGGTGGTACACACAAAGGCAAACGGGACGTGGTCCGCTCCCACGCCTGTGGACTTTCCCCTTGGGTTTGGCGAGGGCGACGTGGAGCGCGACGGCATATACGATTACGACTTCGACGTAGTGGAATATACGGACGGAAGAGGAAACCAGGACGCCTACGTGCTGCTGGTCTCGGGCGAGCGCCCCGCCGGCGACAACACCCTTTTCGATACGGCGAGCACATCCGGCATACTGTCCGTTGTGCGCCTGCGCATAAGCAACGACGGAGTTCGCGTGATATCGCACACGTCGTGGCGCAGCATCTCGCGCGGCCGCCTTCAGGAGGATGGCTACCATTGCCTGCAGTGCCCACGCATCACGGTGGGCAAGACACTTGTCGACGGGCGCCTGTCGGGCGCCTACCTCCACCGCCGCGGAACCACCGCAGAAAAGACGCTCGGCAGCGAGGCCGAGGTTGCGCTGGAGTGCTTTACCCTGTGGTCGGATGATTTGGGCGACAGTCTCACGTTCCGTCAGGTCCTCCGCTTTCCGCAGGCACCGTCGAGCATCGAGCTCGGCACGCCCGAGAATATCAACGGCAAAATGGTGGTGCCCGTTGCATACGAGACTGCAGGCGGTTGTGGCTGTGCATCGTACGCCGTGATCGGCCAGTCCATTGCGGGTTGGGGCGTTATGTCGCCAGATGCCACAGTACCCCACGCGGTGCCGTGGCCACAACATTCGGGCTTTTTGGCAACCGTCAACGAGCAACTGCAACATATTACTTGGACGCGAGGCGCATCGGTATTTGCAACGCAGCCCGTGGGTGCCGTAGGCTGTGGTCCGGCATCGTTTAGCGTAAGCAACAACGGCAGGTGCGTGCTCTATGTAGAGAACACCGATGGCAAGGTGGGACAGACCTACGACGAAGAAGGCAACCCGGTAGCAGTGATGGGCAAGCACTTCCGCATCTTCGCCAGCACCTTGGCAGGCGATCTGTTCACGGAGCCGTTCGTGATGTGCGAGCTGGACCATCCCGTCGATCAGATAACGACATTTTTGACGTCGGGAGGCATGCTCTCCGCGCTCGCCACGCACATTGTGAGCGCGGAGAAGAGCGAGGCAGAGCTGCACGGCATCGAAGTGCCCTTGGTGGCGTGTGCCACTCCGACGGGCGCGGTCGCTACCTCGGGCGCGGTGGTGCCCGGAGCGGCAGGCGAATCCTTCATGGTCACGGTGCGAAACGACGGCAACACCTTGCTGACCGCCGGCACGATCGATCTATACCGAGAGGGCTCCAGCCAGCCGTTCTCCAGCGCATCCATCGGATTCGGAATGAACGCACGCATGGCTTCGATCTACGATCCAGAGCTTGCCGAGGACGCTTCGGCCAACGACATGGCACATGTGAAGTACGCGCTCGAGACGCTGGGCGCACGTTTTGCAACGCACCCGCTGGTAGCCGACGGCGGCAACGCCGTGCTGGCACCGGGTTGCACGGCACAGTTCCGCATGAGCTTCGCCATCCCCGAGAGTTGGAGCGACGAAGTGGGCAAACGCGTAACGCTGTATGCGAAGGCACGTAATCTGGTGGCGCTCGATCCCGTAACGCTCGAGGAAATTCGACCGGGCGCAAACTCGGCGCTGGGTGCCGTACTGCACGAGCTTCATGTGCCCGGCACGGCATGCGAACGCTCAGAAGTTCAGGTCGGCGTATGCGACAGCGCGGATACGACGGGACTTCACGACGCCCCGATGACGGTCGACGGCGATGGCGGCGCGAGCGGAGGTGGCTCCGGCGGAAGCAGCTCCGGTGGCGGCAGTGGCTCTGGCAGCGGCAAGGATCATGGCAATAGCAAGCGCTCCGGAAAAGCGGGCGCGCTTGCGGGCACGGGCGATCTCAACGCTCCCCTTACGGCAGCCGCAGCAGCACTCGCCGCAGCCGGCGCCGGCCTCGTCGCCTACAGCACCCGCCGCACCGCGCTCGAAAACGACACCGCCGATGAGATCAATTCTGATAAGCCTCACTAGCTCTCAGTTACCTTTGCGAGAGACGCCGACTCGGCTCATCTAACATCAAAATGGGCTGGTTCTGGATACCCAGAGCCAGCCCATTACGCATTAGATATCGTCAGTGGAGTCGAGTTCTGCCTCGAGCTTGGCACGGCGTCTTTTCGCCGTGAAAAACGTTGCGCACAGGACAGCAAACGTGGCCGCGAAAATCGTCGCACCGCAGAACACGCCCGTGGCCAGGTTCGCCAACCAAAAGACGCTTTCGAGCGGTACGATCTGCGCCTCAGCGATACAGCGCATTGCGGCAATAACAAGCGCGAACGCGGCGCCGCTAAGACCGCTGACAAGCAGGAAATATCCAACAGGAAGATGCTCGGTTTGCCCAAAACGATTGGTATCGACATAGCCCTTCCGCGTTTGCAGTCCTGCGCAAATCAACATCACGAGAACGAGCCACAAATACATGGCTGCCTCAAACGGCGTTGCAAAGCCATGCGGCATTTCACTGGCGTCGCTGTGAACCCACGCAACCTGTCGAGCTATAAACTGGTAGAAAAAGATCATCAACATGCCAAACGAAAGCAGCACGAAACCAATCTTGTAGATCTTCGCGTTCTCAGCCTCCAGGCGCTCATCCTTTGGGCGGTCTATTCACGCCACTTTTGCATGAGTTTCAGATCTTCAAATTTCATAGTGAACTCCTAAAGAGTATTAGGGTCGGCGTCGGTTTCGTCTTCCCAAAACAAGTCGTTCAACGTAACGCGTAGCGCTTTACAGATTGCCACGCACAGATTGAGCGTGGGGTTGTAGCCGCCCGCCTCGATCAGGCCAATGGTCTGGCGCGTAACGCCCACGGCCTCGGCCAAGTCAGCTTGCGAAAGGCCAACCGCCGCGCGCGCCGCCTTCATGCGAAGGTTTTTCTCACCTGGCATAAAGTTCCTTTCGGTAATAGACAGATATCCGTTGCAACATGACAGAAATATATTGCATCCATCAAAAGATGTCAACTATATCTGTCATTATGAAAATCATGTTCGTCATCGCCGTGCGGACATAACAATTTCGATTCGCTATTCAACCTTACTCGGGCAGAACCGAGTCGGAAGGAACCGAGTAAGTGGGACTTCGGCAGGGAGCGTGGACTCGCCCGCATCAAGAAGATACTCAAACGCCCGCCTAGAAAGCGAAGTGCCGTCCTATCTCAGCGCCGAGATCTCAAAGATGACCAACGCCAACGAGGCTTTCGGGGCCCTCGCACATGGCTACTCATAAGCGATGCCCACGGCATGGCCAACGCGCACGCCAATAACCGGATTTGCCGGAACCATGCGTGCCCCATCGTTTAATAGCTCCGTTATTGTTCGATAATCTTCTTGACGACCGCGGGAACGCCTGCCGCCATCACGTTGTCCGGAAGGTCTTCCGTCACAACACTTCCCGCAGCGATAACGCAGCCGCTGCCGATGGTAACCCCCTGGAGTACGGACACGTTCGCGCCAAACCAGCAGTTATCGCCAACGACAATGGGCAGAGCCCTCTCGAGACCCAAGTTGCGCTCTTTTGCTCCAAGGGGATGCGAAGCGGTATAGAAGCCGCAAAACGGCCCAATAAACACGTTGTCACCAAAGGTAATAGAACCACCGTCCATAAAGTAGCAGCCATGGTTCACAAAGCAGCCGTCGCCAAAGGTTGTCTTGTCCCCGTAGTCAAAGTAGGCAGGCGAAAGGACCGTCAGCCCCGCCGGAAGATCGGTATCGAGCAAGGTTTTTAGGGCGTCAAGCTGCGCGTCGCTTCCGGGTTTTCCCATATTGAAGTCATAGCAGAGCGCCTCTGCCCTCGCCCGTTTTGCCAGGAGTTCCTCGTCAAAGTTGGCATCATGCCACTCCCCGCGCTCCATCTTCTCTTTCTCGGTCACTGTGAGCCCCTTAATAAAAACATTTGTGGCGGCAATTCTATCATTTGATAAGCCGTCAGTTTCCATACCGATAACGAACGCGCGTTCGATGGATTTCGTGTTAGTTGGAATCGTCTATGGGCTGGGCTATGCTACCTTGACTATCTATATGACTTAAACGCAGCAAAGGAGCACCGAGAGAGCGAGTATGGCAAAAAACACCGCAAACTATGGTAACGACAGTATCCGCCAGCTCAAGGACGAGGAGCGCGTACGCCTGCGCCCCGCCGTCATCTTTGGCTCGGACGGGCTCGACGGCTGCGCGCATGCCGCCTTCGAGATCCTGTCCAACGCCGTTGACGAGGCGCGCCAGGGCTACGGCAAGCTTATCACCCTTACCGCCTTTCGCGATGGCTCTATCCAGGTAGAGGACAATGGCCGTGGCTGCCCGCTCGACTGGAACCCTTCCGAGAAGCGCTTTAACTGGGAGCTCGTCTTTTGCGAGCTCTATGCCGGCGGCAAATACAACAACAACCAGGGCGGCGACTACGACTTCTCGCTCGGTACCAACGGCCTAGGCTCGTGTGCGACCCAGTACGCCTCCGAGTACATGGACGTCACGGTTTGGCGCGACGGCAACAAGTACTCCCTGCACTTTAAGAAGGGCAAGGTTGTCGGCGCCAAGAAGAAGGCGCTCGAGATTGAGCCCAGCGACAAAGACCGTACCGGTACCACCATCAAGTGGCGCCCCGACCTCGAGGTCTTTACCTCCATCAGTATCCCCCACGAGTGGTATCGCGAGACCATGCGCCGCCAGGCCGTGGTCAACGCCAACGTGACCTTCCGCCTGCGCATCGAGGGCGACGATGGCGAATTTACCGAAGAGGACTTTTGCTATCCCAAGGGCATCGAGGACTACGTGCTCGAGAAGGTCGGTACCGACTACCTTACCGAGCCCTTCTTTATCGAGGCCGACCGTCGCGGTCGCGATCGCGAGGACCTGCCCGATTACAACGTCAAGATTACCGCATGCATGTGCTTCTCGCGCACCTTCATGATGCAGGAGTACTACCACAACTCATCGTGGCTCGAAAACGGCGGTTCGCCCGAGAAGGCTGCCCGCAGCGCCCTCACCAGCGCCATCGATGCCTACATTAAGCAACAGGGCAAATACAACAAAAACGAGAGCAGCATCAAGTGGCAGGACGTCCAGGACTGCCTGGTGCTGGTGACCAACTGCTTCTCCACCCAGACGTCCTACGAGAACCAGACCAAGAAGGCCATCAATAACCGCTTTATCCAGCAGGCCATGACGGCATTCTTTAAGGAGCGCCTCTCGACTTACTTGATCGAGAACAAAGACGCCGCCAACAAGATCATGGAGCAGGTGCTCATCAACAAGCGCTCGCGCGAGAACGCCGAAAAGACGCGTCAGAGTATCAAGACCAACCTGCAGCAGAAGACCGACATGGCCAACCGCGTGCAGAAGTTCATCGATTGCCGCTCCAAGGACAAGAGCCGCCGCGAGATCTACATCGTAGAGGGCGACTCGGCAGCAGGCGCCATTCGTACCTCGCGCGATGCCGAGTTCCAGGGCGTTATGCCCGTCCGCGGTAAGATCCTCAACTGCCTAAAGGAGGACTACCCGCGCATCTTTAAGTCCGACATCATCATGGACCTCATGCGCGTGCTGGGCTGCGGTGTGGAGATCAAGGACAAGCGCATCAAGAACCTTGGCGCCTTTGACCTGGACAACCTCAACTGGAACAAGGTCATCATCTGTACGGACGCCGACGTCGACGGTTATCACATCCGCACGCTCGTGCTCACCATGCTCTATCGCCTGGTGCCCACGCTTATCGACGAGGGCTACGTGTACATCGCCGAGTCGCCGCTCTACGAGATCAACTGCAAAGAGAAGACCTACTTTGCCTACACCGAGCTCGAGAAGAACGGCATCCTCAAAGAGATCGGCGACCAAAAGTGCTCGATCAACCGCTCCAAGGGTCTTGGTGAGAACGACCCGGACATGATGTGGCTCACCACCATGAACCCCGAGACGCGTCGCCTGATCAAGGTGGAGCCCGAGGACGTCACCAAGATGGAGACCATGTTCAACCTGTTGCTGGGCAACGACGAAGCGGGCCGCAAGCGCCATATCTCGGAGCACGGCAAGGAATACCTGGACCAGCTGGACCTGCAGTAACAGCAAATCGACAACGACGGCCCATAAGAAGTTCAAGAGGAAATCGTGGCAAAGAAGAAGACGAAGAACCAGCCAAAGAAAAAGCAGGTCAACGCCGAGAACGTTATCGGCCTGCACTCCGAGGTCACCGACCAGCCGATCACGCAGACGCTCGAGGTCAACTACATGCCCTACGCCATGAGCGTCAACGTCTCGCGTGCGTTCCCCGAGATCGACGGCTTTAAGCCCTCGCACCGCAAGCTGCTCTACACCATGTACAAGATGGGTCTGCTCAAGGGCGAGCGCCAGAAGAGCGCCAACATCGTGGGCCAGACCATGAAGCTCAACCCGCACGGCGATGCCGCGATTTACGAGACAATGGTGCGTCTAGCCACCGGTAACGAGGCGCTGCTCGCCCCCTTTGTGGAGTCGAAGGGCAACTTTGGCAAGTACTATTCGGGCGACCTGAGCTACGCCGCCTCGCGTTATACCGAGGCCAAGCTCTCCCCCATCAGCGCCGAGATCTTCAAGGACATCGACAAGGATCCGGTCGACTTCGTTGACAGCTACGACGGCGCCATGAAGGAGCCGCGCCTGCTGCCCACCACGTTCCCCAATATTCTGGTTTCGGCCAACAAAGGCATCGGCGTCGCCATGGCATCCGATATCTGCGGCTTCAACCTCAACGAGGTCTGTACTGCCACGATGCATTACCTCAAGAATCCCGACTGCGACCTGCTCGAGTATATGCCCATGCCCGACTTCTCGACCGGCGGCGAGATTATCTACCGCCGCGAGGAGATGGAGAAGATCATCGAGACCGGCCTTGGTAGTTTCCAGATTCGCTCCCGCTGGCGTTGGATCCCCGAAGAGCGCATCATCGAGGTGTACGAGATCCCCTACACCACCAAGACCGATGTCATCATCGAGCGCATCGTCAAGCTCTCCAAAGAGGGCAAGGTCAAGGAGATTGCCGACATCCGCGACGAAACCGACCTCTCGGGCTTGCGCATTGCCATCGACCTTAAGCGCGGCGTCGACCCCGACAAGCTCATGGCCAAGCTCTATCGCTCGACCACGCTGCAGGATTCGTTCTCGTGCAACTTCAACGTGCTCGTCGACGGCTATCCCCGTGTTATGGGCGTGCGCCAGATTCTGCACGAATGGGTCAAGTGGCGTATTGAGTCCACGCGTCGCCGCATTAACTTTGACCTGGGCAAAAAGTCCGAGCGCCTGCACCTGCTGCACGGCCTCGAGGCAATCTTGCTCGACATCGACAAGGCCATCGCCATCATCCGTGGCACCAAGCTCGAAGCCGAGGTCGTGCCCAACCTTATGAAGGGTTTCGACATCGACGAGACCCAGGCCGAGTTTGTTGCCGAGCTCAAGCTCCGCAACATCAACGAGGAGTACATCCTCAATCGCACCAAGGACATCGCCAAGCTCGAGGGCGAGATTGCCGAGCTTGAGGAGATCCTTTCCAGCGAGGAAAACATCAAGAAGGTCATCAGCGACGAGCTGGCCGCGGTCAACAAGAAGTACGTGATGCCACGCCGCACGGGCAGGATCGAGCCCCATGAGGTTATCGAAGTAAGCTTGGAGCCCGAGGTCGAGGAGTACCCGGTCACCATCATGCTCTCGCGCGATGGCTACCTGAAGAAGATGACGGACCGTGTGCTCAAGAAGGCCACCACGCTCAAGTACAAAGACGGCGACAAACCCTTTATCGAGTTCCCGTCTTCCAACACCCACGAGCTGCTCGTGTTTACCAACAAGAGTCAGGTGTACAAGTGCAAGGTTGCGGCGTTTGAGGACACCAAGTCGGCCCAGCTGGGCTCGTACCTGCCGACCGATCTTGAGATGGAACCCGACGAGAGTGTCATCTGGGTCATCGACCCCGAGGACTACAAAGCCGACGTGCTGTTCGTCTTTGAGAACGGCCGCGTGGTGCGCGTCGCGCTTTCTGGATACGTCACCAAGACCAACCGCAAGCGCCTCAAGAACGCCATCTACGGTGGCAGCAAGCTGCTGTATGCCCAGGTGCTCAAGGAAGATCGCGACATCGCACTGGTCTCGAGCGACTACCGCCTGATGAACTTCAACACGTCGCTGCTCAAGACCAAGACGACCACCAACACGCAGGGTGTCCAGGCCTTTACCGCCAAGAAGGGCCGCTCGGTCACCACCGTCGGCACAACCGAGGAGATTCTTGGCGCCGGCGTCTCGGCCGAGAAGTTCACCGCGCAGAGTCTGCCCTCCGCCGGTGCCCTCATGAAAGAAAGCGACATGCCGAGTCTGTTTGACTAGGACGACGGCAGAACCGCCATAAGCTCTCAAAACGGCGGGGCCCGGAGCGCAGTAAATTCTGCGCTCCGGGCCCCATGCATTACAGCAGCATCCTCCCTATAGACAAAATGCCGCATAAAGTGGAACAGACATAAGTCCATCATTCATTCCAAAGGGCTTAGTCGATAGCCTGATAAGGCGCACGCCCGGATGGGTCTTTTTAAGTGAGGACAGGCTTCGGGATCTTGTGTTCTCCCCCGCCTTGACTTCAATCGCAGACAAGCATCCCTGCTTCTCTACTACAAAGTCGATTTCCGCACGATTATCTCGCGCCCAATAATGCAGCGGATAGCCCATGGCTGAGAGCTGTTGGGCAACGTAGTTTTCGGTAAGTGCACCCATGAATGTGCCGCCGATGCCGGCAAGAATATCGGCGCGTTGAGCACCGGCCTTGGAGACGAGCAGCCCCGTATCCGCCTGATAGATTTTAAAAGCAGAAGGGTTAACGAAGGCCTCTAACGGGCTTTCGATCTGCCCGACTAGGCTGCAGCGCGCCACCGTACCCGACAATACAAGCCAGTCGAGAGCATCTCCAAAGAGAGACGCATTGCCCCCCGCTCGCACTACCTTGTATTGAAATTTACGATTCTCTTTGGCAAGCTGCTGTGGAATGGAATCGAAGCACGCACGCGTCTTTGCGCTCAAGCGTTCATCAGCATATTTATTGGTGTCGGCGGAATATCCGTCGAGAATAATCCGATGCTTTTCGGCCACATCAATGATTGACTGATCATCGATGTACGTTTGGACCGCCTCGGGCATTCCGCCAACAACAAGATACTGTCGATAGAGCCCAAGCGCCTTTTCATGAAGGCTTGGCGCAAGAGGACCCATTAGCTCGAATGACGAGCGTATCTCGTCGACCAGTTGATCGTGCCCCATCGCCCAGAGAAACTCCTCGAAATCGAGTGGAGTCATCTCAATCAAGTCGGTCTTTCCAACGGGGAACGAATACGACTGATGGTTAATGGCAACCCCAAGAAGCGACCCAGCAGCCGCAACGTAATACTCGGGAGCATCTTCGCAAAAGTATTTAAGGGAAGTGAGCGCTTCCTCGCATGCCTGGATCTCGTCAATGAACAGTAAGGTTTTGCCAGGCACGATACGCTGTCCCGTACGAGCCTCGATCGCGCGTACGATCGAATGAGGGTCAAGACCGCCCGAAAAATCTGCTCGCGCCGACCGGTCGTTCTCAAGATTAACGTAGACAACCGATTCGAAAAGATCCTGGGCGTACGTTCTGAGCAGATAGGTCTTGCCACACTGGCGCACGCCTTTGACCAGCAAAGGTTTTCTATCAGCCTTGTCTCGCCATTCCCTAAGGAGCTCGTCTGCCTTGCGACGCATACGCAACCTTCCCTCATGCACTTCTGTTTGACAATATTTTAACGCGGATTAATTAGTTTTCAGTTATTTTTCTGCGTTAAAAAATTGTTCTATACGGCACTTGAGGAAATTCGCCCCTATCTCTTGGTAAGGACAGCAAGCATTTCCACCAACACCGATTGCCATGCGTTCTTCTTGTCCTTAGGCGAGCTTGCGAGCGAGCTCTCGCACCTCTTCCAACTTGGGCGACGATGTCATGCTGTCGCGCTCGGTCATACCGCTGATGGTGACAATGCTCTGGTCCTCCCACTTGCAGTACGCGCAGGTTGACTTGTACATAGCAATCGCCGCATCATAAACGCCCTCACTGTGACTATCGAGTAAAAGGGCCGTCTTGGTGAACGGGAAACCCGTGGCACCGAAGGCGTACAGGTGGTCAATGGCGGCTTTCTCCTGCGCAGTGATATCAAACCAGTAGATCGGCGAAGCGAAGACTCCCTCCTTCATGCCGCAGGCGCACGGCACGCATTTCGTTGTAACCAAAACAGATGGAGCTATTCAGCCGTCTGTAGATCGCAGCTCTCGTTCGCGCTCTCCAAAGAAGGTGCAAGCAGAAGCATCACGGGCATTGATCGGCGCCGACATGGATCACGACATGAAACCGTAAGGGTTGGCCAGAGGTTGCTAGATTCAGTAGCTCGCAGCAATAGAGCGAATGACGACTTCGGCGATATAATCCGTGTCATCTTGATTGTTCCCGCGCGGAAGGTACAGCTCATGTCCAAGCTCAACATCGACCAGCGATCGATTCGCGATCTTCTCACCGATAAGCGATCAGACTTCCTCATCCCCGACTACCAGAGGCCCTACGCCTGGGGCGAGGATGAATGCGCAACGCTGTGGGATGACCTGTTCTCGTTCGCTTTTCCAGGCGATGACTACGAGCGTTTCGACAGCGAGAACGACGAATACTTCCTAGGACCCATCGTCACCTTTAAGAACCTCTCTGGCCAACTCGAGATCATTGACGGCCAGCAACGCCTCACCACCATCATGCTGCTGCTCCGCGCGTTCTACGACAAGTTCACCAACATGAAGGATAAGCAGTCTGTGAAGATGCGCGAGGCAATCGCCCGTTGTGTATGGAAGACCGACGAGTTCGACGAGCCCGACATGGAGCGTCTCAAGATCGACTCCGAGGTTGCATCGGACAACGACAAAAATGAATTCCTCGAGATTTTACGAGAGGGCAATGTAGGCGATGGCTGGAAAAGCGCCTATGCCCGCAACTTTGCTTTCTTCCAGAGGAAAATTGAGCAACTGGTGAGCGAGTGGCCCACTTACACCGTCTACATGGCCACACGCGTCATCAACAATGTGATACTGTTGCCCATTGAAGCGGAGTCGCAGGACACCGCGCTACGCATCTTCTCGACTCTAAACGACCGAGGGTTGCCTCTCTCGGATGCCGACATCTTCAAGAGCCAGTTCTACAAGCATTATTCCGACACGGGGCGCAAGGATGAGTTCATCCGTCGCTGGAAGGGACTCGAGGAGGGAGCGAACGCTATCTTCCGGCCCATGCGCGGTACACCAACCGATGAGCTATTTACGCGCTATATGTACTACCGCCGCGCGAAGAAAGGCATCCGCGACACGACCACCGCATCGTTGCGCGACTTCTTCGGTGCCGATGGCTACGCCATACTCAAGGAGGACGCCACGCTCGGCGATCTTGAGGCCCTGCTCGGCTTCTGGAAACGCGTCGACGCGCAGGAAGGATTCAGCGAGCGCGTGCTCCGCAGGCTCTTCGTGCTGAACTACGCCCCCAACGGTATGTGGACCTATCTGCTAAGCGTCTGGTTCCTTGCCAACAGCGAGAGCAAGGGTGTCCTCGACGACGAGGCACTCTACGGCTTTCTAAACAAGATCACGGCATTCATTTTCGCCTACGCCATTGAGCGTCCCGGCGTGAACGCGCTGCGTTCGCCAGTGTATCCCGAGATGATCAACATCGTGGAGCACCGCCCGGTGGAGTTTCCTAACCACCACTTCAATCGCGCAAATATTACTGAGCGATTCCGAACCTACGTGTTCGCTAACGGCAGGCCTGTAACGAAGTCCATGCTCACTTGGTGGGCGTACGCAGACCCAGATCAACCGCTCATGGACCTGGACACCACGCTCGAAATTGAGCACATCTATGCCAAGAAGCGCAACGAGATAGACCCGCTCGTCGACCAATCCAACCTGGAGGCGCTGGGTAACAAGGCACTGCTCGAGAAGCGTGTAAACATCCGCGCGGCCGACTACAGATTCTGCGACAAGCGCAAGTACTATGAGGGATACACCGACGGCAATGGCAAGCGAAAAGCCGGAACAAAGATCGCGGAACTCAAGCGCCTGACACAAGTCATGGGAGACTTCACCGAAATAGACATCGCGACTCGCACGGCACGGATCATCGATGCCTTCGTGGACTACCTGGGCGACAACGGACTTTTGAGCTAAAGAGCGAACATGTTCGAAAGACTAACCAAGTACGCTGGCAAGCTGGCGGACAGAAACATGAATGTCGAGCTTGGGGGCGGAACGCTCGGACTCGAGGATTTCGTCGACGATTTCTATGAACTGGACGGGTTCGCGGACACCAGCTACTTCGAGACGCTCGAACGCCATAGCATCGACACCTCGGAAGGCATAGACAGCTGCGACATCGACCATGGGGACATTAATCTGATACGTGCATGCATCACGTGGTGCGTTCGTGGCGACCGCTTCTGCGACGGACTCCTTGCCGCGCAAGCCAGGAGCGGGTTTCTGGACCGCTGCCTCTCCCGACTGAAGGAGCTCGACAAGAGCCGATCGGCTGCCGCGAAGACATTTCGACTGTGACAGTTACCAACGATAAGCAATAAATCAAGGATCGTTCCTCAGATAAAGGTCAGCTACAGCTGATAGCAAAACTTGCAAAAAATAGCAAAAGTTGCAAAAGAAAATGTCAGCAACTATGCATGGCAATCAGCAATCCTCTTGGTAAGGATAGCAAGCATTTCCACCAACACCGATTGCCATGCACTCTTCTTGTCCTTAGGCAAGCTTGCGGGCGAGCTCTCGCACCTCTTCCAACTTGGGCGAGGAGGCCATGCTGTCGCGCTCGGTCATGCCGCTGATGGTGACAATGCCCTGGTCCTCCCACTTGCAGTACGCGCAGGTTGACTTGTACATAGCGATCGCCGCATCATAGACGCCCTCGCTGTGGCTATCGAGCAAAAGGGCCGTCTTGGTGAACGGGAAGCCCGTGGCACCGAAGGCGTACAGGCGGTCGATGGCGGCCTTCTCCTGCGCGGTGATATCAAACCAGTAGATGGGCGAAGCGAAGACAACCATATCGGCGCCTTTCAGCGACTCGATCACGTCGGCCATGTCATCCTTCTGCACGCAGGTGCCCTCATGGGTAAAGCAGTACTGGCATCCCAAGCAGCCGGCAATCTTTTTGCCGGCAACGCGGACGACCTCGACCGTATTGCCGACCCCGCGCGCGGTCTCGGCAAACGCCTCGACCATGGTGTCGGTATTGGCGCCCTTACGCGGGCTGCCGCTCAATACAACGATTTTCATAGAAATCTCCCTCCTTCATGCCGCAGGCGCGCGGCACACATTTCGTTGTAACCAAAACAGATGGAGCTATTCAGTCGTCTGCAGACCACATCTCTTGTTCGTGTTCTCTGGACACAATCTCATTGCCTGATAACTCCTCGGCCACCTTGATTCTCTCTCCGAGAATTGAACAGCAAATCGTTGCTCGCAAAGTATCGACTGTGGGAAAATTAGCTTGAGCTTTCTCCCTGCTCGCATAAGCGTTCGCGTGAAAGAGCCTAGCCGCATCGGCTAGGCGCAATATAGATCCGCGGAAACCGGCCTACGAACAAGGAGCGTCTTATGTATGGACAGCATGTTGCACCGCAGACCCATAACAAACGGACTGGCCTGTCTATCCGCGACGTCAAGCGTCATGCAGACGCCAGAATCGCCGCCTTCGGAGTAAGCATTCTTGTGGCAGGACTGCTTTTGCTACCCTACGCAGCACTGGCGACAGAAATGCCCGAAACCGATGTCGCAGCACCCATTACCTGCGGCGAAGCCAACGCGGAAGGCAGCCTCACAGCTACCACCGTTGTCGACCATAACTATGACCTGGAGCTCCCTCCTGCCTTCATGTTGGTCCAGAATGAGGCGTTTGTATACGATTTCCCCGACAAACCCGAGGACTTCATCTACGGGCTTAACGACACCGTCCATCTCTTCAAGATCGACACCGATACCGAAGGCCTTATAAAAACCGAGAACCCCAAAGAGGCCAGCGTCTCTATTGCCCTGACCATGATCGACAATCACGTTAGAGCAACCGCAGTCTTTACAGGCGGCTACGCCGACGACCAAATCCCTTACAGGCTGAACCTCATCAGCTCAACCCACCTTGGCACACACGTTGACCGCGACTTCGACAGCGGGCAGGGGATTATGCACGAGACGCGGCACGATTACTACATCCGCTACGTCTTCGACAGCGACGTGCACTTGATTGCAACCGATACGAGCGGTTCCAAACCCGATCCAAGTGTTAAGCCGATCCCAGAGGTCAAACCCGAACCGGAAACCAAGCCCGAGCCCACACCGCAGCCCAAGACAGAAAAACCCGCAGCAAATCCCGTTTCCACCAAGGCAGTAACGGCAGTTAAACCAGCCGGGACCACCCTACCCGCGACGGGCGACAACGGTGCGATGGCTGTCGCCCTGAGTGTTGCCGGTGGCGCAGTTGCAGCAGTTGGTATTTCCGCAACAAGGCGTCGCAACCGCTAGCTAAAACAAATACGCCATTCACACAGACAGAATGTGGTGCGCGGATGATTGGGCGTCCGCAGGCTGAGTGAAGCCATAACAACACTTCGCGCATCGAGCAGTTTGAGCCGGCGTGCGCATGTCGGCGCCATACCGGGAAGGGAGGGCCTTCTTGTGGGGCGGACGACCCCATTGCAGTCTCCTTCCGCTCTAATCCTGCGGGAACGACATCAGCCGTAGGAGTACCGCTACCGTACTCGTAGCGGTTCTCCGCCCCCTAAGCAGCGTGTCCGCTACGAAACGACCGTCTTGTAATAGGCGCCGAAGTCTGCGAGCGAGTCCATGATGGGCATCATCTGGCGGCCGAGCTCGGTAAGGCCATACTCAACGCGGGGAGGATTCTCGCCATAGTCATGGCGAAAGACCAGCCCGTCATCCTCCATCTGCCGCAGGCTGTCGGTAAGCACCTTCTGAGAGATCCCCTCAAGGTTGCGGCGCAACTCGTTGAAACGCCAAGGGCGTACGCGCAAGTTACGGATAATGAGCAGCTTCCACTTGCCGCCAATGAGCGCTACCGCCGTTGCGACCGGACACTCCGGAAGCTCCTCTTTCGCCATCATGGGAGACCCAACCTCCTTGACCATACCGGTTTCACAAAAAAGTACGCAGTTACAAATATGTGCGTACTCGTATTTGTATGCGCCTTCGCGTTGAATATAACTCAGGCAGGAGATGCCTGCAAGGTAAATCAACCCCAAGAGAGGAACCATTATGGCCAATTACGCAAAGACCCACATCGGCAATGAGAGCCGTGTCGAGCTGCATGAAGTGCTCGGGCTTACCGGGGCAGAGGTGAGTGTCAACAATCTTCCCGCCGGCGCTGGCGTTCCGTTCGTCCATGCACACAAGAAAAACGAGGAGATCTATGGCGTGCTCGAAGGCGCCGGCTCGGTCACGATCGACGGTGAGGATATCGAGCTTGCAGCCGGCGACTGGCTGCGCATTTCCCCCGCCGCACACCGTCAGTTCCGCGCCGCATCCGACTCGGGCATCACATACGTCTGCATTCAGGTCAAGCAGGGATCCCTCGATGCCTTCACGGCCGACGACGCTATCATGTTCTAATTCGCGATCGGTGTGCAAGGGGCCGATACCGCCCGCATACCCCCTTCGGAATAGGCGCTGAGCAGCTCCTGGGCGTGGGCGAACTCGGGCCCTCGCCTCCAACCGAGCAGGCGGTTGACCGCGAGATTTCCCTGGACGTTGTGGACGAAGAGCAGATAGGCGTCCTCGCGCGAAAGCCCGGTCTTCTCCATGATAGAGGGGACCATCTGCTCAGCGCCGCGCTCGACGACGCGCTGTGCCACCCGGGTGTACGCATCGTCATCCGAGTAGAGCAGATAATAGTCATCGTTTGCCGGCGGGCGCTGGCAGAGGGCGCCCGCCTCCGTTCCCTCGAGTGGGGGCGCCGCCGCCAGGGCCTCGTCGATAAGCGCGTCGAGCAGCGCAAACTTGTCCTCGTAGTGCAAATAGAACGTGCCACGGTTGATATCAGCGCAGCGGCAGATATCCGCCACCGTCATCTTCGCGAAGCCGACCTCGGCCAGCAGCGCAAAGAACGCCTCCCGTATAACCGAGAGCGTGTAGCGTCGGCGACGATCGATCTTCCCCGATTCCATGGCCCCCCAATTGCAGCGCTCAACAATATCCAGAAGCCGCTCGTTTATCGACAGCAGCTCGAAACTGTTCATTGCTCTGACGCAAATCAACATTGATACTTTTTATAGACACCTGTTCATTGTAGTTGAAAGAGAGTATCAAGTGACTCTATACGAGCGGCTCGTTATCGAACTCACCAACCAATCGTTTTCCCATCAGGCCGCCTACCGCACCGGCGGCACGCCCTATGAACTGAGTGCCCGCGAGCCCGAGCCCTACGACCAGCAAATCAAAACGTTTGCCCGCATGATCGATGAAGCCGATTGCGTGCTTGTAGGCGGGGCCTCCGGGCTCTCCGCGGCGGGCGGCGGCGACTTCTACTACGAGGACAACGCGACCTATCGCAGGCATTTCGGCAAATTCGCCGAGCGCTACGGTTTCAGGGGCGCTTTTGAAGGGTCATCCTACCGCTGGCCCACCGCCGAGTCGCGCTGGGGATACCTCGCCACCTTCCTCGACACCACGCTCAACGCCCCGCTGCGCGAGCCCTACAAAAATCTCGACGCCATTCTTACCGAGAAAGACTTCTTCGTTCTCACCACCAACCAGGACACGCAGTTCATGAAAATCTACCCTTGGGAGAAGGTGGCAGAGATCCAAGGCGACCACCGCTTCTTCCAGTGCTCCCGTTGCTGTACGGACGAGGTATGGGACGCCATCGAGCCGGTCTCTCGTATGGTAGAGGCCATGGGAGACGGCCTAGAGGTTCCGACAGAACTCGTGCCACGCTGCCCGCACTGCGGGGCAGAGGCGTTCCCTTGGGTTCGCGGCTACGGCAACTTCCTGCAGGGCGAGCTCTACGAGAAGCAGTACCGCAAGGTGTCCGACTGGCTCGACGCGCACGCGCGGCAGAAGATTCTCTTCCTTGAGCTGGGCGTGGGCCGCATGACGCCCGCGTTTATTCAGGAGCCGTTCTGGGCCCTCACGGCGCAGTTGCCGCAGGCTAGCTACATCGCCGTAAACAACAAGACGCAGTTTCTCCCCCGCGCGATCGATGATCGGGGCCTCGCCGTTCGTGCCGATACCGCCGACGCGCTCGCCGACGTGCGCAAGACGCTGGGTAAGTAGCACATGGAAACGGTAAAAGCGGTTCGTATCGGCCAGGCACTTGCCGAGGCGGATCTTGTCATCATTGGCGCCAGCAACGGGCTCGACATGGCGGAGGGGCTCAATCTCTTCTGCGCCGACGCCCATTTCCGAGAGGCGTACGGGGACCTCGCCCAGGCCGACGGCATCGGCTGCATACTGCAGGGGCTCGCCTCTCCAGATGCAAACGTACGAGGCCGATGGGCCGAGCGGTTCCATCAAAAGGAGTATGTCGAGTATGAACCCAGCCCGCTCATGAACAGGCTGCGGCATCTTACGGAGCACGCTGACACCTTCGTGATCACGTGCAATATCGACGGACACTTCGCACGTGCAGGGTTCAACGAGAACAGCGTGCTCGAAACGGAGGGGAGCATACGCACGTCGATTGACGAGCGGCGTCTCGCCCATCCAGATACCCTCGCCATGGCACAGCTCGAAGAGCTCGAGCGCCTTGTGCAAGCCCATCGCAACGGCAGGGTCGCCATCCTCGAACTTGGCGTGGGGGTGCGCAACGGCGTCATAAAGCGCATGCTCGCCCAGATTGCGAACGCCTGCGAGCACGCCACCTACATCGTATTCAACTACAGCCAGGCTATGGCGCCCGACGCATCGTGCGTGACAATTCTCGTTGACGGCGATATGACCCCGGCTTTCGAGGAGATCGCCCAATGCCGTCTCTAGAGAGGAAAGCGCGTAGGCTTCGAAGCCTTATCGACGATGCCGACGCCATCATCGTTGGCATCGGCTCGGGCATGTCGAGCGCCGCCGGGTTCAACCATTACAACCGCGCGGGCATGACGCGCGCAGGAATGGCGGACTGGCAGCAAGCCTTTGGCTTCAAGAGCCTTTTCGACGGCTTCTACCACCTCTACCCCAGCCTCGAGCAGCAATGGGCCTACTACGCGCGATACTTCGATTTCATGCTGCGCGAGCCGACATCGCAGCCTTATCTCGACCTGCGGTCCCTCATCGGTCATAAGGACTACTTCATCCTGAGCATCAATGTGGACACCCAGGTCGAAAAGACATTTCCCGCCGAGAGGACCTGCAACTATCAGGGAAGCTTCGCGCACCTTCAATGCAAGCAGCCATGCTGCGACGAGCTCTTCGACGCGGGACCCTACGTCGAGCGCATGCTCGCGGGCATGGCGGGGTTCGAGATCCGCAGCGAGGATGTCCCCCGATGCCCGCACTGCGGCTGGCAGCTTGTGCCGTGGGTGCGCGACGACACGTTTCTGCAGGGTGCGGCATGGCGCGAGGGCCTCGGGCGATACGAGCGCTTCGTGCGCGAGCGCGGTAGTAGCCGCGTGCTGTTGCTGGAGCTCGGCGTGGGCGAGATGACCCCCGGCATCATCACGCTCCCGTTCTGGAGCATGACCGCAAAGCTGCCGGATGCGCACCTGCTGAGCGTAAACATCTCGAGCGATTCGGCTCCGCTGCAGCTTGGAAGCAAGGCGGAGGCGATTCAGGCCGATTTGGGCGCACTGCTCTCGGCGGCACGGACGGCGAAGGTATTTAAGCCTCCTTGTCAGCCGCTTTAAGGTATTGCTCGTCGTCCACGGGCTCCAACCACTCGTTGGAGGCATCCTCGCCCGGAACCTCCACCGCGAGATGGGAGAACCAGCTGTCGGGCGCCGCACCGTGCCAGTGCTTTACGCCCGCGGGAATATTTACTACATCGCCAGGGCACAGCTCCTGTGCCGGTTTGTCCCATTCCTGGTAAAGACCTCGACCAGCCACGCAGACGAGGATCTGTCCGCCACCGCTTTTGGCGTGATGGACATGCCAGTTGTTGCGGCAGCCGGGCTCGAACGTAACGTTGTAAATGCCGACCTGCTCGGTGGAAAGGGGCGCGAGGTAGCTTTGCCCGATAAAGTACTTCGCAAACGCGTCGTTGGGGACACCGATAGGAAAGGCCATCTCGTTTTGATGCTCAGCTCTTGCATCAGCGGCATCATCATCTGCCCAGACCTCCTTCGCCATGCGAAAGGCCGCCCACGCCTTGGGCCATCCCGCATAAAACGCCGCATGCGTAAGGATTTCCGCTATCTCAGCCCTGGTCACCCCGTTGTTCTTTGCGGACATCAGATGATATTGGAACGAGGAGTCCGTCAGCCCCTGTGCCATCAAGGCAACCACCGTCACCACGCTGCGGTCTCGAAGGGAAAGCCTGTCTTCTCGGCTCCATAACTCGCCGAACAGCACATCGTCATTGAGCTGTGCAAATTTGGGGGCAAAATCCCCCAGGGCATCTCTGCCCGCCGTCTGCTTGATCGTCATGTTTGATTCCTCCTGTCGATGGTTTTGAGTGCAAAACTGCTTCCGCGCAGCTAAGCCGCGCCTAGACTCCCATGCCCATTCGTCGCGCCTGCTCAAGAGCGGGATGCCCGGCGATTTCGCCCACTTCGTTCACGCCGCCGGCGAAAGCATCCGCCAACGTCTCGGAATTGCCATTCTTTCGAGGGCTTGAAGAGATTATCAAAACCGTTTTGCTCATTACGGAATACCCCTTGCACTCCTTATATATATTGACGAGAATGAAGGTAATACCTAAACCTAACTTTAGGTCAAGGAGTTAATTCGAGATTTGTCCGGAGGGACCATGTACACAATCGGACTGGTGGCGGATATGTTCGGTCTGCCCGTTTCCACGCTGCGCTATTACGACAAGCAGGGATTGTTCCCGGAACTGGAGCGGACGTCCGGCATTCGCCGATTCGGCGATACGGAACTCGAGGCGCTTCGGGTCATCGAATGCCTGAAGAAGGCTGGAATGGAAATCAAAGACATCCGGCTGTTCATGGAATGGTGTGCGGAAGGCCCATCGACATATCCCAAGCGCAAGGCCATGTTCGAGGAGCGGAAGGCCCACATGGAGTCGGAGATCGCGAAGATGAACCGTGCGCTGGATATGTTGAAGTTCAAATGCTGGTACTACGAGCAGGCGATCCAAGATGGCAACGAGGATAGACTGAAGGCGCTGATTCCCGACAATTTGCCGGAAGAGATCAAAGATACCTACGATAACGCCCACGCTCAATAATGCCGCCCGATGCTCAAGGGACTTTGCTCCATGGCGACGCCGAAACAGCATCAGGCGGTACTCGACGGTATCAAAACGCGAGTTCAGAAGCCAGTTCCCGTTGTCCCCATAGGCATAAGCGCATCTGCTCGCGATTGCCTATCGATGCTTTGCCTCGAGCACGGCAGACACCGCATCGAGGAACTCCCGCACATGGCCTGCGGGCTGCAGCGAATGAAGCAGCCCGTAAGACACGAGACAGTCCCAATCGGTAGGGACGGTTTTGAGCATGGGGTGGACGTTGGCCCACAACGGCAACGTCGCAAGCGCGAGGTCCTCGTTCGCGCCGCGATTGAACACCTCCGCCCGATATTGTGGGAAGTCTACGAGCGCGATTTCAGGATGATGCAAGAGTATCTCGTCGCGTACGCGGTCGATTTCGGCGTTCCAGCCCCGGCGTATAAGCATAAGACTGTGATTGTGGAGGTCGTCGAATGTGACGATGTCGCGTTTGGCGAGTTCGTTGTCGACGGGAACGGCGCACCAGAGCGGCTCGCGCGAAAGCTCGAGGCCCAGGCACCCGCGCTCTTTAAGAAAGGCATCGTCGAAAATCCCCACCACGATATCCATGTCTTGCCCGAGGTTCGCCAAGCCGCGCGCCGCCGAGGGTGTGTTTTCAAACGTGACCACCTGAAGGCTCATGCCAGGGCAACGTTCCTTCACCTTCGGCCACAGCTTCGTGAGCGGCGTGCTGGGCGTCATGAGCGACACTCCCACGCGGATGATGCGCTTCTCTCCGCGCTCGGCGATGCGGGCGCGTGCGATTGATTCTTGAGAGTACTGCACGATATGGCGGGCGTCGGCGAGCAGCGACCTGCCTGCTCGCGTAAGCGAAAGCCCCTGATGCGATCGGTGGAACAGCGTAAGGCCTAGCCGCGACTCCAGCAGGTTCATCTGTTTGATGACGGCCGTGGGCGTGATGAAGGACTCTTGTGCCGCCTTGGAGAAGCTGCCCGCCTCCGCCACGCGGATGAAAGTGTCAAGCTGTGGGTTGTACATCGATCCTCCTGTCACGCATTATGTGCCGTATATACCCCATGGTTATATCCATCATTCCAACGTGAACTTCTCGCACGTCAGTAAACGCCGTAGCCTTGTATTCGAAAAGTCACCATTAAGGAGGAGCCCATGGAATATCTGAAGCTCAACAACGACGTCGAGATGCCCATCGAGGGTTTGGGCACCTTCCTCATGACCCCGGCCGAGGCCGAGGCGGCCGCAACCGCCGCGCTCGCGGCTGGCTACGAGCACATCGACACCGCCAACGCCTACATGAACGAGCGCGCCGTGGGCCGTGCCATCGCCAAAAGCGGCATCGCCCGCGACAAAATCTTCGTCTCCACCAAGCTCTGGCCGAGTGTCTACGACGCGGGCATGCCGGCGGTGGACGCCACGCTCCAGCGCCTAGGGCTCGACTACGTCGACATGCTCATCCTGCACCAGCCGGTAGGCGACTACCTGGCCGCGTGGCGCACGATGGAGGAGGCGTACCGCGCGGGCAAGGTGCGCGCCCTCGGCCTCTCCAACTTCCCGCAAGACAAGATCGCCGAAGTCATCGAGGTCGCCGACATCAAGCCGCAGCTCGTGACCGTTGAGTGCCACCCCTACCACGCCCAGCGCGACCTGCGCGCCTACCTTGCGCCGTACGGCACGGTGATCGAGGCGTGGTACCCGCTCGGCCACGGCGACAAAGGTCTTCTGGAGGAGCCCGTCTTCGTCGCTCTCGCCGAGAAGTACGGCAAGACCCCGGCCCAGGTGATCCTGCGCTGGCACGTGCAAATGGGCACCTCCATCATCCCCGGCTCCAAGAACCCCGCCCACATCGCCGACAACGCGAACATCTTCGACTTCTCCCTCACCGAAGACGAGATGGCTGAGATTGCCAAGCTCGACGGGACCATGACCTACTACACCGCCACTGAGGAAACGCTCGCGGGCTACCTGGCCATACGCCCCGATTTCGACGCGCAGGAGTAGCGCTCAGACGATAACGGACCAACCAAGCCAACGAAGGAGATGTCCCATGACCGCAAACCCGACCGTGACCAGAAGAAACTTCCTGCTCGGAGCCGCGCTGTGCGCAACGATGCTCTCCGGTTGCAGCCAGGGTGACGGCGACCAAGCCGCCGCCGAGGACCAGCCCGCCGCCGCGCCCGCTGCAGGCGGCAGTGTCCTCGTGGCCTATTACTCGGCACAGGGCCACACCGCTGCCGTAGCTCAGACCATCGCCGACGAGCTCGGCGCCGATCTCTTTGAGGTGACGCCTACGGAGCCCTACTCCGACGATGACCTCGACTGGACCGACGACAGCAGCCGCGTGACCCGCGAGCACGAGGACGAGAGCCTGCGCGACGTCGAGCTTACGCAGGTCACGCCGAACGGCTGGGAGAACTACGACACCGTGCTCGTGGGGTACCCCATCTGGTGGGGCATCGCAGCCTGGCCCATCGACAACTTCATCTCAGGCAACGACTGGGACGGCAAGACGGTGGTCCCGTTCTGCACCTCTTCCTCCTCGGGTCTTGGCCGGAGCGGCGAGCTACTCGCCGAGGCCGCGGGCAGCGGGGAGTGGCAGGAGGGTCAGCGCTTCTCGTCCAGTGCGGACGAGTCCGGGATTCGTGATTGGGTCACCGGTCTCGGCCTGGCATAAGCAATTAGAGATGGCAGACCGCTGACAATCTGGGGGTTTCGAATGATCCCATACTTCACCGGGACGGGCAACTGCCTCTACGTGGCGCGCGAGCTGGCCGCGGAGGGCGAGAGGGTCCTGAGCATCCCGCAGGAGCTGCGCCGCAAGGGCGAACTCGCCTACGCGGACGATGCGATTGGTATCGTGTACCCCATCTATGGGCACATGATGCCCGACATGGTGAAGACGTTCCTCGAGCGCGCGACGCTCGACACGCCCTACCTCTACTTCGTTTGCACCTACGGCAACCGACACGCCAACGCCGTCGAGCTGTGCCTGGAGGATGCGCGGGCGGCGGGGCTCGACCCTGCCTACGTGACCACGCTCCTCATGGTGGACAACTGGCTGCCCAACTTCGACATGGACGAGCAGCGCGCCCGCATCCCCGAGAAGAAGATAGGCGAGAATCTCGAGCGCATCCGCGCGGACGTGGCCACGCGCCGCCGCTGGATCGAGCCGGTGACCAACGAGGACCGCGCGGCGCACGAGCAGTTCATGAGCCGAGGCTTGCGTTTCGAGCCGGCGGCGCTGGGCGGATTCCTGACCTTTGATTCCAAGAAGTGCATGGGATGCGGGGCGTGCGCAAAGGTGTGCCCGGCTGGCTGCATCGCTCTCGAGGGCGGCAAGGCCGTCCGTAACGCGCAGGTGGGCTTTGGCTGCAACGCCTGCCTTGCCTGCATGCACGCCTGTCCCGCGCACGCCATCACCTGCGCGGCGGGCGACAAGAATCCCGCGGCGCGCTTCCGCAACGAGCACGTGACCCTTGCCGAGCTGCAAGAGGCCAACAGCGGCCGCTGATGCGCTTCTCGCCATGTCGAAAGTCTGCGGCCTCGGCTTGATTCATTCAGAAAGAGAAACTATGCACGTGAGCCATCTTTCACGCAGGTCCTTTATCGAGGCTGCCGCGCTCGCTGCGGGCGGGCTAGTACTCGGGGGAGGCCTGGTCGGCTGCGCGGATGTCCGTGAGCCTGGCGGCTACATCCTCACGGAGGGGTCGCAGACAGACCGCAGCTTCGTCGTTGACGACGCCCTGCAGACGCCATCGGGCAGGACGCTGCACTTCTCGCTCCATGTGCCGGACTCCTACGACGGGTCCGTGCCCTATGCGCTCTACGTGGCCTGCCCCGGCTGGGAGGGGCTCTACTTCCAGGGCGTGGGGGCGAATCTTCGGGAGGACTACCCCTTCGTGGCAAACGACTACATCGCCGACATGATCGTGGCCTCGCCCCAGCTCGACGACTGGGGTGAGCAATCGGCGTCAGACGTGGTGGAGCTCACCGAATGGCTGCTCGGTGCCTACAGCATCGATGCGGACCACGTGTACCTGAGCGGATGCTCGGGCGGCGGCGAGACCATCTCCATCGTCTTGGGAACGCGCCCCGAGCTCTACCGACGCGCGCTTCACACCATCTCGCGCTGGGACGGCGACATCGAGACGTTCACCACAGCCGAGGTTCCCGTGTATATGGCTATCGGCGAGAACGATGACTATTACGGCTCCGGGCCCGCGCGCGAGGCGTACGAGGAGATTCGCGCCGCCTATCGAGCTCGTGGGCTTTCCGAGGAGCGCATCAACGAGCTGGTCGTGCTCGATGTCAAGCCCACGAGCTACTTCACCGAGCGGGGCTTTGCTGCGGACGCGGGCCAGCACGGGGCGGGCGGCTACCTCTTTGCCCGTGACGAGGACATCATGGGATGGCTGTTCTCATGACGCGGAGAATAAAGGGACTGGCGAGAAGGGCGCTGCGCCACACGGTCGACATAGTCCTTGCGACCCTGCTTGTGGTTCAGATGTTTTCGCATTTCTGGGTGCCCTGCTCATGCGGGTAGTCGTCCGCAGCGCCCGTCCGATCATACGCTAGGCGAACGAAAAGGGGCGGTGGGCCTCCGTCTTCACGGGCCCACCGCCGCCGAACTGGGTTACGCAAGTCGGGACTACGCGAGCTTCTTCGAGAGCGCCCTTGCCTCGTGCGTGTTGTCGACCATGCCGCCGTAGGTCATGCCGTAGAGCGCGGCGAAGCGCTTCATGGTGTACTCGCCCCAATCGAGTATCTCGCGCGTGGGCGCGCCACCTTGGAACACGAAATAGAGCGTCTTGCCGCTCATACTGCCCTCGCGCACCGGACCGTAGAAGCGGTCGAGCAGGTTGCGCAGCATGCCGGAGAGGCTGTGCCAGTAGACGGGCGACCCCACAACCAGGGTGTCCGCCGCCTCGATGCGCGCGAGCACGTCCTCGAAGTCATCGTCGCCGTAGCTCTGGCCGTAGCCGTAGACCTTGTGCTCGGCAAGATTCAGCTGCTCGTACGGGCGATCGCCGATGAGCTCGCGCGCCAGGCGCGCCGTGTTGCCATCCTTGTTGGGGCTTCCGTTGATGAAGAGAATCATACGTCTCACTCCTTACGTATTGTCTGATACCGCCTTTACCATAGGCGTGAGAAGATCCGGCGAGAAGTTCCCGCTCGTAAGCAGCTTATAACCGTGGGGTGTGTACGTCTTGCCATCCTCATCGCTGCGCCTTCCAAAACGCGAGGGCATCGTCGATCCAGCCCTCTACCACGGTGTCGACACCCAGGCCAAAGCCGTGGCTCAGGCCTTCGTAAACACGAAACTCCGTGGGCACGCCCGTCTTGGCGAGCGCGTCGATGCGTCCCTGCATTGTGCGCCAGCTGGCGATGCCGTCGCGATCACCTACGCAGGCGTAGGTCGCGGGGTCGGCACCCGTCAGTTCGCTCATGCCGGTGTACTGCATGATGGCCGCCGCGGGTCGGGGCGTCGTTGCCGGCGCGCCAAAGGCGGCCGGGCCGTAGCCGCCGACCCATGCCGTCATGCGCGCACCGGCCGAGCCGCCCCACAGTGAATAGCCCGACGTGTCCACGTTGAGCTCGTCGTCGTGCTCGAAGATGAAGGAGACGGCGCGGGCCAAGTCCTCGCAGGCGAGCTGCGCGTCCGGCCGGTAGATGACCGCGAACCCGTTGACGCCGGAACGGGCCAGGTGCAGGCAGTGCGGGAAGGAGTCGTGCATGGCAGCGACGTAGGCGAATCCGCCGCCCGCGCTTACCACGGCAAACGGTGCAGACGCGCCGCCCGCTCCCTCGGCAGCGAAGCGGAAGAGCCCCGTGTTGGCGAGCGAGGGGTCGTCGGCTTTCTCGGCATCCGTGTAGATGTCGTAGAAGACCGTCCGTTCCACTGCGCGCTCTGACAGCAGATAGCTGACGACGTCGACCGTGGTGCTCGTATGGATCTCCGAGTACCACGGCAGGCAAGCGGGAAGGTCGTCGAGCGTCATATCCTCCGTCGGCGGATGGAGCGTTGTGGGGAAGAGCAACCGCCCGTAGCCATCGAGCAAAGGGTTGTTGATGACGCCGTAGATGGGAGTGTCCGCCGTGACCGTGCCCGGAGCGGAGCCGCGCGCGACCCCGGCGGTCCCGTCCGACGAGCAGCCGGCAAGGCTGCCCGCAGCGGCCAACCACACGGCAGCCTCCAGAAACGAACGGCGCGACATCATCGCCGCACTCGATAGACGAGGTGGAGGCCGTCGCCGGCAAGGCGCTCGACGCGCTCGAGCGAGAATGCGTGCGAACCGCCGGCTGAGCGAGGCATCTCGTCGAAGACGGAAGCCGTTTCGGGCTCCCCCGAGACCGTCGGGGAGAGAACGAGACTCAGCTCGTCAAGCACGCCCGCGGCAAGAAACGACATGTCCGTCTTTCCGCCGCCGCACACGAGCAGGCGCTCGATGCAGAAAAGCTCGCGCAGCCTGCGCAGGGCGAGCGGGAGGTCTAACCCGCGCGAGCCGGCAAGCACGTATGAGACGCCGCGCTCTCGCAGATAGTCGCGATACGCCGGCGATGCCGCCTCGGTGAGGACCTCGATGACATGCGCGTCCGCATGGCCGGCGCGACGATAGGTCGCAGACTCCCATGCAATCTCCCCGACGGGGTCGACGGAGACGTAGAACGATCGTTCGTCATAAGGCGCCACGAAGTCCCCCTTGGGCGCGCTCCCGTGGGTATCGAGCGCAAGGAGGCGCGACCCGACGAAGCCCTTCGTGGTCACGGCCCCGTACGCCACGGCGTCCGCCCCGAACTCGACCTGCATGCGAGAGTACGCGGCGCGTGCGGGCGAGGCGGCGGGGTCGAGCATGTACGCGCCGTCGATACGCCCGTTGAGCCCGGCAAAGACGTGACAGACGACATAGGGTCTAATGTTCATGGCTCCCTACCTTACCGTGTGCCCGCCGAAGACCATGAGGTCGAGTCCGTTGAGCAGCCCGTCGATCTTGGCAACCTCATCGTCGGTGAGCCCGACCTCGGCGGCGCCGAGGTTCTCGAGCAGTCGTTCGGGCTTGCGACTGCCCGGGATGGGAATGATATAGGGCTTCTTCTCGAGCATCCAGGAAAGGGAGACCTGGGCGGGCGTCGCCGCGTGCAGCTCAGCCAGCTCGCGAACGAACCGCATGAGGGGCTCGGCGCGCCTTTCGCCTTCCTCCGTGTACTGCGGCATGCCATCGCGGTAGTCTTGGGCGCCCTCGAATCTGGTGTTGTGGCTGTACGCGCCCGTCAGAAAGCCGTTCGCCATGGGAGAGAACGCCACGAGGGCGACATTCAGCTCCTCGAGCACGGGGAACAGGGATTCGTTCCAGCGCGCCATCATGGAGTAGCGGTTCTGGACGGCGGAGACGGGGCACACCGCATCGGCGCGACGCAGGTACTCCTCCGTCGCCTCGGAGATTCCCCAGGCGCGGATCTTACCTTCTTTGATAAGGTCTGCCATGGTGCCCGCAACGACCTCGGGCTCGACTTTTGGGTCGATTCGGTGCTGGTAGTAGAGGTCGATGTGGTCGGTGCGCAGCCGGCGCAGGCTCTTCTCCACCGAGATGCGGATAACCTCGGGGCGCGAGTCCACGAGGATGGTCTTGTCCGGGGCGTGCGTGACGCCGAACTTGGTGGCAATGACAACCTCGTCGCGCACGGGCGCGAGCGCCTTGCCCACCACGTCCTCGTTGTGCGCCTCGGTCCCGTCGGCGCACGTGCCAACGTAGCACTCCGCCGTGTCAAAGAAGGTATAGCCCATCTCGTGGGCCTGACGGACGACGCTCGCGGCCTCGTCGCCGGGCATCGGGTCTCCGCTCGCGTGCGTGATTCCCATGCAGCCCATACCGAGCGGGCTGACTTCGATGCCGCTCTTTCCCAGAACGCGCTTGTTCATTCCTGTTCTCCCTGTCTATGATATCCGTCATTTGTTTGCGACGCCCACGTCCGCCCGTTCATCGAGCTCCGTTAGGCACATCCCCTGTCGGTGGCTTGTGCTCCCTCATCGCCAAGCGTACGACCGCGAAGCGCTCGGCGGAATCCCCCTTTGGTGCGGTGCCCTGAACCCGCGGGTTATAACCCCGTGCGCACCCCAGCGTTATAGAACCCTCACCAACGGAAACTTCCGCCGGCGCGGCGCCCCTCGTATGTTGGATATGTCAAGTTGCGAGAAAGGAAGGCACCATGGACTACATCACCTTGAACAACGGCGTCAGGATGCCGCAGCTCGGCTTCGGCGTGTACCAGATCCCGGACGCCGCGGAATGCCAGCGCGCCGTGGAAGACGCGCTCTCGGTCGGCTACAGGCTGCTCGACACGGCCGCGAGCTACGGCAACGAAGAGGCGGTCGGGGCCGCCATTCGTGCGAGCGGCCTGCCGCGCGACGAGGTGTTCGTGACGACCAAGCTGTGGATGTCGGATGTGAGCTACGAGGGGGCCAAGCGCGGCTTTGACGCGTCGCTCAAGCGGCTGGGGCTCGACTACGTCGACCTCTACCTCATCCATCAGCCGTTCGGCGACGTCTTCGGCGCGTGGCGCGCCATGGAGGAGCTCTACGAGCAGGGCGTTATCCGCGCCATAGGTACAGCTAACTTCTACCCCGATCACCTCGCAAACCTCATCTCGTTCAACCGCATCGCCCCCGCCGTGAACCAAGTCGAGTGCAACGTGTTCTTTCAGCAGCGCGAGGCGCAGGAGTACATGGCCGGCAAGGAGGTGGCCATGGAGGGCTGGGCGCCCTTTGCGGAGGGCAGAAACGACCTCTTCCGCAACGAGGTCCTCGCTCGCATCGGCGAGGCGCACGGCAAGACGGTCGCCCAGGTCGTGTTGCGCTGGCTGCTGCAGCGCGGTGTGGTCTGCATCCCTAAGAGCACGCACCGCGATCGCATGGAGCAGAACTTCGACGTCTTCGACTTCGCGCTGGGCGACGACGAGATGGTCGCCATCGCCGCGCTCGACACCGGGCGCAGCGCGTTCTTTGACCACCACGACCCCGCCACCATCGAATGGATGTCCGGGCTCGTGCGCAACGTGTAGACGAGCGGTCAGACCGCACTGATAACTTACTAGGAGGAATTGTCATGAACTCATTCACGTACGACTACCCGGTCGGGAACTACTTCGGCGAGGGGGCCATGGACCAGGCGCTCGACGCCGAGATGGGTGCCATGGGCAAGACAGTGATGCTCGCCTACGGCGGAGGTTCGGTCAAGCGAACCGGCGTCTACGGCCACGTGGTCGATAAGCTCACGAGCGCGGGCAAGCGCGTGGTGGACTTCGGCGGCATCATGCCCAATCCGACCTACGAGAAGTGCCAGGAAGGCGCCGCGCTCGCACGCGAGGAGCAGGTCGACTTCATTCTTGCCGTCGGCGGCGGGTCGGTCTTCGACTGCTGCAAGGTGGTCTCCGCGCAGGCGATGCTTGACGAGGACATCGAGACGTTCGAGCACGCCGACGGCAAGATGCCGAGCTCGTTCATCCCCATGGGCTGCATCGTTACGCTCTCCGGCACGGGCGCCGAGCAGAACAACGGCGCCGTTATCACCAACGAGGAGACGCACGTGAAGGGCGCCTATCTGGGGGCGATGCCCATGTGGACGGCGCTCGACCCGGCACTCACGCTCACCGTACCGCACGCGCAGTTCATGAGCTGCGCGTTCGACACGCTCTCGCACTGCATGGAGAGCTATTTCGGAAGCCCGCGCGGGCGCAATGTCACCGACGACATCAACCTCGCCATCCAGCGTAACGTCATCCGCAACATGCGGATCATCGCGGACGACGACCAGAACCTCGATGCTAGAAGCGAGCTCGTATACGACTCCGCCATGGCCGAGAACGGCGTGCTCAAGATCGGCAAATCAACGGACTTCCAGGCGCACATGATCCAGCACCAGTACGGCGCGTACACCCACACCAACCACGGAATGGGCCTCGCGGTCATCCACCCTGCGCTCTACCGCCACCTGGCCCCCGAGGCGCCCGCGCAGTTCGCCCGCTGGGCACGCGAGGTGTGGGACGTCGACGCCAAGGGCAAAGACGACCTTACGGTGGCGCTCGAGGGCATCGACCGCCTGCAGACGTTCATCGGCGAGATGGGGCTTCCCACGAGCTTCGCCGAGATGGGATCCGACACGTCCGACGAGACGCTGCGCAAGGTTGCGGACACCTGTGTGCTCACCGGCGGCTGCGCCAAGAAACTGGAGCGCAGCGAGGTGTTCCAGATTCTGACCGAATGCCTCTAGATCGGCGGCGGGTCCCGATCCCGCGCCGAAGGAAACCGTACGACTCCGAGATGCCATCGTAATCGTAGGACCCGGCGGGCCCGCCGCGCCTGATGAATCCGTCGAAGTCGTCGTCGACGGCCCCCTGCTCATCAAAGTAGGAGCGGTATTCGCTGAAGGGGAGGATGTGTACCTCCCCATGGCGCCCTGTGAACAGGGTTGCCAGGTCCGAACTCAGGAGGAACGCATTCGATCCCGTGAGGTAGATATCCCATCCGCCACGTGCGTGAATGCTGTTAATTGCTTTCTCGAAACCCCCGCCACAGCCGCACCTCGTCGATGAAGAGACAGTTGCGGGCACCCTCTTTGTGCCGCTCTATGATTTCGTGATGCAGCGCGTGGTACTCGAGCAGCGGCTCGTTGTCGAGGTCCAGCAGATCGATGTAGACGTTGTTGGTGGATGGGTCCTTCCGAGCAGCGGAGGCGGAGAACGCCTTCATGAGCTCGGACTTGCCAGAGTGGCGCATCCCCGTGATCACCTTGATGTCCCGGGTGCCCTCGAGCGCCCAAAGCCGCTCCATGTACGTATTGCGGTCGACCCAATCCATCATCAGCTCATTCTCGGTTTCAAAACCGATAAGGAAATATGCGCAAGGGCGCGTCAGAGGGTAAGCCCCAGCCATGTCATGTCGGCAGAAGCCCTCGACCGGCGGCACGACGAAGTCGAAATAGCCCTCGATTTCCCGCGGGCCCTCTTCGAAATCTTGATGGTATATGCGACGCCGTAGAGCATCGGCAACGCGTTCTGCTATGCGCCGCCTTCGGCATTGGAATCGCCCTTGCCCCGCACAGCAACGTAGCTCATAGACGGAACGATCAGGATGCTCGGCTTGTCAGGCGGTTTGCCCGTGATGTTGTAGTGCACCGTAGACGCTGATGGAGATGGCTGCGCGCGGGCACGGGCGCGTCACTGCACTTCACAGCTTGTTTCTCAAGTATTTGGGACGCACACGCGGCGTTCAAAAATGCGGAGCGACTCCGCATGGCTCGAGACTGAGCCGAGGTGCCCTACTTCTCGCCCTCCAGCAGCCCCACGATGCGGTCGATGTCGACGGCAAAGCGAGGCCTTCCCTCGCGCTCGTAGCGGTCGAGGTATGCCTGGCACTCGGAGACGATGCGCTTGGTGTTGCCGTCGATGATGCGCTGGAGCGTCTCGTAGTAGGCCGAGCCCTCGGTCCTGAAGCGGCGCTGGTAGGCCTTGGTTATGGGGAACATCTTGATGTAGTGGATGCCGTGGCGGCAGCCGGGGCGCGTCGTGGGGCGGGGTGGCAACGCAAAGTACTGGTCTTTGGGCACGTTAGGGGCGATGTTGGAACGCAGCGGCACGGCGAAGTCCCTGCGCTTCCCGCGGAAACGCAGCCTCACCACCACGATGCAGGGGCGATTGTGCTTAAGCATGAGCTCGCGGTCGCCCTCGACGAGGTCGAAGAAGTCCTGAGAGATGGATACGATCTTCATCGGTTACGCCCCCTTCATACGAAGCGGGGCCCGCATCGCTGCGGGCCCCTACAGGTGGGCGATATTCTACGCCTTGCGGCACCCCGTCGCCCACGGAGGTTAAACGTACACGTAAGCCGTACTCTGAAAGCCGCGGCTTCCGGCAAGTAGTTTATACCACGAAAGGTCGCTTTCAATGCGCCTAGCTCGCAAAATAACACTCGCTGGACCGTTTCGGCGTACTCAGCCTCCGCTCAATCTTACGCATGTTTTTTGGGAGGGCATGAGTCGTCGCCCGTCACGGCGGCTTATACAGCCTCTCGGCATGGAGGGAAACGCCATGGTCACGCTCAACGTCTACGCCGACATCGAGCCGATGTCCAAGATCCAGAACATGCTGCGCGTGGCGCCTGCCTTGCGCGGGAAGTCGAGCAGGCGGTCGCGGTAGCACCCGTATTGCGCCCGGCGTGCCTCGATCTCGGCAGGGATACCGTCGGTAAGCGATTTCGTTAGGATGTCGAAGCGGTCGAGGATGTCGACGACCTTCTGCTGGGTACCGATGGATGGGGCGGGAATCTCGACCCTCGATAAGTCCACAGGCGCGGCTTCGATTGCCTTTTTCGATTTAGCGTATTGCTCTTCAGATCATCGTGGTGTGCTCGTAGCCGCGCTCCACGAAGAGCCGCTCGGCAACGTCGAGAATCTTCTCGACCGTCTCCTCCGGGTACTTATTGCGTGCCACGGGCACCTCCGTCCTTGTTATCGCGATAAACATACCATGAGTGGCGTACGGGTCGAGAAGGGCTGGCGCCAAAAGAGCCCAACGGCCGTTACAGCTTCGTTAGAAACGCGCCCCACCATAGATGGTGAACCCGAAAGGTAAGGCGCGCGGGCACGGCGACTCGGCCCGCGCGCCCGGAAGAGAAAGGACGAACCCATGGGTTACATGCTCGAGACGCGCGGGCTCACCAAGCGCTTCGGCCGCGGCGACCAGGCGCAGGATGCCGTGGCCGACGTGAGCCTTCATATCCGCGAGGGCGAGGTGTACGGGCTGCTCGGCCCCAACGGCGCCGGCAAGTCGACAACGCTCAAGATGATCTGCGGGATGCTGCGGCCGACGGCCGGGGAGATCCTCTTTGCCGGGCACGCCTGGCGCCGCGAGGACCTCTACGCAATCGGCAGTCTCATCGAGGAGGCGCCGCTCTACCCCAACCTCACCGCGCGCGAGAACCTGCGCGTGCGCACCACGCTGCTGGGCCTTCCCGAGAGCCGCATAGATGAGGTGCTCGCCGCCGTGGACCTCGCGGACACCGGGAAGAAGCGCGCCGGGCGCTTCTCGATGGGCATGCGGCAGCGCCTGGGGCTCGCGCTGGCACTGATCGCCCGGCCACGCCTGCTCGTGCTCGACGAGCCCACCAACGGCCTCGACCCCATCGGCATCGAGGAGCTGCGCGACCAGATCCGCGGCTTCGCGGCGGCGGGCACGACGGTGATCGTCTCGAGCCACATCCTCTCCGAGGTGCAGCAGATGGCGGACACCATCGGCATCATCTACGGGGGGCGCCTCGCCTACGAGGATGCGCTTCGACCCGGGCAGGACCTCGAGGAACTCTTCATGAGCGTCTGCCGGGAGGGGCGACGAGCGCGCGGGGAGGTGGCGGCATGACGGGCGAGAAAGGCGGCCTGCTCGCGGGCCTGCGCGCCGAGGCCCTGAAGTCGCGCCACGCGGCACCGGTTCGCCTGGCCGTGCTCATGGCGCTGCCGATGCCGCTGCTCGGCGCGATGCCCTACCGGGGCGTTCAGATCTTCAGCGCGTGGAACTACTGGTACGCGCTCTTCCTGCCTGTGTCTCTCTCGCTCGTGGTGGCTTGCGTCGCGCGGGCGGACGCGCGCACGCGGATGCGGGGGCTACTGGGCCTGGGCTTCCCGCTCGGGCGCGCCTGGTGGGCCAAGGCGCTCTGGTGCCTCGCGCTCTGCACGCTCTCGAACCTCGTGGTCTTCGGCATCTACCTCGCGGGATCGGCGTTCTCCTCGCAGGGCCTCACGGCCGCGGGCACGCTCACGATGCTCCTCTGCGCGCTCGCCAACACGGTGACCGCGGCGTGGATGATCCCCGCGGGGCTCTTCCTCACGGCGCGGCTCGGCATGCTCGCGGGCATCTTCTGCCCGCTCGCCGCGCAACTCGTGGGTGGGTTCGCCTGGTCGCTGATACCGCTGCCGCAGCTCTTTCCGCCGTCGGCGAGCATGGTCATCCCCACGAGCTTCATCCCCGTGCTGCCGAGCGGCGAGCCACTCGCGGCGGACATGGCGCTCGGCGGGGCGCTCGCGGCAGACGGCATGCTCACGCTGGCGGGCCTTGCGGTCTGCGCGCTCGCGTTCGCCGCGCTCACGGCGGCGGGCGCGGCCTGGTTCGCGCGCTCCGAGGAGAGGTGATGGCCATGACACGACTCTCCGACCCGACGCCGCGCATGACTCTCCCGCGGGCCCTGCTCTCAGAGGCCCTGCGCCTGGCGCGCTCCCCGCTCACGGCGGTGCACCTCGTCTGCGGCCTGGCAGCCGGCCTTGCCTGCGGCGAGTACTTCTCCGTAACCCGATGGGACCCGGCGCTGGGCGCGGACGCCTACGCCCAGTTCCTCGGCGCCCTCATGCCGCTCATGTCCGCCATTGTCTGCGGGCTCGCCGTGGACGAGGAGCGCGCTGCCGGGCGCCTCGCCAACCTCACGGCGGTCCCCTCGCGCGGGCGCGCCGTCACGGCGAAGCTACTCGCCCTTGCGGCGCTCGGCGCGGGCGCGCTGGCCGTGGCGCTCGGCGTGTTCGGGGCCGTGCTCGCCGTCGCCGGGCGCCTGCCGCTCGGGCCCGCTCCGCTTGCGGCCGCCTGGGCGGGCATCGTGCTGGGGAGCCTGCCCCTCTACGCGCTGGGGCTCGGCATGGCCCTGCGCCTCGGCCGCAACGCCGCAATCGGCGCCGGCGCGGCGGGGGTGCTCCTCGCGTTCTTCTCAGTGGGCGGACTTGCGCACGGCCTCATGACCGGCGAGCTCACCGGTGCCCTGGCGACGCCCCTGAGCTGGGTGCCGCTCGCCTGGCCCGCGCGCCTAGGGTCGCTCGGGGTGGAGGCCTTCATCGACGCCGCACGCGCGGCGGGCCCTCTCCTCACGACTGCGCTCGCTGGCCTCGTGCTCGCCCTGGCAGCCGCCGTCCTTCTGGCCTGGTTCTGCCGTTTCGAGGACGGGAAGGCAGATGAGTAAGAAGCCGCTCGCCGCCGTGCTCGCCCTCCTCTACGCAGCGCTCGTCCTGGTCGGGAATGCCCCGCTCGACGCCGGCTGGGGGTCGGCGCTGCGCTCGATCGCCGACCGCGTGCTGCCCAACCCTGAGATCGCCATGTGGGCGCCCGCGCCCGCGGCTGCGCGTGGGGCTCTGGACCGCTGAGCGCGGCGCAAGTACAATGCCGACGGAAGTTTCAGGAGGTCGAACATGGCGAGGATACTGGCAGTGGATGATGAACGGGCGATCCTCGACGCGCTCGCGCGCGTCCTCGGCCGCGACGGCCATGAGGTCGTCAAGGCAGCGGACCCGACGGCGGTCCCGGGGACGGACCTCTCGCGCTTCGACCTCGTGCTCTGCGACGTCATGATGCCGGGGCTCGACGGCTTCGAGCTCGTGCGGCAGATCCGCCCGGACTTCGACGGGCCCATCATCTTCCTGACCGCGCGCGTGGCCGAGGAGGACGCCGTGGCCGGCTACGGCCTGGGCGCCGACGACTACGTCCGCAAGCCCTTCGGGGCCGCGGAGCTGCGCGCCAAGGTCGCGGCCCATCTACGCCGTGAGCGCCGGCCGCGCTCGCACGCCCTCTCCTTCGGGGAGGTGCGGATCGACCTCGGGGCGCGCGGCCTCGCCGTGGGCGGCGAGGCCGTACCGCTCACGCCCACCGAGTACGCCATCTGCGAGTACCTCGCCCGCCACCCCGGGCAGGTCATGAGCCGCGCACAGATACGCGAGGCGGTGCTCGGCTGGGAGAGCGACGCCGACGACGCGGCCATATCCATGCAGGTCAGCCGCGCCCGGAGGAAACTCTCCGAGGCCGGCGCCGATCCGATCGCGACCGTCTGGGGGATGGGGTACAAGTGGCAGCTCTGAGGACCGGGGCGCGAGGTCGCGGGGGCATGCCGCTCTCCTTCGTCATCGCGCGCTACTTCGCCTACGCGTTCGCGGCGGTCGCCACGGCGTGGCTCGCCTCGTTCATGGCGCTCTCCGCGGCGATCAGCGCGGGCTTCGTCTACGAGGCAAGCTGGGGGCCGGCCAATGCGCGCGAGGTCGCGGAGGGCCTGGCGCGCGACGGCGTCTGCGGGCAGCAGGACGTGCCGACGGCGTACCGCTACCTCATCCTGAACAAGGACGGATACGTGCTGATGACAGACCTCGAGGGCACGCGGCTCGAGGACGCGACGGAAATGGCCCGTGCGGCACTCGCCGCGGATCCGGGCACAGTGGAGATTGAGGGCGGGGGCTCGGGCCTCACCTACGCCGCGTTCCCGCTCAAGGGCGGCGGGGCCTGCGCACTCGTCAGCGAGTACCTGCCGCAGTGGGTCTCGCGCGACCTCGCCGGCCTGCTTCCCAACCCGCAGAATCTCATGCTCGTCGGCGCCGCTGCGGGAAGTGCGCTCGCGCTCGCGCTCGTGGCACGCCGCGCAAGCCGCGTGATCTCGCGCAAGATGGCGCCGCTCGCGGAGGCGGCGGGGCGCGTCGGCGCGGGGGAGCTCGACTTCGCGGTCGGCAGCACCAACGTGCGCGAGGTGAACGACGTCCTCGCCGCGATGGACGCCATGCGGACCTCCCTCGCCGAGTCGCTCGAGGCCCGCTGGGCCGCGGAGCGGGGGCAACGCGAGCAGGTGGCGTCGCTCGCCCACGACCTCAAGACGCCGCTCACCGTGCTGCGCGCCAACGCCGACTTCGTGGCGGAGGAGCTGGAAGACGAGAAAGACGCCGACCTCGCGGCCGCCGCGCGCGACATAGCCGGCAGTGTCGAAAGGCTCGACGGCTACGTGCGCCTGCTCATCGAGGCCTCGCGCGGGTCCGGCGGGGCGGAGAGGGCCCCCATGCGGCCGGCCGAGCTCTGCGAGCAGGTCCTCGCCGAGGCCGCCCAGATCGCCCGGGCGCGAGGCGTGACGCTCGACGCTGCCACGGGCCCCGCTGTCGCGGGCGCGCCCGAGGCCCCGCTCGACCGAACCACCCTGGCGCGAGCCGCCGCGAACCTCGTGGCCAACGCCGCCGAGCACGCTCGCTCGCGCGTGGCTGTCTCCTGCGACGTCGCGGGCGGGCGCCTCGTCATCGAGGTTGCCGACGACGGACCGGGCTTCTCTCCCGCCGCCCTCGAACGCGGCTGCGAGCGCCTCTTCACAGACGACTCCTCCCGCTCCTCGCGCGACGGAGGCCGCCACTACGGGCTCGGCCTCCACGCCGCCTCCGAGGCCGCGAGCGCCCACGGGGGCTCCGTCTCGCTCGCCAACAGCCCCTCGGGCGGCGCGGTGGCCACCATCGCGGTCCCCCTGTGAGGGCCTAACGACTCAGGCCCTCACACCGGCGTGCCTCGCAATCAAACGCTTCCCGGATAATAATGCCCGTTGCAGGGATCGCCCTGGCTAGTCGCCGCCCATATGCATGAGCATGTCGGCGATGCGAGTCGCCATCTCGTCCGCCGCTGCACGGATGTTGGCGACCCAGGACGCAAGGCCGGCCTGATCGGATGCCTCCGCCTCAAGCACGTCGCAAATGACGGCCGCGACCGCCTCGGGAGCCGCCCGCGGCCGGGCACGCGAGGGAGCCTCGAGACGAAAGGAGCTCGAGGACGACCATGACCAAGAGCATTAACAGGAGCCAGGTGAGGCTCATCGCATCGACCAACGCGATATTCGGCGCCGACGAGGCGTGCGCGATGC
>CBCSLZ010000020.1:0-42657 GCA_965141245.1 uncultured Collinsella sp.
TTTTTCAAAAAAACGCTTTTAAACAGCGCGCCCCACGCCATCTGCCCTCTCGTGCGATAATCCTCCGCAGAAGTCACCGACAGCAGAGGGAGTTTGTGATGAAGGTTCTTTTGGTCAACGGCAGCCCCAAGGCAAACGGCAACACCGCCCGCGCACTCGCCGAGGTCGCAGAGCAACTTAATGCAGAAGGCATTGATACCGAGGTGTTTCAGCTGGGCGCCAAGCCCATTCGCGATTGCATCGGTTGCGGCCAGTGCGGCAAGCTCGATTCCCGCTGCACCTTTGACGATGACGTGGTGAACGAGCTGATCGCTGCCGCCGAGCAGGCAGATGGCTTTGTCTTTGGCTCGCCCGTCTACTATGCGCACCCCAGCGGACGCACCCTTTCGGCCCTCGATCGCGCATTCTATGCCGGCAGCAAAGCCTTTGCACACAAGCCGGGCGCTGCCGTCGCCGTTGCCCGTCGCGGCGGCACGTCGACCACCTTCGACGTGCTCAATAAGTACTTCACCATCAACCAGATGCCCGTGGTTGCTTCCACGTACTGGAACAACGTGTTTGGCGCCATGCCGGGCGAGGCCGCCCAGGACGCCGAGGGCCTGGCCACCATGCGCAACATCGGCAAGAACATGGCCTGGCTCCTGCATTGTATCGAGGCAGGACAGGCCGCCGGCATCGAAGCCCCCGAAGCCGATCGCGAGCGCACCAACTTCATCAGGTAGAACGGCGGAACAAATACATGAACGTGCAAATTTTTGGCACCAAAAAGTCTTTCGATACCAAGAAGGCTCAGCGTTATTTTAAGGAGCGCCGCATTAAGGTGCAGTTTATCGACCTTAAGGAAAAGGAGATGAGCAAGGGCGAGCTCACGAGCGTGATGCAGGCGGTCGGCGGCATCGACAAGCTGCTCAACCCCAAAGCCAAGGACGAGGAAACGCTCGCACTCATCCAGCACCTCACCTCTAGCCAGCGCTTCGACAAGCTAATCGAGAATCAGCAGGTCTTGGCCGAGCCCATCGTGCGCAACGGCAAAAAGGCCACCGTCGGTTATTGCCCCGATGTATGGGGAGCCTGGGAGTAGCCTGTGTTATTTGCCAGCGCGTGGGTATAAGAGCAGGCGTTTGGCATATGATTCAACTGTAAGCCATGTCTAACAAAGGAGGGCACATGCCCAACAAACCCGTGAAGATCATCATGCTTACCGGCTACCTCGGTGCCGGCAAGACCACACTGCTCAACCACATCCTCGCTAACGACGGCGGCATCCGCGCCGCCGTGATCGTCAACGATATCGGCGAGATCAACGTCGATGCCAGCCTTATCGCCGACGGCGGCCTTTCCGAGACCGACGACCTCATCCCGCTCACCAACGGCTGCATCTGCTGCACGCTTTCGGACGACCTTGCTAACCAGCTGCAGGGCATCGCCGATTCGGGCAACTTCGACTACATCATCATCGAGGCTTCGGGCATTTGCGAGCCTATCCCCATCGCCTACACCATCTCGAGCTTCTGCGACGAGGCCAAGGTGGGCGGCGAGCCCAAGCTCGCGCTCGACAACATCGTGGCCGTGGTCGACTGCGCCCGCATGTACGACGAGTTCAACGGCGGCCGCGACCTGCTGGCCGAGGATATCGACGAGGACGACATCGAGAGCCTGCTCATCCAGCAGATCGAGTTTTGCTCCACGCTGATCCTCAACAAGACCGATACCGTGAGCCCTGAGCAGATCGCCGAGCTCAAGGCCATCGTGCGCAGCCTGCAGAAAGACGCCGTGATCGTCGAGGCCCAAAACGGCGAGGTCCCCATGGAGGAGCTGCTCGACACCGACCGCTTCGACTTTATGCGTGCCTACAACTCCGCCGCCTGGATCGAGGCCATGGAGCATCCCGAGGAGCACGACGACCCCGAGGTGCTCGAGTACGACATCGAGACCTTTGTGTACTCGCGCCGCAAGCCGTTTGACCTGCAGAAGTTCACCGATTTTGTTGAGCAGGAGTGGCCCGACGAGGTCATCCGCGTCAAGGGCCCGCTGTGGCAGACCGGCGATCCGGACATGTGCTACATGTTTGAGCAGGCCGGCCACCAGATGCGTCTGATGGAGAACGGCCTGTTTGTCGACTCGGCGCCCGAGGGCGAGAAGCAAAAGATCATCGACGAGAACCCCGAAATCATGCAGATTTGGGACGACGAGACGGGCGACCGTATGACGAGCTTGTGCATCATCGGCCGTCACATGGACAAGGATGCGCTCATCGCCTCCCTCGATGCCTGCCTGACCGACTGGCACCGCGCCTAGGTTTATCCAAGCGGGCATTTTTCCGCCTACACAACCGCCAAACCACCACGAAGGTGCCCTTCGTGGTGGTTTTTCGTTCTGAGCCAAGGAGATTCATGTTCAACATTGTGCTGTATGCGCCCGAGATTCCGGCCAATACGGGCAATATCGGCCGCACCTGCGTGGTCACCGGCGCCCGCCTGCATCTGGTGGAGCCGCTGGGGTTTTCGCTCGATGACAAGACAGTACGTCGCGCCGGCCTGGGCTACTGGCAAAACTTGGACGTGACGACCTATGCCGGCTGGGAGGATTTCCTTGCGCGCAACGGCCTCTCCCCTGCCGACGAGCGCCTGCATCTGCTGACCAAAAAGGCACGCCGCACCTATGCGCAGAGTACCTACCGCGATGGAGACTACTTGGTCTTTGGCAGCGAGAGCTCGGGCATTCCCGAGCCACTGCTTGCCGCGGCGTCCGAGCGCTGCGAGCGCATCCCGATGCTGCGCGATTGCGACTCACTTGATAACGCCGAGGCTTGGGAAGCTCACGAGGAATCGCTGGGGCATACCGAGGACAGCCACGAGGCCATTCTTCAACAGGACATCTGCGGCAACTTCATCAATCCGGACGACTACCGCATCAGCGCACTCAACCTCTCCAACAGCGCCGCCATCGTCCTCTACGAAGCCCTGCGCCAAACAGGCTTTCCGGGAATGTGACAAAGGAACTGTCCCTTTGTCACATTCAAGCGCCACGCCGATGGCACACACCTAATTGATGCCCTAGATAAAGAGCCCTCATTTTTAATCAGAATTAACTAAAGTAAAATGAAGTTAAACGGCGGTGTGAAAGGAGAGCCTTGTGAAATATCTCGAGAACCCGTTTACCCCCAGTTTTGGCGAGGTTCCTGCCCATCTCGCCGGCAGACAACAGATTATTCGGGATTTGGACCGTGCCTTCTTGAGCCAGCGCAGGCGCCCAGAATTGACCTCGATCTTCTCAGGCGCGCGTGGAACCGGTAAAACCGCTCTCATGTCGTCGCTCGCGACAAGGGCGGAATCCCACGGCTGGATTGCCGTAAAGACGACCGCGCTCCCAGGAATGCTTGAGGAAATCGAGTTCGGGGCGAAACGTGCTGCCGGCCATCTTATCGACCCGTCCAACCTCTTCGAAGTCACCGGCCTCGGAATTGCACCGCTCGGCAGTATCGAGGTCAATCGTGTCCACGATGCCTCAACCTGGCGTTATCGCATGAGCGACATCATCGACCAGCTCAACGAGGCGGGCACCGGTCTGCTCGTCACGGTTGACGAGGTGGACCCGACACTCGACGAGATGATTCAGCTCGCAGCGACGTATCAGCACTTTGTGACCGATGGGAAACGCGTCGCCCTGCTCATGGCGGGACTTCCCAACAACGTATCGACGCTACTGAACCACAAGACGGTCTCGTTCCTTCGCCGCGCCCAACAATATCATCTGGGTCGCATTGCCGACTATGACGTGCGCGAGGCCTTGATTCGCACAATTCAGGAAAACGATCGCCTGGCAGATGCTGAGGGAATCGATAGAGCCGTTCGCTCGATCTCTGGTTTTCCCTTCCTATTGCAACTCGTAGGCTACCGTGCCTGGGATCTCACAAGCGATTCGAAGGAAATCTCGTCACGCGACTTTGACCTGGGAATCAAAATCGCGCGCGACGAGATGGACGACCGAATCCTCGCGGCAACCTATCGGGAACTCACGGCAGAGGACAAGCGATTCCTCATCGCCATGCTCGATGACGAGGAAGAGTCCACCACTGCTGACCTTGTCGAGCGCCTTAAGCGTTCGCCGCAGCAGGTCTCCCGCTACCGGCGCCGCATGATAGATGCCGGCATCATTGGGGAACGTGGGCGCGGAATCGTCGCTTTTGAATTGCCATTCTTCCGCGACTATCTCGCCGCTCAATGCGTGAAATAGGCATCAATGAGGCAAAGGGGCTGTCCCTTTGCCTCATTGTCTATAGGTAGCGACCGGTAATGCTCTTGGAGCAGGCCGCGATGTCGCCCGGCGTACCGGCGCAGACAATTTGCCCGCCGGCGTCGCCACCGCCCGGGCCCATGTCGATTACATAATCGGCGTTACGGATAAGGTCGAGGTCGTGCTCGATCACGACAACCGTAGCGCCCTTGGCAACAAGGCCGTCGAACACACTCAGCAGTACCTGAACATCGAGCGGATGCAGGCCAATCGTGGGCTCGTCAAATACGAACACGGCATCATCCTGCACGCGGCCCATCTCGCTCGCAAGCTTAAGACGCTGCGCCTCGCCGCCCGAGAGCGCCGGTGTGGGCTCGCCAAGTGTAAGATAGCCCAGACCCAAGTTGTGCAAGG
The DNA here is from genome assembly GCA_965141245.1 of uncultured Collinsella sp. GTDB lineage: Bacteria > Actinomycetota > Coriobacteriia > Coriobacteriales > Coriobacteriaceae > Collinsella. The sequence goes on from CBCSLZ010000020.1 coordinate 4,651, forward strand.
TCTGCAAGCGCGCCTGAACTTTCTTAAGTCCCACCGTGGCGTCGAGGGCCTCGTCCACACTCATATCCATGAGCTGCGGCAACGTAAGCAAGCTCCCGTCCTTGCCCTCGCGATGGATACGCGAAGCCGCGTCTGCATAACGCGAGCCGCGACATGCCGGGCAAACGATCTCGACATCGGGCAAAAACTGCACGTCGAGTGATATCGAGCCCGTGCCGTCACACGTAGGGCAGCGCAAGGTGCCAGTGTTGTAGCTAAAGGCGCCCGCCTTGTAGCCGGCCGCCTTGGCCTCGGGCGTTCGGGCGAAGGCGCGACGCAGCTCGTCATGGATGTCGGCATAGGTTGCCACCGTCGAGCGCACATTGGCGCCGATAGGCGTAGCGTCAATCAGATTTGCGCGGGCAATGCCCTCGGCATCGACCCAACGCACGTGCCCCGGCAGGCGCTCGCCGGCTGCCTGCGCCTTGAGTGCCGGGATGAGCGTCTCGAGCACCAGCGTCGTCTTGCCCGAACCCGAAACGCCCGTAACCGCGACCAAGCGGCCGCGCGGGATATCGACTTCGAGCGGTTTGACGGTATGGATGGTATCGGTTGCCATGCGGATGTGGCCCTGGTCGAACATTTCCTCGTCAGTCACCTGCGGACGCAAGCGCTTGGACTCTGCACGCAAAAACGGCGCGATACGGCTGCCCTGCGATTGTTCGACCTCGTCCACCGTACCAGCGGCAATCACATTACCGCCGCCCGATCCGGCAACGGGGCCCATCTCGACCAGATAGTCGGCTTCCACTAGTACGCGTGTATCGTGGTCGACAACAACCACGGTGTTGCCGTCGCCTACCAGGTCGCGCATCACGCCAACCAGGCCGTCGACATTGGCAGGATGCAAGCCAATCGAAGGCTCGTCCAGCACATAAAGCACGCCTGTCGATCGGTTACGCACCACGCGAGCAAGCTGCACGCGCTGGCGCTCACCCGTGGAGAGCGTGGCGCCGGCGCGATCGAGCGAAAGATAATCGAGGCCCAGGTCGACCAGACGACGGGCCGCACTCAAAAACGAATCGCATATATCCGTCGCCATGGGCCGCATCTCGGGCGGCAAGGATACGGGCACCCCGCGCACCCACTCAATCGCCTCACCCAGCGTCATGGCCGCGGCCTGCGCCAGATTGATACCGCGCACTTGGGGCTGGCGCGCAGCCTCGGAGAGACGCGTGCCGCCACAGTCGCGGCATGGCCCCTCGCGCAGAAAGCGCGCAACGCGCTTGAGCCCCTTGTCGTCCTTAACCTTGGCGAGCGCATTCTCGACGGTATAGACGGCGTTGTAATAGGTGAAGTCGAGCGGCGTGGCTCCCTCGCCGTTTTTGGGAACGTAGAGAATGTGTTTCTTAACCGCCGGGCCGTGGAACACGATATCACGCTCTTGAGGCGTGAGCTGGTTAAACGGCACGTCGGCGCGCACGCCCATCTCGCCAGCCACCTGCTTCATCAGATCCCACATGAGCGTGCCCCAGGGAAGTACTGCGCCCTCGTTGATGGTCTTTGACTCATCGGGCACCAGGCTCGCCTCGTCCACCTCGCGCATGACACCGGTACCGCCGCAGGTAGGGCACGCACCGCCGCTATTGAAAGCCAAATCCTCGGCACTCGGCGCGTAGAACTCGCGGCCGCATGTCGGACACGTGAGCGACAGGCCCGCAGCCACGTTAAGACTCGGCTCCACGCGTGCCCCGCAATGCGGGCACACGTGATGGGCGCAACGGCTAAAGAGCAGACGCAGGCTGTTGTTGAGCTCGGTCATGGTACCAAAGGTGGAACGCACGCCCGGCACGCTCGGGCGCTGGTGCAGCGCGAGCGCCGCCGGCACGTGCAGTACCTCGTCCACCTGGGCGTGTTCGGCCTGTGTTAGGCGACGGCGAGTATAGGTGCTGAGTGCTTCCAAGTAGCGACGCGAGCCCTCAGCATAAAGAACCCCCAGCGCCAGCGAACTCTTGCCCGAGCCCGACACGCCGGCAATACCCACGAGCTTTCCCAGCGGAATATCGATATCGATGTCCTTGAGGTTATGGACGCGCGCGCCACGCACCTCGATAGCCTGCGGGCTCATCTTCTGTTCCGTCACCTTTATCACCCTACTCATGCCATAAAACTCGATCGCGAATGTACGCGCCCAGCATGGGCACGGTAAACCGGACGAGGCCGTATCCGGCAGCTTCGATGACGCGCTCGCGAATTAGGCTTGCGCGATATTTACTCGCCCAGCTCTGGGTGCGATCGCAACGCTCAATAATATCCGCCATGCGCGTCGGCTTGCCCCCGTCAGCCGCCATGGCCTCGATAAATAGACGCTGCGGACTGCGCAACCCGTAATACAAGGGAGCGTCGACTGCTTCATAGAACTCGGAGATGGCATCCGCGTGCCCAGCCTCAACATCGCATTCTTCAATGACCCGCGAGCCACGCCGGACAGCAGAGCGCCACATGTAATAGCCCACCAGCTGAACCATATAGGGATATCCCATGCTCTTGTGTGCCGCAAGGTCCGCTGTCTCCGCACCAACGTAAAGACCAGCGTCTTTGACCGTCTGGATATATGAATCGCGCACCTTGGGCAAAGAAATCGCCCCCAGCGTACGCTGCTGGGCACGGCGCAAAAACGTCACGCTCGGCTCTTCGAGCAAGTCATCAACCATGCTGGGCAATCCAGCGAACACCAGCGCAAGACCGCGCTGGTCGCTATCGGGCAATCCCGTAGCATCCTGATCTCCGAGCACTTGCTGATAGAGAACGGCAAGAGCCGCCAGCTCCTCGATAGACGCAGACTGCGCCTCGTCAATCGCAAACAGTATGCCCTTGCCTGGACCGAGCTTCTTGAGGCGCTCGTTGACCAGCCCTCGTAACGTCTCGCCCTTTGCTCGCGCCGCCTCGACCGACATCCGGCCAAACGATGGACCGAACTCCATTGACGTCACAACGGGTTTATTCGAGCGAAGCGCGTCGGCCAATCGGTCGCATAAGCCAAGCGAAGCGGAATCGGAGACAACCGCCCATCCGCGCTCATTGGCTAGACGTTGCAGCTCCCGCAGGAGAACCGTCTTGCCGCAGCCGCGATTTCCCGTAATGAGCATGAGCCTGCCCGGCGCTCCGGCGCCGTTATCGAGCCCTTCCTCAAAATCCTCGATGACCGACTCGCGACCGATGAGTATCGGAGGCCGCTTGCCAGCCGTGGGCTTAAAGGGATTTGGATTCATGTCGGCCTCCTCGGATTGACAAACTCTGGTAATAGTTATACCAACTTGTACCGAGTTACACCAATAGCATACGACAAAGGAACTGACCCTCTATCACCTATGGCCGAAAAACTCGACGTCCGCCGCTCGCCAGGGGCGGAAGGTGGCGGGATCGATCTTTACGTGCGCCGCGGCGGGTACGTCGTACCATTTGACCGTGTAACCGGCGCCGTGAGAGCAAAAGACCGAATCGGGCGTGTTGGGCAGATCGGCCTCGGGCTCATAGGCGACCGTCTCGATTACGTGCTCGGCATCATGGCAAGCCGCATAACCGGCGAACTCTAGGTACATATGCCCACGACCACTCGTGTAGGCAGCCACCTCCAGCGCGTAATCCTGCACCTCGGATGCCGGTACGCGACCCACAAGCTTCGCCCGGTCACCCGCCATCGTCGGTGGCTCGTACTCGGCACCCATGCGCGTAGCGTCTGACAACGCCCTGCCCACGCACTCCCCCGGCACCTCGAGCTCAAAGTGGTACCACGGCTCCAACAGCACCGCCGCGCCGGCCTCACGCGCCTGCATGAGTCCCTGTCGAATCGCGCGATACGTGGCCTGGCGAAAATCGCCGCCCTCGGTATGTTTGGCATGCGCACGGCCGCCCGTGAGCGTAATGCGCACATCGGTGATGGGCGAGCCGGTCAGCACGCCCAGGTGATCGCGCTCCATGGCGTTGGTGAGTGCCAAACGCTGCCAGTTAAGATCGAGCTCGTCGGTCGAGGTCACGGTCCCAAACTGCACGCCCGAACCCGCTGGCAACGGCTCCAGGCGCAGATGCACCTCGGCATAGTGGCGCAGTGGCTCAAAGTGGCCCACGCCCTCGACCGGCTGCGAAATAGTCTCCTTATAGAGAATGCCGCCAGACACAAACCCAACCGAAAGACCAAAGCGATCGGCCAACACCCGCTGCACGACCTCGAGTTGCACGGCGCCCATGAGCTGCAGATGTATTTGTTCAAGATGCGTGTTCCAGCTTACGCCGAGCATGGGATCCTCGTCCGCCAACTCAGTCAATGCTTTGAACACCGCATGGACATCGTGTTCGCCCGGAAGCACCGTATAGGTGAGAACCGGCGCAATGACGGGCGCATCGCCCGCGGGCTCCGCGCCCAGGGCGTCCCCCGGGCGAACGTGCGCAAGACCCGTCACGGCACAAATACCGCCAGCAGCAACTTCTTGGGCAAGCTCATACTTCTCGCCGTTATAGATGCGTACCTGATCAACCTTCTGCTCCCATGCCTCGGCACCGGAACGTCCGCCAATCATCTGCTTGGCATGCAGTGTGCCGCCCGTCACCTTGACCCAGGTAAGACGCTCGCCACGGTCTCCACGACTCACGCGGTAGACACGCGCGGCGAACTCCTGGGGCCATGTTCGCTCGCGCATCAGAGCGCATATGCCGTCGAGTAGCTCTGCCACACCCTGGTCCTTGAGCGCCGAGCCCGCAAAGCAGGGAAACAACTTTCGCTCGGCAACCATGCGCGACAGCGTTGCGACAGAAAGCTCGCCCGCCTCAAGAAACTCCTCGAGCGCTTCTTCGTCTAACGCGGCAGCGTCTTCCTGAACGGCACCACCCGTCAGCAGTTCGTTGGCATCCAGGCAGCCCTCGGAAAGACGTTGCCCAAGCTGTGCCAGCAAAACATCGCGGCCGAGATTCTCCAAATCGATTTTGTTGATAAAGATGAACGTCGGAATGTCATAGCGCGCAAGCAGGCGCCACAGGGTTTCGGTGTGCCCCTGCACGCCGTCGTTGGCGCCCACAACCAAAATCGCGTAGTCGAGCGCGCGCAGCGTGCGCTCCGCCTCGGCAGAAAAATCGACATGCCCCGGTGCATCCACGAGCATGACGTGGGTATCGCCATGGTCGAGCACGGCTTGCGACGAGAAAATCGTGATGCCGCGCTCGCGCTCGATCTCGTTCGTATCCAGATGCGAATCGCCATCGTCCACGCGACCGCGCTTGCGAATGCGACCCGCGTTGAACAGCATGGCCTCGGCCAGCGTGGTCTTGCCGGCATCGACATGCGCCAAGATTCCAACAACCGCTTGCTTCGACATGGCTCTCCTCTTATTGCAAGCCCATCGCACACGACAACGGGCATCCTCGTTCCACACTGGATGATACAATTTACGGGCCGGCGGGCGAAGCGGGCCCTATCCCCCGACCGAGCTCATCGCCCCGCGTTGCCGCGCGGCGATTTTCGTAGGTTCGCGCCTTGCGAAAGCCGGCACCTCCCCTTTTTGTCTGCCCGGGCTCATCTGGGGCGATAACAACGCGAGCCCCACAACAACGCGTTTTACCAAAAATGGCCCCACTCGGGGCCATTTTCATTTCGGTGAAACGCTGGTATGTGACTCGGCCTTTATGCCTCGCGCAGCCAATCAAACGCGACGCGCGGCGTACCGTCCGACACATATACGATACCGGCGCGCTTAAACCCGGCCTTGGCGATGGCTCCCTGCATGGGCAGGTTGTCCTGATGTGTGTCGATGCGCAGGTGATCGGCACGCTCCTTGGCAAAGGCAAACATCGCGGCCGCGATACCGCGCACGGTGCCGTCGGATGCCACACGATGCAGCACAGCGTACGGAGTGTCGCCGCGCCATTGACCGTCCTCAATTACGTCATAGCACTCGTCCGGGCCCGGTAAAAAGGCAAACGTCGCCACCACGCGACCGTCGACTTCGCACACATAGCTGTCACCGGCGGCGATATCGGCAGCCAGCTGCTCGGCAGAAGGCGTGCCCTCGGGCCACTGCGTGGCGTTGCCATGTGCGCGCATAAAGGCGCGGGCCGCGTCATAGATAGCCATGACGGCGGGAATGTCGGTATCGAGGGTTTTTCTGATCATCACGCGGCGACCTCACGTTTATTGGTATCACTTTGATTGAGCAATGATACCAACGTTTGGAGAGGGGCGCGATGCAGATGGGAAGCAAAAAGCGAGCCGCCTGGTCAAAGGCCAAAAGCGAGTTTTTGGGCGCTGCCACCGGCGGCGATATGAGCGACCTGTTTGCGCGCGAGGACGAGCGTCGCGACGCCTTGGACGCCGAGCGCGATGAGGCTTGGCGCTACAAATCGTGCGAGCGCAAAAACCGTTACGACACGCGCGCCGAGGCTGAGGCCGTTATGGCCGACTGCGAAAACCGCGGACGGCGCGGCTTAGCCTGCTACAAATGCGAATACTGCGGCGGCTGGCACCTGACGTCGCACCCTTGGAAATAGACCCCACATCGGCACGGCACTGACGGAGCGCCAACCATCGCACGCAAGCTACGGGCGCGGCGGCACCAAAACATCGTAGCGAACAGCCTTGCCCGCAAGTTGATAGCTCGGCTTAACGCCAGCAAGCAGTGGCCCCTTCACCGGTCGCTTGATAACCACCTTGCGCGGATGCACCGCAAGCGCAGCTTCGACCAGCGTCTCCTCATCGGCGCACGGCTGTTCCAGATGATGTAGGAGCTGGAACTTCTTTTTGACCGCCGCACTTTTAGTACGCTCGGGAAACATGGGGTCCAGATACACCACGTCGGGAGCCGCGAGCTCGCCCTGCCCGATCAGCTCAGCTGTATGGCGAAGGCCGGCAATGCTGTCCTCGCCCGCATGTAAGCGCATGCGCGCCACGGCTGTCGCAAGCGCCGGATCATCTGCCGCGCGATCCAAGGCATCCTTGAGGAGTGCCGCGATCACGCAATCCCGCTCATACAGATCGACGGTAAAGCCCGCGGCCGCCAACAGCAGCGAATCCTCGCCAAAGCCTGCCGTGGCATCAATCGCCCATGGGCACTCGACGCCTTTTGCGCGCGCAGCCTTTACCAGCAGCTCTTGCTGCAAACGGCCCTGCTTGAGCCGCGGATGCATGCGGGTGAAATCGGCGCGCAGCTCCATCGTGCCGTCGGTGAGCGTGAGTCCCTCGGACTTCCCGGCCAGCTCAAGCCCCGCGGCCCGAGCAACAGAAAAGGGATCGACTACGCCCATGGGTACTCCTTAGCAAGCAAAACGAATACGTGAGCGCCGTTTATGCCAGCACCCAACCGTCCGCTATTGTCCCACATGCGACATGGCCCACAGCATCCCAATGCAAAGCACCGCCATCAATCCCGTACACACGGCAGCAATCACGGAATCACCCATGCGCCTTCCCAACGACCGCGGCTCACGCACTTGCCCTGCTCCGTACATCATGGCTCCTCCTTGAGACCAGCTCCTTGTTACGACCTCATCATCGCAGCGCCGCACATGAGCTGCCATCGATTTGGCTTACGTCCAGCTTTCCTTTTTGAAAGGTTGGACCGTACAGGCAAGAGACGCTTTCAAACGCATGCATCGCCCCGTTGAACTACAATGTGCTTCACGATATGTGCCACAACCTGGGTGCGACAGATTCTCCGCGCCCGCATCGAAAGGACCAGCTATGAGCGCCGCTCGCAAGACACTCAAAATCCTTGCCCTGATTTATTTTGTTCTGGGCATCGCCAGTCTCGTCATTGGAATCGCCGGCATCGCGACCGGCAAGCTCGAGTCCACCTACGGATCGAACGCCATGCTCGCCGCGGTCGTGCTGGTCGCCAAGGGCGTTGTCGATCTTGCCGCGGGTGTTGCGGGCATCAAGGGCGCCAACAAGCCTTCGCAGGTGGATGGCGCGTTTAAGCTCGGTATTGTTGCCGCGGTCGCCACGCTTGCCCAAGCGGTGCTCACGCTTCCCGCGCTCGGCGGCAGCTCCGTCAATATCGTCGCCTTTGTCATCGTGGTGTACGATCTGTTCTTTGTTCAGCAGGCGCACGCCGTTAAGGCCGAGAACAAGGACCGCCTGTAAGCGCTCGCTTCTCATAACCTCTGCAGCCAAGCAGCTAAAAAGGGCCGATCGCGCATCTCCGCGGTCGGCCCTTTACGTTTGCCCAGATAAAACCTACCAAAATAAACCTGTCCCTTTTTGGCAGGTTGTTAGCTGTGGCGGTACTCGGCGATGATGAAGTCGATATCGGTCTGGAGCGTGTCCAAGTTTGCCAGGCGCTCTTTGTCGGCGGGGCGCGTGCGGTAGTAGTAGGGCGTCATCTGAAACACCGCCTCGATGTCGGCCTGCGTCTGAAGCGTAATATTCGCAGATACCCGCTGCGTTCCGACTAACTCGAGCTCGGTGGTCTTCGGCAGCTTCTCATCGTTAAGGTACGGTGTGTCGTAGAGCACCTCCTTGAGCCCAAACAGATGGCGAGCACCCGGCACCACGGTATAGAGTGAGCCCTCTGGCGCCAGCACGCGGGCAAACTCGCGCTCGTTAAAGGGAGCGAAGAGCTCGGTCACCATATCGAAGGCGCCATCGGCCACGGGAATGTCCTTCATGTTGGCTACGAAGTAGGTCGCATCGCCGCGCTTGGCGGCCAGGCGCACCATCTCTTTGCCCAGGTCAAAGCCGTAAGCATCCACGCCCGGCACCGCGCCCATGGCGCTCGTGTAATACCCCTCGCCGCAGCAAATATCGAGCAGCGTCATGGGGCCGTTCGCAGATGCTGCACGCCCAGACACCCGCTCGCGCACGAGCTCGACCATCGCATCGCGCAACGGCGCGTAGTATCCACGGTTCAGAAAGTCACGACGGCTGCGTGCCTGCGACTTGGGATCGCCCATGGAGTCGCCGCTCTTGGACGAGCGCAGTAGATATAGATAGCCCTCGCGAGCACGGTCAAACCGGTGTCCGCCCGCGCATGCAGCACCGCGCTCATTGTCCACCAAAGGCTCATGGCAAACGGGACACAACAACATGGCAACTCCTTAGCGCGAACAACACAACGCCCACCATTGTCGCACGCCTTCCCCACCTAGTCATTGGGGACGTTCTTGAATGACTAGTTAGAAGAGATAAGGAGTGTCCCCAGCTGCCGACAGAAAAGGAACGTCCCTAAGTGCCGACTGGTTGCATTAGGAGTATCATCATCTGCGCAAATGAGCACGAAAAAGCATGTTAGAGATTGAGAGCGTATGGCTGATACCGTATCTAAGCACATTGACATGACCACCGGCTCGCTGTGGCGCAATATTCCCCTGTTCGCCTTCCCCGTGGCCGCCACGAGCATCTTGGAGCAGCTGTCGAACCTCATCGCCACGGTCATCATCGGTAACTTCTCGGGCGACCAGGGAACCCTCGCCATGGCGGCGGTCGGCTCCAATGTTCCGCTTACCAGTCTTATGCTCAACCTGTTTATTGGCATGTCGCTTGGCTCCAACGTGGTCATCGCCAACGCTATCGGCCGCAACGATCAGAACATGGTCAAACGTGCCGTCCATACCTCGATTTTAATGGCACTCGTGGGCTTTGTCGTCATCGCTCTGGGCGAGATCTTTGCCGAGCCCATGCTCGCCGCGCTCAACGTTCCCGCCGAGACCATGCCGCTCGCCTCACTCTATCTACGCGTCTTTTTGCTCAGCATGCCCTCGATTTTGCTCTACAACTTTGAGGCCGCGATCTTCCGCTCCGTCGGCATCACCCGCATGCCGCTGCAGGCGCTTGCCGTGTCCACCGTCCTCAACATTGGCCTGGACCTCATCTTTGTCCCTGTACTCCACTGGGGCGTCGCGGGCGTCGCCATCGCCACCGCCATCGCTTACACCGTCAGCGCCGCTACGCTCTTTATCCGCCTGCTCAAGACCGACTCCGTTGTCCGCGTCACCCTACGCGACCTGGCTATCGACCCCGTCGCCCTCAAGCGCATCATCAAGATCGGCCTGCCCGCCGGCATCCAAAGCGCCGTCTTTGCCGTCGCCAACATCATCATCCAATCCGCCATCAACAGTCTGGGCACCGAGGTCATGGCGGCATCGAGCGCCGCTATGAGCTTGGAGTACGTGTGCTACAACCTGCTCAACAGCTTTAGCCAGGCCTGCACCACCTTTGTGGGACAAAACCACGGTGCCCGCCAGATCGACCGCTGTACCAAGACGCTCAAGGTCTGCCTGGTCGAAGGCGGTATCGTTGCACTCACCACGATTATCGTTATTGTCGGCCTGGGGCGCGAGATCCTATCGCTGTTCAACAGCGATCCCAACATCGTCTCGATTGGCTATATCCGCGTGTGCTCGATCTTCCCGGCGTACGCCTTTAGCATGTTCTACGAAAACATGTCAGGCTACCTGCGCGGCTTTGGCATCTCGCTCACACCCGCCCTCATCACCATGATCTGCGTCTGCGGCATCCGCTTCTATTGGGTGTTCTGCGTGTTCCCGCACTTCCGTACCTTTGCGAACATCATGATGGTCTACCCCATCAGCCTGGGCACCACGGCGTTCTTTATGGTCGTGGCAGTGCTACTTTGCCACCCGGCACGCACCTATCGCGCCACCCAAGCCAAAGCGACAGCCCGCTAAACACCGCACTCAACGCTACGCCAGTCATTAATTGACAATATGCGAGCTCATATAGTCGATAAAGCGCCTCGTGGCGATGGGCATGGTGTCCCAGCTGCGCCAGGCGGCCACCACGTCGCGCGAGGGGGCATGCACGATGGGACGCACGCGAATATCGGCTCGCATTCCCTCCACAGTACGACGGTAGAGCATACTCACGCCCAGGCCCTCCTCCACCATCGCCATGATGGTGTAGTCGTCGGTGACCTCGCTCGTCACATGCGGCGACAGCCCATGCGCCGCAAATGCATCGAGCACCAGGCTCTGTTCGCCCTCATCCAGCAGCACAAACGGCTCGGACGCCAGGTCGGCGAGCGTCACCTTTTCCTTTGCCGCCAGCGGATGCGCGGCCGGCAACAGCGCCACCAACTCGTCGTGATAGACCACGCGCTTCTCGAGCCCAGCGGTAAATCCACGTGCTGTAAAGCAAAAGTCAACCACGCCATCGTGCACCCACTGGGCGTTGCGCGTGTAATCGCCCTGCTTGAGGGTGAAGCGTACGCCCGGGTGCAGCGCACCAAAATCGCGGATCACGCGCGGCAGCACGGTACGACTCACGTTGGTAAACGTCGCGATGCGAATATCTGTCGACGAAAGCCCCAGCAGCTCCTGGCGCTTGCCCTCGAGCTCGGCCTCGGCAGTTACGATTTGGCGCAGATACGGCAGGTACTGTTTGCCGTCGCGCGTAAGCGAGACGCCCTGCTTTCCGCGCTCGATAAGCGTGGTGCCCAGCTCGCGCTCGAGCGCCTTGACGGCCTGGCTCACCGCACTTTGCGTATAGCCCAACTCGTCGGCCGCACCCTTAAGACTGCCGCGATCGACCACCATACAAACAATCTGATACCGCGATGCCATCGTGCCTCCACATCAATGCAGCCGTAAAACGTTTTGCCAGGGCTTTTTCTGCCAACATTAGCATTTCTTAATCATACTGAAGATACATTCGCTTTACTACATCAATATCTGGGAGCAGAATCCTTTGTACGAAACCGTTCTGTAACAAAAGGAGTCCCATGGATCGCAAAAAAGCAATCGCGCTCTCATTTTCCGTTCCCGTCGCATGGGGCTTTTCGTACCCCCTCATGAAGATCGGCATGGACAGCATGAACGCCACGAGTATCGTTGCGCTGCGCTGCATCATCGCCTTTGTGGCCTGCCTGCTGCTTTTCCACAAGCGCGCTTTCCGTATCAACCGCGACCTTATGGTCCGCGCCGCCATCATCGGCGCCATCATGGCAACCGAACTCACCTGCATGTGCCTGGGCTCCAGCCTCACCTCTGCCTCCACTGCCGGCTTTTTGCAGAGCCTGACGGTCGTGATCGTGCCGTTTGCCAACGCCGCTCTACTGCGACGCGCCCCCGAGCGCAAAGTACTCGTCGGCACCGCCATCGTCACCTGCGGTATGTTGCTGCTCTCGGGCGCCGACTTCACCAGCCTGAACCCGGGCGCGCTCATCATGCTGCTCTCCGCCTTTGTCTACGCCGGCCATATCATTGTCGCCAAGCGGTTTGTCGAAGAAGTCGATCCGCTGTCCCTGGGCGTTTGGCAGCTGGGCTTTGGCGGCCTGTTCTCGGGCATTGCCGCATGCGCCTTTGGCGGCTTCACGCTTCCCGGCACGCCGGGCGAGGTCGTGGTCGTCGTCGCACTCGCACTCATCTGCTCTGCTTATGGCTTTATCACCCAAACGCTCGTGCAGCCCCACGTGCCCGCCGAGACCACCGGCTTTGCCTTCTCGCTCGAACCGGTATGCTCTGCCGTTTTTTCGTTCTTCCTGGTCGGCGAGGTCCTGAGCCCCATCGCCTTCTTTGGCGCCGCCCTCATCCTCACCGGCGTCATGGTGGCAACCGTCGAGCTTCCGCGCCTCCGCGCACATGGACAGTCTCGCATGGCAGGAGCGTCCGAGCACGTCTCGTAGACCCCGCTCTTCATACAGCCGTGGCATAAAGGCAACCGGTGCGCCTTTACAATAGATGCAAACAGAGCATCTGACGTAAAGGAGCCCCATGGACGCCGCGACCCGCGACCGCAACATAGCAACTTGGTTGGGCGATGCGCCGCAGCTGGTACGTGACACTACGAACCAGCTGCTCGAGCGCATCGCCCTCTTGCGTACCGAGCAGACCATCTACCCGGCACAAGACGACATCCTCAATGCCCTCGCCTACACGCCGGCCGACCAGGTCGAGGTTGTCATCTTGGGTCAGGACCCTTATCACGGACCCAACCAGGCAATGGGACTGTCGTTCTCGGTCCCCGCGACGCAAACCAAGTTGCCGCCGAGCCTGCGCAACATCTATAAGGAACTCAAAGCCGATCTGGATTGCCCCACTCCCGCCACGGGAGACCTAACACCATGGGCACAACAGGGCGTCCTGCTCCTCAACACTACGCTCACCGTGCGCGAACATGCCGCAAACTCGCACGCCAGGCTGGGCTGGAGCACGCTCACCGACTACGTTATCGAACGCTGCTGTCAGCTGCCCCAGCCGGTAGTCTTTTTGGCATGGGGCCGCTTTGCCCAGCAGATGGTCGAAGGTAAGCTCGCCGCTACCGGCGCGGGCAAGGCAACCGGCAAGTTCTGCCTGGCCTCTACGCACCCCTCGCCGCTTTCGGCCAACCGTGCCACGGCAGAACTCCCCGCTTTTATGGGGTCGCGTCCCTTCTCCGCCGCCAATCGGCTACTCGAACAGCACGACTCGACCCCCGTCAACTGGACTTGCATCGGCTAAAAATCGATACATCAAAAACGCGCCCGACGGCTTTCCATCGGGCGCGTTTCCTATTCGGGCCAAATAAATTGTGTGCGGCCGGCCTCGCCGCCATCGATCAACAGACTCTGTCCGGTCATAAACCGGTTGGTCACGCCCACAAAGTAGATCCACTCGGCGATCTCTTGGGCGGTAGCCCAGCGTTTAAGCGGCGTGAGCTCCATAATCTGGTTCCACAGACACTTGTCTTCCATCACGCAACGGTTGAGCGGCGTGACAACGCCGCCCGGGTCCACACTGTTGGCGATGGCCTGCGGTGCCAGACGGTTTGCAAGGTTCTTGGTGTAGGCGATAACGCCGCCCTTGCTGGCGGCATAGGCGGGAAACTCCGATCCCGTATGCCCGCTCGCCGACCCCACATTGACCACGGATTTGATAGCCGGCGCAGGCTTGGCGGCGAGCCCCTCCCCCACAAAGGCGTAGCGCTCGGTCACGTTGATGGTGCCACACAGGTTGGCGGCGATGTCGTCGGCCGAATCCTGCGTACCGGCAACGTTCACGATTACCTGAGGCTCAAGGTCGCTTGGAAACGAGTCCGGCTCGCGAACATCAACGATCAGATGGCGGTAGCGCTCGTGTTCGATCGCCGGCGACAGCAGGTCAAAGCCCACGACCTCGTGGCCCTCATCCAAAAAGCGCTGCACGCACGCGGCTCCGATACCGCCCGAAGCGCCCGTGATCAAAACCCGCATACTTGCTCCTTAGGCGGTTGCGTGGCGCTCGAGGTACTCGGAGCCCACATTCTCGCGCTCCCAGCCGCGCACGACCTTGTAGCCCACGGGGCTCAGGAAAACCTCGCACAGCAGCTCGGCAACAGCGCCGGTCAGCGAGCACATAAGGACCTGCACCCAGGTCCAACCAAAGAACGTGTGGCTCACCACAATGGCAAAGACCAAGTTGTCGATAAACTGGCCAACACCCGTAGACACATAGGAGCGGAAGGCAAAGCTCGCAAAGTTATTCTTCTTGAGCATACGGCCGAGCGACTGGTTGAGCGTGGAGTTAACCACGGCAGAAACGAGCATTGCCAGCGAAGAGCCCAGCACCACGTACCAGGTGCCGCCGATGGTGGCGTTAAGGGCAGTGTTGACCTCGATCATGCCCGTGTCGTAGTAGGCGCCCCACATGCCGGGCGTGAGCGAGCATGCCCAAAAGCACAGACTCACGGCCAGATTGACCAGCAGCGCGAGGATAGAGATTTTGATGGATGCCTTGGCGCCAAAGCGCTTGCAGATCATGTCCTGGCACAAAAACGAAACCCAGCTCACCACAAAGCCGCAATCGAGTGCCAGATACGGCAGGCTGATGAGCTCCTTGTTGGCCAGCAGGTTCATCATGATGACGCTCACGAAAAACAGCGAAACCGTTGCCGCGGGAATGCTCCGCAACAGGACCTTGTAGTCCTCCATGACCTTCTTGATCATTATGTACTCCTTTGGTTTTAGGTTTAACGAGCAGGATATCGGACCCGAACTGCTCGGACGCCCCGGTCTTGAGACGACGGTGGGTATGATAGCCGCTCACACGGCATCAGGCAAGCAACCGGCGCGGCAGCCCCGCAGGGCCACCGCGCCGATGCGTTAAAAGGCCACGTTGCCAAACTCCGACAGGATAAGGTCGGGGTTGTGGTCAGTTGCCCAATCCACGTTCCACGGGCTCGTGAACAGCAGCAGCTTACCGCCGCGCATGTCCTCGACGCGCAGCGTGTCGCGCGTGAGCGAAAGAGCCGGGATATCGATGGTATCGGGGTCATTCTGGATCCAACGAATGTCCGTATAGGGCAGCGGCTGGCGACGAACCTCAACACGGTACTCGGCCTTGAGGCGGCGCTCGAGCACCTCAAACTGCAGCACGCCGACCACGCCCACGATGACGCTCTCCATGCCGGCACCCAGCTCGCGGAAGATCTGGATGGCGCCCTCCTGGGCAAGCTCCTCCATGCCCTTGACGAACTGCTTGCGCTTGAGCGTATCGACCTGCGTAATGCGAGCAAACATCTCGGGGGCAAACGTCGGGATCTGCGGATACTGCACGTGGCGCTTGCCAGAGCACACGGTGTCGCCGATGCTAAAGATACCCGGATCGAACAGGCCCACGATATCGCCCGCGTACGCCTCGTCAACAATCGCGCGGTCATCGGCCATCATCGAGGTGCCCGTGGCCAGCTTGAGTTTACGGTTGCCCTGCATGTGAAAGGCATCCATGCCACGCTCGAACTTGCCCGAGCAAATGCGCACAAAGGCGATGCGGTCTCGGTGGTTCTTGTCCATATTGGCCTGGATCTTAAACACAAAGCCGCTAAAGTCGTCGCGGCAGGGATCGACCGGCTCGCCGGTGAGCGTATCGGTATAGGCGCGCGGCGTCGGGGCCAGACGCAGGAACTCCTTGAGGAAGGGCTCCACGCCAAAGTTGGTGAGCGCCGAGCCAAAGAACGCCGGGCTCAGCTTGCCGCAGGCCACGGCATCCAAGTCGAGCTCGTCGCCGGCGCCATCGAGCAGCTCGATGTCGTCCATCAGGTTCTTATGGTTCTCCTCGCCGATAAGCTCGTCCATGGCGGGGTCGCCCAGTTCGGCCTCGACCTCGGCGACCTTCTTGGTGGCGTTGGCGTGACCATCGCCCTCAAAGGCGATAACGCGACGGGTCTGACGATCGAACACGCCGCGGAAGTTGCGACCGCTGCCGATCGGCCAGTTCATGGGATACGTATTGATACCCAGGACGTTCTCGATCTCTTCCATGAGCTCAAACGGGTCGCGAGCCTCGTGGTCGAGCTTGTTCACAAAAGTGAAGATGGGAATGTGGCGCAGCGTGCAAACCTTAAAGAGCTTTTTGGTCTGGGCCTCGACGCCCTTGGCGCCGTCGATAACCATGACCGCGGCGTCGGCGGCCATAAGGGTACGGTAGGTATCCTCCGAGAAGTCCTGGTGGCCGGGGGTATCGAGGATGTTGACGCAGGCGCCGTTGTAGGTGAACTGCAGCACCGAGGAGGTAACGGAAATACCGCGCTCCTTCTCGATGTCCATCCAGTCCGAGACGGCATGCTTGGCCGAGCTCTTGCCCTTGACCGAGCCAGCGGTCTGAATGCTGCCGGTATAGAGCAGCAGCTTCTCGGTAAGCGTGGTCTTACCGGCGTCCGGGTGGCTGATGATCGCGAATGTGCGGCGCGACGAGATTTCATCCGACAGGCTTGCCATGCGGATCCTTTCTTGCATTGAGTGCATTACGTCGTTGTAACCGCACTATTGTAGCCGCGAAATCCCGCTCTAGGGCGCCTATCAGGACAAATTCATCAGTTGGGGCCTGAGTAGCAATCGATGGCGGCACTCCGCAGCAATTTGTCTCGATCTGTAACATCTAGACGGTTTTTGAACCTATACCTGTTACAGATTTAGACAAACAGGTGGGCGTCCCAGAAAGATCTCAATCTGTAACATCTAGCCACTTAAAACGGGTCCATCTGTTACAGATCGAGATATAAGGATAGACGGGTGGCCAATGTCTCGATCTGTAACATATAGCAGCCAAAAACTTCTCCAGTTGTTACAGATTGAGACAACCAGGTGGGGCCCGCCAGCAAAATCTCAATCTATAACAGGTAGCCGTCCAAATCGGTTCCAGATGTTACAGATTGAGATGAACGAACGAGCGGGCAATCCGTATTTACCTCTTGCATAACTGTGCATAGTGTATATATACTGTGCTTACCGGTTATATACACGTGTAGCCCATCAGCTAAGGAGCCGCTGTGGACATCATCCTATCCAATTCGAGCGATAAGCCCATCTACGAGCAAATAGCCTCGCAGGTCAAAGCTCAGATCCTTTCGGGCGCACTCGCTGCAGGAGCCAAACTCCCCAGCATCCGTGCACTCGCGAGCGACCTGGGTGTGAGCGTCATCACCACCAAACGCGCCTACGCCGACCTGGAGCAACTCGGCTTTATCTGCACCGCGCAGGGCAAGGGCTGCTTTGTCGCCGAGGGCAACCAGGAGCTCTTGCGCGAAAACCAGCTCTGCCATATCGAAGAGCTGCTTGCAAAAGCGGCAAGCCAAGCCGAAGCCTTGGGCGTCACGCGCGACAAGCTGCACGAGATGCTCGACCTCGTAGCCCCCGAAACCATGCAGTAGCCATCTGCAAGAAAGGCTATACCATGCAATATTTGCTAGAAATCAAAGGCGCATCGCGCCATGTGAGCGATCGCTTTTCGCTGCGCGACGTCACGCTTGCCGTGGAGCCTGGCCAGATCGTTGGCTTTGTGGGCGCAAATGGCGCTGGCAAAACAACGACGATTCGAGCCGCGCTCGGGCTTATAAAGCTCGATGCCGGCGAAGTGCACCTGTTTGGGCAGCGCTATGGCGCCGACGCGCCCGATGAGACACAGCGTTGTCTACGTGCCCGTGTCGGTCTCGTGCTGGACACGTGTCCCTTCCCTTCCACGCTCAAGGTGACCGAAGTTGAGGCACTCGTAAGCCCGGCGTACCCCACCTGGAGCCACGACACCTTCGCTAGCCTCATCAACCGATTTGGCCTCGATCCCAAGGCAAAGGTCAAGGACCTCTCCCGCGGTATGGGCATGAAGCTGCAACTTGTCTGCGCACTCAGTCACAAGGCCGAACTGCTCGTTTTGGACGAAGCCACCGCGGGCCTCGATCCCATGACACGCGAGGAGCTGCTTGATGAGCTGCTCGCCTTTGTTTCCGACGGTCAGCGCAGCGTGCTGCTCTCGAGCCACATTACGTCCGACCTCGATCGCGCCGCCGACCGCGTCATCTGCATCGATAACGGCTCGATTGTATTTGACCTGCCGCGCGAGGACATTACCGACCGCGCTGGCATCGCCCACTGCACCCAAGCGCAGGCCACCGAGCTTATGGCTTGCGTCGAAGGCGCCCGTGCCGTCCACCACGCCTATAGCGTGGACGTGCTCGTGCCCAACCGTCGCGAAACGCTCGAGGCCTTCCCCGAGATTCCCTGCGATCGGGCAACCATTGATGACTATCTGCGCCTCATACTGAAAGGGGCTTCGAAATGAAACGTGCCTTTATGTCCGAGCTCGCCATCGTTCGCACGCTCATCCCGAGCATCGCGGGCGTCGGCCTGTTCATATTCGTCGTATTGACCCTTGCCAACGCGACAGACGGCGATTCCGGCATGAGCGCCGGCGCCTGTGCGGCCAGCGCAATGTCGCCCATCATAATCATGAACTCGCTGGCTGGCTACGATAACCAAAACGGCTGGGAGCGTTATCGAGCAACGTTGCCCTTCTCGCGCAAAGACATTATTTGCGCACGCTACCTGTGCATCGTTGTCTTCTCGGTCGTCATGGCATGCGCGGCTACGCTTCTGAACATCCTCGCCCTTCCGCTCTTCGACCCCATGGGCATCCCTTCGACATGCCAGACGATCTTTGAAATCGCAACCGCCTCGGCGGCATCGATGCTCATCTCCCTCATGATGGTATTCTTGACACAGCCGCTGTTCTTCCGATTTGGACACATGGAGGCGCTGCGCCTATCCCTTGGCCTGTTTGCCCTGTTTGGCTGCGGCACCATGGCAATGCTGAGTTCCTCCAACCCCATCAGCAACTGGCTCATGTCGATTGCCGGAGCGAATCCCGATCCCGCCGTTCTTGGCTGTCTGTGTGCAGGAATTGCCGTACTGGCGCTCGCGCTATGTGCAATCAGCTGCACCGTCAGCACCAAGGTTTATCGAGTACGCGACCTGTAGCCACGCGAGCCTCAATCCACGAAGGGCGCGATCGCCGCCCCTCCCCGTAAATCCATGACAAATGGCATATCCCCAGCGTGAGCCACCGTACTACTTGCGCAGCGGCTTGGGCAGCGGAATGCCGGCGGCGATGACAGCCGCGATGATCATGCAGACGATACCCTTGAGCGGGAAACACATAAGCAGCAGGCCCACAACCATGACAGGCTGGCGCATGACGGCGCCCATCGTCGATGCCGTGCAGACGGCAACGCAAAAGACCGGATCTGCGCCGGTGAGGATAGCAAGGCCATAGCCCAGGCTTACGCCCGAGAAGATAACCGGGAAGAAGTGACCGCCGCGCCAGCCCAAGTTGATAAGAGCGGGGGTCAGCATGGCCTTGACCAGACCGGTCAAAATAAGCACGCCGGCGGGGATGGTCAGATGGGTTTCCATGAGCACGTCGGCCTGGGTCTCGCCGGCAAACATGGTGTAGGGCAGAACCGTGCCACAGATGGCGAGCGCCAGACCGGCTAGCATGGCCTTGACGACAGGACGCTCCCCTATTGCATGAGACAGTGCCTCGCTCGCATGCTCAGAGACAAAGTACAGCCATCCGCAAACGGTGCCGACCAACGCCAGCGGAATGAGCCAGACAAGTTCCAGGTTGCCCACCACGGCAGCCTCGAACCTCGGCATGCCCATGCCGCCGCCCATGAGCTGGCCGAGCAGCAGGTAGGTGCCCAGGCCGGCGGCAATCGCGATGCCGTAGACCACCGTCTTTTGCGCCTTGGGCAGCTTGATGGTGATCTCGCCGGACGCGGACTCATCGTCGGCGTCTTCGCCCTGGTCGTCGGCGCTACCGGCAAGCGGTGCCACAAAGCCAAAGACAGGCGCGGTAAAGAGCGCCGTCAGCGCGGCCTGAGTGCCCAATAGCGTAAGCTCCCTAAACTCGGCGCCAAAGCGACGCATGCGGTCGCCGACCCAGCTGCACAGACCAGCGATAACGCCGGTCAGGCCGGCCTCCGGTCCAATGCTTCCGCCAAACAGCAGCGGCAGCAATGCCGCGAGCGAAAGCTTGGCCAGGTTGTCGTACGGGTAGCGCCCGTCTTGCTTAACCTTAGCCATCACCTGGTTGAGGTCATCGGTCTTGGTGCCTGTCATCTTTTCGTACAGACCGATTAACAGGCCGCCCAGCAGGCAGACAAAAAACGGGTACGGCAAAAAGCCAAACGGGCCGCTGGCAAGCTCGGGCGAAGCGATGCCCAACGCGTGCGGAATCTCGGTCCATAGATAGTCGATACCGTGCTCCATCGCAAAAAAGAACAGCCAGACTGCGGCACCTGCGAACGCACCGGTCACGACAACGCTAACTAAAAACAGCGCGCGGTTTGTGGGTTTGGCAAGGTTGTCCATCGGATCCTCCCGCGATCAAAGTCGACATAGATATGTTTTATTGTAGAGCGAGTGTGGCCCAGACAAGCCAACCGTCTGCGCTGCAAACGGAGCCACCGGGGGCCACAGCGGGACAGGCTCAAGGCTTATCCGTTGATAATTGATGCGATGTCGTGCAGATCCTCGGCAAAGTAAATGCCTTGCTGGCGCCGTGGGCTCGATAAGCCCTTATCAATCATGTGCTCGAGCAGCGCCTTAAGGTCGTTGTAGTAACCGTTCAGGTTATACAGGATGCACGGAGAGTTCAGGTGTCCCAACGACACCGCGGACATGACCTCGGCAATCTCCTCGAGCGTACCCGTCCCACCGGGAAAGGCGATGAACGCATCGCCGAGCTCAATCATCTTGGCCTTACGCTCCGCCATATCACTCGTCACGATAAGGTCGTCGATACCGTCATGTTGAAACTCGGCCTCGATAAAAAAGCTCGGCTCAACACCCGTCACGTGTCCACCTGCCTCGAGCACGCTATCGGCGAGCGCGCCCATCAGTCCCGATTTGGACCCGCCGTATACCAGCGCGTGCCCGTTGGCGCCAATCCAGTTGCCCAGCTCCTGCACCGCGGGCAGAAACGCCGGGTCGTTGCCGACGCTCGCGCCCAGGTACACCGTGATGTTCATATGCAATCCCCCTCGTCGTGACGCGCGGCACCCGTTCTATCGTTGCCGGCGACGGTATTCGCGCACGCGGCGTGACAAATCGGCGAGCTCATCGCGGTCGAGTTCTTCCAAATGCTCAAGATCGTCCATAAAGCGCGCCATGGTGTCCTTTTGGCGCAGCTTAATGAGCGTATTGCAGTAGTTCACCGCCACGCCCGTGAGCATGGCGATGTAGAAGATGCTGATGACGCTCAGAACGACGGTAATGGCACGGGCAACCGGTGTCTCGGCCGGAATGTCGCCAAAGCCGATGGTCGAGACCGTCTCGAAGCTAAACCAGAGACCATCGCCAAACGTGAGGGTCGTGGGCTCGGACAGCCAGACAGCCGTTGAGCACAGCAGGTAGAAGACGAGGAACAGCTCCGTAATGCGCACGAAGCCCGCCTGGCGCAACACGTCAGCAAGCGTCTTGAGCTTTTTCATCGCGACCCCTTTTCTCAGACATCCAATCACATTCGCTCGGTATTGTCCCACGCCTCCCCCGCAAACGAAACTAGTCATTTAAGAACGTCCCCGATGACTGCCGGGCGGGAGCGTTTAGCGGTACAGCTGCCGACTGGGCAGGCTGAGCTGGTATCCTTATGCGGTAATGTCTCGATTCGTTAGGATTGCATGTGAGAGCTTCCGCTGTCCTTCGTTCAGTTATATATCGCACCTTGGCCGTCGCGCTTGCCGTGCTCGCCGTACTGAGCACCATCATGCCCGCCCCCGCCTATGCCGCCAATACCGATCAGCAGGTCAAAACAGTCCGCGTTGGTTGGCTCGTCAACAACGAGGGCTTCCAGGACGGCACCCCCGGCGAGCGTCTCTCGGGATGGGGTTACGAGTACCTCCAGACCCTGTCGTACTACACGCCCGGCTGGCGGTACGAATACGTCTCCGGCACCTTCACCGAGCTTATGGACATGCTCGAGGCAGGCGAAATCGACCTCATGCCCAACATCTCCTACTCCGAGGAACGCGCCCAAAAGCTGCTCTTTTCCTCGAACCCCGAGGGCACCGAGCGCTACTTCATCTACGCCAAGCCCGATCGAGACGATCTGGCCAAGGGTGACCCCCAAGCTCTCCAAGGCCTTACCATCGGCTGCAACCCCAGCGTTATGCAAACCTTCGTTGGCCAGCAGTGGCTCGCCAACGAAGGCATTACCTGCACCTATAAAGAAATCGACACTGGCGGTGCCCTCTTTGACGCGCTCGCAAACAACGAGGTCGATGCCATCATCATGAACGACACGACCTCGTCGCCCAGCGCCTCCCCCATGTTCTACATTGGTTCGAGCGACTACTATTTTGCCGTCCCCAAAAGCCGCTCTGACCTGATGGACGACATCAATGCCGCCATGTCGGCAATCGCCCGCGTCAACCCACGCTATATCGACGAAGTCAAATCTAACTACTCGGCCCAAAACAGCGGTTCATCATCGCTCAACGGCCCCGAACGTTCCTGGCTCAAAGCAAATGACAACACCATCACGCTCGGCTACATTACGGGCAAACTCCCCTACTGCAACGAAGACGAAGACGGCAAAATTGAAGGCTCGCTCGCATCGCTTGCGACGACGCTGCACGATAAATTTGGCATTACGGTCAAAACCGTCCCCTTTGATAGCTACAAGATGATGTCAAAGGCCCTGTCAAAGGGAAGCATAGACGTTGCGCTGCCGGTATACCGAGATTACTGGTTTGCCGAGCAAACAGGCGTTGCGCAGTCGGTATCGTTGGGGACCATATCCCTCACCGCCATCCACACCGGCAGCGACCTGAACAAAGACCTTCAGAACATCGCCTGTACCAAATCATCGTTTGTCAACAAAAATGCACTTGAAAATCTGTTCCCCACAGCGACCGTGACCGAATACCAATCCGACGATGAAGCGTTCGGCGCCCTTAGGAAGGGAACGGCGCACTGCATCATCGCTCCCAGTTCACGCGTAAAAACCATCGGCGACCGTTATGATCTCGAGGACTGCGAGACGGTCGAGCTCCCTGACACCTGTGACCTCGCATGCTGGATTTCGCGCGGAAAGCCCGAGCTGCTGGGAATCATCAACAAGGGCATCATCAATGCCGGAGAATCGCTCTCCGCAAGCAATTACTCATCCACGTCGTACACGACCCAGGAATCAGACACGCTTCAATTCCTTTTTCGCAACCGCACCGCCATTGCAGCTACCCTCATCGGTATGTTGTCGGTCGGCATCGTCCTGCTCATCTGGGCGCTCGTGCGCGCTCGAACCGAGCGCAAAAAAGCCGATGCCGCCAACGCCGCCAAGACGGCATTCCTCACGCGCATGAGCCACGACATCCGAACGCCGCTCAACGGCATCCTGGGCCTTATCGATATCGAGGAATTGAAGGAAGGCGATATCCAGGTCGCCCGCGAAAGCCGCGCCAAGGCTCGTGTTGCCGCCAATCACCTGCTCTCGCTGATTAACGATATCCTCGAGATGGGCAAAATCGAAGACCGCAAGATAACACTGGAACATGCGCCTTTTAACCTCAAAGAGCTCTGTGACAATACGCTGGTTCTGTGCAAGCTCCGTGCATCCGATAACGGCATCACAATGCAGGACAATAGTCTGCCATACGCCACGGGGCCATACATGGTCGGCAGTCCCACCCATATCCGACAGATCATGATCAACCTGTTAGACAACAGCATTAAGTACAACAAGTGCGGCGGCTCCGTCACCTTTAGCTCAAAGACCAAGCCACTCGATAACGGGCGCGCGCTCTTTTGCTTTAGCGTTTCGGATACCGGCATTGGCATGACTCCCAAATTCTTAAAACAAATCTATGAGCCGTTTGCCCAAGAAGGTAACGATGCGCGCAGCAAGTTCCAAGGAACTGGCATGGGCATGCCAATCGTCAAGTCGCTTATTGAACTGATGGGCGGCACCATCGAAGTCACCAGCGAGCTCCATGTGGGCACCACGTTCTACGTGGAAATTCCGCTCGATATCGACAAGAATCCCCAGGCGCGGGCGAATACGGTTGAGAGTACGCTCGACTGCTCGCTCGCCAACATGAACGTGCTGCTCGCCGAAGACAACGAATTGAACGCCGAGATTGCCCAGGCGCTGCTAGAATCCGAGGGCGTCGTGGTCACCCGCGCCGCCAACGGCAACGAAGTCGTCGATCTGTACCTATCGCATCCCGCCGGCAGCTTCGATGCGATTCTGATGGACATTATGATGCCGGGCATGGACGGCTATGAGGCAACCCGCGCGATTCGTCTGAGCGAGAAGGTCGATGCAGCCGATATCCCCATCATCGCGCTCACCGCCAACGCCTTTGCCGAAGACGTCCAGGCGGCACACGATGCCGGCATGAACGCCCATCTGTCCAAACCGCTCGACTTTAACAAGCTCAAAAACATACTCGCCCGCATCAAGAAAAACGGATCCATTTCGCTATAGTTTGTGCTCAACCACTACGCACGACCAGAAAGGAAGCCAACGATGTTTAGGCCCTTACGTCGAAAGAAACGCGCTATCACCGACGAGGAAGCGCGCAAACTGCTCGCCACCTGCAAGCGCGGCGTCTTTGCCGTCAACGGCGACGATGGCTACCCGTACGCCATTCCCGTCAACTACTTCTTTGACACCGAGCACGACAAGATTTATTTCCATGGCGCCAAGGCTGGCCACAAGGTCGATTCACTCAAGCGCGATGACAAGATCTGCTTTACCGTTTACGGCAACGAGTGGTACAAGGACGGTGACTGGGCTCCCTACGTTATGAGCACCGTGGTCTTTGGCCGCTGTCGCCTGGCGAATGACACTCCCGCGTTTATCGAAGACAAAGTCCGCCAGCTCGCCCTTAAGTACTACCCTTCCGCCGAGGAAGTCGAAGAGGAAATCGCCAAAGACATCAAGGGCGTCCAGCTCTACGAGATTACGATTGAGCATCTCTGCGGCAAGCAGATTCAGGAAAAGTAAGCCCCTCAGCAGGTCTCATCAATAACAATATGGCCCGGGTCCAACCAACATTGGAACCGGGCCATATGCTTATGAAGCGTCGGCGGCGATGTGCGCCAGCGCCTCGACGAGCTCTTGCGAGTTCACAGGCTTGCTCAGGTGCGCGTTCATGCCTGCCTCGCGCGAAAGCCTGCGGTCGTCGGCAAAGGCGTTGGCACTCACGGCGATAATCGGCGTGGTCGCGGCATCCTCGCGATCGAGTGCTCGAATCTGGCGCGTGGCCTCAAGGCCATCGATGCCGGGCATCATGATGTCCATCAACACCACGTCGTACTCATGCGGTGCACTTGCGGCAAACGCCTCAACGGCAGACTCACCATCCTTAGCATGCGTCACGACGGCACCGGCACGGCTGAGCGTAAACTGCGCGATCTCGGCATTCAGATCGTTATCCTCTACGAGCAAAACGCGCAAGCCCTGGAGCGCATCGCCGTCTCCCGCATCCGCGGGAACTGCCTGAGGAATCTCGGAGCGGTCGCACTTCTCGAACGGCAGGCGGATGGTAAACGTCGTCCCCCGCCCCAAGACGCTCGTAAAGCTCATGGTTCCGCCCATAAGCTCGACCAGCTGTTTTGCGATAGGCGCGCCTAGGCCAGTTCCCGACGAAGCGCCTTCCACCTGCTGCTCCTCGCGGCAAAACGGCTCGTAGAGGTGCTGCTGGAACTCCTCGCTCATGCCAATACCGTTGTCGGCGATCGTGTATTCATAGACGGGGACGCCATCTACAGGTTCCACCTCGCGGCACACCAGGCGAACATAGCCGCCCTGGCGGTTGTACTTGACGGCATTGCCGGCAATATTGAGCAACAAGCGCTTGAGGTGCGTCACGCTCACCCGTGCATAGGGATGATTAAGCGTCTGCTGGTCGGAGATAATTGTCACCAGACGCTCCTCGGCCTGGCGCTCCAGAATATCGCGCACTTCACAGTTGAGGGCCACCAAATTTATGGGCACGAGGTTCAGGTCGACCTGCCCGCTCTCCAGGCGACTCATATCGAGCGCCTCGTTGGCAAGGTCGAGCAGCAGTCCCGATGCCGTCCAGATTTTTGAGCGGCACTCAGTCTGCTTTTGTAGATCGTCCGCATTGGCATCGCCAACCTCGACCATGCCGCGAATGCCGTTGATGGGCGTGCGCAGATCGTGGCTCATGCGACGCAGAAACTCCGTCTTTGCCGAGTTGGCAGACGAGGCCTCACGCGCCGCCTTTGCCAGCTTGTCGCCATAGTCGCGCTCCTGCTGCAGCAAGTCCGTCAAACGTCGACGATCAGCGCGGCGACGCACCATCACAACAACGGCTATAACACCGCTGTAGAGCACCAGCACGCCAGCAGCAACAGCCGCGACGACCTCAAAGTAGCGCCGCGCCGAGGCATAGGTGTACACATAGAATTTGTGCGCTTTTCCAAATGTGCCCAAATACCACTCGCCGTCGGCGTTAACCAATCTGACCTTACCAGCCAGGCATCGATCCTTAATACCGTCGACAATGAAGACGTCCGTCGCAGGCAGATCGAATACGCCCAATTCGGTGGGTTCAACGGCATTGGTCGCAACGACCTTGCCGTCGCTTTCGATCACGATATTGCCGTTGTCAATGGTCTCATAACCACCGAGCAGGCTCTGCAGTTTGAGCGTATTGCTTGCAACTGCCTTCGCGCTCTGATGCCTTACCGCGATAACGATACCCTCGTCATCCCGCCGAGTCACGCAGCCAATGTCTGCGACCGAGTCATCCGCAAGTGTGATGCGGGCGGTATAGGACTTAAGCGGATAGGCTGCCACCTCCAACACGGGCGCTTCCTTGAGATACGTAGCGATCGACTCATAGCCCACGCCATCCGTCGAGGACTCGGACACCAAATTGCCCGATGCGTCCGTCACGATCAGCGCGCTCACGTTGAACTGGTCGGCATATTGCTCCAGCATGGCGCTATCCACCGAACCGTCGCGCTCCATATCGCGGGCAGCCTCTCCGGCAATCTCCATAACGCGAATCAGGTTTTTGGTCGTATAGGCGCTGTTGAATGCATCGTAGGAAAGGCTCTGCGTCGCCACGTAATCGACAACGTCGGCAAAGCGCTGCTCGGCTTGGGCCGTCGTGTAACCGTAGCTCATCATGCCGGCAACAACCGAGAGCGCTATCCCCAGCAGAGCGACAAGGAGCCATGACCCTGCCGAACGATTGCCCCGCTCCTGAGCAGCGTGGTCGGGCGCATCGATCATGACAGGCCCTCCATATTCAAAAATGGCGAAGGGTCATCGAAGTACTTTGACACCAGGCGTTCCATGGTGCCATCGGCAAGCATTTCTTGGTAGGTATGAGTGAGCTTGACGTCGATGCCACGCGTATCGTTGATATCGAAAGCGGTGCCCAAACCGACCTCTAGCAGTGGCTCATCCAAAATGCGATATGTCACACCATAGTCTTTTTCGTAGGTGAGGAACGAGGACTCATGCGCGGCGATAGCGTCGACCAGGCCCTCGACGAGCGCCGGGTTCAGGTATGAACCGTCCGAAAAGCTGTAGAGTTCCTTGATCTGCGGAACGTTTTCATTTATGCGATTGAGCAAAATGTCCTCGGGCTTGGTGGTGGACTGAACCGCCACGATCTTATCCTCAAGATCGGCAAGCGTGTAGATATCGCTCTGGGGATCGACCGCGACCACCTGGCGGCTCGCAAGGTACGGGCCGGCCCAACGATATTCGTTTTCGCGATCCGTCATACTAAAGCTGCCCATGACACAATCGAGTTCGCCGCTCGCCAGCAGCTCCTTCTTCTTTTCCCAGTCGATCAGCTGGTATTTTGGCTTATAACCAATGCGGGCCAAAGCCTCGGTTAATATCTCGACATCCAGGCCAACGATATCGCCGTACTCATCGGTATACACAAACGGTGGATAGAGGTCGCTGCCAACGTTGAGCGTCTTAAGATTGTCGTCCTGGACCTGCGAGGCCTCCAGGCCTTTTGATGCAGACGTCGATGCCTCGTCATTCGACCCGGAGCAGCCAGCTATCGCTACGACAAAAGCGCTCGCCACTGCAAGCGCAACAAACAACGAAATGGCAACCGAGCGACGGGATCTTTTCATCGAGCTCCATACGATCCTGTTTACAGACTGAAATGGTTAAAGATAATAGCAAACAAAACCACACGAGCACCCAATTGTTACAGACGCTTTACCGTGTGGGGCCTTCCAGCCGACTTGGCAGAAGACCCCGCATGCCGTGCTCACTTACCGTGCATTAAAAACGTAGCGGTCCAGGCGGTCGCACGCTTCCTTTACGCGCGAAAGCGGCAGCGCCAGATTCACTCGAATGTGGCAGAGCCCGTGGAACGGACGGCCGTCCTGATATCCCACGCCCACGCGCGCCCCCTCGTCGAGCAGCCACTGAATATCGCGGCCATGTTCGCGGCACCACTCGGTGCAGTCCAGAAACACCATGTACGTGCCCTGCGGACGCGAATAGGACACGCCCTCAAAATGCTCGTCCACGTAATCGCAGAAGTACTCGATATTGCCGGCAAGCACCTGGTTGAGCTCGTCCACCCACTCGTAGCCTTGCGGCTGGTAGGCACCGATAAGCGCATGCATGGAGAGGACATTCATCTCGTTGTAGTGAGTCTTGTTGGACACGGCACACACGCGGTCGCGCAGCGTCTCGTTGTAGATGATGTGATAGCTGCCGACCAAGCCCGCCAGGTTAAACGTCTTGCTCGGCGCATAGAGGGCAACCGTGCGCATGCGGGCATCCTCGCTCACCGACTGCGTCGGGATATGCTTGTGCCCCGGCAGGATGATATCGGACCAAATCTCGTCCGAGATCACCACGCAATCGTGCTGGCGATAAATGTCCATGGCGCGCTCGATCTCGTCACGCTCCCACACGCGGCCGCAAGGATTGTGCGGTGAGCAGAACACCGCGGCATGAATGTGGTTTTGGGCGAGTTTGCACTCCATGTCCTCAAAGTCCATGCGCCACACGCCCTGGTCGTCGAGCTTAAGCGGGCTATGGACAATGCGATAGCCCGCGGCCTCGATGGACTTGGTAAAGCCGATGTAGGTAGGGCTGTGGACCAGTACCGCATCGCCCGGCTGGACATACGCACGCAGCGTCGACACGACACCGCCCAGCACGCCGTTTTCGTAGCCGATATGTTCAGGGCGCAGACCCTCGACGCCATTGCGGCGGCTCTGCCATTCGATGATGCGGTCGAAGTACTCGGGACGCGGGTTAAAGTAGCCAAACATGGGATGCTGGGCACGCTGAATGATGTGCTCCTGGACCGTGGGCACCGTGGCAAAGTTCATGTCGGCCACCCACATGGGAATGCGGTCGAAGCCCTCGTCGGGTGCGTTCGGAGCCATACCGGGGATCTCGCCCCAAGAGTCAACGGCGATGGAGTCCATGCCGTGGCGGTCGATTAGCGAGCTAAAGTCGTATTTCATGCTGAGCTCCCGTGCGAAGTGATTGTTTTGGTAGGCGTTATTGTCCACCAGCGCGGGCGGTTTTGGCGCGGGGTTTGGCGCTTAATTTGACGGGTGCGAACGAATGGTAGGTTAGCCCCGCGTGTCGTTGACGGCGACTACGGTTAGCTGGGTTTCATCGACCGTAAAAGATATGTCGAGCCCGGCGTAGGCCAGATGGTAGACGCGGTTTGGCTCGTGCTTGCTGCCCGCGCGGCGCGGATCTTGGCGTAGAACCTCGACCAAGCCGGGGAGCTTTGCGGGCGGGACCATGTCTTGAAGCGCTTGCGGGAACTCGACGTCGAGCTCTTGCCACGGAGCGTCCTCGATCCAACCGCCGGTCGCATCCGGGTGGCAGTCCGCAAACGGGATGTAGGGCTTGATGTCGTAGATGGGCGTACCGTCGCGCAGATCTGCTCCCAGCACATGGATGATGGGGCCGTCGTCGGTAAGCTCCACGCGGTCGAGCTTGACGCAGGTGAGCCCGATGGGATTAGGGCGAAACGGACTGCGCGTGGCAAAGACGCCCACACGCTCGGCTCCGCCCAGGCGCGGCGGACGCACGGTCTTCGACCATTTTGCGTTGGCACCGGACCTGTCCTGCGTTTTGGCATCGGCGGCTATGTCCTTAGCCGTGCCGCCGGGCGTTCCGTTTTCGAAGCGCCACAGCAGCCACAGGTGAGAGAAGGAGTCCAGACCCTCAACCGCTGCATTGGAGGCAAATTCCGGCTCAAAAACGATGCGTCCCTGCAGATGAGGCGCCAAAAAGCTGTTGCGCGGAATGCCGAACTTCTGCGGCAGGTCGGTATGTATGTGTGCAATAGGTTCCATGCCGGTCATTGTACGGCATGGAGGCGTGGGGCGTTGCGCGCAATTCTTCGCCGTGGACTCCTGTCGTGCAACCAACGGTTGCTTGGAAGGGCGCCTGCCGCCGCGTATGCTTAAGCCATCAACCAGCAGAAAGGAGCCGCTATGGCCTTTGCAGAAAAGCTCATCGCCGTCCGTCGCGCCCATCATCTTACCCAGGAGCAGTTCGCCGCCAAGCTCTTCGTCACACGCCAAGCCGTCAGCCGTTGGGAGCGTGGCGAGGTCACACCGGGCATCGACATGATGAAGCTCATTGCAGCCGTAACCGGAGAACCCCTGTCTCACCTGCTCGAAATGCCCGAGCACTATTGCCAGAGCTGCGGCATGACACTCACGCCCGACGACTGCGGCACCGATGCTGCGGGCACCGCGACCGACCATTACTGCAAGTGGTGCTACGACCACGGCAAGTACACCTACGAGACCACGATGGAGGCGATGATCGAGGACTGTGCCCCACGGCTGGCGCAAAACACCGGCATGTCGCTCGACGAAGCCGTCTCGCTCATGGGCGCCGTCCTGCCGCAACTGGAGCGCTGGCGCACCGTGCAGGAAAACGAGGAGCGCTACGGCGCCGAAGCCCGGAAGCGCTACGGCGACGAGGCGATCGACGCAGCAAACGAAGCACTGCTGGACATGGACCCCGAGACATGGAACGACATGAAGGAACTTGAACGCGCTATTCTGGGCCAACTCTCGATTGCCATGGGCGATGGCGATGCGAATGGAAGCGAGGCTCGCAAGCTTGTCGCGATGCATCGTCGTTGGATTGGTCTCAACTGGGGACGCGAACCCCAGAACGAAGCGTACCTGGGCCTCGCCAATGGTTATATTGCCGACCAGCGCTTTGTTGACTACTACGACAAGCCCTGCGGCACCGGAGCCACGGCGTTTCTGGTCCAAGCCATCGAGTCGTCTTTGGCGCGTGCATAGACCGCGGCGGCTTTGGGTATTTCAATCGAAACCTCAACCGATTGGAGACCCATGGCTACTAATCACGAGCTCGTGCTCTACGTTATGACCGGCTGCCCGTATTGCATAAAGGTCAAGCGCTTTTTGGCCGATAGCAGCGTGACCATTCCCGAACGCAACATCTCGACCGATACCGAAGCCGAGCAGACGCTCATCGCCGTCGGCGGAAAACGCCAGGTTCCCTGCTTGTTCATCGACGGCAAGCCGCTCTACGAGTCAAGCGACATCATCGCATGGGTGCAGGAGAATCTGCTCTAGTGCGCACACTCTGTCCGTCCAGGGGCCCCAGCCCATACGACCCAAACATGTACACCAGCATCCAAAGTCGACATTTTTCGACATCTTTGGATGCTGGCGTACAGCTTGTTGGTAGTCATGGACGCTCTTAGCCGGCTAATTGTTTGAGGCGACCTTTGGATTATGACTGTTTGACGCCTCTGGAAAGGTTTCCGAGAGGGCTGTGGTCAAAAAAGGGCAAATATGAGTACTGCTACCTGTTTAGTAGCAGCGATTTTGATCACTTCAGGAACTATTCAACGTTCCACTCGTCCGCAGACGACGTTATTTCTCCTCATATGTTCAATAAAAGTAGCTCCTAATGGGAACAAATCTCATCAGGAGCTACTATTTATAGCAAAATAAATGCAACCATAATGGCAACACTACTCATATTTGCCCTTTTTTGACCACGACTCTCCAGAATAGTCGCTGAGAACGACACTAAATGACAAAATCCGGCACTTGGACGTTCTTATATGAGTAGCCATTGAAGGACACCTAACGACTACTCCCATTCGCGACACACTGCGTCGCGAATTAAGCTGGTCCCATTACCGAAGACCAGTGAGAGCTCCTGCCCAGAATCTCGATAGCTTAATAAAGCGCTCCCCTCCGGAAGTTCAATGAGCATCCAAATTCCAGGCTGAAAAGCAAAGGAGTATCGAAGCCGTCAATGCTCATTTCCTATCGAACAGGCAGGTCAAAACAAGCTAATTAGCCCGATAAACTGCTTGTATTTTTGTCTACAAAATTGTATACAAAAAGAAAATCCGAGAACCGGCGCTCGACATTATGTCGATCGATAGGAGGCACCATGGATGCTAAGCAGCTCGAAAAGATGATGGGGTTTGCTCCCGGAGAGTTGAAGAAAGCCGCGGAAGCCTACGAAAAAGATGAGTGGCCGAAAGGTCGCACCATCAAGTTGGGAAGGCCACCAATCTCCGATGAGCCGAGCGTCGTTATATCAGCACGTGTGGGCGAATCGATTCTTGAGACGTTTGACGAAAAAGCCAAACGCCATGGGCAAACACGCACGGAGCGACTCAGGGAGCTCATCACGCTTGATGCAATGATTGCCTAGTTACCCACCACACCCAAACATGTACACCAGCATCCAAAGTCGACATTTTTCGACATCTTTGGATGCTTGTGTACAGCTTTTTGCTACATAGTCGTTGGGGACGTCCTTAAATGACCAGTCGTTAAAGAACGCTCCCGATGACTAGTTAGCCGTGGAAGCGAGCTATGGGTGCAAGCGGCTGTTCGCGAAAGACGCGCTCGACGGCAGCGCGATATTCGTCGACCTTTTTGGTCTTGCGTACGATCTTGTGGACGGTAGCGGGATCAGCAAAAGCGCACTTGGCGTAGAACCACCACTCCTTCATGCGGAAGACCGCATTGCCGCCAATCTCTTCTGCATATGCCGCAAACAGCGTGCCGTGGAAGCGCTGCAGCTCAGCAGCCGTTGCAGCAGGGCCGCCCTTGACCATGCGAGCCAGAGCGGGGTTCGCGAGCAGGCCACGCCCCAACATCACATGGCGCGTGCCGGGATAGGCCTCCACCAGCGCGTCCATATCCTCAAGATCAAAAATGTCACCGTTATAGGCCACGGGGAACGGCGCACGCTCCAGCGTCTCGCCATAAAACTCTTTGCGCGGCGAACCCGTATAGCGGTCCTTTTGCACGCGCGGATGCACAATGAGCTCTGCCAACGGCATGCGGCAATACAGATCGAGCACGCGCTCGTATTCGTCGTCATTCTCCAGCCCCAGCCTGGTCTTTACCGACACCGGCAACGGCGACCGCTCGCACACATCGCTTAAGAACGCCTCAAGCTCGTCGAGATTGCGCAAGAAACCCGAGCCCTTGCCCTTGGCGACAACCGTTCCCGAAGGGCAACCCAGGTTGAGATTGACCTCGCGGTAGCCCATGTCGGCGAGTACCTGTGCCGCCCACACAAACTCGTCCGCGTTCTTGGACATCAGCTGAGGCACCACGTTGAGCCCCTGGTTATTGGCAGGATCGATCTCCTTAAACGCCTTGCCGCCAAAGCGGTTTCCCACCCGCGGCGGCGGCAAAAACGGCGTGTAATAGCAATCGAGCGCACCGAAGCACTCCGCATGCACGCGACGGAACACATGCCCGGTAATCCCCTCCATGGGGGCCAGCGAAAGGATCATCTACTCTTCTCTCATATCAACGAACGTGACAAAGGGACTGTCCCTTTGTCACATTATTCGGAGCGCAGGGCCTCTACGGGATCTTTTTTGGATGCGCTGCGGGCCGGCAGCAGACCGGCAACGACCGTCAGCAGCACCGAAATCGCGATGAGCATCAGCGCATCCTGCACGGGCAGGCTCATCAGATTGGGTACTTGTTTGGCAGCAAGCGCCCAGGCATTAACCGGAAAGCTTACGGCCACCACGACGACAACAGCAAAGACGCCGGCAATGAGGCCCTCGATAAAGGTCTCGGCATTGAATACGTTGGCCACGTTACGCTTCGACGCGCCGATCGCACGCAGGATGCCAATCTCCTTTTTGCGCTCCAGCACGCTGATGTAGGTGATGATGCCGATCATGATGGAGCTCACTACCAGACTGATACTCACGAATGCGACGAGCACCAAGCTGATGGTGTTCACGATGTCGGTCACCGAACCCATGATGATGCCCATGTAGTCGGTGTACGAAATTGCCCGATCATCATGGCCAGCGGCTTTGACCTGCTTGTTGTACGCATCGATGTGATCGAGCACGCGCTCCTTGGCCTCAAAGTCGCGCGGGAAAATCTTAACCGAGATGGGGTCTGCCTCGTCCGCATAGCCCAACGTGGTCAGATTGTTGTCGTAGGTGAGCTTCGACGCCTTGGCATAGCTCATCATGAGCGAACTCAGGTCCTCGGCGTCCATGTTGAAATGGATGGCACGAGCAAAGGCACTCGCATCCACGTGCATGGCGCTCGCCAGGTTGGCAAAACTCGAAGACACCTGCGTCGCCATCTGGCCCATGAGCCCTGCCGCGCCCGCCTTAAGCTGAGCCGACACCGTCGCCGCAATCTGATCGCTGATCGACTTCATCACCTGATCCATAGCCTGCTGCAAATACGGAGCCAGCTGCTTTTGCACATAGTCGGTCATCGCCTGCTGCAGGCGCTCGGCCAGGGCATCGCCACCGAGCGCCTTGAGCTGGGCCAGGCATTGCTGGGCTGCGGCATCATTCTCAAGATACGCCGAGAATGCGGCAGCAAGCTTTGACGCGTCCTTAAGGTCTTCGGGTGACAGCGCCTTAAACTGATCAGACTGCAAAAAGCCCGTGAACAGCTGATTGGCGAGCGTGCCTACCTGCTGCATCTGCTCGGGCGTAAGTTCCAACCCATCGAAGACACCCGAGAAATCGGGGGCTGGCGCTTTTGCCATGATGTCGCTGAAGTCGATGTCCTTGCCAACGCCCGAAAGGTCAATGTCCAGCCCCGACAGATCGATGCCAGAAAGGTCCATACCGCCGGCCGCACCCGAAAGTGCAGACGTATCGAACGAGAACGCGCTCTTGAGCGCCGCCTCGTCCACACTGAACATGCTGCCCAGATCCACGCCTTGCTTGGCCTCGCCTTGCAGTTCGTCGAAGGTTTTGCCCGTAAAGACATCCGTCTCGGGGTGGTCGAGTTGCTCCTGCACAATCTGCGAATCGGCGGCGCGCTCCATAAGCTGGCGAGTCAGCGCATGCGTATAGGCAATGCCCGGAGACAACGCACTCGCATTGGCCGTCTCGTTAGGTCGCACCACGCCCACAATGTGCACGTCAATACCGTCGGCAACCTTGGCCGTCATAAAGTCGGCATCGTCAGACATGTCAGTCCACATGCCGGTCTCTTCGTTTTTGCGATACGCATCGGCCGGCGACAGCACCTTAAACGTGGTAGACAGCGCATCGTCGTAGGTAAAGTCGGTGCCGGTCTCGGGCGTTTCGACCCCACCGTCAGCCGTCATAGCGCTGTTTACCAGATTGTTGAGCTCATCGATGTCCAGCGCACCGATGCTATAGAGCGTGTAGTCGCCCACCGTACCGCGGCTCGAAAGCACCATCACGGCTTCGTTGGCTGACGTGGGCCAATGACCGGCGATGACATCGTACTGGCTGTCGAGCAGACCCTGGTCGTCAATCATCTCGTTAAAGACCGAGGTTCCCATGGATTCCATGCTCACCGTTGCCGCCGAGCTCGCACCTCCGCTCATGGCCTCGGTCATGGCGTTGGGCACCAGCCGGACAGGCTTCTCATCGCCCTTGCCGGCACGATAGACAACCGGCGATACACCGTAGCCGTACTGAATGGCGTTGACCTCTTTATCGATGCCGTCGCCACCGGCATCGAGCCATGCCTTAAAGCTCGTCATGTCGTTGGACTTAACGCTCGCAAACATATCCTTTACGGCCGTGACCAAAGGAATCTTATCGGTTCCCTTAGCCTTGCCGCCGGCACTGTCGTCGGACGAATCCACGTTTTCAGGCGAGTCATCATCCGCAGCCCCCTGCCCGCCCATCATGGACGACAGGTCGTAATCCTGCTTGGAAATGGTGAGTGGGTAGCTCGAGAGCGTATCCTCCTCGACCTTTTTGATGTAATTGTTCACGCCGTTGGACAGCGCCAGAATCGCCGCGATACCGATAATGCCAATCGAGCCCGCAAAGGCCGTCATGGCCGTGCGGCCCTTCTTAGTCATAAGGTTTCGGGCAGAAAGCCCCAGCGCCGTCACAAAGCTCATCGAGGTTTTGCGCGTGGGCTTAGCCTCGCGACGCGCGGCGTCAGCGACATCAAAAGGATCGGAATCGTCGGTAATCTTGCCGTCAGCCAGGTTGACGATACGCGTGGCGTATTGATACGCCAGCTCGGGATTGTGCGTGACCATAATAACCAGGCGGTCGCGCGCCACGTCCTTGAGCAGGTCCATGACCTGTACGGATGTCGTTGAATCCAAAGCGCCGGTCGGCTCGTCTGCCAGCACGATCTCGGGATCGTTGATCAGGGCACGGGCAATCGCCACGCGCTGCATCTGTCCGCCCGATAGCTGACTCGGGCGCTTGTTAACGTGCTCGCCCAGGCCAACTTTCTCCAACGCCTCGCGCGCACGCTGGCGGCGCTCGGCATGGCCCACGCCCGTGAGCGTGAGCGCCAGCTCCACGTTTTCCAAAATGGTCTGATGCGGAATGAGGTTATAGCTTTGGAACACAAATCCGATG
This sequence comes from uncultured Collinsella sp., assembly GCA_965141245.1. GTDB lineage: Bacteria > Actinomycetota > Coriobacteriia > Coriobacteriales > Coriobacteriaceae > Collinsella. The sequence goes on from CBCSLZ010000020.1 coordinate 41,729, forward strand.
CGGTTGTTGCGATAGGCGTCCCAATCGCGATCGTGAAAGTCCTTGGTCGAAATACCGTCGATCAGCAGATCACCGGAATCAAAGTGATCGAGTCCACCGATAACGTTGAGCATCGTAGTTTTACCCGAGCCCGAGGGACCCAGAATGGCCACGAACTCGTTGTCGCGAAAAGCCAGGCTTACGCTGTCGAGCGCCACCTGCGTAAACGACTGGGTAACGTACCTTTTGCAAATACCTTTGAGCTCCAACATGGACGGCAACCTCTCCTGCGCAGGCACCCTGCCCGCTCTCCCCCGCCATTCGTATTCGACGCGTTTGTCCTACTCTATCCCCATTTTTCACCGACACCAGTGAGGAATGTAGGGAACCGCATCAAAAAACGAACGGGACGGCGCCTAAAAGAAGAGGTCCCGAGCGGGACCTCTATATGGTGGAGATTATCTTGAAAGGCAGCAGACTACTCCGCACAGCGGTGCACGATCATCGCCATGCTTTACGCGTTTTCTACTGCTCGCTATTCGCAATCGCCTGGTCGATAAGTTTGTTGAGTGCTGCGCGCTGCTCGGCGGAGCTGATGGCTCCCACGATGGGCTCCCCTACGATGTTGCCATTCTGATCTATGACATACGTTGTCGGGAACGAGAACAGATTTGACGTAAACTTACCGGCCTCGCTATCCGACTTGAACCAGATGTTCTTATACGTCACGCCCTTCTTGCTCAGCACGTCCTTGGCATCTGCAATCTCGCCCTTGTTGCCATCGAGCGTAAAGGAGTTGACGCCCACGACCTGACCGCCCTTCTTGGCAAGCTCCTGATTCAGTTTCTCAAGATCGCCCAGCTCGCCCACGCACGGCTTGCACGTGGTGAACCAGAAGTTCATGACGGTGACCTTGTTCTTAGAGAACAGCTCGTCGCTGCTCACGTCGT
>CBCSLZ010000021.1:0-41805 GCA_965141245.1 uncultured Collinsella sp.
TGTGACCTCCCGGTTATCAGCCGGACGCTCTAACCAACTGAGCTACAGGTCCATCGCGCAAGGGATATATTAGACGAGTCGTTACGCGCGCGTCAACAACTTTTTTGAAAATCTTTGAAGGGTGTTCGCCCCGGTCGCACGGCGGCATGTGAAGTCGCCTGCTCGGACAGTCCTGACTCGCACAGAGAGCACATTAAGTGCTCTCAGGCTCGTGCGGAACTCGCGATCGACTTCACATGCCGCCGGGCAGCCGGGGCCAACGTGGGGTTCAAAGGTTTTCAAAAAAGCGGTCGGCGCGCAGTGCGCCGACCGCCGATATATGGGGTCTGATATTTTCTACCAGTTAGGGCCTCTTACTCGTCGAGGAGATCTTCCGGCATGTCGTTGCCGTCGCCTAGATCGACAGGGGTTTCTTCGGGGGCGGAGCCGTTTTCTGTGGCTTCGCCTTCGGGCTTCTCTTTGGCGGCTGTCATGCGGGCTACGGCGCAGATGCGGTCGTTGTCGTCGACGGTCATCATCTTGACGCCCTGGGTGGCGCGGCCAGTCTGGCTGATCTCATCGGTCTTGACACGAATGACCGTCGCGCCCTCCGTCACGATGAACAACTCGTGCTGAGGGCCCACCGTCTTCATGGCCGCGAGGTTACCCTTACGCTCGGTCATTTGAATGGTGTAGACGCCCTGACCTCCGCGATTCTGCTCCGGGTAGTCCGCGACCGGCGTGCGCTTGCCGTAGCCACGCTCGGTAATGACGAACAGATCGCCGTTGCCGTTAGTAACTTCCATGCCCAGAACGCTCACGCCGTCCTTCATACCGATACCGCGAACGCCGCTGGTATCGCGGCCGGTAGCACGCACCTGCTCCTCGGAGAACATGATCGCCTTGCCCGCAGTGGTGGCCAGGATGATCTTGTCACCCTCGCGTACGCGGCACACGTTCAGCAGCGCGTCATCGTCACGCAGGTTGATAGCGATCAGGCCGTCACGACGGCTGCGGTCATATGCGCTCATCACGGTCTTCTTGACCATGCCGCTCTTGGTGGCAAACATCAGGTACTCGTCGGCCGGGAACTCGCGACAGCTGATGACGCTCGCGATCTTCTCGCCTTCCTCGAAGGGCAGCAGGTTGACGATCGCGGTACCGCGCGCCTGGCGCGTACCCACCGGCAGCTCGTGCACCTTCAGGCGATAGACCTTGCCCTTGCTCGAGAAGAACAACACGTACTCGTGCGTGGACGCGATGAACATCTCGTCGATAACATCGTCCTCTTTGAGGTTGACGCCCGACACGCCCTTGCCTCCGCGCTTCTGGGCACGGTAGGCAGCCACCGGGATGCGCTTAACGTAGCCGGTGTGGGTGATGGTCACGACCATGTCCTCGTCGGCGATGAGGTCCTCGACATCCAGGTCCTTTTCAACCTGACTGATCTCGGTGCGGCGCTTGTCGCCGAACTTCTTGGAGATCTCGCGCATCTCCTCCTTGATGACGCCCAGGATCTTCTCCTCATGCGCAAGCAGGTCCTCATAGTAGGCAATGGCGCGGCGCAGGCCGTCCAACTCTTCTTGGATCTTGTCGCGCTCCAGGCCGGTCAGGCGGCGCAACTTCATCTCGAGGATGGCCGTGGTCTGCTCGGGCGTAAAGCCAAAGCGCTCGATCAGGCGGCTGCTGGCCTCGGAGTCGGTCTGCGAGGAGCGGATGATGCTGATGACCTCGTCGATATGGTCAAGGGCCATCAGGTAACCCTCGAGGATATGCGCGCGGGCCTGGGCCTTCTTAAGGTCAAAACGGGTGCGGCGAGTGACGACGTCGACCTGGTGGTCGATGTAGTGCTGCAGCATCTCGCGCAAGCTCAGGCATTTGGGAACGCCGTTGACAAGCGCCAGGTTGTTGGCGCCAAAGGTCGTCTGCAGCGAGGTGTACTTATACAGGTTGTTGAGCACGACCTGCGGAATGACGCCCTTCTTGAGCTCGATGACCAGACGGATACCCTTCTGGTTGGACTCATCGCGCATATCCGAGATGCCCTCGATGCGCTTGTCGTTGACGAGCTGGGCGATCTTCTCCTGCAGGGTGCCTTTGTTGACCATGTAGGGAATTTCGGTAAAGACCAGGCGGCTGCGGCCGGTCTTGGTGGACTCCACGTGTGCCTTGGCACGCACGGTAATGGAGCCTCGGCCAGTCTCGTAGCTCTGCTTAATGCCGGCGCTGCCCATGATGATGGCGCCGGTGGGGAAGTCCGGACCGGGCATGATCTGCATGAGCTCGTCGACGGTGGCGTCGGGGTTGTCGATCAGGTAGCAGGTGGCCTCGATCGCCTCGGTGAGGTTATGCGGGGCGATGTTGGTGGCCATGCCGACGGCGATGCCTTGGCTGCCGTTAACCAGCAGGTTGGGGAAGCGCGCAGGCAGCGCCACGGGCTCGGCGAGCGATTCGTCGTAGTTGGGCTGCCAGTCGACGGTATCCTTCTGCAAGTCACGCAGCAGTTCCATGGCGGGCTTGGCCAGGCGGCTCTCGGTGTAACGCATGGCAGCGGCGCCGTCGCCGTCGATGTTGCCGAAGTTGCCGTGACCGTCGATGAGCGGCGTGCGCATGGAGAACCACTGCGCCAGGCGGACCATGGCCTCGTAGACCGCGAAGTCACCGTGCGGATGGTACTTACCGATAACTTCGCCGACCGTCCAGGCCGACTTCTTATGTGGGCGGTTGGGGTAGATGCCGCTCTCGTTCATCGCGTACAGGATGCGGCGGTGTACCGGCTTTAAGCCGTCGCGCACGTCCGGCAGGGCGCGCGCCGTGATGACCGACATCGAATACTCGATGAACGACTGCTTCATCTCGCGGCCAAACTCCGAAATCTGGAGCTGACCGCCGTTGATATCCTCACCGGCCGAGGCGCCACGGTCGACTTCGCCAAAGCTCTCCTCGAGCTCGGCGTCGTCTTCTTCCTCATCATCATCGGCATCGGGGTTATAGGCGTCCGGGTCGCCGTCCTCGCCCTGCTCAGCACGGGCAAGCAGGCGCTTCAGATCATCGGGCATACCGGCATCGCCGGCATCGTCCATATCCTCATTGTTGTTGATATCGTCTGCCACGTTACCTCCTCTTAAGCATCAAGGAAACGCGCGTCATGCGCATGTTTTTCAATGTACTCGCGGCGATAGCCGACCTCGGAACCCATCAGCTCGCGCACGGCGCGGTCCGCCACCACGGCGTCCTCGATCGACACACGCTGCAGGATGCGGGTCTTGGGGTCCATCGTCGTCGAGGCAAGCTGCTTTGGGTCCATCTCGCCCAGGCCCTTGTAGCGCTGGACGGTATAGCCCTTGCGCTTTTTGGTGATCTTGCCGTCCTTGGCCTTGCCGTCCTCGTCGTTATCGTCGGGGTTCAGGCCCAGGCTCTGGATGGTGTCGCGCAGGATCTCGTCTTCGGGTTGGCGGCCGTTGGGATACACGTAGTGGATCTTGTTGCGCACCTTAATGCCAAAGATGGGCGGGCAGGCAACATAGACGTAGCCGGCATCGATCAACGGACGCATGTACTTGTAGAAGAACGTCAGCAGCAGGATGCGGATATGCGCACCGTCGACGTCTGCATCGGTCATGATGATGATCTTGTGGTAGCGCGCCTTGGTGATATCGAAATCGCCGCCGTCGCCGGCACTCGTCGTGACGCCGCAGCCGATCGCGGTAATCAGCGACTGGATGGTGTCGCTCGAGAACGCGCGATGGTCACCAACGCGTTCGACGTTCAAAATCTTGCCGCGCAGGGGCAGAATCGCCTGGATGTCTCGGCGACGGCCGTCCTTGGCCGAACCGCCTGCCGAGTCGCCCTCTACGATGAAAAGCTCGGTGAGCTCGGCATCGCGCACCGAGCAGTCGGCGAGCTTACCGGGCAGGGACGCCGTCTCGAGCAGGCTCTTGCGGCGGGTCGCTTCGCGCGCCTTGCGGGCGGCATTGCGCGCCTTGCAGGCCTGCTGCGCCTTCTTGACGATCTCGCGAGCGGGCTTAGGGTGCTCCTCGAGGTAATCGGCAAGGCCGTCGCTCACGATCTTGAGCGTGAGCGCGCGCATATAGGAGCTGCCGAGCTTTGCCTTGGTCTGGCCCTCAAACTGCGGATCGGGCAGCTTGACCGAGATAACGGCCGAAAGGCCCTCGCGCACATCGTCGCCGGTCAGGTTGGCGTCTTTTTCCTTGAGCAGGTTCTGCTTGCGCGCGTAATCGTTGATCACGCGGGTGAGCGCGGTGCGGAAGCCCTCAAGGTGCATGCCGCCCTCGGGGGTGTAGATGTCGTTGGCAAACGACATGACGTTCTCGCCGTAGCCGCTATTCCACTGCAGGGAAACCTCGACCTCGCCCATCTTGGTCACAGGCGCGTCCGGGTCCGATTTGCCCTCGATATAGATGGGCTCCTTAAAGGCCTCGGGGACGTCCTTGCCCTCGTTGAGGAACTTGACGAAGTCGATGATGCCGCCCTCGTAGCAAAACTCCTCCACGTGGGGAGTCGCCTCGCGCTCGTCGGTCAGCACGATTTTGAGGTTCTTATTGAGGAACGCCGTCTCCTGCAGACGGTTGTGCAGCGTATCGAAATCGTAGATGCAGGTCTCGAAGATCTCGTCGTCGGGCCAGAAGGTGACGGTGGTACCCGTCGAATCCGAGGTGCCCACGACCTCCATCTTCTTGACGGTCTTGCCGCGCGAGAACTCCATCTCGTAGGTGTTGCCATCGCGACGAACCTGAACGACTACGCGCTTGGACAGTGCGTTGACGACGGAGATGCCAACGCCGTGCAGGCCGCCCGAAACCTTATAGGCCGAGTTATCGAACTTACCGCCGGCGTGCAAGATCGTCATGACGACCTCGAGCGTCGGGATCTTTTTAACAGGGTGCTCGTCGACGGGGATGCCGCGCCCGTTGTCGACGACCGTGATGGAGTTGTCGGCGTGGACCGTCACCTGGATCTCGGTGCAGAAACCGGCCATGGCCTCGTCGACAGAGTTGTCAACGATCTCCCACACCAGGTGATGCAGACCGCTGGCGCTCGTCGAGCCGATATACATGCCCGGGCGCTTACGAACGGCCTCGAGACCTTCGAGAATCTTAATCTCGCCGCCATCGTAATCGTTTTCGTTTGCCACACGTCCTCCTTCAGTCAAGAAAATGTGTACAGCCTTACTAGTTTATCGTAAAAAAATACCCTCGGGAACGAGGGTATTTGGCTCTACAAGGCCACCAGATGCGATTTAAGGCTCTTTTTTGCTTTGCACGCCCTTGGCCCACTCGGCACTGGCTCTCATGGCGTTCTCGAGGGCCTCGCGCAGTTTTTGGTCTTCGATGGGCGCCACTTGGCGCTCAATCTCGGTGCGCTCGGCCTCGCTGAGGTCGGTGTGCGGAGCCGGCGGGCGCTCGGTCGTCGCCGGGCGCAGGCGCTCCTTGGCGGCGGGCGGCGTGTGACCGGGCGCGGTGGTTTTGAACACCAGGCCGTCCACATGCGCACCGGCGCGCTCCATACGCGCGCGGATGATCTCGCGCAAAAGCGTCATCTCCTGCGTCCATGAGGGCGAATCGAGGTACACCAGCAGTTCGTTGGACTCGGGCAGGTAGCGCAGGCCCGTCACATGCCGTCCCTCGCGCGTGCCCGAGCACACCGCGTTCCACGCGCGATAGACCGCACGAGATTCCTCTGTAGCCTCCATCTGTGCGCGGCGCTCAGGTGTCGCGGCCGCCAGGATGCGCTGACGCTCTGCGTTCAAAAATCCACTGAAGGCGACTGTCTCGCTCTCGCGCTCGTAATTAGCACGTCTCACCCATGCTCACCACCTTGGCTCGATCAAGCAGGTCATCGGTAAAGTACCCCAGGTTGGTCGTGGTTATGACCGTCTGGATATCATCGCCGATCAACCGCAGAAAAGCACCGCGGCGCTCGCCGTCGAGCTCGCTCATCACGTCGTCCAAAAGCAGCAGCGGGGCGGTGCCCAGGACATCGCGAGCCACGGCCACCTCCGCCACCTTCCAGGCCAGCACCAACGTTCGCTGCTGGCCTTGGCTGGCAAACGAACGGGCGGAGCGACCCGCCACGGTGAACTCAATCTCATCGCGATGCGGTCCCACCAACGTCACGCCGCGGCGAATTTCCTCGTCGGCGTGCTCATCAAGGGCAGCCAGCATGCGCTCGTACGCCCAGCCCTTCAACTCTTCGCGATCCTCGACCTGGGGCAAATCCCCCAGTGTGGACGTATAGGTCACGTTGGCAGCCTCACCGGACGCCACTTGCCCGTAGGCAGTGCGCACATGGCCCGCCAGCCGCTCGAGCAGGGCCAACCGGTGCACGAGCAGGGCCGAGCCCGCGCGGGCAATCGAATCGTTCCACGCGCCGAGCATCTCGCGGCAGCACCAGGCCTCCTTGAGCAAGGCGTTACGCTGGGTCACGCAGCGCCCATAGGTGCTCGCAAGATCGGCATAGCGTGCGCTCAGTTGCATGCCAAAGTCATCGAGGGCGGCGCGGCGCACACTGGCGCCTCGCTTAACCATGTCCAGATGGTCGGGGCAAAACAGCACGCTCGGCAGAACCCCGCGCACACCGGCGGCAGAACATCTCTTGCCGTTGCGGCTAAACGAGCGCTTACCGTCCTCCGCGTTCAATCCCATATCAAGCACGCGGCCGTCGCCCTCGAGCCTCAGCTCGACCTTGCACGAGCCCACGCCGTCATGGACGAGCTCGGCTGCGGTCGGATGCCTAAACGAGGCGCCGCTCGTCAGCAGCTGCAGCGCCTCTATGAGATTGGTCTTTCCCGCCGCGTTGGGTCCCGCAAGTATCGTCACACCCTCGTCCAGAGCAAGGCGATAGCTATCGAAGCTGCGGTAGTGCGCGACGGAAAGATCGCGGGCGAATATGGTCATGGCGCAGCGCTAGATGCGGACCGGCATGACCAGGTACAGGTAGTTGATCTTGTCGTAGGACTTGAAGATGCCCGCCTGCGAGTAGCTCTTGAGCTCCAGCGTGATCTCCTTCTCCTTGGACAGGGCATTGAGGCAGCCGAAGATGTAGTGGTAGTTGAAGGCGATGGTACCCGACTCGCCCTCGGCCTCGACATCGATCGTCTCCTGCGCAAGGTCCTGGTCATTGGAAATGGAGGACAGGCCCATCTGCCCGTTCTCGACATCGATCTCGAACTTGACGGCGGGGTTGGCGCTCGCGATAACGGCCACGCGCTTGAGGGCGGCGTTAAAGGCGGCGACGTCGATCTTGACGCTCGTCACGCACGAATCGGGGATGAGCTGCTTGTAGTTGGGGTACACGCCCTCGATGCGGCGCGACACGTAGGTGGTGTTGCCGGCCTCAAAGACGACCTGGGTGTCGGTAGCTCCGATCATGATGGTCGCCTGGCTGGCCATGATGTTCAGCGCGTCGTTAAAGGCGTCGGCCGGAACGTTGAGCTCAAAGGAGCCCTCGAGGGTCGAGGTCTCGACCTGCGTATCGCACACGGCCAAGCGGAAAGAATCGGTCGCCACCAGGCGAACGGTGTTGTTCTCGACCTTCATGTGCACGCCGCCCAGGATGGGGCGAGCCTTGTCGGTCGAGGTGACGCGCCACACGCGGCCGACCATTTCGGACAAGATATCGGTCGGCAGCTCCACGGCACTCTCGATGGCATAGGCCGGAAACTCAGGGAAGTCATTGGCATTGAGCGTGTTCAGGCGGAACGAGCTCTTCTCGCAACTGATCAGCACCTGGCGCTCGGACAGCTCAAAGGTGACCGGGGCATCGGGGAGGGTCTTGGTGATATTGGAGAGCATCTTACAGGGGATAACCATCTCACCCTCTTCTTCGACATGCGCCGCGATGCGATGACGGATCGAGATGGTGTAGTTAGAGGTCTGGAATTCCAAGATGCCGTCTTGCGCCTTGACGAGCACGCCCGACAGGATGGGAAGGGTGGATGCCGAAGCGACACCCTTCATAACGACGCCGATGGCTTGTGTAAGCGAGCTCTGGCTGACGGTGAACTTCATCTTTTAATACCTTTCTATAGATATAAATATCTTAATAATAGTAATAGCACTGACGAAACTGTTGATTACTCCCAAAGACGCAGGTCAGACCCAGAAAGAGAATCGACAGCAACCTGTGTGCAACAGGGGTGGTTTTCCACGTTCAAAACCTGCGCAAAACTTTTCATCACCGCGGGTTGGGTTTTAGACACCTTATGCCCGTGGTTTCGACAAGTTTTCAACAGGTGTCTCTATTTCCCTACGAGCGCAGTGTTATTTTATCGCGCAGCGACTTGAGGTCTTCGGTGACGGTGCGGTCTTCCTGGATCATCTTCTGGACCTTTTTGTAGCTCGTGCTGACGGTCGAGTGGTTGCGGTTGCCAAATTCGGCGCCCACCGCCGTGGTCGTCATCTCGCACATCTCGATGGCCAGGTAGATAGCGATATGGCGTGCTTTGGCGATATTGGCGTTGCGACGCGGGCCGATGAGCTCCTCGTGCGTCACGCCGTACTGCTCTTCGATGACGGACTGAACCGTTTGCACGTTGATCTTTTTGGCCGATGTGTCGAAGTACTGGCTGGCGATGGCGTCGATATCGTCAAAGGTGAGCTCCCCGCCCTCGCGCTCGCGGTCGCCCGCCTCGCCGGCGCAGCGCTCGCAAAAGCTCTCGAGTTCGCGGATGTTGGTGCCCGAGACCTCGGCCATGTGTTTAAAGTGCTTGTCGGTCAGGTGTCCGCCGTCGCCTCCATAGGCCGCCAGCAGCGAGTCGTCGCCTGCTTCGGGAGCGGCGACGATGGTGTTCTCGTAATAGCGCTGCAAGATCTTGTATTTCATCTCGTAGCTGGGCTCTGCGACCAGGCAGAGCATGCCGGCGTTGAAGCGGCTGGTCAGACGCTCGTCCATGCTCAGGTCCTTGGGGGCACGGTCTGCCGCGATGACGACCTTCTTGTTGTTGCGGATGAACTCGTCCATGAGCTGGAAAAAGTAGTCCACGCTCGCGCGCTTGCCGATGATGTTTTGGATGTCATCGATGATGAGCACGTCCACGCCGTGGTACGCCTGCATGATGGGGGCGTTGCTCTTCTTTTGACGGTCGAACTCGGTCATCAGGTCGTCCAGATATGCCTGGGAGTTGGCATACTTGACCTTGATCTCGGGCGACTTCTCGGCGAGCTCGTTTTTGATGGCAAGCAGCAGGTGCGTCTTGCCCAGGCCCGATTTGCCGTAGATGAACAGTGATGTGCATGTGCCGCGCTCGTCCGCGAGGGCGGCAAACTTGAGTGCCGAGCGATAGGCATGGCTGTTCTCGGGGCCGTAGACAAAGTTCTCAAAGGTAAATTTTGAGTTCGCGGCGAGCGGGGCTCCATCCGTATTCTGCTCGGCCGTCACGGTCGGTGCTGGCATGGGTGAAGCAGGGGTCGCAGCTTGCGTGGGTTTAGTCGGCGCTCCGCCCTTCATCTGGTTCATCATGCGACGAAAATCATCGGCCGAGAGCGTGTTCTTGATTGCAATGCCCGAATCCGCGCCCGCCGCTGCGTCGTGAGCGATGGGCATGTGCGTGACGGGTGCGTTCGTTGACGTCGCCGCCGCGGTCGGCAACGGTGCCATGGTTTCACGGGAAACATCGCTGTGCTGGTGCTCGATTGTCGGCACGTCGCCTGTGGAGGCCGGCACCGCCGGGGAAGCGGCGGGAGCCGTGGCGGGCGCCGTCGCGGCAGCGGATTCCGTTGCGGCGCCTTGCGGTGCCACGATGTCGAGTGCAATCGGTGCAAAGGCGATTTCTTCCAGATAGGCCTCAATAGTCGGCTGATGCTTTTTGAGCTGCGCGATGGCAAAGCGCGAGGGGGCCTCGATCGTGAGCGTATCTTCGGTCAGGCTTATGGCGCGCGATTGCCCCAGCATGTTGATGAGGCGTGCATCTTGGCCGTCGCGCTGGCAAAAGGCGATGGCATCCCCCAAGATGATGCTTGCTTCCTCGTCCACTGTCTCTCCCGTTCTTTAGCTCTGAGCTCGCACGCGAGCGGCGCCGAGTTCGGTCAGATGGTATTTCTGGCCATGCTTGATGACCAAGCCGGCCTGCGCCAAGTCATTGAGCGTGCGTGACCAAGTGGGGGCCGAGTTTCCAAACGCCCTCGCAAGATCGGTTGCGCCGCACGCTTGATTTTGCGCCAGATAGCCCAGCGCGGCGTTGCCGCGATCGCTTACGAACACGTCCGGTTGTGGCTGCGCATACTGATTTGCTGCATTAGGATACACCATTTGAGCTGCTGGTTGTTGAGAACTCTGCATCGGCGGCATTTGCTGTTGAAAACTTTGAGGCCACTGTTGGTAAGGCTGCGGAGGCATCTGCTGGGCCCAGGGGTTGTACTGCTGCTGTGGCATCTGCTGGTACGGCTGCTGATATCCCTGCTGGTACTGCTGCGGGAACTGCTGGCCATACCCCAGTGGCGGCATCTGCTGATATGGATATCCCTGTTGGTACGGCTGATAGCCCATTTGCTGGCCACCCAGTGCCCCCGTCGCCTGCTGCATTGCTGCTGCATCCTGATCCGCCAGCGGCATGGCCTCTGGCATGTTTGGCGGCATCGACATTGATGCCGCCTGGGGTTCTTGTGTAGGAAGCATTCCGGGCTGCTGCATCTGTCCCACGGGGGGCTGCATCTGCTGCGTTGCCATGGGCTGCTGCGCAAAAGCTCCCGGCAGGGGATATGTGGGCTGCTCTGTCTCGGGCCGCACGGCAGCACCGCGTCCGCCGGCGCGCTCGATTTCCTGCACGCGTTTAGGGTTCAGGCTTACCGTAACCACGGTGCCGTTGCCCATGTTGTCCTCGATGGATACGGCACCGCCGGCGTTTTCCAAATACTCCTGCACCATGGGAAACCCTGCTCCGGTTCCACGGATATAGCGCTTCATCTTGCTGTTTGCGCTGGTAACGCCAAAGTCGAAAGCGCGCTCCTTGTCGTCGATGCCGGGTCCTTGATCGGCAAAGCGGATGGTGTCTCCGCCGTCCAGAATCGAGATGATGGGCTCGGCAAAGTGCGCGTGGATAAAGTTTTCGACAATCTCGCGGATGACCATGAGCGAGATATGGCCACCCTGTTCTTTCATGCACTGGTAGACGGTGTTGGTCGTCTCTTCCAAATACGTGCGGACATCTTGCGGATCAATGACGATCACACGCGGTGTTGACAGCATGTCGTCATAGACGGCGATGCGCGCGGCGTACATGGCTTTTGGCGTCTGCGTGGTCGTCTGCTCGCCTTCCTCACGCTCTTCGCGCACGCCGGTGATGTGCTCGTTGTCGGGTGCCGGGTCTCCGGAATCGACCATGGTGTAAAAGTCGTCAGACATGCTGCTCGCAATCTTTCAAAAGGTTTCGAACAAATAGTAGCTCACCGTGCAATGTTTCTCATCTTTCGACAACTTTTCAAAACATGTTGAAAACTTTGGAAAACAGACGAAAAGTTCTCAACATTGCCAACATGACCTGTTGAAAACTCGATGAAATATCGTGAAAAGTTGCCATGCACCGCTAGATCGAGCTTGGCTTATGGGGGAACCGTGTGAACTGCGTAACCTTTTACCTTTGATTTCTTGACATTTGAACATTGATTTCCCTACAATTTTCAAGCTCACGTGTCTATATCTGCGTCCGCGTCACCGCGGACACTCGAAATGCAGCAGGAGGAACTTAAGATGAAGCGTACGTATCAGCCTAATAAGCGTAAGCGTGCCAAGACCCATGGCTTCCGTGCCCGTATGGCCACTAAGGGTGGTCGTGCCGTGCTCGCCCGTCGTCGCGCCAAGGGCCGCAAGCGTCTCACTGTCTAGCAGCGATACACACATCTCGCATGAAGACTATTAAGTCTCGGCAAGATTTCGAGCATGTGTTCAGTCAGGGGCGTCGTTTCAATCACCCTCTGATTCGAATGACCATATGTGAATCGGTTGGCGAAGGCGACTCCGGAAGGGTCGCCTTCGTTGGTGCTAAGCGACTCGGTTGTGCCGTCGTGCGCAACCGATCTAAGCGTGTGATGCGCGAGGCCGCCCGCAGCTGCGGATTTCCCGTTGCGGGTTATGACATCATCTTGTTTGCAACTCCCAAGACGAGGGTTTCCTCGCCGCAGGAGATGGACAAGGCGTTGCGTTCGCTTATGAAGCGCGCCGGCGTTGCCGGGGAGGAGCGATGAGCAATCACGTTTTGCGACGTGTTGCCATCGCTCCTATTCGCATATATCAACAGGTTATTTCGCCCTTATTGCCTGACGCCTGCATTTATTACCCAACGTGCTCGCAATACGCCGTCCAGGCGATTGAGAAGCACGGTGTTTTGAGAGGCTGCTGGCTTGCCGTGAGGCGCATCGCTCGCTGCAATCCCCTGCACGTCGGCGGTTATGACCCTGTGCCCTAGCGGGCACTCGCTATCGGAGGAAAACTTACATGTGGGATTGGATCGTTAACATCCTTTTCGAGCTGCTCAAGCTCATCCAGACCTTTGCGGTCGACTGGGGCCTGTCCATCATCATCCTGGTGGTCATCATCCGTCTGCTGCTGACGCCGCTCATGCTCAAGTCGACCAAGTCGACGGCTCGCATGCAGGTGCTGCAGCCCAAGATGCTCGAGATCCAGGAGCGCTATGCCGACGATCCCCAGCGTCAGGCCGAGGAGATGCAGAAGTTCTACAGCGAGAACAAGTTCAACCCCATGGCTGGTTGTCTGCCGCTGTTGATCCAGATGCCTATCCTGTTTGCCCTGCTTACGCTGCTGCGTAACCTGCCGCAGTACTTTAACGAGGGCACGTTCTCGTTCTTCAACATCCTGCCCGACCTGACCACCACGCCGAGCGCTTCCTTTGCCGATGGCTTTATGGTCGCGCTGCCTGCGCTGGTCTGCCTGATCCTGTTTGGCGTCCTGACCCTGATTCCGCAGCTCTATATGTCGCGCAACCAGACCGGCCAGCAGGCTCAGAGCATGCGTATGATGGCCGTTGTCATGACGGTCATGATGCTTTGGATGGGCTGGAGCCTTCCCGTTGGTGTTCTGCTGTACTACGACGTCTCGTCTGCTTGGCAGGTTATCCAGCAGATTTTTGTGACGCAGAAGGTCATTGATAAGGCGAAGGCCGATGAGGAGGAGCGTCTTAAGAACGCGCCGCTGCAGGTTGAGGTCACTCGTCGAGAGAAGAAGCCGCGCCCGCACAAGAAGAAGTAGCGGGATATCAATCTTATTTAGGTACCTAACCTTTGGAGTACGTTATGTCTGAAGAGATCGTCGAGGATATGCTTGAGGAGGTTGCCCCGCAGGTCGCGGGCGATTATCCCGAGATTGCACAGCGCTACAAGGCTGGTGAAGAGCTGACCGATGAGGAGCTCGACACCATTGCCGATGTTGCGATTTCCATCCTGCGTTCCATCCTTTCGCACTTCGATGCCGCCAACTCTCCTATCGATGAGTATGAGGGCGACGAGGGTGAGCTGATTTTGGATGTAACGGCTCCCGACCTTGCTGTTCTCATTGGCCGTCATGGTCGCACCCTTGATGCCCTTCAGGTTATGTTCTCTTTGCTGGTGAGCCGCAAGCTTGGCTTTAGGTATCCGGTTGTAGTGGACGTCGAGGGATACAAGAGCCGCCGTCAGGACAAGGTCGCCTCCATGGCTCAGTCTGCTGCCGAGCGTGCCATCCGCACTCATAAGAGTGTTTCGCTTCCGCCCATGAGTGCCTACGAGCGCCGACTTGTTCACATCGCACTTCGTGGCAATGATGCAGTCGATACTCATTCCGAGGGTTCAGACCCTGATCGCCATGTGGTGATTGTTGCTCGATAATCTACTCGAGCTTATGCTAAGGGGACGTGGTTTCCACGTCCCTTTTTTTTGTCAAAAGTTCTCGATACACTGATTTTTGTCAGAAAGGAGCTTTCGTTGTTAGTACTTACCGATCAGCAGGCTGACGAGATGTTGAGTCGTCTAACTTCCTATTGCAAAGAGTATTCCCTGAGCGTAACTGATGTTGAGCTGAGGAAATGTATTCATCATTTGGACTTAGTTCTGGAAACAAATAAGACAACCAATCTCACCCGTATTCTTAACGTAGAAGATGCTGTAGTACTTCATATCCTCGACTCACTTGTTTTGCTTCCCTATATCAATAAGGCTCCTGAGGGAGCTTTGCTCGATATGGGAACAGGTGCGGGCTTCCCTGGTATTCCGTTAACCATATCCACACATCGTAAAGCTACTTATATTGACTCTGTTGGCAAGAAGGTTGATGCTGTCAATTCTTTTGTCCAGGCTCTTGGATTGAAACATGCTCATGCGGTTCATGATCGTCTTGAAGAATATGCTCGAAGCCATAAGAAGCAGTTCTCTGTCGTAACCGCCCGTGCACTGGCCCCTCTACCGATTCTTGTTGAGTATGCGACACCGTACCTGAAGGATGGAGGGCTATTTGTTATCACCAAGGGCAATCCTTCGGATGAGGAGCTTGCTTCCGGTATGTCAGCAGCTAAGATTTGCGGCTTCACTTTGCTTCTGAATGACGCAATTGATTTGCCTGAAGGCTTGGGTCACAGGGAGTTCGTTGTTCTTAAGAAGAGTCATCCAGCATCTGTTTCACTGCCTCGTGCAAATGGTATGGCAAAGAAGAATCCGCTTGCCTAGATGTTTCACGTGAAACATAATGGATACTAACAACTTGCAGTGTTTCACGTGAAACATGGCGGTTGATATCGAATCGGAATGTTTCACGTGAAACATCCTCCGTTTGACAGCTTTAATACACACCAGGAGGGACCGTGGGATTTCGCGACGTTAAGCGTTCTAAGAGCGCAAAAGACACGCGTATCATTGCAATCATCAATCAAAAAGGCGGCGTTGGTAAGTCAACGACGGCTGTAAACCTTGCAGCAGCGTTGGGTGAGCAGGGTCGTAAGACACTGATTGTCGATTTTGATCCGCAGGGAAATAGCACCAGTGGATTTGGAATTGAAAAAGAAGACCTTGATCACTGCATCTATGATGCATTGTTGAATGATGTGCCGGCAGAATCACTTGTTCTTGATACAAATTGCAAAAAGGTATTCGTAATTCCAGCTACAATTCAGCTTGCAGGCGCCGAAATTGAGCTCGTAAGCGCAATTGCACGTGAAACCCGCCTCAAAGATTTGCTTGAGCCGATTCAGGACGAGTTCGATTTTATTTTCATTGACTGTCCTCCTTCGCTCGGCCTGCTTACTATCAACGCCTTGACCGCAGCGGATAGCGTTTTGATTCCGATCCAGTGCGAGTATTACGCACTCGAGGGCGTTACGAAGCTGCTTGAGTCTATGAAGATGGTTAAATCACGTCTTAACAAGGGCTTAGACACCTATGGTGTGCTTATGACCATGTATGACTCGCGTACTTCACTATCGAATCAGGTTGTTGAGGAGGTACAATCGTACTTTGGTGATAAGGCGTTTAAGACACTAATCCCCCGTACGGTTAAAATCTCCGAAGCTCCGTCTTTTGGAGAACCAGTAATTACCTATGCACCTCAGAATAAGGGTGCAAAAGCGTATATGAACCTTGCAAAAGAGGTGATCAAGCGTGCCTAGTGCAAAGAAACGTGGCGGATTGGGACGTGGACTCAATGCTTTGGTCTCAGAAGCCAAGTATGAGACCGGAGGTTCAGCCGCATCAGCTTCAAATGCCGCATCTGAAACAAAACTACCTATTGAGGATATCGTTCCCAACCCTAATCAGCCGCGAATTCACTTTAACGAAACTGAACTTCGCGAGTTGAGCGAGTCAATCCAAGAACATGGCGTTTTGCAGCCGCTTTTAGTTCGCAAGCATGGAAACGGCTATGAGATCATCGCTGGTGAGCGTCGTTACCAGGCGTCGAAGCTTGCTGGTCTTGAGGAACTACCTGTCATCATTAAAGATGTTAATGATGAAGAGATGTTGGCTCTCGCTCTTATCGAAAATCTTCAGCGTTCTGACCTGAATCCTGTCGAAGAGGCTAAGGGCTATCGACAGCTTATCGATGCCAGCGGTATGACCCAGGAGGCATTGTCGAAGGCAGTGAGCAAGTCACGCTCTGCAATTACAAACTCGCTGCGTCTTCTCGATCTCCCTGAAGTAGTTCAGCAGATGATTTTTGAGGGCAAACTTACTGCTGGTCATGCACGCGCGATTCTTGCAGTTCCCTATGAGGACGCGCGTATTCGACTTGCAGAGAAAGTTGTTGCGGAGGGCCTTTCCGTAAGAGCGACAGAAAATCTTGCTCCGTTGTTTTCTGTCGGAGAGACACCTAAGACTACGAGGCCTGCAACACCTCAGTCTTTTAAAAAGGCTGCCCGTGTGCTTCGTCAGGTATTTAATACCAACGTGCGTGTGAAGAGCTCGCGTGGAAAGAATAAGATTGAGATTGAGTTTAAAGACGAGGAAGAGCTCTCTCGTATTCTTGGCGAAATGATTCAGTTTGATCAAGGAGGCCAAGATGAGGAATAAGATTTTAACTGCGATTGCATTGGCGACGACTGTCACGGCTGGTGCCTTTGCTGGCTTTAAGATCGCGACAGACGATGAACTTCGAGATCGTTTGCTTCGTGGTGCGCAAGATATTGTCGATACTTCCAAGAAGAAAATGGATGTTATGACAGAAGATGTTGCCATGCGTACTGCTCAGGTAACGAAGAATCCCAAGATTAATCAAGGTTGGGTCAGTAACCAATGGGAAAATGTAGGCTATTAGGTACCTAACAATTACTCAGCATATATTGAGGGGTCCTTGTCTGGTTCACGAGACAAGGACCCCTTATTTTGACCGTAGAAAATAGGGCAGGTAGCAGCTGATTCAAAATTAAGGCCAATAAATGAAACGGCCCCGGTCGCATATCTGCAACCGGGGCCGTTCGATGTTTCACATGAAACGTTTTGGGGTGCGACTCCCCTATGCGTTCTTCTGAACTTTGAAGCGCTGCTTCAGCTGTCCGCAAGCGGCGTCAATATCGTTACCACGGGAGTTACGAATCGTGGTCTCGATGCCACGGGACTCAAGACGACGCTGAAGATCTTCAACCTTATGAATCGGCGATGGCTTGAGCGGGCTGCCCTCGATGTCGTTAAGCTGAATCAGGTTAACGTGGCACAACGTTCCCTCGCAGAAGTCGCAGAGCGCCTGCATTTCGGGATTCGTATCGTTGACGCCTTCGATCATGGCATACTCATAGGTCGGGCGGCGGCCAGTCTTCTCGGTGTAGAGCTGAAGCGCTTCGTGAAGGCGAAGCAGCGTGTACTTCTTAACACCGGGCATGAGCTTATTGCGCGTCGACTGGATGGCGGAATGCAGAGAAACGGCAAGCGTGAACTGCTCGGGGATGTCGGCAAATTTGCGAATACCGGGAATAACGCCACTGGTAGAGACAGTGAGGTGACGAGCGCCGATACCGATGCCATCGGGGTCGTTGAGGATTCGCAGCGCCTTGAGAACCTCGTCGTAGTTGGCAAACGGCTCGCCCTGGCCCATGAAGACAACGCTCGTGGCGCGCTCGCTAAAGTCGTTGGATACATGAAGTACCTGGTCGACGATCTCTTGAGCGGTCAGAGAGCGCTTGAGGCCGTTGAGACCGGTAGCACAAAAGGCACAGCCCATGCCACAGCCTGCCTGGGTGGAAACGCAGACGGAAAGCTTGTTACGACGGGGCATGCCGACGGTCTCGACGGAAACGCCGTCGTGGTACTCGAGCAGATACTTGCGAGAGCCATCTTTGGAAACCTGCTTGGTGAGTTCAGTCGGCGTGTCAAAGGCAAAAGCCTCTTTAAGCTGCTCGCGGAAAGCCTTGGGAAGGTTGGTCATATCGTCAAACGAACAAACGTTCTTCTCAAAGACCCATTCGATGAGCTGCTTCGCGCGGAAGGCGGGCTGGCCAAGTTCGGCCACGAGCTCGCGAATATCGTTTTGGCTCAAGTCGCGAATGTCCTGAGATTTAGTCCTGGGATTCATGGAAGCCTTTCGATTTTGGGGAAACGTAGAGGGTATCGCTACAATATGGTATCAGCTGCAGAAATTATAGAGGAGGAGTCTGCCCATGCCGGGTAAAAGCCTAGAGAACATGCACGTAGCGGTCTTGGCGGGCGGTCATTCCGCTGAGCGCGAGATCTCGCTCAATTCGGGAAAGAACGTCGTGGCTGCCTTGAAGGAGGCCGGCTACACTTCGGTGGAGCTGCTCGACACGGCTGCCGATGATTTTATGGTAACCATGGCGACCGGCGGCTTTGACGTGGCGTTTATCGCCATGCACGGTGCCGGCGGCGAGGATGGCGCCATGCAGGGCGCCATGGAGACCATGGGTATCCCCTACACGGCCTCGGGCGTGCTTGCCAGCGCCTGCGGTGCCGACAAGGAGGTCTCTAAGCTCCTGTACGCCAAGGCGGGCATTCCCATTGCCCCCGGCCTCGCGCTCGAGGTGGGCGATGAAGTCGATATCGATCATATCGTCGAGGTTTGTGGCGAGCGCTGCTTTGTGAAGCCGGCCGTCAACGGTTCCAGCTATGGCATTTCCCTGGTCCATGAGCCCTCCGAGCTGCCCGCGGCAATCGCCAAGGCGTTTGCGTACGGCGACAAAGTGCTGGTCGAGAAGTGCATCGAGGGTACCGAGATCACCGTCGGTGTGTACGGCGAGGACGACGTGCGCGCTCTGCCGATTGTCGAGATTCGTAAGCCCAAGGACTGCGAGTTCTACGATCTGGACGTGAAGTATGTCGACCCTACGGACATCCATCGCATTCCGGCGCAGATTTCACCCGAGAATTACATTCGCGCTCAGGAGCTTGCCTGCGCTGCTCACAAGGCCCTCGGTTGCCTGGGTATCTCGCGCAGCGACTTTATTGTGAGTGAGGACGGCCCCGTCATCCTCGAGACCAATACCATTCCCGGCATGACCGATACGTCGCTGTATCCGGATGAGATTCGCCACACCGACGACATGACGTTCCCGCAGGTCTGTGACAGCCTGATCCGTATGGGCCTTCGTCGAGCGGGCATTGCATGCTAATCGAGGACGCGGTTTCGTCAGGAACGCCGCAGTTTGTCATCGACTCCTATGCCACGCTTGCCGAACGCGCCAAAACGCAGTCCTTCGGCCTTATCGAGGAAGATGTAATTGTCCTCGATACCGAGACCACAGGTCTTTCGGTGCAGGACAACGAGCTGATCGAGATCTCGGCGGCCCGTCTTTCGGGCCGCGAGATCGTCGACCGCTTCGATACCTTCGTGCATCCCAAGCAGCTGATTCCCGCCGAGATTACCGAGCTCACGAGCATTACAAATGCCGATGTGGCAGATGCCCCGTCGGCCGTTGAGGCCGTCGCCGCTCTCGCCGATTTTGTCGGTGGTTGCCCGGTAATCGCACATAACGCCACGTTCGACCGCTCGTTTATCGAGTCGGTCAAAGGCGGCGTCAACGTGAGCGATATTTGGATCGATTCGCTGGCGCTGTCGCGCATCGCGCTTCCGCGCCTGGCCTCGCACAAGCTGTCTTTTATGGCCGATCTGTTTGGCTGTGACTCGGTATCACACCGTGCCAATGCCGACGTCGACGCCCTGTGTGGCGTATGGCGCGTGTTGCTCGTGGCACTCACCGACTTGCCCCAGGGCCTCATGGCGCGCCTAGCCGACATGCATCCGGACGTGCCTTGGTCCTATCGTCCAATCTTCTCATTCTTGGCGGGGCAGAACCCTGGTTCTATCTTCTCTCTCAGCGCCGCTCGTGCTGACGTTCTCAAGGCCGATCGCGCCGACGATCGGGTGGACGCCGACGAACTGCCGGTACTCAAGATGCCGAGTCGTGAGGAGATTGAGGCAGACTATGCGCCAGGTGGCCTGGTCAATCGCATGTATCCCACCTACGAGCCGCGTGATGAGCAGATCGCGATGGCGCTCGAGGTCCGCGATGCGCTGGTCACGGGCACTCATCGTGTAATTGAGGCGGGCACGGGCGTCGGCAAATCGATGGCCTATCTGGTGCCTTTTGCCGAGGCAGCACGCCGTAACAACATCACGGTTGGTATTGCGACCAAATCGAACAATCTTGCCGACCAGCTCATGTACCATGAGCTGCCAAAACTTGCCGAGCAACTGGACGGTGGTCTGTCATTTTGCGCTCTCAAGGGGTATGACCACTATCCGTGCCTGCGCAAGCTTGAGCGCATGAGCCGCGGCCAGGTCGAGATTACCACCAAGCGCGATCCGGCGGACACGCTCACGGCGGTCGCGGTCATTATGGCGTACGTCTGCCAATCAGCCGATGGCGACCTCGACTCACTTGGCATTCGGTGGCGCAGCGTCAACCGCCCCGACTTTACGACGGCCTCGCGCGAGTGTGTTCGTCGCCTCTGCCCGTTTTTCCCTGATAAATGTTTGGTCCACGGCGCTCGCCGTCGTGCGGCGCATGCCGATGTGGTGGTCACCAACCATTCCCTGCTGTTCCGCAACGTTGCGGCCGAGGGCAGGATTTTGCCTCCGATTCGTCATTGGGTAATCGACGAGGCCCATTCCATCGAGCGCGAGGCGCGCCGCCAGTGGGCGCGCGTGGTGTCGGCGGACGAGTCACGCGTTCTGTTTGAGCGCCTGGGTGGCTCGAGCACCGGCGCGCTAAGCCAGGTTTCCCGTGATTTGGCAACCTCCGAGGGCTCTACGCTCTATCTGGGCCTTACTGCCAAGGCGACGTCGACAGTTGCGCGCGCGAGCATGGCAATCGCCGACGTGTTCGATGGCGTTCGCGAGCTCGGCCGCCGTGCCCGTGGGGGTTATGACAATGCCAATCTATGGATTGGCCCCGAGCTGCGCGAATCTGACGACTGGCATGATTTCTTACCGTCGGCCTACACTGCCATCGACGCATTGGAACAAGCTGACAAGAGCGTCGACGCGCTGGTGCAAGCCGTCGCCGCCGACAAGCCCGAGGTTGTTGTTGATCTGGGTGATATCTCGCGCCGCCTGCACGAGCTGGCCGAGAACCTCAAACTCATCATTGATGGCGCCGATGAACACTACGTGTATTCGCTGCAGGTCAATCGCAGGTTGCGTGCCGGCGGAGAGTCGATGACCGCAGAGCGCATCGACATTGGTGAGGCCTTGGCAACCGAGTGGCTGCCCGAGGTTCACACGGCTATCTTTGCCTCGGCGACCATGACGGTGTCCAAAAGCTTTGAACACTTTAACCACGCGGTCGGCCTCGATCGCATCGGTGCTTCGACATCCTCATCGCTGCACTTGGATTCGAGCTACGACTTCGATTCGAACATGGCCGTAGTCGTTGCGGGCGATATCCCCGATCCGCGCGATCGTGAGAGCTATCTTACGGCGCTCGAGCGCGTGCTGGTCGACGCCCATCTTGCCATGGGCGGATCGGTGCTCACGCTGTTCACCAATCGGCGCGACATGGAAGACCTGTACGCCCGCGTTGAGCCCAAGATGGCCCGTGCGGGTCTGGAGCTCAACTGCCAGCAGCGCAACTCATCTCCTCGTCGCCTGCGCGACCGGTTTATCAACGAGCCGACCTCGTCGCTTTTTGCTCTTAAGGCCTTTTGGGAGGGATTCGACGCCAGCGGCGAGACGCTGCGCTGCGTCATCATTCCCAAGCTGCCGTTCTCGAGTCCCACGGACCCGCTCTCGTGCGAGCGCAACCTGCGCGAAGACCGCGCTTGGGCGCGCTATTCGCTGCCCGAGGCGGTGCTCGAGGTCAAGCAGGCGGCCGGCCGCCTTATCCGCTCGTCGACCGATTGCGGCGTGCTGATTCTGGCCGACCCGCGCCTGGTGACGAAGGGCTACGGAAAGAAGTTCTTAACGTCGCTGCCTACGAGCTCCTACCAGCGCATCGAATCGGCGCAGATCGGGCACTATCTGCAACTGTGGCGTGCACGCCACGAGCGGCGGCGCTAAAGCGGACAGACGAGGGTCTTTGCCATATCGCACAGACGCTTTGACAGGGCGGGGTCATCCAAGATGCGGATGGCTCCGCCCGCTGCGATTACCTGGCTCAGTAGCCAACGCTCGGAGCCATAATGCACGGTTACCGTTGCCATGTCTGCCCCGCTGCGCTCGATTAGGGTGATGCCGGCCCAGTCCAGATGCTCCGCCATATCGAATGGCATCAAGAGCTTTGCGCTACGCTGCGTCCGAGCAAGGGAATCGTGGAGGGATGTGACGTCCGGTGCATGAGGCACGACGGAGTCTTCCGTCAAGGCGAGTCCCTCGATTTTATCCATGCGATAGGTGCGCTGCTCATCGACCGCGATGTCCCAGGCAATCAGGTATGTTTGGTCGCCGTTTGCCGTAATGCGCAAGGGGTCGACCAGACGCTCACGTGGCCGTGCATCGTCCATCGAGCGATACGAGATGCGGCAGCGAACACCGTCCTGAATGGCGCAGCTCAGCTGCTGCCAGTGCGACCC
This sequence comes from uncultured Collinsella sp., assembly GCA_965141245.1. GTDB lineage: Bacteria > Actinomycetota > Coriobacteriia > Coriobacteriales > Coriobacteriaceae > Collinsella. The sequence continues at coordinate 22,428 of CBCSLZ010000021.1, forward strand.
GTGGTTGACGGTGTCAAAGACGCGCTGGTTATAGCCGAGCTCTTCGGGTAGAAGGGCATGTCGAATCCGAGCTGCCGTATGCGGCTCGATCCCCAACGATTCAAGTTCATGGTTGAGCACAGCGCCCTCGGCGGCACTCAAGCGCAGCGGTAGCACACGCCCGGCGTCACCGGTGAGGACCACACGCTCGCCGCGGCATTCGCAGATGATGCGCGCGCCCGATTCTCGGTCCGCGAGCGTCGAGACGATCTCGAGAATCTCGTCGAGCGATACCCCCGTGATGTCAAAGCGACTGCAAATCTCTGTCCGTGTCATGCCGCTCTCGCCGGCGGCGTAGAGGGCCTCCATGATGTCGATGGCGCGCGAGAGTCTCTGCTCGCTGGTGAGTTTACGCACGGGCATACTCGTGCACCGTCCTTTCAATGAGGTGGTTCCACGCCTGTTTGAGCGATTTGGGGGCCACGGGCCTCATGCCGTCCATGGCGTGGGCCATGCAAAATGAGGCGCCGGCTTCAAGATCGCGCACGTCAACGGTCCAGGTCCATCCCACATCGGTGTGTACGAGCTCACCTCGCCCACGCGTGAGACCGTTGATCATATCGATCTGCGTCTGAGGGGCGAATGAGAACGTGGCTGCAACGGGCGGTCGGTCGGCAAAATCGAATTCAAAGAACAGGTAGTCGCTGAGGTTGAAGTCCGCGGGGATGACGTAGGCCTTCGAAGGACGCCAAGCGCGAACGATACGGTCGCAGCGGAATGTCCTGATGTCGTCGGTGACGTTGTCGAGGCCGCAGAAGTAAGCCACGCCCTCGCGCTCGAACATGCCGTAGACGCAGACGGTACGTTCTCTCTGCTCGCCGCGTCCGTTCTGATATAAAAATCGCAGCGCGCATCGCTCGGCAAAGGCGCTCCAAACCGCATCGACGGTGGGAGAGCGGCTGATCGGCGCCTCGTCTACCGTCGTCCTGCCGGTGAGATAGGCAATCTTGGAGCGAATATCGGCAAGCGGTGCGGCAAAAGTGGATGAGCCGGCCGCTAGTGTCTGGTCGATGGCGTTGAGCAGGATATCGGCGTCGTCTGCGGTAATGAGGCCGCCTGCCGCAAACGTGTGCTCGCGGTCGATTGTCCACGAGCTTTCCTCGGTCTCCTGCGCGCCGGTGGGGCGAACCTCCTTGATTAAGATGCCGCGTTCGAGCAGCTTGTCACGATCGCGTCGAAACTTGCGCTTATCCGAGTCGATATTGCCCGAGCCATATCCCAGGTCAGAATCCAAGACGATCTGCTCGGTCGTCAGCGGTTCGGGGGAGCTATTGAGCACAAAGAAAAGATTGAGGATGCGCTGAGCCGTTTTATCGAAACTGGGCTCCGAATTTCCCTTTTTAATTGTCTCGGTCGTGTCGCTTGCCGTCATAGAGTCCTCGCATGAGAAGGTGGTTTGCTGCCATGATTTTAGTCCGATATGGAGATTAGGCTATATCCTTGTCCGCTCGGGGCGTTAAGATGGCCCGAATTCGGTCGTTTGCGCTCGCTCGGGGTATACTTTCGACTATATACGGTTCTAATGTGCATGCATTGGGCCTATTTGTCGGATTATGGATGTGGAGCGCACATGGCGAACACCCAGAACTATATTAACCACCTGCTGCAGAACACCGGCATTACGCCGGCATGCAGCGAAGAAGAGCGCTTGGCTGCCGAAGATATCGCTCAGATCTTCCGCAACCACGGCTTTGACCCCGAGGTTCAGGAGTTCAATGCCCCGGCGCCCAGTAGGTTGGCATTTGCCGTTACCGGTATTCTTGCGTTTGCCGGCGCCCTGCTGATGGGCATCGGCGGCGGTATCGGCTTGGTCGGCACCTTGCTGGCCATTGTCGGCGCCGTTCTTTACGTGCTCGAGCGCACGGGCCACCCCGTGGTTTCGCGCCTGGGCAAGACGGGCGTGAGCCAAAATGTCATCGCCTACCACAAGGCCTCGGGCCCGCTCGCGTCCCCGCGTAACCGCCCGGTGGTCGTTGTCGCACACTACGACTCTCCCCGTGCTGAGCTGCTCGCCCGCGAGCCTTATGCTTCGTATCGTGCGCTCATCGCCAAGCTGTTGCCCGTTGCCACGGTTGCCCCCGCTGCCGTTGCCATCCTGCGTATTCTGCCGCTCCCCGGCGCGCTCAAGGTTCTGCTGTGGATTGTCGCGATCCTCGCTTCCCTCGTTGCACTCGCCAACGCGGTAAACATCATCTCTAACCGCCACATTCTTCCCTATACGTCTGGCGCGGTGTGCAACAAGTCTTCTGTCGCCGCTATGCTCGGCGTTATGGACAACGTTGCTCCCTTCCAGGGCGAAAACGAGTTTCCCGACGATGTTCCGTTCGATACCTATTTTGGGGAGCAGAAGCGTCGTGCCGAGGAAATGGCGCGCGCAGCGGCGGAATATGCCGCGGCCCAGCAGCAAAACGACTACGGCAACACCATCGAGTATGAAGAGCCTACCTACGCCGAGGACGAATTCGGTCAGCCGATTGCTCCCGACGCTCAGACCGAGCCCGAACAGGGTGAGGCTTTCGACGAGCAAATCGAGGGCTTTGAGGGTGCGTCTGCCGACGAGACGCTGATCGGCGCTATCGTGCCTGAGGATCAGAATCAGGCTGCCCAAGCCGAAGAGTTCAATGACGAGGTTCCCGCTGCCGAGCCGGCGGAGGAGTCTGCCGAGCCCGAGCCCAAGCTCTATCGCAACGCCGCCGGCAACATCCGCTTTGGTTCGGATGCCATCCGTGCGCTCGGAATGCTTCCCGAGTCCTGCACGCTCGATTACGAGGAGGGCGAGGAGCCAACGTTTGAGCCCGGGCCTGCCCCCGTCGTGGCTGCGCCTGCGCCCGTTGTCGCTGCGGATGATGAGTCTGCCGCGGTTACCGCTGCCGTTGCCGATCCCGAGGCGGTGTCCGCGTTCGATCCCGCGGCAGGACTGGACATTTTGGCTCCCGCCGCACCGGCGCAAGACGTTGCGGACGAGTCTGACGACGATTACGTTGAACAACCGAGGCGCGTGTCTTACGAGAGCGATACTGATTTCTCGGCCGAGATTCCCGCGGCAACGCCGCATGCCGACATTGCATCCGCGTTCTCGTCGATTGGCGCCAGCGCTTCCAACTTCTTTAAGGGTGCGTTTGCAAAGGGCAAGAAATTTGTCGACGATTTCGAGGAGAAGCGCGCTGCCGCACGCGAGGCTGCCGAGCAGGAGGCTATCGCTCCGCAGCAGGCAGCCGAGGCGGCACGTGAGCTCGCGGCGCAAGAGTTCGAGCAGAACGAGGCTATGCAGTCCGCGCCCGTCGAAGCCGCCGAAGCTACAACGTCCTTTGAGTCCCAGCAACCGGCGTCCGCGGATGTTGTTGAGGCGACGACGTCTTTCGAGGCTCAGCAGCACGTCGATAGCACCATGTCGTTTGATGCCGCGCAGTTCGATTCCACGATAACGTTTGAAAAACAGGGCACCGCGATTGCCGAGCCCCTTCCTGTTTCCGATGAGCAGGGCGACGCGGCAGACGATGACGAGCCTGTTGATGCTGCCGAAATCCAAGATGCCGCCGAGGACGAGCCCGTCGAGGCCAACTCTGACGAAGAGCAATACGCGGCAGCCGAGCAAGATGATTCGACCGAGGTCGAGCAGGAGGAAGTGCCTGCGGTTTCCGAGACTCCCGAGACGGATGAGTCGAGGCCTTATTCCACGCAGATTTTCACCATGCCGACCCCGAGTGGTTCCGGTGCCACGGTTGCCAATGTCGCTCCCACCCAGGACGAAACGGTCGATTCCCTTATGGCCCAGATTTCCTCCCAGGCATCGCCGCGCCCGCAGATGAATGTTCCCGATCCGGCGTCGGCACCGTCGCCTGCACCTTCCTCGTCTCCGCTGGCTTCGGTCCCCGATCCGTCGCTGCCGTCTATGAAGCAGGCAAACGTTGCGTCTCGCACGTCGCTGTTCGACCTTCCCGACCCCTCCGCACAGGTCAACGATCCCTTTGCTACTGCCCAGGGCCCCGAACCCACATCGGCACCCGTTGCGCCTCCTATGCCCGTTGCGTCGGGCGCACAGCCGATCGAGACCATTTCGGCTCCCGCCCCGGCGGCACCCAAGTCTCGTAAGCGCGGCCTGGGTGGTCTGTTCGGCCGTAAAAAGAAAAACGAGCAGGACAGCATGAGTGACTGGCTGGGCGTCGAAGACGATTACGATGCCAAGAAGTCCGGTCGCGGTATCGGTTCGTGGGATAACTTCGAGGACGATAACGATGGCTGGAAGGGTGGCGCTACGTCTTCCGATGGCGCTTCTTCCGAAGATATGCTCTCGGCTGTCGCCTCTATGGGCGATGATGAGCTGCTCGGTCACGATATCTGGTTTGTGGCAACGGGCGCCTCGGATTGTGATGGCGCTGGCATGAAAGCCTTCTTGGCTTCGCATCGCGATAAGCTCCGCGGCGTATTCTTTATCAATCTTGAATCCGTCGGCGCCGGTAGGCTTTCGGTGGTGACGGTCGAGGGCGAACAACAGCTGCTCAAGGGCGATCGCCGCATCATGAACCTGGTCAGCAAGGTCTGCAAGTCGTTCCATGTCGATTGTGGCGCGCTCGAGATGCCCTATGCCAAGACCGATGCCTATGCCGCGCTCGAGGCGAGCCGCCGAGCCCTTACCATCGCCGGCGTGGACGGCACGCGTCTGGCTTGCGCTCGTACCGAGGATGACCTGCCCCACAATGTCAACCCGACGAACATCGCTACGGTATCCGAGGTCGTGACCGAGGTTATCCGCCGTTCGTAGACGGAGCTCTAAGGAGTCAACGTGTTTTCGTATATTAAGCGCCATTGGCCTGTCTACGTGATTTTGACCTTGATTGCCATTGCGTTAGGATTTGGGGCTGCCTACATCGTGGGTGCAAAGGGCTCGACCCCCGCCTCCGCAATCAGCGAAGAGGTGGAGCAAGAACAGAGTACGGGTGCCGATGGGATTCCTGAGTCCGAGCAGGCAATCGTTGATGGTGGATCTTCGTCTGCAGAGTAGATACGGCGATTTACATGATTGAAAGCGGGCGAGCCAGGGGACTGGCTCGCCCGCTTTTTCATCGCGCTAGCGCTTCTTTGGGATCGACCTAAGGCGAGCGAACCATAGGGCTGCGGCACCCGAGGTCAGGAGCGCGGTGATGCAAGCGGCGATGGGAACTGATCCTGTTGCCGGTAGGTCCTGCGGTAGGGTACAGCGTTGAATGACGCTGTCCTCGTCATGTGACTCAAGTTTATCGCCGCCACCGTTGCGGCAAAGATCGACGCGCGCGCTGTTGGTGAGTGCGGTTTGGGGCGTATAAGCCGACGTTGCCTGCATGTGTACGACTGCGCCCCGAGCGTCTGTGCCAAGGATTGCTTTGGCATCGTCAAGGTCGTCGTGCTCATCTTTGAGATCATCGCGGGTCCAAGAATCCGCATCGCTTCGAGTCGTAAAGTCGGCGGCTACCGCACCGTATTCAATTCGAATGCCTGTTACGACGGTATTGGATGCAAGGTCGAGCTCTTCCGCCTCGAGTGTGGTGGATTCCGTGGTCGAGACATCCGCCTTCCAGAGGCGCCAGCCGTCGTAATCGACGAGGCGGCAGTCCTCACCAAGGCTCTCTTTTACTTCGTCGGACTCAAGCCAAGGATTTTCGTGTCCATCGTCAAGTGTCGCGTTCGCCGGCTCATCGACGTCTGTCGAGTCCAACGGCGTCGTGCGATACCACACGTTGCACAGACCGTTGAGGTCGCCGATGGCGACGGGGGTTTCGATTGAGATGAATCTCGCCGTGCCGTCTTTGGCGCACTCAAGATCATCGGTAATCGTAAACTCATCAACCCAAGTAGCGGAATCGTTTCGAGCGTCGATGGTATAGGAGAAAAGTCCATCCGTATTAGTTTGCGTCGCGGCGCGATTTTTACCATCGCCGTTAGCCAACAGGCCCTTTTCGATAGGTTGGACAAGTTCCTGACGCTTGTCGACCTGTCCCTTTATCTCGATGGGCGCATCCTTCATCGCGACGGATTGGACTTCTCCCGTATCCTTTATTTCAAACGTTATTTCCTCGGCAAGGTCATAGGTCCGCGGAGACATCATTTCGCGCAACGAGTAGGTGCCGGGTGCAAGATGTTCGACGCGGTGTGGCTTGTCGGATGAGGTCCAGGAGTCTATTTCGGTTTTATCGGGACCATATAAGGTGAGTTGTGCGCCTTCCACTTCCTGCTCACCGCTTGCATCGACCTTGGAGATATCAACCTTGGTGTAATCGTCGGATACGTTAAGCCGTGCTTCTACAACGGGTGTTTTCTGGTCGGCATAAGTAAGGTCGACAATATGGGTTGTCCGATCGAGCAAGAAGCCTGCCGGCGCTTGAGTCTCGACAACCTCGTAGCGTGCGGTGCCAAGTCCCAGCGGGAGGTTGTCCGCGCGTGCTTCTCCAGTTTCATCCGTCGTGATGGTAGCGACAGTCTCACCGTCGAGCGCGGCAATGCTACCGTCGGGGCGCACGATATCACTCGAGGCACGGATCTCAAAGACGGCGCCCGCGAGGCTGCTGCCGTCTATGGCATCGGTTTTAACGATCCTGATGTTTCCGGTCGCGGCGTGGTCATAATACGAGGCGATTGCAACGGGCGTTAGGTTCATGTCGGCGGGTATGTTTACCTCGATCTCCTCGCCGACAAGATAGGGCTCTTTGGCCGAGGTTTCGCGTACATAATAGGTGCCCGGCACGAGCGATTCGGGCAGTGTGACGGTCCCGGTCGCGTCAGTCGTAAAGGTGTCCATTACGTTATGTGTTGGATACCAGCAAGTTTGTGAGACAGATTCGTGATTGCTGTCGAGTAGTTGGAAGGTGAATCCGGCTAGTGGAACAGAAGCGCCTGTTTGGGCATCGCGTTTTACAATCTGGAGATGCGTCGACAGAGCGTGGTTGTCCACGATATATTGAAGCTCGGCGCCGTTGGAAATCTGATTGGCCCCGACGGTCCATTCCCCTGCACGTTTAAAACCCTCGGGGACGGTTTCCGGAACCTCGCGAACCGTGTAGCCGGCACGGTCGTATGGGACGGCTCCGTGGACACCGGCGGGTCGCTTGCCTGCGCCGAACCATGCTTCGGGCTGATCTTTGGTGGAGGCAAAGCCATAGACGTTTGTGGTCAGTGTGCCAACAACCTGCTGAGAGCTGTTGCTGACAACCTCAAAGACAACACCTTCCGCCGGCTGCTCCAGGCCGGATTGGTCGCTATTGCCGTAATCCTTGAATTTGGAAATCTCAAGGTTAAAAGCAATGGGGATATCGGAAACGCGAGATTCGATCTCGACCACGCCTGAATCGCCGAGCTGGTCGGCTCCAACGGTATAGGTCCAGCTGTCGTTGGATGGCAGGTAGCCCTCGGGGGCTTTTGATTCGTAGATGGTAAAGGTTCCTAAGGGGACATCGGCGAGGGTGGCCCGACCGCTTTCGTCGGTCGTGAGGATTTGTGCCCATCCAGGGGTTGATTGCGACACACACGTGAACTCTGCTCCTGCGAGTGAAGATCCCACCTGGGGGCCGGCATTCGTCGCGGCATCGAGTTTTACGATACGCAGATTGATGGTGCCGGGCTGTTCATCAATGGCGACCCGCCCGCCGTCATTCCCCGTGGTAAAGGCAATACGATCGTGGCGGGGGACATAGCCGGCCGGCGCCTTCGTTTCAACTAGGTAGTATGCCGTGTTGGGCAGAAGTGTTGCTTGCGCTCGACCGTTGCTGTCCATCTTGATGGTGCCGACACGCGCGCCGCTGGCGCTCTCAAAAATATCGAATGTTGCCTCGGTAAACTGATAGGTATTGTTTCCGCTGGTAATGGCAGCGTTTGCAGACTGCTTTTGGAAGGAAACAGAGACCGCCGGCACTACATAGAGCATGTCCTGACGTTTGCTGCCGCCCGATACGGCTCCTAGATAGCGCCGCGCGCGGTGCGGAGCGGCTTTGATGCTTCCTGATTTTGCGCTGTCGTGGAGCCACCGCGCCGCCGCCACGACTTCATTGTCAGTGGTAAAGTGCCCACTCTTGGTTTTGCCCTGAGCGGTCGTGTAAGAGTAGGTACCGTCGACATGGGTAGTGCCGTTGAGCATCCATACGGCAAGCTGGGTTGCGGCGCGGGCACGATCGGGTGAAAGATGGTAACCGCCAAACGACGTGGCGGTAGGATATCCGTGACAAACGATTGCCGCGAACTCGTCGTCGAGCCACACCCAGCCTTGATCAAAGTTGAGCCATGGGCCGCCCGGCTTGGTGGGGCCGGGGCGCTCCTGGTTCATGCAGTAGGCAATCGAGGCGTCTTGAGCTTCATACTTGCCGATGAGGAAGGGCCCACAATCATCGCTAATAGTGCGGAAGCCGAGCTGGTCGTAGCCATCGACGGCAAATGCGGCTCCCGGTGCCAGGCAGCCGAAAAGCAGGAAGAGGAGCAGGAGCAGCGGACCTGTTGCGATTGCGCTGTGGACAGAGTGCGTGGGTGCGTTGGACATGGCTGCTCCTTATCCCTCGTGCGCCGCACGGGGAGGCTGCGACGCGTAGGATGAGGCTACCCCCGAGGTTCATGCGGGTAAGTACCGGAGCCTGACCAAAAGCTTGCCCATTTCCTGACAAATTGAGCTCAAATACAACAATCAAGCAAAAGTGCAGGTAGAAGATAGGGAGAACAGGAGGCCAAAGGTCCTCATCTCCACAATTGACGCGATTTTCAAACGAATCTCCACAGCTAAAACAAGCATCGCCACCCTTGTATCGAACAAGACAACCGCGTTATACTATCCCCCACATATGCGGGCATCGCCAAGTGGTAAGGCATCAGCTTCCCAAGCTGACACTCGCGGGTTCGAGTCCCGTTGCCCGCTCCAGTAAAAAGCACAAGCACGGCACCATTACGGTGCCGTGCTTTTTTCAATAAAGCGCCGGGACTCGAACCCGACAGGGTGCGAGCGTAAAGCAAACGCGAAGCGTTTGTAGCGAGCAGGCGAAGGCGCCGACAGGCGCCTGAAGCCGGTGCGGATTTGCGAAGCAAATACGCGGATGTCCCGTTGCCCGCTCCATGGAGCAAGGAAGATTTCGGGAATGGTACATTCAGCCCGCTTTGCTCCCGCACTTCCCCGGATCTCGGTATGCCACTGAAGTCGGTGCGTATTTGCGAAGCAAATGCGCGGACGTCCCTATGCTCGCTCCAATTCCAAAATGTTAGGTTAATGCCTGCTGCCCATACTTGCACCTGCGCACGGTACAATGGTTGGGTTACGACCAACGTGCCAATAACCAAAAAGGAGCCGCTATGATCGATCGCTATACCCGCCCGGAGATGGGACACATCTTCTCCCTCGAGAACAAGTACGCCATTTGGCAGGAGATCGAGGTCTTGGCCTGCGAGGCCCAGGCGGAGCTCGGCAAGATCGGTATTTCCAAAGACGAGGCCCAGTGGATCCGCGACCATGCCAACTTTGAGAAGGCGAAGGTCGATGAGATCGAGGAAGTCACGCGCCACGACGTCATTGCCTTCCTGACCAACATGAAGGAATACATCGATGCCGATGTTCCCGAGGGCGACCCCAAACCCAGCCGCTGGGTTCACTATGGCATGACCAGCTCAGATCTGGGCGACACGGCCCTGTGCTACCAGCTCACCCAGGCCTGCGACCTGATCATCGAGGACGTCAAAAAACTCGGCGAGATCTGCAAGCGTCGCGCCTTTGAGGAGCGCAACACGCTCTGCGCCGGCCGTACTCATGGCATCCATGCCGAGCCGATGACCTTCGGCATGAAGTTTGGCTCTTGGGCCTGGGAGCTCAAGCGCGATCTGGATCGTCTTGAGGACGCCCGCAAGAATGTTGCCTTCGGTGCTATCTCGGGCGCTGTCGGCACGTACAGCTCCATCGAGCCGTTCGTCGAGGAGTACGTCTGCGAGCACCTGGGCCTGGTCCACGATCCCCTGTCCACGCAGGTCATCAGCCGCGATCACCACGCCTACCTTGCCGGCGTGCTTGCCACTACAGCGGCCACCTGTGAGCGCATCGCTACCGAGGTTCGCAATCTACAGAAGACCGATACGCTCGAGGCCGAGGAGCCGTTCCGTAAGGGCCAAAAGGGCAGCTCAGCCATGCCGCACAAGCGCAACCCCATCACCATGGAGAAAGTCTGCGGTCTGTCGCGCGTCGTGAAGTCCAACGCCCAGGTTGCCTTCGATAACGTCGCCCTGTGGCACGAGCGTGACATTTCGCACTCCTCTGCCGAGCGCGTCGCCCAGGCCGATAGCTTCATCGCCCTCGACCACATGTTCCAGTGCCTCATCCGCGTTATCGACGGCCTGCAGCTGTATCCCGCTCGCATGATGGCCAACCTCAACAAGACACGCGGCCTCATCTTCTCCTCCAAGGTCCTGCTCGCCCTCGTCGACACGGGCATCACCCGCGAGGACGCGTACGCCATTGTGCAGGAGAACGCCATGGCAACCTGGCACGAGGTACAGGATTGTGTCTCCGGCCCTACCTTTAAGGAGCGTCTCGAGGCCGATCCGCGCTGCACCGTCAGCCAGGAGAAACTCGACGAGATCTTTGATCCGTGGGACTTCCTCACCCGTATCGACACGGTCTTCGATCGCCTGGAGCAGCTGAGCTTCGAGTAGGTTCGGGCATAACGTTAGCTTTTTAGGGCGCTTTGCTGGTAATGTGTGTTGCCGGCAAAGCGCCTCGTTGCATTTAGGGAAAGACGGGGATAATAGTCGTCTCGAATAACATTCTGAGAGGGGATCGCATGATTTCGTTTGATTACAAGCCTCAGGGCGTGTGTGCTCGCAATATTCACCTTGACCTTTCCGATGACGGCAACAAGGTGATGGGCGTTGAGTTTACCGGCGGCTGCGACGGCAATCTCAAGGCTATCTCCAAGCTGGTCGAGGGCGCTCCTGCCGATCGCGTAATCGAGGTTCTCGCCGGTAATACCTGCGGTATGAAAAAGACCTCCTGCGCCGACCAGCTTACACGCGCTATCGAGGCCGCTCGCGCCGAGATCGCCTAATGGGTATCGCCGATCACATCAAGAACGGAATATCGCGTCGCGGCTTTGTGCTCGGTGGGGTTGCTGCGGGCGCTGCCACGGTGCTTGCCGGATGCTCGAAAAAAACGGGTACCAGCGATGATGCCGCCGGCGAGCCGCAGGTTATCAAGGATGATTCCAAAATCATCTCGATTACGGATGAGTACGAGGCAGTCGACATCGATCTTGAGCCGGCGGCGTCGTGGACGCTGCCTCTGGGTACGCTGCTGTACTACTGCGACGGCGATTACGCCGCGGCAATGATGGCGCCCGCATCGGCACTGCACGCCAACACACTCGGTGTGCTCAACCTGGGCGATGGCTCGCTTACCACATTAATCGAGGATCCTATCGAGGGCACGGGATATGCATTCTACGATGTCCGTGCCGGCGACGGCGTATTCGCGTGGGTTGAGATGAACTTTGCCAATTCATCGTGGAAGCTCTACGCTCAAAATCTGTCGGGCGCTTCGCTCTCTGGCGACGTGGTTGAGCTCGATCGAGGTGGCAAGGACTACGATCCGCCGCTGTTTACGGCGTTCGGGTCATCAGTCATCTGGTATAAAATGCCCTCGGCAGGTGGCAATAAAACGAGTAGCGATTCGTTTTGCTATCGTCGCTCGCTTGATGAATCCAAGGCCGAGATAATTTGGAAATCGACGGGTCGCTTTGCATCGGCCCCGCGCGCGAGCGACGGCATTTTGACTATCTCGCCGCGTGTCCGCAACGACGAGGGCGTCTACTACGGCATAACGGCAATCGATTTGACCGACGGCAACAACACCAAACGTGCCCAGCTAGTCCTTCCCTCGTCAGTCTCGCCTTTCGAGGCCGTATATATGGGCGATACCTTCGTGTTTTCTATCGAGGCGGCCTATAGTGGCGTGGGCAGCCTGGGCAACATGGGCACGTATATCGGTAATGAGGGAGGGCCGTATCTCTTCCTGTCCCGTGAGCCGCTCGCATGTGCGGCTGGCAAGAAGAATAAATACCTTGTTAAGGTACAGGCGTCGCATTTCCTGATCGACACCTCTGCCAAGACCTATGGCTCGCTGCTGTCGCCCGACCGCGCTTTGGAGTATGGCGATTATCCAGCTACGGCGGGAAAATCGGACTCATTCCTTACGTACGCCACGGTGCGCAACAGCCAGGGTATACCAGAGACGGTCACTGCACGCCTATTTTCTCTTTAAGCTTAGAGGGGTTAAAAAGGCGCCAACAGGGGAATAAACGCGTTGTAATTGTGAGTACCGCCCGCCGAGCTGCCGCGTCATAGCGGCATCTGGCGGGCTCAGGTGCGTTAAAATGGGCTTGTTCTTAGCTAATTGAGACAGGGGGGCCGTGTTATGGCTTCAGATGCAAAAAAGATTCTGCTGGTCGAGGATGAGAAGGCAATCCGTGACGCCGTCGCTGCCTATCTCGAGCGCGAAGGCTACTGGGTTGTGGGCGTCGGCGACGGCCAGTCCGCGATCGAGGAGTTCGAGAAGCATCAGTTCGACCTGGTCGTGCTCGACCTTATGCTCCCCAAGATCCCCGGCGAGCGCGTTTGCCGCACCATTCGCGATACCTCGGATGTCCCCATCATCATGCTGACGGCTAAGGGCGAGATCGAGGACCGTATTATCGGTCTTGAGCTCGGCGCCGACGACTATCTGATTAAGCCGTTCTCGCCGCGCGAGCTCGTCGCCCGCGTTCGCGCTCTGTTCCGCCGTGCCCATCAGGCCGACGAGCCCGCCGTCGAGGTACTCGACTTCGGCGATCTGGTCATCGATATCTCGGGCCACAAGATCTTGGTCGAGGGCAAGGAAGTCGATCTGACGGCTTCCGAGTTCAAGCTGCTCACCACGCTTGCTCGCCATCCCGGCCGTGTGTATAACCGCATGGAGCTGGTCGAGAAAGTGCTCGGGTATGACTTTGAGGGCTATGAGCGCACCATCGATAGCCACGTGAAGAATCTTCGCGCCAAGCTGGGCGATGATCCCAAGAAGCCCAAGTGGCTCTACACCGTCCATGGTGTCGGCTATCGCTTCGAGGCTCCGGCCAAGACCGATAAGTCGGACGAGAAATAGGGAAATCACATATGACACCTGCGCGCTTTGAAATCGGACAAAAGCACAAGCAGGAGAGCGAGGCGGGTTCCAAGGCTAGTTGGAACACGCCTCGTTCCGATTCACGGCCAACGATGAGCTATCCCTCGCGCATGGCACTTGCTTTTGCTCTGACATCGCTCATGACGGTATTGGTGCTGGTGGGCGTTGTCTCTGTTGTGTGGGGCACGGTCTTTTCGGATTACACACGCTCCAATATCGTCGAAATCGCAAATTCCGCTGCCGAGAAGTTGGCAACCTCATATGAGGAAAACGGCTCTTGGACCGTGGGAGAACTGCGCACGGTCGCAACGTCGAGTTTGGTTTCCGACGATCTGGGTATGCAGGTCGTCAATAAAAAGGGCGTGATCGTTTATGACGATTCCTGGCCCTCGGCAAGCGCCACCGCCGATGTACGCGAAAACCAGGCTACGACCGACGACACGAGCGGCAAGAGGGCATCGCATAGCCCGGTCTCGTCTGCTCCAACCGACTCCGATAGCGTTGCTAACGTCGAGATTGTAACGTCTTCCGGCGAGCATGTCGGACAGGTAAAGCTGTGGGCCATCGGCTCCGACGCTCTGCTCACCAAGGCGGACTCTGCGTTTAGGGAGAAGACCTTTAACGCCATGGCCCTCGCCGCGGTTGTTGCAATCTGCATTTCGGTCGTTATCGGATCGCTCGTGTCGCGCATGCTCACCAAGCCGATTCATCGCATCACCAGTACCGCAAAGCAAATCCGTGACGGCGACCTGTCGGCTCGCACGGGACTGCGCGGTGATGACGAGATCGATCAGCTGGGTGAGACCTTCGATGAGATGGCCACTTCGCTCGAGAAGGATATGAAACACGAGAAGCGCCTGACCTCAGACGTTGCACACGAGCTTCGCACGCCGCTTATGGCCATGCTCGCAACGGTCGAGGCCATGCAGGATGGCGTGTATCCCACCGACGATGAACATTTGGAAACCGTTGCTTCCGAGACGCGTCGCCTGGCTCGTCTGGTGCAGCAGATGCTCGACCTGTCGCGCATGGAAAACAGCACGGCTCCGCTCAACCTTGAGCCGGTGGACATGGTTCCTTTCGTGCGTTCCATCGTTAATGCCCAGGAGCGCCTGTTTGTCGACCGCGATCTGCGCCTGCGTTTTGCGGACGAGACCCAGGGTCACGACGATGTCGTCGAGGCCGATCCCGACATGATCACGCAATGTGTTATCAACCTCATGAGCAACGCCATGCGCTACACCCCCGAGGGCGGTTGGGTCGTGGTGTCGGTGCTCAGTGACCGCAAGCACGTCAGCATTGCCGTTTCTGATACCGGCATCGGTATTGCCAAGGACGATTTGTCGCGCATCTTCGGGCGGTTTTGGCGCGCCGATGCCAGCCGCGCCCGCGAAGCTGGCGGCCTGGGCGTTGGCCTCGCCGTGACCAAGCAGATCGTCGAGCGTCACCATGGCTACATATCCGTGGAGTCGGAGCTTGGAAAGGGTACGACTTTTACAATTCATCTGCCTCGCGAGCACACGGCAGACGCGGCATCTACTACAATGGAGCACTAGCTTTTCGTTATTCGGTGAAGGAGGGGCCGCGTCCCTGCCGCTCCGAGTTTGCGAAAACATGCGGGAAAGAACCCGCATTTCTGTCGTATTTAGGTAAGGAGTGACTCACGTGACAACGATGGAGCGTCGTCCGGATTCCCGTGGCAAGGTTCGTGATATTTACGATGCCGGTGAAAACCTGCTGATGGTCGCCACCGACCGCATTTCTGCGTTCGACTTCATTCTTCCCGACGAGATTCCGTTTAAGGGAGAGGTACTCAATCGCATCTCGGCATTCTGGTTCGATAAGTTTGCCGACATCGTCCCCAACCATCTCGTTTCCATCGACCCGGCGGATTTCCCCGAGGAGTTTGCTGAGTATCGTGACTACCTCGCTGGCCGCGCCATGCTGGTTAAGAAGGCCCAGACGATTCCTATCGAGTGCATCGTCCGCGGCTATCTGACCGGTTCGGGCAAGAAGACCTACGACGAGAACGGCACCGTCTGCGGCATCCAGCTGCCTGAGGGCCTGACCGAGGCTTCCAAGCTTCCTGAGCCGCTGTTCACGCCGTCCACGAAGGCCGAGATCGGTGACCACGACGAGAACATCTCGTTCGAGCGTTGCTGCGAGATCGTGGGCAAGGACATCGCCACGCAGATTCGTGACCTTTCCCTCAAGATCTACAAGGCCGCCGCCGAGTACGCCGCGACCCGTGGCATCATCATTGCCGACACCAAGTTCGAGTTTGGTGTTATTGATGGCAAGGTCACGCTGATCGACGAGTGTCTCACGCCCGACTCCAGCCGTTTCTGGCCTGCTGCCAGCTACGAGGAGGGCAAGATCCAGCCTAGCTACGACAAGCAATTCGTCCGCAATTGGCTCAAGGCCAACTGGGATATGACGGGGGAGACCCCGCACCTGCCCGCCGAGGTCATCGATGGCACGTCCGAGCGCTATCGCGAGGCCTTCCAGATCATCACGGGCTCCCAGTTCACAAGCATGAAGGAGAACGCATAAGTGAGTACCCGTAGCGCCACGAACAAGCGCACGCAATCCCACGAAGTTACCGGGGTTGCGCGCAAGTCTGCCGCATCTGCTAAGCCCGCCCGCCAAGCAGCGAGCTCCGTTCGCGTCGTGCCGGCTTCGTCTAAGGCACGCCGCAAAGAGCTCGAGAAGGGCGAGAACCTCGAGGGCCTCTCTAAAGAGGAGAAGCGCGCCCGCAAGGCTAAGCAGCGCGCCAAGGAGGACCGCATCTATACGGTGTCGAATATCCTCCTCAAGCAGGACGAGGACTACACCAAGCGCCGTCGCATCTGGTGGATTGTGCTCGCCATTGGCATGGTGCTCGTCGTGGCAATTTGGGCCTCGCTGTACTTCGCTCCCGCTGGCATGGTGTCCAGCCCTGTCCAGATGGTCGGCATTGTTTTGTCCTACGTCATCATTTTGGGCGACTTTATCTATGACTTCGCTCGTATTCGTCCCTTGCGCAACATGTACCGCGCGCAGGCCGAGGGCATGTCCGAGAACAAGCTCAACGCTCTTATTGAGCGCGCGGCTGCCGAGGAGGACAAGAAGGACTCCAAGAAGAAGTAGCGTTTGCATACATACTTATCGCTAAGATATAAGGCGCGTCGTTTTTGCGGCGCGCCTTTTTACTGTTCTATAGATAGATGGAGTGGCACATGATTCGAGCTGCCCTGACGGTCGAAGAGGCTCTGGAGGGCATGAAGGCCCTGGAGCCCAAGATTAAAAACTACGCGCGCCTGGTCGTCCGCAAGGGCGTAAACGTCAAGCCCGGCCAGGAGGTCGTCGTTCAGTCTCCGGTCGAGTGCGCGCCGTTTGCGCGCGTGGTGGTCGCGGAGGCCTATGCTGCCGGCGCCGGCCACGTGACGGTCATTTGGGCCGATGATGCCGTGACGAGGCTCACGTACGAGCATGTCGAGAAAAGCTATTTTGAGCAGACGCCCGAGTGGAAGCGCATGCAGCTGGATTCCTTGGCCCAGGATGGTGCCTGCTTTGTCTTTATCGAGGGTGCGGATCCTGCGGCCCTCAAGGGCATCGATCCAGCCAAGCCGGCCGCGGCATCAAAGGCGAGGAATACGCAGTGCAAAGTTTTCCGCCGTGGACTGGATTACAACATCAATCCGTGGTGCATCGCCGGCGCTCCGGTCGTGGCTTGGGCGCACGAGGTGTTCCCGGGAGACGCCGATGAGGTTGCAATCTATAAGCTGTGGAATGCGATTCTGCACACCGCGCGCGCCGATGGCCAGGACCCAGAGAGCGACTGGGAACTCCATGACGCCGCATTCGAAAAGAACCTGCGTTTCCTGAACGACAATCGTTTCGACTACCTGCATTACAACGCGGCAAATGGAACCGATCTGACGATTGGCATGACGAAAGGTCACGAGTGGGCCGGCGGCAAGGGCAAGACGCCCGATGGGCACCCCTTCTTCCCCAACATTCCCACCGAGGAAGTCTTCACTTCGCCCGATCGCATGCGCGCCGACGGTATCGTGTACTCGGCCATGCCGCTCATCCATCACGGCAATAAGGTCGAAGATTTTTGGATTAAGTTCGAGGGCGGGCGCGTGGTGGACTACGACGCCCGCGTGGGCAAGGCAACGCTCGCAAGTATCATCGATACTGACGAGGGCGCTGCTCACCTGGGAGAGGTCGCGCTCATTTCCAAGAACACGCCGATCCGCGAAAGTGGTGTTCTGTTCTACGATACGCTCTATGACGAGAACGCTAGCTGCCATCTCGCGCTAGGTGTCGGTTTCCCCGAATGCATCGAGGGTGGGTATGACATGTCCAAGGAGGAGCTCCTGGAGCATGGCGTTAACGTCTCGAGCACGCACGTCGATTTTATGATCGGCACGGACGACATCGATATTACGGGCATTACGCCTGATGGACGTGAAGTTGTGATTTTCCAGAACGGCCAATGGAGTTGGGAATAGTCCCAGACCGTGGTACAATGCCACCCGCGGGCCGTTAGCTCAGCTGGCAGAGCAGGGGACTTTTAATCCCAAGGTCCAGGGTTCGAACCCCTGACGGCCCACCATAGAATAGAAAGCGATCGACTCCGGTTGGTCGCTTTTTTTGTTGCCGGTGCACGGGTTCGAACCCGTCGGGGCGCGGAGCGCCGCAGCGGCCGCCTGCGGAGCAGGCTGAACCCCCGACGGCCCACCCAAAGAAAGGAAAACGAAATGAAAACAGACAGATACGGAATTAGCGGCAGCACATTAAAGATAATAGCGGCCATTTCGATGGTTCTCGATCATGTAAGCAGGATCGTCCTGACCAATGGAATCATGACTCACGCATCGTACAATCAGATATCAGACGAGCAGTGGGCGATTCTAAGCGAGGCTTCGGATGTGCTTCATGTTCTTGGCAGAATTGCATTTCCCTTATTTTGCTTTTTGATAGTTGAGGGATTTTTGCATACTCATGACATAAAGAAGTACCTGCGAAATATGCTTGTCTTCGCAATCATTGCGGAGCCCATATACGATTTCGTTCAAACCGGGCAACTATTCGACCTTCGGCAACAAAATGTTATGTGTGAGCTCCTGCTTTCCTTGGTCTTTTTGATTATTCTGGAAAAGATACAAAGTCTTTCAAAATGGAAGAGGCACATCGCAGAATTTGCTCTGATTGTTTTGATAGCACTGGCAGCTGAATACACTAAACTAGATGGCGGCGTGTATGGCATTCTGCTTGTGGCTGCATTCTATTTATTCCACGACAGCAAGGCCAAGATGCTCTTTGCTGCAGTATGCGCAGTGCTCCTTTCGTCATGCCATATAGTTGGCGGCGGATTTGAGTTTGCTACAGCTAATGTATTTAATCCTGATGTTGCTGCCGCGGTCGTTTCGTTGCTGCTTATCAATCTTTATAATGGCAAGCGAGGGCTGAAGCTGAAATACTTCTTCTACATTTTCTATCCGGCACATCTTGCTCTGCTTTATGGTGTCTCACTTATTGTTTTGAACTGTCTTTAATAACTCTCAAACAAGTCTCTGAAAGCAGAAACAAACTGACCCTAAGACTGCTTGTGAATTTCCGGAAGACCTGAGAGATGCGAGGATAGACAACGAGGGCTGCAGAAAGATGCTTCTCAGTTCTCTGGCGGATCGCACGTATCTGTATGAGGATCACTTCCGCACACTCATTAATAGCAGTGATAAACACGGCAGATCCTCAAAACATGGGGCTGCGGAGGTCGAACGATGCTTCGACAGCATGAATGGCAGCGAGAAAGTGAGTTCGGAAACATCCCTTAGATGCTCCACCATAGAACAGAAAGCGATCGACTCCGGTTGGTCGCTTTTTTGTTGCCGGTGCACGGGTTCGAACCCGTATCTAGCTATATATAAGAACGCTTGGCGAACAAAACCCGCCTTTTACCGATGGGAAACAAATAACTGATGCCTTTGGAGTAAAGTAGCGCTCCAGAGATGACCGATGTCTCAATACACATAAAACAGCTGGTCATCGCCAATATCAGAAGCCAATGCTTCAGTTTTAACCTCAGTGATGCGACTGAGGGACCTATTCATTTGTGAACAAAATATGGAGTGCGCGATTCCCGCCCCCGGCGCCCCTCCGGTCTGGCAATATATCTCCTTGCCGCGCGGCCCGGTCGGACCG
>CBCSLZ010000022.1:0-40766 GCA_965141245.1 uncultured Collinsella sp.
TCAGGGAATTGTAATTGATGGTGAAGGTTCAAAGGTTATTTGCAAAGACTAATTTAAAATTCCAGTTTGCTGCACTCGTTCCTAGCAGGGTTTGGGGCAGGAGGGGCGCAAGAGACGGGAGGGCCGTGTACGCGTTCCTGCGCGAGGGCCGCGAGGAGGGACTGCCTGGGTACGGCGCCTGTTAACTCGGTCTACGTCTTTGATGACCGGGTCGTACTCAATAACAACTTCACGGATGATGCCAAAACGGTCACCCGTGAGGAAGTGTTCGGTTCGAGTGCTGTGGACAATGTTCCAACATGCTGGGATCGAACTCACTAGCCGGAATCACGCGGTACCCGTGACGCAGCAGCAGGTCGACGAAAACACCGTTGCCCGCGGTGAGCGTACCGCTGAAGGATCCGTCGTAGATATGGCCCACGCCGCACGACGGACTGCGATCCTGCAAAATGCACGCAGCGATCTCGGACGGGCCGCCCGCCTGCTCGCACATATCGAGCGCACGTTGAGCGCCCAGGCGAAACTCACGATCAACCGAGGCGCCCTCGCAGGTACGGACCTCGCCATTCACAATCTCGGACGGCTTGCGCGGCGTGGGCAGGCCGCCAAAGACCTCGGGGCACACCAACAAGACCTCAGTCCCCGTGCGTTCGCAGGCCTCGACCAACGCGCGATGATAGTTGTCGAGCCCGTTATACTTGCAGCTCTCGCCCATCAAGCAGGCGCTCACCACGATCTTCATTTCCATCCCTCTCAAGCAAAACGCCCCATTTGAGAAAGCTGCTCAAATGGGGCGTCGGCGTTTACTGGCTCGACCGCGGCTTTACTGTTGCTTGGGCATCAGCGGATTCTCGCGCGTGAGGAGGTTCATGAACTCCTCACCCGTGATGGTCTCCTTCTTGTACAGATAACGAGCCAGCTCATGGAGCTTGAACTTGTTCTCCTTGAGGATCTGCAGGGCGCGATCGTGCGCGTCCTCGATCAGCTTAGCGACAATCGCGTCCACACGCTCGGCCGTACCAGGGGCGCAGGTGAGCGACGTGTCCTGATTGAGATACGCGTTCTGCACGGTACCGAGCGCCATCATGCCAAACTCGTCGGACATACCAAAGCGCGTCACCATGTTGCGGGCGAGCTTGGTGGCCTGCTCGATATCGTTGGCGGCGCCAGTCGTCATCTCACCAAAGATGAGCTCCTCGGCCGCACGGCCACCGCAGTAGACGGCGAGCTTGTCCAGGACCTCCTGGCGTGTGGTCAGGAAGCGCTCATCCTCCTCGACCTGCATGGTGTAGCCCAGAGCACCGCTCGTGCGTGGCACGATGGTGATCTTCGTGACCGGCGCAGAGCCCTTCTGGCGAGCGGCAACAATGGCATGGCCGATCTCGTGGTAGGAAACGACCTGCTTCTCGTGGTCGGAAAGCACCGTGGACTTACGCTGTTGGCCGGCAATGACGACCTCCACCGACTCCTCGAAGTCGTCCTGGGTTGCACGCTTGCGACCCTCGCGGACGGCGCGCAGGGCGCCCTCGTTGATGATATTGGCCAAATCGGCGCCCGAGGCACCAGGCGTGGCGCGGGCAATCGCGGTCAGATCGATCGGCGGCTGCGTCTTCACGCTCTTGGCATGCAACTCAAGAATGTTCTTACGGCCGGTCAGATCGGGCAACTCGACGGGGATGCGGCGGTCAAAACGACCGGGGCGTAGCAGGGCCGGATCGAGGCTGTCAGGACGGTTGGTGGCGGCGAGGACAACGATACCCTTGTGGTTATCGAAGCCATCCATCTCGGTCAGCAA
The DNA here is from genome assembly GCA_965141245.1 of uncultured Collinsella sp. Lineage (GTDB taxonomy): Bacteria > Actinomycetota > Coriobacteriia > Coriobacteriales > Coriobacteriaceae > Collinsella. The sequence continues at coordinate 1,796 of CBCSLZ010000022.1, forward strand.
CTGATTGAGCGTCTGCTCGCGCTCGTCGTTGCCGCTAAAGCCGCCGCCATCGCGCTTCTTACCGATGGTATCGATCTCGTCGATAAAGACGATGCACGGGGCCTTTTCCTTGGCCTGCTTAAACAGGTCACGAACCTTAGCAGCGCCGCGACCAACAAACATCTCAACGAACTCAGAGCCCGAAATGCTAAAGAACGGAACACCGGCCTCGCCGGCAACAGCCTTGGCAAGCAGGGTCTTACCGGTACCCGGAGGACCAACAAGGAGAGCACCGCGCGGCAGCTTGGCGCCGATCTCCTCGTAGCGCTGCGGTTTCTCTAGAAAGTCGACGACCTCCTTGAGAGACTCCTTGGCCTCTTCCTGGCCGGCGACATCCTTAAAGGTAACGCCCACGTCCTTGGAGGCGATCACGCGCGCGCCGGACTTACCCAGTCCGCCGCCGCCAAAACCGCCGCCGCCAAAGTTCATCGACGGGCCGTCATCGCCCATAGCCTTCTTCATGCGGCGGTTGAGCAACCAACCGATGAGGAAGAAAATCGCCATAGGAAGAATGAGCGTGAGCAGGTAGTAGGTCATCAAACCCGAGTTTTTATCGGGAACAACCGACTCCAGCGAAGCGCCAGACTCAAGCACGCGATCGGTAAAGCCCGCATCATTCGGCACACCGGTCGTCTTGTAGGCGATGTTCTCGTCCTCGCCCTTCTTGGTGTAATAAATCGAGTAATCGTCCGTGTTGTACTCGACCTTGTCGACACTCTTCTTATCGAGCGCTTTGACAAACGTCGAGTAATCGGTCTTCGTAATCTGCTGCGTGTGACCGATGTTAGGGAACAGAACGGTCGAGAGCACGAGGTAGACGACGAAGGCGATGAGCACGTAGAGGATCATATTCCGTCTACGTTTGTTGTCATCCATCTCCATCTGCTTGAACTCCATCTACTGGGGTTGATAATGCTAACTAGAATACCCAACCCGGCCGGCGATAAACCGACGCCGGGCACGAAAGGATAGAGATGGCATCACTCGAAGTCGGCAAGGTTCAGATCTATACGGGCGACGGCAAGGGCAAAACCACGGCTGCGCTGGAATTGGCGATGCGCGCCACAGGTTATGGGCTCGACGTACTCATGCTGCAGTTTGCCAAGAAGCTGCACTGCGCCGAGCATGATGCGGCACCACGCCTAGGGCTACGAATTGTACAGGCCGACCGCGACACGCCCGAGGCTTGCGCCGCACAGGTCATGGAGCTCGCACGCGAGCAGATCTCACAGGTCGACGTTCTGATTTTGGACGAACTCGGCGAGGCCATGCGCCGCGGCTTCGTGACGCGCGAGGATATGGAAGCGCTGATTGCGATAAAGCCCGCCACCACAGAGCTCGTGCTTACCGGCCGAGGTCTGCTGCCACTGGCCGATCTTGCCGACCTGGTCACCGAAATGCGCCCCATCAAACACTACTTCGACGAAGGCCTCCTAGCCCGCCAAGGCATCGAATACTAATTGATCCGTTTCCCCCATCCCCCACAAGCCATAAAAATAAGTTGCGGTGGAATAGTTCCTGTTTTGACGCCTCTAAACACAAATCAAGAACTATTTCACCGCAACTAAGCACGGGTACCCGATGGATGTGTTAGGCGGTGGCGCGGCCGAGCCAGTTGCCGCTGTGGTGGTAGATGGTGAACATGGTTGCGGTGATGAGCCAGGTTACGGGGTAGACCAGCAGTAGATGCTCGAGCGACGGATCGAACGGCATGATCGCAAACACCCAAATCACTCTGAGTACGACGGTGCCAAAGATGGTGAGCATCATAGGCTGCAGACTCACGCCGGCGCCGCGGATGGAACCCGAGGCGTTCTCGATAATCGAGAAAATCGCATAGAACGGCGCAATGAAATGGAGGATAGTCGTGGTGTACGCCGAAATCGAAGCATCGTCGACAAACAAACGCGACAGCGGGCCCGAGAACACCAGCAGCACGGCAGACAGGCCACCAATGAGCATAAACGACAGCACAAGCGACGTATGGTAGCCCTTGCGCATGCGCTCGTAGTTGCGCGCGCCAAAGTTCTGCGCCGAGAACGTAGTGATCGATACGCCGAGCGCCTCGGTCACCATCCAGATAATGCCATCCAGGCGCCCAGATAGACCCCAAGCAGTCGTGACATCGGCGCCAAACGAATTAACCGACACCTGGATCAGCACGTTCGAGATCGAATAGGCAGCCGATTGAAAACCGAGTGGCAGACCACACGAGATCATACCCTTGCAAATACCGCAATCGATACCGAGCTTAGACAGCGAAAGACGCCATGCATCCGGAGCGCGCATCATGCGCAACACGATCATTGTTGCATTGGAGCAAATGGTCAGCGCCACTGCGATGCCGCAGCCCAGCGCCTCCATATGCAACACAGCGACAAAGATGATATCCAGCACCACGTTAACAAGGCAGCCAGAGGCAATGATCACGGCGGGCCCGCGCGTGTCGCCCACGGCACGCAGCAGTGCGGTTCCCATATTCAGCAGCAGTGCCGCAACCATCGCGGCAAAATAACAGCGAGCATAGGCCACGCCCTCGGCCAATAGTTCATGCGGCGTGTTCATAAGCACCAGCATGGGCTCAACGAACACTATGCCAAGAATCGAGAAAGCGATACCGCCCACCAGCGCGAGCGTCATGGCGGTATGGACCGAACGACTCAGTCGCTCATCATCGTGCTGGCCAAAATACTGACCGGTAATGACCGCGCAGCCGGCGCCAACGCCAACGCAAAAGCCAATGCAGAGCTCGGTGAGTACCATCGTGGCCTGAATGCCGCCCAGCGCGAGCTTGCCGCCAAACTGACCGACGATATACGTACCGATAAGCGTGTAGGCCTGCTGAAAAAACGAACTAAAAAAGATGGGAACGCACAGCGACAGCAATTGCTGCCAAATGACACCTTGCGTTACATCGATCGCCGTAGATTTCTTAGCCACACGCCCTCCCCACACGCATACGTCAAACAGCAAAACAGCAATTTAAAACCAAAGCCAAATCCAGCTTAGCACCGACTGGCGGCGACCGAAACACCCCGAATTAGAGCACAGTGCGGAATAACTGCCTAGTGATACAAACCCGGCTGGTAGTGATACTCATTGCTCACGTGCGGGCACAGCTGCCAAAAGGCGACGGCGCTCGCCGCGGCCACGTTGAGCGAATCGACCCCGTGCGCCATCGGAATGCGCACGGCTCGGTCGCAGCCCTCAATGGTCTTGGCTCCCAGGCCGGCACCCTCGGTACCCATAAAGATCGCCAGGCGATCAATCTCCTGCAGCACAGGATCGTCCAACGACACCGAATCATCCGTCAACGCCATGGCGGCACAGGAAAAACCGGCATCATGCAGCGCCGCAAGGCCATCGTGCGGCCACACGCGCGCCTCGCTGCCGATACGCGTCCACGGAACCTGAAACACCGTGCCCATGCTCACACGAGCCGAGCGACGATACAGCGGGTCGCAGCACGTCGGACTGACCAAAATACCGTCGACATTGAGCGCGGCGGCCGAGCGGAAAATCGCACCCACGTTCGTGTGGTCGACAATACCCTCGAGCACGCATACGCGCACTGGGTGCTCCCCCGCCGCCTCGACGACGCCGCCCAAGAACTCATCAACCGGAATCTGACGCGGGCGACGGAACGCCGCGAGCGCACCACGCGTCACGTTAAAGCCCGTCAACTGCTCCATGAGCTCCATGGAGGCCACGAACACGGGAACCGGACCCGCTCCCTCGCGCACGACAAGCTGCTCGAACAGCGGCATCATCTGATCGAGCCAGCGCTCACCCAAAAGAAAGCTCACCGGCTGGTATCCGGCGCGAACCGCACGCTCGATGACCTTGGCGCTCTCGGCGATAAAAATGCCCTTCTGCGGCTCTAGCACGCAGCGAAGCTCACGCTCGGTCAGTCGCACGTAGGCATCGAGCCGCTCGTCCTCGAGCGAATCGATTCGCAGCACCTCAACGGCATCAGTCATAGCAGCCAGCCCGCACCCTTCTTTTCAGCACATCTATACCAAACGAGGCGACGCTAAGCGCCGCCCCATGCATTCAATCAACCCGATGATACCGTTCACGCCAGACGATTCACGCCTCAACGCGACGATACGTCACGAACTCATAATCGACGCCCTCGTCACCCTCACCGGCGGCAATCGTCGCGACCCCGCTACGCTGCGCAATCTCCCACGCGGGATCGGCGTCCAAGTCGGGAAAGTACGTGTCCACGACATGCACGCAGTGGTTATGAGTGACCTCGGCCTCCACGCAGTACGGCAAAAACTGCCGATAGACATCGCCGCCACCGATCACCCAGGCAACGGGCTCATCGGCAACCGCAGCGAGCGCTTCGTCAACGCTATGCACCACGTCGACGCCCTCGCGGGTAAAGCCTATATCGCGCGTAAGCACGATATTGCAGCGGTTCTTGAGAGGACGCCCGCCGGGAAAACTCAGCAGCGTCTTGCGTCCCATGATAACCGGGCAGCCCTTGGTGCAGGCCACAAAATGGCGCATATCGGCGCGATTGGACACCACCATATCGCCCTCGCAGCCAATACCCCAGTCGTCACACACGGCGACGATGGCAGAAAGCTTACACGTCATGCGCGTCACCTACACCGCAATGGGGATGTTCTTGACCTGAGGGCCGTGCTCATAGCCCTCGACGATCAGGTCATCGGTCGTAAACGCATAGAAGTCATGCACATCGGGGTTGAGCGTTACCTTGGGTGCCGCAAACTGCGGACGCTCGATAAGCTCGCGGACGATATCGACATGACGATCATAGATATGGGCGTCGGCGATCACGTGCAGCAGCTCACCGGGAATCATATCGACCGACTGCGCGACCATCATCAGCAAAATGGCGTACTGGCACACGTTCCAGTTGTTCGCGGCCAAAATGTCCTGGCTGCGCTGGTTGAGAATCATGTTGAGCGTCGGCTTGTCGTCCTGAGGACGCTGCATCACGTTATAGGTCACGCTATAGGCGCATGGATAAAGGTGCATCTCGGACAGATCGCTAAACACGTACGTATTGGTCATAATGCGGCGACTATACGGCGTGTGCTTAAGGTCGTACAGTACACGGTCCATCTGGTCGAAGTCGCCCTCGGCGTAATGGCTCTTCTGACCAATCTGATAGCCGTAGGCTTTACCGATGGAACCGGTCTCATCGGCCCACTCATCCCAGATATGGCTGTTGAGGTCATGCACGTTATTGGACTTCTTTTGATAGATCCACAGAATCTCGTCCATGGCAGACTTAAGCGCCGTACGACGCAGGGTGAGCGCGGGGAACTCCTCGCGCAGATCATAGCGCGCCGTGACACCAAAGTTTTTAATGGTATAGGCAGGGGTGCCGTCCTCCCACACCGGGCGGACCTTTTGGCCCTCGGTGGTGGTGCCATGGTCCAAGATATCGCGGCACATGGTTACAAACTGTTGATCAGCTTTGCTCATTGACCCTCCTGTCAGTCGCCTATAAGCGAGATTTATTGTAGCCCAGGCGCACGCGGCCCCACAGCCCAAACATAAGCCCTCATTTTCTGACATATGCCAGAAATTCCTTGCGCAAATCCGCAGGTTCGCTATTCTATTGTTGACATATGTCAGATAAGGAGTGTGCATGGCAGGAAGACGCGAAAAACTGCGCCGCGTCGGGATCATCCCCGAATACCGCGGCTTTACCCCCGATGGCCTGGCCAGCGGTGATGCCATCGACATGACCGTCGACGAGCTTGAGGTGCTGCGCCTGTGCGACCTGGAAGGTCTCAACCAAGAGGCGGTCGCCCAGCAGATGGGCATCGCCCGCGCAACGGTGGCGGCCATTTGCAGCCGCGCGCATCGCAAGGTGGCCGATGCGCTGGTCAACGGACGAGCGCTCGTCATCGAGGGCGGCAATATCGCGTACTCCCCCATCGCCACGACGACGGCCGCATGGCCAGCAAAGGAGGTCGGCACCATGAGGGTGGCAACGACGTACGACAACGGCAACATCTTTATGCACTTTGGCCGCAGCGAGCAGTTCAAGATCTACAACATCCAGGATGGCAAGGTGCTCAACGAGCAAGTCGTAGGCACCGGTGGCACCGGCCACGGCGCCTTGGCGGGCCTGCTTGCCAACGGTGGCGTTGACACGCTCATTTGCGGCGGTATCGGCGGCGGCGCTATCAACGCGCTTGCCCAAGCCGGCATCACGGTCTATGCGGGCGCCCAGGGCAGCTGCGATGCCTGCGTCGAGGCCCTCATTGCCGGCACGCTCGCACAGAACGGCGAGGCCACCTGCGACTGCCATGGACATGATCACGAGCACATCCACGAGCATGGCGAGTCCTGCGGCTGCCACGGTCACCACGACCATGACGGGCACGAAGGCTGCGGCTGCCACTAGCGGCAAGTACCTCGTCGAGAACGCGCTTCCACGCGTGCGACAACCAGCGAACAAACGGCGAACAAACGGCGAACAAACGGCGAACAAACGGCGAACAAACGGCGAAGGCCGTCTGGAATACCATCCAGGCGGCCTTCGCCATACACGACTCAACTAGTCGTTATTTCTTGTTGCGCATCTGCGCTTCCATCTGGCGCAGCAGGTCCATATCGGACTTGGGGCCGCCCGTACCCAGGCCGCCCATGCCGCCCAGACCCATAGCGTCCAGGCCAGGGATATTGGGCATGCGCATCTTCTTGCCCTTCTTGCCCTTTTTGCCCTTCTTGCCGCCGGCCTGCGCCTGATTGGCCATCGTGCGCATGCGGCCCATCATCTTGTTCATCTCGCCCCACTGCTTCATAAGGCTATTGACCTCTGTGGGAGTCACGCCGGCGCCCTTGGCAATGCGGGCACGGCGCTGGCCGTTAATGATGGAAGGACGCAGACGCTCCTCCTTGGTCATCGACATGATGATGGCCTCGTTCTTGTCGAAGATGCCCTCGTCCAGGTTGCCGCCCATCTGGTTGAGCGCACGCTGGCCGCCGGGGAGCATGCCCAGGATGCCCTTCATGCCGCCCATCTTCTTGACGGCCTTCATCTGGTCGAGCATATCATTCATGGTGAAGCCCTCGCGCAGCATGCGCTCGGCAGCCTCGAGCTGCTCGGCGTCGGCCGCCTCCTGGGCCTTCTCAATAATGCCGACAACGTCGCCCATACCCAGAATGCGCTTGGCCATACGATCGGGATAGAACGGCTCCAGCGAATCGGGCTTCTCGCCCATGCTCACGAACTTGAGGGGCTTGCCGGTCACCTGGCGCACGGAAAGCGCGCCGCCGCCACGGGCATCGCCGTCGAGCTTGGAGATGATCACTCCGTCAAAGTCGGTGCGCTCGGCAAAGGTCGAGACGACGTTGACGATATCCTGGCCGGTCATGGCATCGACGACCATCAGCACCTGATCGGGCTTAACGGCCTTCTTGATGTCCACGGCCTCCTGCATCATCTGCTCGTCGATCTGCAGACGACCGGCGGTATCGACGATGACCACATCGCGCAGGTGGTCGACGGCCTCCTGGATGGCGCCCTTGGCGATATCGACCGGGTGCTCGCCGTCACCGCGGAAGACCGGCACGCCGATCTCGCCGCCGAGCGTGGCCAGCTGGTCGGCAGCAGCGGGACGGTAGACGTCGCACGCGGCGAGCAACGGCGAGCGACCCTGCTTCTTGAGCAGGTAGGCCAGCTTTACGGCAGCCGTGGTCTTACCGGAGCCCTGCAGACCCACAAGCATGATGACATTGGGAATACGGTTGCTAAAGACGAGCTTGCTCTCGGTGGAGCCGAGCATCTCGGTAAGCTCGTCGAGCACGATCTTGACGACGTTTTGCGCCGGAGAGAGCGACTCCATGACCTCTGCGGTCATGCAGCGCTCCTTAGTCTTGGCGACAAACTCCTTGACAACCTTAAAGTTAACGTCGGCCTCGAGCAGCGCCATGCGAATATCGCGCATGGCCGAAGTAATATCGGCCTCGGTCAGCTTGCCCTTGCCGCGCAGGCGGTCAAATGTGTCGTTGAGGCGATCGCTCAGGGAATCAAACACTAGTCACTCCTTAATTGGACTCGCCCACCAGGGCGCGGCAGAAATCTTTGGCATTGAACTCCTGCAGGTCATCGACCTGCTCGCCCACGCCGATGCGCAGGATCGGGAGCTTGAGCTTCTCGGCCACGGCCATGGCGATGCCGCCCTTAGCCGTGCCGTCGAGCTTAGTCATGATAATACCGTCCAGGCCCAGCGCCTCGTTAAACTCGAGCGCCTGGTTCAGACCGTTTTGGCCCGTCGCGGCGTCAATCACAAGCACGACCGAAACCGGCATGGGACCGGCGGCCATATTGGCGGCGCGCTTACGGGTCACATTGACCACCTTGGCAAGCTCGCGCATGAGCTCAGGGCTCGTGTGTAGACGGCCGGCGGTATCGATAAGCACCAGGTCGCTGCCGCGCTTGTCGGCCTCGTCGAGCACGTCGTAGCAAACACTTGCCGGGTCGGAGCCGCGGTCGCGCTTGATGACGGGGACGCCAGCGCGCTGGCCCCACACATCGAGCTGCTCGATAGCGGCAGCACGGAAGGTATCGGCCGAACCGATCACGACGTTCTTGCCGCGGGCGGCCATGGCGCTCGCGATCTTACCGACCGTCGTGGTCTTGCCGGCACCGTTAATGCCCACAAACAGCACGCAGCTCGGCGTATCGGAGAACGGATCGCGCTCGATGGGCACAAAGTGCTGCTCAAGCTGCTCGGCCAGGGCACGGCGAAGCTGTGGAGCGGTCTTGAGGTTCTTCTTGGCCGCGGCATCGCGCAGGTCATCGGAGACCTGAATGGCGATCTCGGCACCCATGTCACCCATGACGAGGGTGTCCTCCAGGTCCTCCCAAAAATCCTCGTCGACCTCACCGCCAAAGTAGAAGACCTCGTTGAGGGCCTCGCGGCTTCGCTCAAGTCCGCGCGAGAGAGCATCGAAGAATCCCATTATGCATTCACGACCTTTCCGGTTTCGCGATCGAGTTTTTGCGAGACGACGCGACTGACGCCGTCGGCTTGCATCGAGACGCCATAGAGGACGTCAGCGTCCTCCATAGTACGGCGCTGATGCGAGATAACCAAGAGCTGCGTATCGGAACGCAACACATCGAGCGCGCCGATAAGCTTGGACAGGTTGGCGTCATCGAGTGCCGCCTCGACCTCGTCCAGCACATAGAACGGCACCGTGCGCGTGCGGTACACGGCAAAGAGCAGGGCGAGCGCCGTCAGGCTCTTCTCGCCGCCCGACATGAGCATCATCTTGGTGATGCGCTTGCCGCGCGGCTGCGCCACGACCTCGATGCCTGTCTCGGCCGGATGCTCGGGGTCGGTCATCTCCAGATGTGCCTGGCCGCCCGGGAACAACATAGCGAAAATCTCGCGGAAGTTCGCATCGACCTTCTCAAACGTCACCAGGAACGCCTTGCGCATCTTGCGATCAATGGCCACCGTGATCTTAGTGAGCGCCTTGCGCGCGCTCTCCAGATCGGCCAGCTGCTCCTCGATGTAATCGGCGCGGCGCTTGAGCTGCTCGTACTCCTCCATGGCAACTTGGTTAACGGGACCAAGGTTGTTGATCTGGCGCACAAGCTGGTTGAGTTCGCGCTCGGCGGCATCGCGGTCCGTGGGCGCCGGAAGCATGAGCGCTTCCTCGAGTACCGTGGTGCCATCGGCGGTAATGGCCTTGATGGCCGCCTCCACCTGCACCTCGAGCTTGCCGCGCGCAACCTTGAACTCATTTTGCGTCGCCGTGGCGGCATCAACCCGCTCCTTGGCACGGGAGACCTCGGCCTTGGCATCCTCGATGGTCTTCTTGAGCGAAGCGGAGTCCGCCTCCTCCAGAGAGGCCTGGTCACGCAGGCGCGCCGCCCAATCCGACGCGCGTTCCAACAGGGCAGAATAGCGTTCGTGCATGGGGTCGACGCGCAGGCGCAGCAGCTCGAGCGAGCGCGAAGCCTGGCGTGTTCCGCGGATACGACGGTCGATGCCCTCAAGACGATGCTCCAGGTCGGGCACACGGCCCTTCAGAGAACGAAGACGCTCACTCGTCTGGGCCAAGCGAACCTTGGCATCGGCGAGCTTGCCGGCTGCCTCGGAATCGTCACGGCGCACGCGATCGAGCTCGTCGTTGGCTTCGGCAATCTGGAGACCCAGATCGCTTGCCTGCGCGCGGGCCTCGTCACGCGAACGGGTGAGCTCATCAACCCGCGGGCGCGCAGCGCGAACGGCTTCGGAGGCCTGCTCGCGGCGCTTGGAGATGCGCACGCGCTCGACCTCGGCATTGTTGGCGCTTTGCTCCAAGCGGCCGATCTCGGAGAGCAGCGAGCGGCGCTCGCCCTCAAGACGGGCGATCTCGCCGGCGGCATCGCCCTCGGCGGCACGCGCTTCCTCAACAGCCGCATTAGCCTCGACGACCTGATCCGACACATGCTCAAACACGGCAGCCAGATCGGGCTCCAGGCCCTCCAGCTCGCGAATACGACGCTTACGCTCAAGAGCACCCGAAGCCTCGCCGGCATCGAGGCCCACGCGCACCAGGCCGCCGCAGGCAACGCGGGCGCCATCGGGGGTCACGTAAGTCACGCCGTCAACGACCGGCGCCGACAGCGCGGCAGCGAGATCGTCCACTACGTAATATCCGCCGAGCAAAGCCTCGACGACGGGACCGTAGCCTGCGCGCACGGACAGACGATCAACCAGACGGGTACCGGCAGCGCCCTCAGCAGCGGTAGAGCCGCTCACGCCGCGCGCCACCAGCAGCGCCTCGCCCGAGGCCTTCTTCTGGTCCAGAGCGGCACGACCGGCACGCTCAAGCGCGGACGTATCGTCGAACAGCAGCGCATCGATATCGCCGGCAAGTAGTTGCTCAACCAGGCCCTCAAGCTCACGAGGGGCCTCGAGCACGTCGCCCAGACGGCCTGAGACATCATCGCCCAGTGCGCCCATCAGACGGCTCACCAGCGGCGAGCTGTCTGCCATGCGGGCATCAAGCTTCTTTTGGCTGGCAAGCTCCGAGCGCACCTCGGACAGCTTGTTGCGCGCCTCACTCTCACGATTACGCAAGTCCTTCAGGGCTGCACGGGCGACCTCGGTGGCCTCACGCGCATCGGCCTGGGCCTGGCGCGCTTCCTCAAGAGCACCCTCAAGCTCCTCAGCACGGTCGCGACGGCTCTCAAGCGATGCCGTGACCTCCTCGAGTTGCTCGTCGATCTGCTCCAGGCGTGAGGCGTACATGTTGTCCTCGACCTCGGCATTGGAAAGCGAGTCCTTTACCTTGGCGAGCTCGAGCGCAGCATTATCGGCAACGCGCTGCACATCGCGCTGCTCGCGCGTAAGCTGCGAAATCTGATTGTCAAGCGCAACGCGACGCTCGTGGAGCTCAGCGGCGGCAGGACCAGCGGCGTCAACGTCCTCCTGGGCCTGCATATGCGCGCCGGTCACTTCCTCAAGCTGCGCACGCGCGTCCTCGAGCTCCTCGACCACGCGACGACGCTGATGCTCGGAACTCGAAATCTGCCCGCGCATGTCAGACAGGCGCGACACCATGTTATGGCCCTTTTCCTCGAGCAGACGCATGTCTGAGTTAATGCGACCGACCACATCTTGCATATGGCGGCGCTGCTCGCCCAAGTCGCCCACAAAAAGGCCCTTTTCTTCGAGCATAACTTGGAGCTTCTCGAGCTCACGCTCTTTCTCGCCCAGGCGGTATTGCGCGAGCTCAAGCTCGGCAGCGCCCTCCTTAGAGCGGCTCTCCAGGTCGTTCCACTGCGACTGCAGCGAACGAAGCTCGTCGACGGCCAGCATCTGCGTAAGCTCGTTCGCGCGCGAGGACAGCTCTTTGTACTTGCGCGCGCGATCGACCTGACGCTCCAGCGGCCGCAGCTGACGGGCGATCTCCTTGTTGATGTCGCGAGCACGGGTCAGGTGCTCGTCCATCGATTTAATCTTTTTAAGCGCACGTTCCTTGCGACGCTTGTGCTTGGAGATGCCGGCGGCCTCCTCAATGAGGGCACGGCGCTCCTCGGGGCGGCTCTGCAAAATGGCATCGAGCTTGCCCTGGCTGATGATGGAATGCGTATCCTTGCCCAGTCCCGAATCGTGCAGGATGTCCTGAATGTCCATCAGGCGGCACGGACTCGAGTTGATGAGGTACTCGCTTTCGCCCGAGCGATACATGCGACGGGTGATGGCGACCTCGTCAAAGTCGACGGGCAGCATATGGTCCGAGTTATCGAGCACCAGCGTGACCTCAGCGACACCCACCGGCTTGCGCGCTGACGAGCCCGAGAAGATGACGTCCTCCATGGCCTGGCCGCGCAGCTGCTTGGCGCTCTGCTCGCCCAGGACCCACAGAATCGAGTCAGAGATGTTCGATTTTCCCGAGCCGTTGGGACCGACGATGACGGTCAGGCCCGGCTCAAACGTCATATGGGCGCGGTCGGCAAACGACTTGAACCCTTTGAGCGTGAGGGACTTGAGATACACGGTTCCTCGCTTACACGTGCTTCTTGTTCAGAATCACGCCGTTGGTGGTGTAACCCATGCGGTCGAGCGCTTCGAGCGCGGCGGCTCCCTCGGCTTCCTTCTTTGAGGAGCCGGAGCCGCGACCCTGGCGAATACCATCGATCAAAACCACGGCGGTAAAGGTGGGCGCATGCGCCGGGCCCTCGGAGCCAACGAGCTTATACGCCGGGGGTTCGTGACCGTCGGCTTGCACGCACTCCTGCAAAAACGACTTGGGGTTTGCAGGATGCTCGGCACGCTCGGAAGCCAAATGCGGCTTAAGCGTACGATGGATAAACTCCGCTGCGGCATCCCAGCCGGCATCCAGGTACAGCGCGCCCACGAGCGACTCATAGACGTTCTCGAGCGCCGAATGCAGGCCGCGCGCACCGGTACCGGTCTCGGAGGCACCAAAGATGATGATGTCGTCGATGCCCAGCTCGTGAGAAACCTCGGACAGCGTAGCGCCCGAGACAAGCGACACCTTCAGGCGTGTGAGCTTGCCCTCGTCAAACTCCGGATAGGACTCAAACAGGGAGCGTGCGACCACAGCGCCCAAAATGGAATCGCCCAAGAACTCAAGGCGCTCATAGCTGGCAGAAACCGGTTGGCCCTCGACTGCCGAGGGATGCGTAAGGGCCGCGCGCAGCAGCACCTTATTATTGAACTCGTGGCCCAGAATTTCCTGGGCGCGCGTAAGTCGTTCAGACAAAGCCAAGACCTAGGCCTCCCTGGCGTTTTCGATAGCGTCGACGACGTCGGCGACAGAGTTGAGCGAGAGCAGGGTCTCGTCATCGATCTCGAGGTTGAACTCGTCCTCGATGGCCGTAACCAGCTGCAGGCGCTCGAGCGAGTTGGCATCGAGGTCGTCAAAGGTGGTCTCATCGCTAATTTCGGCAACATCGACGCCCAGAACGTCAGCAGCGACCTCGGCGATCTTGTCGAAGATTTCGGAGCGATCCATAGCGCTTCCTCTCATAGTGCATGAATACCAAAAGAATGGTACCGCCCGGGCGGTACCAAGACACGGTTCTGATTCTACCCCACGACGTGCGCCCCGAGGCGCATAACGCCGCTGTTATAAAACGATACCGTCCATAGAGTTGGCGACATTCTCGACCAGCCCGGCGCGCACGGCTTCGGCCGCCGCGAGCGTACCGTTTTTAACAGCCTCGACCGAGGTGGCGCCATGGCCGATCAGGACCACGCCGCGCAGGCCCAAAAGAATCGCGCCGCCCTTGGCGTCGCCAGAGAGCTTGGCCTTAATCTCGCGCATCTGCTTTTTAATGAGCAGCGCGGCGATCTTGGTGCCAAGCGAAGACATAAAGACGCCCTTGAGCTCCTGCAGCAAAAACTTGGCAGCGCCCTCAGTGGCCTTGAGCGCAATATTGCCCGACATGCCATCGGCAACGACGACATCGAAGTTACCGGAGGTGATATCCGTTCCCTCGCAGTTACCAACAAAGCCGGGAACGGCGGCTTTCATGGCTGGGAAGCAGGCCTTGGTAAAGTTGGAGCCCTTCTCGTCCTCGGTGCCGTTAGCAAGCAGGCCCACGCGGGGATGCTCGACGCCCAGGACAACGCGGGCATAGGCGCTACCCATCTGGGCAAAACGCACCATGTCATCGACCTCGACATCGGGGTTGGCGCCCATATCGCACAGCACCGTCAGACCGCCGGCGCGATTGGGCAGCGCATTGGTCAGACAGGGACGCACCGGCTGCTTCTTACCTTCTGCCATATATCTAAACGGCGTGACGTAGGCGGTCGCAGCGGCGGTCATGGCGCCGGTGGAGCCGGCGGAGAAAAACGCGTCCGCATTTCCCTTCTTGATGGCGCGGCACGACAGCACGATCGAAGACTTGCGTTTGGTCATCACGGCGCGAATGGGATCGTCATCCATGGCGATAACGTCGGGTGCCTCAAGGGCCTCAACACGTGCGTGGGAAGCAGCAAAGGGATTGACGATTTCGGCGGGGCCAGCTGCCAAGACCTCGATATCGGGATCGGCGGCAAGTGCAGCCTCGATACCATCGAGAACAACCTGAGGTCTCTCGTCTCCGCCCACAACGTCTACACAAACGCGAACGTTACTCATATACATGCTCCTTATACAAAAATGGCCGACTCATTGAGCCGGCCATTGTGGTTCCATTTGGAACGGCATCGCATCCAGAGTATACCGTTACTCGGTAACGATAACCTCGCGGTCCTTGTAGAAACCGCAGCTGGGGCACACGTGGTGCGGAAGCTTGACAGCGCCGCAACGGGGGCACGTGGACTGAGCCGCAGCCGAGATCTTCATGTTGGCGGAACGACGGGTGTGAGTGCGGATACGACCCTGCTTTTGTTTAGGTACGGGCATAGTGACCTTCCTTATGAACTATCCAGTGTGGCGATTACGCGCAAGTAGCGATACTACCACAGTTTTACTCATCGAGCTTAAGATTCTTCAATGCTGCAAATGGATTTTCCGTGGCTTCGGCCCATTCGGCCTCGGCTTGGGCAGCACAATCGCATTGCTCGACGTTGAGATTGCAACCGCATGTGGGGCACAGACCACGGCAATCGGGCTTGCAGAGCACCACAAACGGCGTGTCCATAACGACCGCGTCATTGATGGGCTCGCCCAGATCGACGATGCGGTCCTCACCCAGGAGCTCGTAGCCGTCCTCGTAGGCCTCGGGATCCTCGGGCTCCTCAAAGAGGTAGAACTCCTCAATCTCGCCGGCGATATCAAACGAGGCGGGCTCCAGGCAACGGTCGCACTCGCCGGTGGCGTGCGCGCGGACCATGCCCGTGAGCAAGACACCGGTACCGGCATTGGTAAAGACAACGTCGTAGTCGATGCCGCCCTGTAGCTGGTACTCCTTCTCGCCCACCGTGTAGGTGGCGACATCGACCTTACCGGTCAGCGGATACGAATCTCCAGGAAACTCGAGCTGCTCGGAAAGATCGACGGTAACGCTCGGGAACTCAGCCATTACCACTGACCATTCTGTTGGGCGGCACCCTCGTTGAGCTGCTGACGGCAACGGGTAACGGTGCCGGTCAGGCTCTTGAGGTTCTCCTCCAGGTGCGTAAAGACCTGCTCTGCATAGTCCTCGGCAGCATAACGCGTCTCGCGCTCGTACTGCTGGGCACGATCGCGGATGTCGTCGGCCTGCTGCTGCGCAAGGCGGACGATCTCCTGCTCACCGGCAATGGTGAGGGCCTGCTGCTGAGCGTCGGCGATGATGGAATCGGCCTGAGCGGCGGCGGAAGCCATAAGCTCCTCGCGCTCCTTAAGGATACGGCGGGACTTCTGCCACTCCTCGGGATAGCTCATACGGATCTCGTCGAGGATGTTGAAGAACACGTCGGCGTCGATGACCTTGAACTGAGCGTTCTTGCCGAAAGGCGGCTTGGCTTCCTCGATCAGCCCTTCGAGCTCATCGACCAAGCTGACGATCCTATCGCCAGGAAAATTCTCGCCCGGCATCCGGTCTCCTTTCATAGGTAACATATCATCGTGCTAGTTTACCACATGCCACCAGGCAATAAGAAACGTCACGAAAAGCGATGTCTGAGCGCTTCGACCACGTTGGGCGGCACAAACGTCGATACGTCGCTGCCGAGCGAGGCGATCTGGCGAACGACCGAGCTCGAGATATAACCGTACTGCGGAGCACTCATGACAAAGATGGACTCCAGCTCGCTATCCAAGCGATAGTTGAGGTCGGCCTGCTGCAGCTCATACTCAAAGTCGGTCATGGCACGCAGGCCCTTGACCACGGCCCCCGCCCCCTGCTCGCGAGCGAAGTCGACCAAGAGGCCGGTAAAGGGCAGGACCTCGACGCCGTCGATATCACCGAGCGCCTCGCGGGCCAGCGCCACGCGCTCATCGAGCATAAACGTGGTGCCCACACCGTTTTTACCCTGCGATTCGGCCACGGCGACAATCACGCTGGGAAAGATGCGGCGGGCGCGGCGGATCACATCGATATGGCCAAACGTGATGGGATCAAAGGTGCCCGGGACGATCACGCGGTTGATGGTGTCATTCATGGGCGTCCTCCTGAAACGTCGTTGCATCGTTGTTGTCGGCATCTGCGCCGGCGCTGTCGCCCTCACCGTCGTCATCGCCGACCCAACGAAGCAGGTCGACCGAGGTAATGCCGTAGCGCTTCTCACGTACAGTCTCAAAGCCTGCCGGATGCGCGCCCGCATCGGCGGCGGCATGCTCAAACAGGGCAAAAGCGCCAGGTGCAAGCAGACCCTGCTGAGCCAGGTTCTGCAGCAGTTCCTCGACCGGCTCGGCACCAAAAGCATAGGGCGGGTCGAGCAGGACCAGATCAAAGGGGCCGCCCGGTACACGACCGCGCGAGGCACTCGCCAGCATGTCGCCCGTGACCACGCGCCAACGCGCACGGTCACGGCAGAGCGACTCGATATTCTTGGTAATGAGCCGCGCGGCGTTACGATCGATCTCAAACGTCGTGAGCGAGCGGGCCCCACGAGAGAGTATCTCTAACCCTAAGGCACCGGAGCCGCCAAAGGCGTCCAGCACACGGACCTCGTCCAGATCGAAGTCGAATGCCGACATGACCATAGATGCGCATGCCTCGCGCACGCGATCGGTCGTGGGGCGGGTGACATCGCGACCACGGGGCTCCTCGATCTTACGACCGCGCCATTCGCCGCCGATGATTCTCATCCTCCGCTGACCTCCTTAAAAATGTGTCGATATCGCATGGCGACCGCATCGCGCAGGGGCCGCGTCGCCACGGAGTCAAGGGTGCAAGCATACCGCAAGAGCTCGACCGCGTCCAAATGGGCCCACTCGATCAGCTCCTCATCGGCATCCAGGTCGACAAAGCGCAGGGTCACGCCGCCGTGCTGGCGATAACCCAGGATTTCGCCTTCATGGCGCAGGCGCAGGTCCATCTGAGCGAGCGTAAAACCGTCCGAGGTCTTTTCGAGCGCCTGCAGGCGGTCTTGTGCCGCCGACGCGCCGCCGTTGCCCTTGGAGTGCGTCATGACCAGGCACGTGCCAGACACGCTGCCACGGCCCACGCGACCGCGCAGCTGGTGCAAGGCAGCCAAACCAAAGCGCTCGCCGTTCTCGATAACCATGACGGTGGCATTGGGCACGTCGACGCCCACCTCGACCACCGTAGTCGAGACGAGCACGTCAATCTCGCCGCGCTTGAAGGCATCGATGACCCGATCCTTCTCCCCCGCCGGCATGCGGCCGTGAAGGCGTTCGATGGTAAGTCCCGGCAACGCCAGGCGCAGGCGATCGAGCTCGGTTGCCGTATCGTGGAGCGGCACGGGCACGGTCACGCGGCCCTCGTCGTCGCGGGCGATACCAGGCACGTCTTCCAGCTCATCGGCCGAGTCACTCGGCTCCACGAGGGGGCAGATCACATAGGCCTGCTGGCCCTTTTCGTGCGCCTCGCGAATAGCGCCGTAGGCCAGGTCGCGGCTCGACTCGGTAAGCACGCGTGTCGTAACGCCCGCTCCCGGAACAGGTCGATGGCGAATAATGCTCGTGTCCAGGTCGCCGTAGACCGAGAGCGCCAACGTACGCGGGATGGGCGTTGCCGTCATAACGAGCAGATCGGCACCGGGGCCCTTCGCGCGCAGGGCGTTGCGTTGGCCGACGCCAAACCGGTGCTGTTCATCGATGACCACGAGCGACAGATGCTTGAACGTAACGTCATCCGAAAGGACCGCGTGGGTTCCAAAGAGCACATCAAGCTCGCCCGATTCCAGCTGGGAATGGATCCGCTCGCGCTCTGAGGCCGGCGTGGCACCCGTCAGAAGCGCCCAGGACATGCCGGCCTGCGAGAGCAGAGGGCCGGTCTTATCGGCATATTGGCGCGCCAGCACGCCCGTGGGCGCCATAACGCAGGCCTGGGTGCCGCTATCGGCAGCCACAGCCAGCGCGCAGGCAGCAACGGCGGTCTTGCCGGTACCGACATCGCCCAGCAGCAGCCGGTTCATCACGCGCCCGCCATCGCACATATCATGCAGGATGTCTTGGAACGCGGCGTCCTGCTCGTCGCTCAGCGAAAACGGCAGGGCTTGCTTGAGCGCGGCCAGGTGCTCGCCCGCGGTGTGGGCATAGGGCACCACATCGACCAGGCCGCCGTCGTTGCGCAGGCGCAGCGCCAGCTGCAGGTAGAGGCACTCCTCGTAGGCAAGCCGTGCGCGCGCGATGTCGCGCTCAGCCATGCTCGAGGGAAAGTGGATCGAACGCAACGCGCGGGCATTGCTCATGAGCTTCCGCTTTGCGCGCAGCGGCGCGGGAATGGGATCAAAGGGATTGCCGACGACCTCGAGCGCGCCGCTTACGATGCGGCGCATCCACGCCTGGCTCACGCCATCGCTCACGTAATGGACCGGCAGAATGGTGCCTGCGGCGCGCCCGTCCTCGAGCTTTTCAAAGTGGGGCGAGGCCATCTGCTTAAAACCGTAGGCAAACTCGACCTTGCCCATCACGGCCAGGCGGTCGCCCTGCTTAAGCTGCTGGGCAATCCAGGGCTGGCGGAAAAAGGCGACCTGCAGCACGCCCGTCTCGTCAACGAGTGAGACCTCAGTCACCTGCATGCACGGACGCGGCTGCTTTTGGACGATACGGTCGACCGTGGCGATGATGGTGCACACGGTACCGATGGGCGCCATCTCGATAGACCAAGAACGGGTAAAGTCAAGGTATCGATGAGGGATATGGAGAAGGAGGTCCCCCACCGTCCGAATTCCCAGACGGCGAAGGGCCTCCTCACGTTTACCCGAAACATATTTGAGTCGCGCGATATCCTCGTCGAGCGCATTGCTCTGGGCAAAGCGCTCCGAGACACGCGGCACGGAGCACAGCTCGGACATGGGCAGTTGCCTACTCGATTGAGAAGATCACGGGATAGAGCGGCTGCTCGCCACGATGGGCGTCGATCTCCAGGTCGGGCTGAGCCTCCTCGATAGCGTCGACGATCTCCTGGAAGGCCTCATCGGACAGTTCCTCGCCGGCCAGAATCGTCAGCGCATCACCCTCCTCTTCCTCCTGCAGGCGGTTGATGCAATCGAGCGTGACCTGCTTCACGTCGGAGCCGACCACGTCGATGGAGCCAGCAATGATACCCATAACGTCACCGGAGTGAATCGGAGAACCGTCCGAGGCGCTGGAGTCGCGCACGGCGCGGGTGACCTCGCCATCGCGGACCTCGCTGATGGCGTCGACCATAGCGGCGACGGCATCCTCGAGCTCGGAATCGGGTAGGACCGCGAACAGCGCGGAGAAGGCCTGCGGAACGGTCTTGGTGGGAACGACGGCGACCTTCTTGTCGGTGCAGGCAGAGGCAGCGGCCTCGGCGGCCATGCGGATGTTGCCGTTGTTGGGCAGAATGATGACCGAGGTCGCGTTGACCTGGTCAACGGCGCCCAGCAGGTCTGCAGTCGAGGGGTTCATGGTCTGGCCACCCGAGACGATCACGTCAACGCCAAGGGACTTGAGGATGTCTGCCTCGCCGGGCCCAGCGGCAACGGCGACAAAGCCCAGAGCCTTCGCGGGCTCGGCGGCCTTCTCCTGGTCCTCGTGAATCTTGGCGGTACGGTCGTGGGCCTCCATCTCCATGTTGTGGATAAAGACCTCGTAGATCTGACCGAGCTGCAACATGTGCTCGAGCACCAGATTGGGGGTGTTAGAGTGCACATGAATCTTGTAGTCGGGGTAGGCACCCACGAGCAGCTCGCAGTCACCCATGGAGCCCAGGAACTTAAGGCACTCGTCCTCGTCAAACGGGGCGTCGGCCTTAAAAAGGAACTCGTTGCAGTAACGGAACTCCGAGCCCTCCCAGTCGTCGTTAGCCTCGATCTCAACGCGGCCAAGAGCGGCGTCACGGGCAGAGCCGGCGGAATCAAACGTGGCGGAAAAATCCTCGACAACGGTGCTGCGGCCGAGCGCAGCGGCAACAAAGTTCTCCAGGAAGATGGCAAAGCCAAAGGCGCCGGAGTCAACCACGCCGTTCTCCTTCAGAACGGGCAGCAGGTCGGGCGTGCGAGCGACGGACTGGTAGGCCTCGACGACGATAGCATCGAGCGCATCCTCGGCCGAGAACTTCTTCTTCTCGCACTCATCGGCCTTGGTCGAGACATCGCGCAGGACTGTGAGGATCGTGCCCTCGATGGGCTTGCGGACAGCCTGGAAGGCGACCTTGACGGCACGACGGAACGCATAGGCGATGTTGGCGGACGTGATGGGCTCATCGGCAGAGACAAGGCCCTCGGCCACGCCGCGCAGAATCTGCGACGTGATGACGCCGGAGTTACCGCGGGCACCCATGAGGGAGCCGTGGGTGATGGCGCCGGCGATGGCTTCCATGTCGGCGTCGGCAGGAAGAGCAGAAAGCTCCTTGGTCACCGAGGCGAGCGTGAGCGACATATTGGTGCCGGTGTCGCCGTCGGGTACGGGGAAGACGTTGAGCTTGTTGATCTCCTCGGCCTTGTCGGAAACGGCAGCCGCAGCGATCGGAAAACAGGTGCGAATGGTCTTTGCAATCATGGGTATTTGAATCTCCGTTTTCGGATGCTAGTTCAGACGGCTCTTGAGCGCGTCGATATGGATGCCGATCTTAAGGCTGGCGGGATCGATCTGAGCGATCTCCTGCAGAGTGAAGGCAACGGAGCTCGAAAGATTGTGGCAGACGGACTTCATGTTGACGCCGTTCTCGAGCACGACGTGAAGATCGACCGTAAGGCCGTTCTCGTCGGCGGAGACAAGCACGCCCTTGCGGAGGCGCTGGCCGGCAAGCAGGCGCACGCTCTCGGCGCCCTGGAGCTGCTCGGCCATACCGACGACGCCATAGCACGTCATCGCGGCATAACCGGCAATATCGGCAATAACGTCGTTCGAGACGCTCAGGCTGCCGTTAATGGTCTCAGACACAAGAATCTCCTTTTCTTGGTGCTCGCGGCACCATGTCGTGGGAGCAATCATTGCAATATTCTACAACGACCGCGCCATGATGAGGTGGCGGGCCTCGGGATTACATCCTCGACACGAAATGTTGATACGGTAACGTTCGCGAACGGCGATCGCGGCATGAAAAAACCCGCCACATAAGCGACGGGTTTTACAACCTGGCTCCCCGGGTAGGACTCGAACCTACAACAGCGCGGTTAACAGCCGCGTGCTCTACCATTGAGCTACCGAGGAATTTAAAGCCCAACAGAAAGGGCTGGAAAATTCTGGCTCCCCGGGTAGGACTCGAACCTACAACAGCGCGGTTAACAGCCGCGTGCTCTACCATTGAGCTACCGAGGAATAGGTGCGTGCTCTCAAGCAACGAAGTTTATTATACGGACGAATCAGCTTAGGGCAAGAACTTTTTTAAGAAATTTTCCGACCCAGTCATTGGGGACGTTCTTAAACGACTAGTCATTCAAGAACGTCCCCAACGACTACATGAAAGCGCCCCCAAGCAGATGTGCTTGAGGGCGCTTCTTGCTTGCGAGGTTAAGACTCAATATAGTCTTTCAGCTTGCTCGAGCGGCTCGGGTGACGGAGCTTGGCCAGGGTCTTGGACTCGATCTGGCGGATACGCTCGCGCGTGACGCCAAACTCGCGACCGACTTCCTCGAGCGTGCGAGGATGTCCGTCGACAAGGCCAAAGCGCAGCTCGATAACCTTGCGCTCACGATCGGCAAGCGAGTCGAGCACCTGGGTGAGCTGCTCTTGCAGCATGGAGAAGCTGGCGGCATCGGGCGGAACGATAGCCTGGGAATCCTCGATAAAGTCGCCCAGCTGAGAATCCTCTTCCTCGCCGATGGGGGTCTCGAGCGACACGGGCTCCTGCGAGATCTTCTGGATCTCGCGGACGCGGTCGGCGCTCATGTCCATCTCGGCACCGATCTCCTCGGGGGTCGGGTCGCGACCAAGGTCCTGGAGAAGCTGGCGCTGCACGCGGACGAGTTTGTTGATGGTCTCGACCATGTGCACGGGAATACGGATGGTACGGGCCTGGTCGGCGATAGCGCGCGTAATGGCCTGACGGATCCACCACGTGGCGTACGTGGAGAACTTAAAGCCCTTCTGGTAGTCGAACTTCTCGACGGCGCGGATCAGACCGAGGTTGCCCTCCTGGATCAGGTCCAGGAACAGCATGCCGCGGCCGACATAGCGCTTGGCGATGGAGACGACCAGACGCAGGTTTGCGCTGATGAGCGCCTGCTTGGCTTCGAGGCCCACGTTCTCAATGCGCGTAAGACGACGCATCTCGGCACGCGTGAGTTCGAGCTCACCAGCATCGGCAGCCTCGAGCTTCTCGGTGGCCTCAAGACCGGCCTCGATCTTCATGGCCAGATCGACCTCTTCGGAGGCGGTCAGCAGGTCGACCTTGCCGATCTCCTTGAGGTACATACGGACCGGGTCGCCGGTCAGCATCACCGTGGAGGCATCGATGCCGCGCACGCGAGAGCGTGAACGGGACGTGCGCACGGTGCGCTTTTTCTTGCTCTTGGAAGAACCCATCTCGGCGTCGGCCTGACGGGCCATCTTGAGCTCGTGATCGTCGAGCGAGCCGGAATCGTGCTCGTCGTCGTCATCGAAATCGTCGGTATCGGTATCGTTATCGTCATCGTCGACGTCCATAGGGGCGTCGTCGTTACCGCTCGCGGAGATAATCTGGATGCCGCTGTTGCGCAGCGCGGAATACACCGCGGTGAGCTGCTCGTCAGAAACATCGATATCCTTCAGGGCGACCTGAATCTCGTCCTCGGTTACCGAAGTCCTGTTTGAGCCGTTGCCCATGAGCTTTGCAACGTAGGATTCCAGCCCAGTACCCGTGCTCTCAGTCTTTTTTGGCACAGATTCTCCCTTCATAGTCCACAGGACTCAATACTTTAGCACACACATAGACGTCTATACCCAAAAATAGGACTGGATATAGGCGAGAATACGCTGGTTGACCACAACATCTAGGCCTGTTCGGTGCCCGTGGCCTCCAGACCGATCAAACGGAACGGGTCCGCCACGCCGCCGATCGACTTTTGCAGCTCGCGTTGACGCAGCGAATCCTGCGCGGCCTGCATGGTTAGCGCGCGACGGGCCTCATCATCGAGCGAACGGTCCTGGCGCAGCTTGGCCTGTGCGGCACGCATGCGGCGTTTGATGGTGTAGAGCTCGAGCGTATCGAGCATAAACACGATGTTCGTCTCGGTGGGGTGCTTGCTCGTCGCCGAGATGCGCCCGGCACTCACAAGCGTTGCCGCATCGGGACACACCGAGCGCGCCGCATCCATGCAGGCTGCAGGATCGGTTCCCGGCGGCGTTGCCAGAACGGCCCATGCGATGGACTCGTGACGTGGGTCAACCCACTCGATGGAGCAGATGCGGTCGGCATACGTGCGGAACAGGTCGGGGTAGCTCGTGAGCATGGTCAGCAGCTCGCGCTCCCCTGCCAAGGACTTGCGCTCAAGATCGGTAAGAACCATCGGCGCAGCCGCAGCTGGTGCGCCCGAACCGTCAGCCGCAGGCACAGCGCCCATACCATCAGGCATATCGATTGGCGGCAGGTCGTCGACGACCTCCACGGGCGCGGCACCGTAGGCATCGAGCGGGACGTAGTCGTACGGCTCTTCTTCGACCGGTGCGGACACCGGCGGCGTCGCGCCCGATGCCCAAGCACCGCGACCGGCATCGCGAGAACCCGATGCCCGACCGCCCGCGCTACCGGACCGCTCAGTCTGTGCCCGCTGGCGCTCATAGTTCTGCTCACGACGTCGTTCCGCATCCTCGCGCTTGGCGACATCGCGAAACACACGGCCCGAGCTCGCGCGCACCGTCTCCAGATCCAAACCCAGCAGGTCGGCAATCTGAATAAAGTACGTGTCAATCATATAGCTGTCGCGCAACGGATAGATAAGCGTCAGCGCATCCTCCAGCGCCTTGGCGCGACCGCCCGGCGTGGTGATGTCGCTCGACTCCTGCAGCGAACGGTACACAAAGTCCATGAGGGGCTCGGAGGCATCGATGCGCGCCTGCAATGCCTCGCCACCATGCGCGGTGATGAACTCCATGGGATCGTTGCCGTCGGGCAGCACCACGCAGCGCAGGTCCATAGAATCCTGCTCGATAAACTGAATCGCACGGCGAGCGGCCTTTTGGCCGGCGGCGTCACCATCGAACATGTACACGATACGCTTGGCAAAGCGAGTGAGCGTCTTGACGTGATGCTCCGTGAGCGCGGTGCCCAGCGTGGCGACGACGTTTTTAATCCCCGCCTCCCAACAGGCGATGCAGTCGGTATAGCCCTCTACCACGATGGCGGTATCCTGCGCGACAATAAACTCCTTGGCCCAATTAAAGCCGTAGAGGTTTCGCTTTTTATGAAACACGCTCGTCTCGGCGGTGTTGAGGTACTTGGGTTGGCCGTCACCCATGATGCGCCCGCCAAAGGCAATGTTGTGACCCTGCTCGTCAAAGATGGGAAACATCACGCGGTCGTAGAAGCGGTCGGCAAGCTGCCCGCGCCCGCGGCTCACGGCAACATTGGCGTCGATCATCTCCTGCGGGGTAAAACCCGCCTGGGACAGGTGCGACACCAGCGCGTTGCGACCCGGCGCAAAGCCCAGGCAGTAGCGGCGGCAGACGTCGCCGCCCATGCCGCGGCTGGCAAAGTACTCGCGCGGACGGCCGTCCTTACCGCGCATAAGCATGGTGTGGTAGAACTGGGCGGTCTCGGCACACAGATCGTAGATGCGGGCACGCTTAGTACCGCGCTCGCGGCGATCTCCGGTGTCGTGCAGCTCAATACCCGCGCGATCGGCCAAATAACGGATTGACTCGGGAAAGCTCAGGTTCTCGCGCTTCATAATATAGGTGAAGACGTCGCCACCCTCGCCGCAGCCAAAGCAATGCCACACCTGCGTGGCGGGGATAATGTGGAAGGACGGCGTCTTTTCGCCATGGAAGGGGCAGCAACCCCAAAACTCATGGCCGCGGGGCTTGAGCTCAACCGTTTCCTGCACGATGGCGACTAGGTCGGACGCAGCGCGTACCTGGTCTTTTTCCTCATCGCTAATCACGGATGCTCACCCCCTGCTCGCCCAAGTTGTGACGAATATCTTCGATATTACCCTCGACGGTCGCGATCAGCTCATCCAGCGAATCGAACACACGCGAGGGACGCAGCCAGCGCGTAAACGCCAGCGAAACGGAAGCGCCGTACAGGTCGCCCGTATAACCAATTAAATTAGCCTCGAGATGCGCAGATGCCGCATCGTCAGCATACGTTGGCGGCAGGCCGACGTTCACGGCAGCGGGCCACGCGGTGTCATCGACCAGCACCAGACCCTCATACACGCCATCGGCTGGCACCTGAATGCCGTCGGGAACCTGCAAGTTTGCCGTGGGAAAGCCCATGCCAGAACCCTCGTGACGGCCGCGAATAACACCGCCACGCACCATATACGGGCGGCCTAGCAACTCAGCAGCAAGCTCCACATGCCCCTGTCCCAGCTCATGACGAATGCGGGTGGCGCAAATGGCCTCACCGCCCTCGCAAAGCAGGTCGTGACCATACACGTCAACGCCGTGCTCGGAACCCCAGGCGCGCATCTCGGCAACACCAGAAGCACCGCCACGACCCAGCCTAAAGTCACTGCCAACGAGAATCGAGCGAATGTCGACTACGCGTGACAGCAGTGCGAGAAAACCGACATGGTCGAGTGCCGCAACCTCAGGCGTAAAGGGAACGGCCACAACCGCATCGACCCCGGTTTGAGCCAAGGCATGCAGACGGTCGGCCGTCGTCATCAATTTTTGAGCGGGCGAAGGGCTCACCACAACGTCCGGGTCGGGATCGAAGGTAACCACGACCGCCTTACAGCCATGGGCACGGGCATCACGGACAAGCGCTTCGATGAGTTCCTGGTGTCCACGGTGAACGCCGTCGAACACGCCAATGGCGATTGAAGCGGCACCCAAGTGCTCACACTCATCAAACGTATCGGCAGCAACGATGCGAGCCTCGTCCGACTCGCCCGCGAAAAAGACACGCGCGAGCTCGCGAGCGGACAACATCATCGAACACCGCCGATTGCCTGCGGAAACACGTGCTCCATGACAAAGCGGCCGCCCTCAATGCGGGCGAGCGCCTTGAGTCCCCCATCGAGCACCAACGCAAACGGCGCCTTCAAGGAATCGAAATCGGCAAGCGCACGCTCAACGGGAATGCGTCGGCCGCAGAGCAGGTCGTCGGCAAGATTGCCCGGCAAGTCAACACGCGTGGCGCCCAAGGCCGCAATGGGATCCAGGGCAAAGCCAGCGGCGGACTCGGGAGAAAGCTCCTCCACCGCATGACAGGCGCCAATGGAAACAGCACCGGAGGCCGTGCGGCGCAGCGCGGAAATATGCGCGGCGCTCTCACAGGCACGGCCCAGGTCGCGAGCGAGCGCACGGATATAGGTGCCCTTGCTCACCGAGAACGCCACGGTCCACACACACGTATCATCCTCGCCGCCCACGGCGATCAGG
The DNA here is from genome assembly GCA_965141245.1 of uncultured Collinsella sp. Taxonomy (GTDB): domain Bacteria; phylum Actinomycetota; class Coriobacteriia; order Coriobacteriales; family Coriobacteriaceae; genus Collinsella. Next base: position 28,865 of record CBCSLZ010000022.1, read on the forward strand.
TCGGCGGCATAGACCTCGACGGGGCGCGGAGGTAGGTCCACCGCATTGCCCTCGCGAGCAGACTTGTAGGCGCGAACGCCATTGACCGAGATAGCCGAAAACGCCGGCGGCACCTGCATCTGCAGGCCCAGCATAGCGGCCAAGTGCTCACGGGCATAGGCAGGATCGCGGAGCTCGTTGGTAACAGCCACTGTGCGGACCGCCTCGCCCTCCGCATCATCGGTATTGGTCTCGGCACCAAACGAGATGTCGGCGACATAGCTTTTGGTATCGAGGGTTAGCATGCCCAGCAGACGAGTAGCCTGGCCCACGCCCACCACCATGACGCCGGATGCCATGGGGTCGAGCGTGCCGGCATGGCCGATGCGCCGCTCATGGAGGGCGCGTCGGCATTGCGAGACCACATCGTGGGACGTGCAGCCCACCGGCTTATCGACGGCGAGCAGCATATTCAGTTGAGAAGGCGTACGACGAGCCATGTACCATCCAAAAAGTTAAAGCTCGACGGTCACCGAAGCGGGATCCTCCCCTACCAGCTCGGCCAGCATGGGAAGTGCCACGGCGAGCGTCTCGCGAATTGTTCCGTTGTTGGAAAAGCCGGCGGCGGCATGATGCCCGCCACCGCCAAAGTTGGCAGCAATCTCGGACACATCGAGGTCGCCCTTGGAGCGCAGGTTGCCACGCACCTTGGTATCGCCCTCAATGCCCTTTAAGAACATGCAGACCTCGACGCCCATCACCGAACGCACCACATCGACCAGGCCGTCGCACTCGTCCGAGGTGACGCCGCAGGCCTCAAGGTCGCTCTGGTAGGCATAGCTATACGCCACGCGCCCATGCGCGACCGTCTTAATGCGACCCATGACAATGGACTTGAGGTGCAAAAACTCAACGCGCATGCTCTGGTAAACCTCGAGCGCAACGCGCGCCGGATCGGCACCGTGCGCCACCAGGCGCGAGGCTGCATGGAACGCGGCAGCATCGGCGTTTTGGTACTGAAAACGGCCGGTATCGGTAACCAAGCCACACAGCAGGCAGGTCGCAACGCTATCACGTGCGACAATGCCGCAATTGTCCAAGAAGCGGTCGATGATCATGGCGCAGGCCGCGGCATCGACGCGCCTCAGGCTCAGCTCGGCAAACTCCTCGCGCGCCGGATGATGATCGAAGCACACCACATGCTTGGAGCGACGAAGCACCTCGGCGGAATTATTGAGGCGCTCGACGACCGGTACGTCCACCGAGATGAACAGGTCAGGATTGCCGGCGTACGCAGATGCCGGCACCAGGCGATCGGAGCCTTCCATAAAGCGGTAGATGCGAGGAACCGGGTCATCGTCTGCCAGCAGCAGCGCAATGTCCTTGTTGGGGAAAAACTTCATGAGCGAAAGGCCCAGACCCAATACGGAGCCCAAGGCATCGCCATCGGGAGAAGTATGTCCCGAAATCGCAATGGAGGACGCACCCTCGATGAGCTCGAGGATGCGTCGCTGAATATCTGCAGACTCGCACGAGGCGAGGTCGGCGGAATTAGTCATCTAAAGCTGCCTCCTGGGCGGCATCCGCTATCGGATAGCCGTCCTCGTCCTTTTCGATCGCAAGCGTGGCGGGAACGTTTTCCAGCGCACGCGTGATGCGCTCGGCCTCATCGGTCGAGCGATCGATGCGAAAATCGAGCTCGGGCGTAACACGCCAATCGAGCGAGCGAGCCAACAGGCTGCGAATACGGCCCTTGGCGCTTGCGAGCGCCTCCATGACCTCATCGTAGCGGCTCGCATCGCACGACACGTACACGCGCGCGAACGAACGGTCCACCGCGACCTCGACCGCAGTCAAAGTAACCAGGTCGAGACGCGGATCGGAAACCTCAAAGAGCAGGATATAACCGAGCTTCTCGCGAAGCTGCTCGCCCAGACGGCGGGTTGCCTGCGTTTGCTTCATAGAGCTACCCCCTACTCGGTACGGGCAACCTGGTCGATGCGGTAACCCTCGATCTGGTCGCCGGGCTTGATGTCCTGGAAGTTCTCCAGGCCAATGCCGCCCTCGGAACCACTCTTGAGGCTCTTGGCCTCGTCCTTGTAGTGGCGCATCGAGGCGATCTTGCCGTTGAAGACCACGATGCCGTCGCGCACCAGACGCACGGAATCAGTCGCGGCGATCTCGCCCTCTTCGACGCGGACACCGGCGGCGATACCGACTTTGGGCACCTTGAAGGTGTCCAGGACGGTCGCGGTACCCGTGGCGACCTCGACCTCGGTGGGCTTGAGCATGCCGATACGGGCGGCGTCAAGCTCCTCGAGGCACTTGTAGATGACGTCGTAACAACGGATCTCGACGCCCTCGCGCTCGGCGGCGGAGCGGGCCTTACCGTCGGGACGGACGCCAAATCCGATGATGATGGCGTTGGAGGCATCAGCCAGGACGACGTCGGTCTCGTTGATGGCGCCAACGGCGGAGTGGATCGTGTTGATGCGAACCTCGGACTGATCCATCTTGTCGAGCGAGTCCTGAAGGGCCTCGATGGAACCCTGGACGTCGGCCTTGATGATCAGGTTGAGCTCCTTGACCTCGGCGTCGGCGATGGTCTCGAAGAGGTTCTCGAGCGTGACGTGCTTGACACGGCTCTGCTCCTCGATACGAGCCTTGAGCGAACGCTCGTCGGCAAGGGCGCGAGCCTCGCGCTCGTCCTCGAACACGCGGAACTCGTCGCCTGCGTTGGGCACGGACTGCAGGCCCAAGATCTCGACGGCGTCGGAGGGACCAGCCTCGGTGACGGCGCGACCCTTGGGGTCGAGCATGGCACGGACGCGACCGTAGGTAAGGCCGGCGACCAGTGTATCGCCCACGTGCAGGGTGCCGCGGGTCACGAGCACGGTAGCGACCGAGCCGCGGCCCTTGTCGAGCTTGGCCTCGAGGACGTTGCCGGAGGCAAAGGTGTCCGGGTTGGCCTTGAGCTCGAGCACGTCGGCCTGGAGCAGCACGGTCTCCAGAAGGTCGTCGATACCGATCTTCTGCTTGGCCGAGATGTTGACGAACATGTTCTGTCCGCCCCACTCCTCGGGGATGACGCCGTACTCGGTGAGCTCCTGACGCACACGGTCGGGGTTGGCGCCCGGCTTATCGATCTTGTTGACGGCGACGACGATGGGTACGCCGGCGGCCTTGGCGTGGTTGATCGACTCGACGGTCTGGGGCATGACGCCGTCGTCGGCAGCAACGATCAGAATGACGATGTCGGTCACCTTGGCACCACGGGCACGCATAGCCGTAAAGGTGGCGTGACCCGGGGTATCGATAAAGGTGATCTTGCGGTCGTTGATCATGACCTGCGAAGCGCCGATGGCCTGCGTAATGCCGCCCGCCTCGCCGGCAGCAACACCGGTGTGACGGATGGCGTCGAGCAGCGACGTCTTGCCGTGGTCGACATGGCCCATGACGGTGACGACCGGGGCACGCGGCTTAAGGTCGGCGGGATCGTCGTAGAACGAGAAGGTGTTCTCCTCCTCGGGGGTGATGATCTTGATCTGACGGCCCAGGTCGTCGGCAACGAGCTCAACGAGGTCGTCGGACATGGACTGCGTCATGGTGAGCGGCGTACCCAGCAGGAACAGGCGCTTGATGATGTCGTTGGCCGGAACGTCGAGCGCCTCGGCAAGCTCCTGGACGGTAACGCCCTGGGAGACCTTGATGGCGTCGAGGTCCTCGGGGTTCACGCCCTGGGCCAGCGCCTCCTCTATCTTGCGCTCCTCCTGAGCCTTGGCAGCCTCGCGCTCGCGCTTCTCCTTGCGCTTCTTGCGGCGACCGGTGGACTCGCGAGAGGCCTCCTCGACGGCAGCACGAGCCTCCTCGAGCACCTTCTCGCGGCTGTACTCCTCGGCCTCGCGAGCCATGCGACTGTAGTGGTCCTCTTCGTTGTTGTGACCGCCCTTGCGCTTCTTGCCTTTGCCCTGCTTGTCGGGGTTGGGGAAGTCCATGCCAGCAGCGACGTTGTTGCTGGCGTTGGTGCGATGGCTGTGCGGACGGCTCTCGGAGGCGTTGCGCTCGGAGTTGTTGTCGGAGGCGTTGCGATCGTTACGACGGCCACCGCGGCGGTCGTTGTTGCCGCCGCGACGGTTGCCGCGCTCTGCGGCGCGCTCGGCCTTGGCCTTGTCCTCGGCGTCCTTCTTCTCCTTGAGCACGGTCTCCTGTGCGGCGATCTGGTCGAGCAGCGAACGGAAACGCGAACCGGAGTCGGAAGCGGGAACGGCGCGGCGCTGGGCCTCGCGGGCAGCCTCCTCCTTCTCGCGGGCAAGGCGCTCCTGCTCGGCCTTCTTCTTGGCCTCGGCCTCGGCGCGGGCAGCCTCCTCGGCAGCCTGGGCTGCGGCAAACTGGCGACGCTCCTCCTCGCGGGCCTTCTCGGCGGCGATGCGCTCGCGCTCGGCCTCGGCGGCGCGAGCGGCCTCCTCGGCGGCAGCTGCCTGCTCCTCGGCCTGCTTGGCGGCCTCGACTTCCTGAGCGCGGGCCTCGATTACCGAGGCGAGCTGCTTGCGGACCATGGCGACATAAGCGTCCTCCAAGGTGGAGGAAGCAGACTTAGCGGGAATCTTCATATCGGCGAGATGACCCATCAGTTCCTTGGAGGTCATGCCGAACTCTTTGGCCAGGGTGGACACACGGACTTTTGCCATATGACTTCACCTACCCTTTCTGGCACCTTGGGTGCCTAGAGACTGAACGAGCGTGGGAGACGCGCCGGGACCCGCCCGGCGCGACCGCGCGCTAGATCAGGTCCTCCGCATCATCGAAGGCGTCGGTGTCGTGGACACCGCAGAAACGGGAGCCGGGACGAGCCTGGTTGCGGCACTGGATGCCGTCCTCGGACACGTACTCGCAGCGGCGGACGTCCTCGTCCTCCTCATCACCGATCAGGTCGGCGGCGGGCTCCTCGTGAACGGGAACGTTCTTGAGGATGTCGGCGGCAAGCGTCTCGGACTTGATGTCGATGTGCCAGCCGGTCAGGCGCGCGGCGAGGCGGGCGTTCTGGCCCTCCTTGCCGATGGCGAGGGACAGCTGGTCGTCGGGCACGATGACGCCGGCGTAAGCCTTCTCCTCGTCGATGAGGACGCGGGTGACCTTGGCGGGCGACAGGGCGTTGGCGACGTAGACGGCAGGATCGGCATCCCAAAGGATGACGTCGACGCGCTCGCCACGGAGCTCGCCCACGACAGCGCGAACACGGCTGCCCTTGGGGCCGACGCAGGCGCCCACGGGATCCAGACGGTCGTCGAGCGAGTGGACGGCAACCTTGGAACGCTGGCCGGGCTCGCGGGCGATCGACTTAATCTGGACGGTGCCCTCATAGATCTCGGGCACCTCCTGCTCAAACAGACGACGCATGAGCTCGGGGTGGGTACGGGAGATGACAATCGGCGGACGGCTGTGCTCGCCACGAACCGGCTGCAGGTTGGAGTTGGGGTCGCGAACGTCGATGATCACGGCCTTGATGTGCTGGTTGTGCAGGTAGCGCTCGCCCATCGGACGCTCGTTGCGCTCGTTCTCGTAACGGCGCTGGTCGAAGTGCGGCAGCTCGGCCTCGACGCCCTCGCGAATCTTGACGATCGTGAAGTCGGGCGTGGACTGCAGCACGGTACCGCTGATGAGGTCACCGATGCGGCCGGAGAACTCCTCGTAGATCTGCTCGCGGGCGGAGTTACGCACGATGGCGTTGATCTCGGCCTTGGCGTGCTGGGCAGCGATGCGGCTCGTGTTCTTGGGGGTGACGTCGATCTCCTCGAACTCGGTGAAGTTGCCCTCCTCGTCCATGGAATCGTCGATCGGCTCCAGGCGGTAGACGTAGATCTTGCCGGTGGTGCGGTCGATGGTCACCTTGGCGCCCCACTCAAGATGCAGGATCTCGGCATAGCTCTTGGCGAGCGACTGCTCCAGGCGGTCGATCAGGTAGAGCTGGTCGATGTGCTTCTCCTGGCAAAGCTCCATCAGGGCGGACATCATGTCGGATGCTGCCATCTTACTTTCCTTCCTTCGCGGGCTTGAAGTCGTAGGTGGGCTTCAACTTGCACTTCTTAACATCAGAGAAATCGAGGGTGACGGACTCGCCGTCCTCGAGCTCGAGGGTCACGTTCGTCTCGGTGGCGGCGGCAATCTTGCCGGCGTACTTGCGACGGCCCTCGGTGGCGGTGGAGGTGAGTTCGCAGTCCTCGCCCACAAAGCGGGCAAAGTCGCGCGGGCGGCGCAGCGGGCGCGCCATACCCGGGCTCGACACCTCGAGCGTATAGCTCGAAGAGATGGGATCGAGCTCCTCAATCACATCGCCGACCCACTTGGTGTTGGCCGTGACGTCGTTGAGCGACAGGCTCTGACCCTCGGCACCCTCGATACGCACGCGCACGCAGGGGGCCTTGGTGGCACCCACGAGCTCGACGTCGACGATGTCGACATCGTGCTGGGGAGCGACGGCCTCGAGCGCGTCGATGATCGCCTGCTCGGTCTTGGTCTTGACCATTGCGGCACCTCCATCCATACAAAAAAGAAGCGGGGCCGAAACCCCACTTCTTTCAATTACAACTTCATTTGCAAGCAAACTATACCAATAGCTGCGGAAACGTGCAAGCACAGTACGAATCTGCAGGTCAGCGTGCGCACAGCTTCTCCACAAGAATAGGACAATTGGCCGCAGACACCCAGACAGGCAACGGCAAGACGAGGGACGACCCAACCGGATCGCCCCTCGTCTTTTATGCGTCAGTTAAGCGCGCAGTGCTTACTTGACCACCAGGTTGACCAGCTTACCGGGCACGCAGATGGCCTTGACGACCGTCTTGCCCTCGAGCCACTTGGCGACGGCGGCCTCGGCGGCAGCCTGCATCTCCTCGTTGGAGGCATCGCGGGCAACGTCAACGCGGCCGCGGACCTTGCCGAGCACCTGGACCACGATCTGCACCGTGTCCTCAACGGACTCGGCCAGGTCGAACTCGGGCCAGGCGGCGGTGTAGGCGTTGCCCTCGCAGCCGAGGGCCTCGTGCCACAGCTCGTCGGCCCAGAACGGGCAGATGGGGGCAAGGACGCTCACGATATCCTTAGCCACGCCGTAGCACAGCGCCTTGTCGCGGGCGGTACCCTCGGTGGCGTTGAGATAGGCGCTCGCCGCGTTGACGAGCTCCATGACGGCCGAGATCGCGGTGTTGAACTGGCCGCGGTCAAAGTCCTCGGTGCACTTGGCGATGGTGCGGTGACGCTCGCGGTAGAGCTTCATCGCGGTCTCGTCGAGCACAGACTTGTCGAAGGCCACGTTGGCGTCGCCGGACTGGACGAGCTGCCACACGATACGCCAGGCGCGCCTGATGAAGCGGTTGGCGCCCTCGACGGCCTTGGGATCCCAGTCAAAGTCCTTCTCGGGCGGGGCGATAAACAGGATCGCCAGACGCATGGTATCGGCACCATAGGGCTCGATAACCGAGCTCGGGGGCACGACGTTGCCCTTGGACTTGGACATGGTATCGCCGTTCTCGTCCTTGACCATGCCCTGGCACAGCAGGTTGGTGAAGGGCTCGTCCACGCTCAGCAGACCCAGGTCGCGCAGCGCCTTGGTAAAGAAGCGGCTGTAGAGCAGGTGCAGGATGGCGTGCTCGATGCCGCCGATGTAATTATCGACGGGCATCCAACGGTCGGCGGCTTCCTTGGAGAAGGGCAGCTCGGTGTTGTGCGGATCGGTATAGCGCAGGTAATACCAGCTGGAGCAGGTGAAGGTGTCCATGGTATCGGTCTCGCGCTTTGCCGGGCGACCGCAGACCGGGCAGGTGGTCTCGTAGAACTCCTTGCACTCGGCGAGGGTCTCGCCGGCGCCCAGGTCCAGGTTCTCGGGCAGCGTCACCGGCAGCTGATCCTCGGGCACGGGGACGATGCCGCAGTGCTCGCAGTGGATGGCCGGGATGGGGTTGCCCCAATAGCGCTGACGGGAAATGAGCCAGTCGCGGAGACGGAACTCGACCTTGCGACGACCGCAGCCCATGGCCTCGAGGTCGGCCACGATCGCAGCCTCGCCCTCGGAGTGCTTACCGCCGCGCATGCCGGTGTACTTGCCGGACTGGACGAGCGTGCCCTCGGCAGCGTGGGCGCAATCCCAGTCGACGGTCTCGGCATGGAAGGTATCGATGGTCTCGCCGCTGGCCTCGACGGCAGCACGGTCATCGTCATCCAGGATGATCGGCACGATGGGCAGATCATACTTGCGGGCGAACTCAAAATCGCGCTGGTCGCCGCAGGGAACGGCCATGACGGCGCCGGTGCCGTAGTCGGCAACGACATAATCGGCAACCCACACGGGGACCTTCTCGCCGTTGACGGGGTTTACCACATAGCGACCCGTGAAGGCACCGTGCTTCTCGATGGTGCCCTGGGCACGCTCGACGGCAGAGATATGCTTGGAGTCCTCGACGATCTTGGTGACGGCCTCCTCGTACTCCGTGCCCTCGACGAGCTCGTGCAGGCCGGCGTACTCGGGAGCCAGGACAAAGAAGGAGACGCCAAAGAGCGTATCGGCGCGTGTGGTGAAGACGGTAATCTTGCCCTTATCGCCCTCGATGGGCTCGCCATCCTGGTCGCACAGGGTAAAGTCGACCTCGGCGCCCTCGGAGCGACCGATCCAGTTGGCCTGCATCTGCTTGACGCGCTCGGGCCAGCCGGGGAGCTTCTCCAGATCGTCGAGCAGCTCCTGGGAGTACTCGGTGATCTTGAAGTACCACTGCTCAAGGTCGCGCTTCTCGGGCTCGGTGCCGCAGCGCCAGCACTTGCCCTCGGTAACCTGCTCGTTGGCCAGAACGGTCTTGCAGGTGGGGCACCAGTTGACCGGGTTCTTCTTACGGTAGACCAGGCCCTTTTCCCACATCTTCTCAAAGATCCACTGGCCCCAGCGGTAGTAGTCGGGGCTGCAGGTCTTGACCATGCGATCCAGATCGTAGGAGAAGCCCATGCGCTTCATCGTGGCGAGCGCCTGGTCCATGTTCTTATACGTCCAGGCGGCAGCCTGCGTATTGTGCTTGATGGCGGCGTTCTCGGCGGGCAGGCCAAAGGCGTCAAAGCCGATGGGATGCAGCACGTCGTAGCCGCGCATGCGGGCCTGACGGGCCATGGCATCGCCGATGGTATAGTTGCGCGCGTGGCCCATGTGCAGGTCGCCCGACGGATACGGGAACATCTCGAGCACGTACTTCTTGGGCTTGCTGTCGTCGGTGTCGACGGCAAAGAGGTCGGAGTCCTCCCAGGCCTTCATCCACTTGGACTCAATGGCCTGCGCGTCGTAGGCAGGGATCTCGTCCTTATGATCTGTGCAATCGCACATATCAGCTCCTTTAATCTTAGCTGGGGTCGGGCAGCTTGGCTTTATTCGCTACTGCGGACAGTCCTGCGCAAGACGAAGAGCACATTAAGTGCTCTTCTTTGCGTGCGGAACTTGTAGCGAACAAAGCCAAGCCGCCCGACCCTAAGGTTAACTTGACTGATGATAGCAAATACGACAAGCGAGATGCCTGCGACTTGCAGGCATCTCGCTTTATCTAAATAACGTGGTTGTGAATCAACCGCTATTTGTTACCCGTCCAAGCATGGACGGGTTTTCCAAGTGCCGCAGATTGCCGTGAAAGAGGAGCGACGTGTACTTTGGTACGCGAGCGACGGTTTGAACGGCAAGGTGCGGTGCTTGGGAAAGCCGCTTAGCGGTAGCTAACGCTTTGCTGGGAGTCCTTGACGACTACGTCGTGGGCGCCGCCTTCGACGATGGAGGTGGAGCTGACCAGCGTCAGGCGCGCCTTTTCCTGGAGCTCGGGGATCGAGAGGGCACCGCAGTTGCACATCGTGGACTTGACCTTGTAGAGCGTGCCGCCCACACCGTCCTTGAGGGAGCCGGCGTAGGGAACGTAGGAGTCGACGCCCTCGACGAAGCTGAGCTTCGCGGCGCCGCCCAGGTCGTAGCGCTGCCAGTTGCGGGCACGCGCAGAACCCTCACCCCAGTACTCCTTCATATACTGGCCGTTGACGTTGACGCGCTCGGTCGGGCTCTCGTCAAAGCGGGCGAAGTAGCGGCCCAGCATCATAAAGTCGGCACCCATGGCAAGGGCGAGCGTCATGTGGTAGTCGTAGACGATGCCGCCGTCGGAGCACACGGGTACGTAGACGCCGGTCTCCTCGTAGTACTCGTCGCGAGCGCGGCAGACGTCGATCAGCGCGGTGGCCTGGCCACGGCCGATACCCTTGGTCTCACGGGTGATGCAGATGGAACCGCCGCCGATACCGACCTTGATGAAGTCGGCGCCGCAGTCGGCCAGGAAGCGGAAACCCTCGGCGTCGACGACGTTACCGGCACCGACCTTGACGTCCTCGCCGTAGTTGGCGCGAATCCACTCGATGGTGCGCTTCTGCCACTCGCTGAAGCCCTCGGAGGAGTCAATGCACAGGACATCGGCGCCGGCCTCGATGAGCAGCGGCACGCGCTCGGCATAGTCGCGGGTGTTGATACCGGCACCGACCATGTAGCGCTTGTCGTTATCGAGCAGCTCGTTGGGGTTGGTCTTATGGCTGTCGTAGTCCTTGCGGAAGACGATGCCCATGAGGTGATCGTTGTCGTCGACAATGGGCAGGGCGTTGAGCTTGTTGTCCCAGATGACGTCGTTGGCAACCTTGAGGCTGATGTTCTTGTCGCCCACGATGAGCTGCTCACGCGGGGTCATGAACTCGGAGACCTTCGTCTGGTGGTCATCGCGACTGGGGCGATAGTCACGGCTGGTGACGATACCCAGGAGCTTACCCTTGGGAGTGCCGTCGTCGGTAACCGGCATGGTGGAGTGACCGGTCTTCTCCTTGAGCTCGATGACCTGCTCCATGGTCATGTCGGGGGTCAGCGTGGAATCGGACTGAACGAAACCAGCCTTGTGATCCTTGACGGCCTTGACCATGGCGGCCTCGGACTCGGCGCTCTGGGAACCGTAAATGAAGGACAGGCCACCCTCGGTAGCGAGCGCGACACCCATGTCGACGCCCGAGACGGACTGCATGATGGCGGAAACCATGGGGATGTTCAGGGTGATTGCCGGCTTCTCACCGCGCTTAAAGCGGGTTAGCGGCGTCTTAAGAGAGACGTTGTTGGGGATGCACTGCGAGGACGAGTAACCAGGGACAAGCAGATACTCCGAAAACGTGTGGGACTCACCGGGAAAGAACGTAGCCATGTTTCTCCTTTTTCCATGCGACCGGTCGGCTGCAGGCCTCGTAGGACCCAGCCCAACCTTGGGCGCCCAATACTGGGGAAGTATCTTAACGCACTTTGACTGCTACAATGCATGATTTAAGAAGAGCACACGAGGGTTTGACGCATGCTTTGCGTTTGCCCAGCAAACACTTTAGCGGGGAGACGTGGAGCGTATGGAGTACAAGACGACGGCAAAGTTGGTCATTCAAGCGTGCGACAAGGATTTGCCGGGCGTGTTTGGTCATGGCTGCGTCTTGCTGCTGCAGGGTATTGCTCGCGAGCACTCGCTCAACCGCGCCGCCAAGAGCATGGGCATGGCGTATTCCAAGGCCTGGCGCATCGTGAACGAGGCCGAAGGTCAGCTGGGCTGCAAGCTCATCGAGCGCGACGGCGCCCGCGGATCCACGCTCACCCCCGCCGGCGAGCGAGCCATAGCGGTCTACGAGGAGCTACAGGCAGAAATCAACCAAGTAATTGCCACAAAGGCCAACGACCTCATCGCCAGCATCAAAGAATAGCCAATTTGGGACGGGGCTTTTTTAGCTGGTCGGTCACCATAGATGATTATTCTGGGACGGGGATTAAAAAATCATTGTGTACCTAATGATTTTTTAATCCCCATTACAGTTTGAGCCGTCCGAAAGGGCGGCTCTTTTCCGTTGC
>CBCSLZ010000023.1:0-40646 GCA_965141245.1 uncultured Collinsella sp.
CGGGTGGTTTAAAGCTGGCCGCTGCGCGGCCAGCAGACTAAAGTCTTGAATCAAAAGGGCCCCGGCCGAGAAATCGACCGGGGCCCTTGGACAGAGCTATATGTTGCTGCAAGTCGTGTGCCTGCGAGTTACTCCTCGACGAGCTCAAACTGATCGGGACCGACGCCGCACACCGGGCACACGTAGTCCTCGGGCAGCTCGGGCGTATCGACCTCAACTTCGTAACCGCAAACGACGCACACGAACTTATACGTCTTCTTCTCCTCAGCCATGATGTTCTCCTCTCGAACGTGACTGCTGGTGTACTTGCTTATTAGTATATATTCTCAATAATATTATGCAAGTAGTTTTAGAGCATTTCTACCCTTGGTACGAAGACGCCTTGGGCGGCGTCTTGCCCTTCAGCACCTTGTGGTAGTAGTCATAGGTCAACGGTGTCTCGCCGCTCAGACGCTCGGCATCCTCAACCTCGCCGATAAACAGCAGGTGCGTGCCCGCGTCCACGGTGTCGATCAGACGGCAACTAAACAGCGCTGCCGCGTGCTCGGGCACATAGGGCATGCCCAGAGCCGTCTCGCGGGTCTCGTATTTGGCAAACTTGTCATAATCGCTGCTGGTGCGGAACCCAAAGTTACCGATGTAGAGCATGTCGGCGGTCTGATCGATCACGGTCAGCGCAAAAGCCTTAGCCGATGCGATTACGCCGGACGTGACATTTTCCTTGTTCACGGCAACCGAGATGCGCGGCGGGGCGGATGTCACCTGCACCGCTGTGTTGATAACGCAGCCGGCACGCAGCCCGTCGGCCGCGGCACTCACCACATACAGGCCGCTCGGCATCGTAAAGAACGCAGTCTTGTCCATAACGATCACTCCCCTAACCCAGGATTGAACCTCATGGATGTATGTACCCACAAAAAAGGCGACGCCCATAACGGACGCCGCCTTTGAAACATATTTGTCAGAACAGTAAGAAAGATGAGACTCCCGCAGTTGCGGTGAAATAAGGACTGAATAGCCCCTCAAACAGGCAAAACAGTCCGTATTCCACCGCAACTTATGCAGAGTGCCTAGCGGTTGCGTTCCTTAAGGGCGCGGTCGATCTCGCGTTGGACATCACGCTTGGCCATGTCCTCGCGCTTGTCGTAGAGCTTCTTGCCGCGACCCAGACCCAGCAGCAGCTTTACGCGGCCGTCGGTATTAAAGTAGAGTTCCAACGGAACCAGCGCATAACCACGGTTGCGAAGTTTGCCGTCAAGAAAGTCAATCTCCTTGCGGTGCAACAGCAGACGACGCCGACGGTCGGGATCGCGATTCCACACGCCACCATGGCTATAAGGGTGGATATGCAGGCCGACGAGCCAGCACTCCCCGCCGCGGATCAGCGCGAAGGTATCGGTGATCTGGCAGGCGCGCTCGCGAATCGACTTGACCTCGGTGCCACTCAGTTCAATACCGCATTCGAACGTCTCATCGATAAAGTACTCGTGATGTGCCGAGCGATTCTTGGAAATGAGCTTGCGTTCACGCTTACTGGGCATCGCCGGCCTCCTTGACGCCATCGGAACCCTTGCCCGTAGCTTCGCGCTTAGCCTTGCGCTCGGCATTGAGCTCAGCATCGCTCTCACGCACCAGTTTGATAATCGCCGCGCAGGCTTCCTCGCCCACCAAGTCGCGAGCACGTACCGTCAGGCGCGTCGCCTCCTGCTTGTCGCCGTCGCTTGCAGCATCGGTCGCGCACATAATCAGGCAGATGGCGATCTCGGCCGAAGGCGAGGTCGGCACGCCCTGCAGGGCGAGCTCACCCATCACATGGTCATCACTCTCGTCCGCGGCATCCGGATAGGTGGTATGGATCTTGTTGAGCAGGCGCGTCGTATGCGCATCGTTGGGCGCCAGGCGCAGCGCCAGACGCGCGCAGCCCACGGCAGCCGAAACGTTCTCGGTCTCGGGCTCCAAGAAGTACTGACCTAGATTGGCGTAAGCGCGGGCGGCGCACTTGCCATCGCTTGCACGCTCCAGCACCGAGAACGAGAGCGATGCCCATTCCTGCTTGTCCTCGAGTGCGCGGAACAGCTCGGCCAGATCTAGGCGGTAGTTGCAGTTCATGGGGTCCCAACGCACAGCCTGCATCAGGGCATTACGAGCGCTTACATAATCCTGCTGGCGAATGTAGGCAAACGCCATGTCAGAGTACAGGCGGTCAAACGGCACCTCGACCTGCACGAGCTCGCGCGGATCCTTCTCCACGCGGCGATAGGCCAAGCGCTCAAACTTGCTATCGAAGCTAAAGTATTGACGCTTCTCCTCCGTCTTGCACTCAGCGTCGATATACTCCTCGGCGAGCTCCACCAGACGCTCCAGCAGCGGCGTCGCCGTAGCCAGGTCGCCCTGCGCCAGATAGTTCTCGGCATACGTGATGTCTTGCAAGCTGATGGGCAGATCCATGGCTACTCCTCGATCTGAGCGAAACACGGCAGGCGCCGTATATACGGTCAATACACAAAACCCGGGTCTCTTACGAGGCCCGGGCGTTCAATTTTGGTAGCCCGTACCAGATTCGAACTGGTGATCTCCGCCTTGAGAGGGCGGCGTCCTAAACCGCTAGACGAACGGGCCATATGTAGCAAATGCAATGGCTGGGATGGAGGGAGTCGAACCCCCATTGACGGAACCAGAATCCGCTGTCCTGCCATTAGACGACATCCCAATGACTGCATCGCTGCGCTCGGCTGTGCCTTTGCGCAAGAAAGAAATATACGGGAAGTCTCGCCGTGACGCAAGCCCCAATTTTGACTTTTTTGAAATTCAGTCAAATTGGCCTAATTTAGTCCAACCCGTGAAGGACCTGTGAAGCCAACCGCTGTACACGAAGGGCAAAACGCCGTGAGCGGTAGCCGTCAACCGTTGGCAGATTCTACCGTGAAAACGATAGCACCAGGCAACACAATCGAAGTATCAATGATCGCGTAGATATCGAGGCGCCATGGACGAAGAGCTTGATTACCTATGGGAGACCCTGGGCCTCGAGATCACTGCCGACCTTTGGCCCGAACGGGACAAAATCCATCCCACACTGCGCCCCGCCATCACGGTGATGCAGGCAAAATACCGCCGTGCATCCTTTTTGATCATGCGGGTGTCATGGCACGCGGGACTCCCCGACCTTAAGCGAATCCAGGCAAGCCTCGTCGAGCTGTCCGGTATGCCGACCGTCATATCCGAGGCGCACCTGGAGCAGCGCCAGCGCGAGCGACTGCAACAGCAGCGGATTCCCTTTATCTGCCCCGGCGTTCAGGCATATCTGCCCTTTATGGACGAGGAGTACTGGAGCGGCAAGCCCAACAAGCACGTAAAGGTCTACGATCCGCACGAATGGGCACAGCTTGAGGATTAGCGCATATGCCCGCCAGCCGGGATAGTGCGCATGCCCGCCAACCGGAAAGCTCATCCCGGAATTTACGTCCAGAACGGGACGCGCTTTCCCCTAGAGGCCCCAAACGGAAACCGTATCCCAGATTTCGCGCTCAAACTGGGATACGGTTTCCGCTAGCCCCTTCAACCGGAAACTGCGTCCCGGAATCCGAGCTCAAAACGGGACGCACTTTCCGCAGCCGCTACAGCAACGCCTCGGCCCAAGCCGATTCCCTAAAGCCGGGAATCACAAAGTCGTCGCCCACCAGCAGCGGACGCTTGACCAGCATGCCGTCGGTCGCCAGCAGCTCGTAGCACTCCCGATCCGTCATGCCCGCATCCAGGCGCGCCTTCAGGCCCAGCTCTCGATATTTCATGCCCGACGAGTTAAAGAAGCGTCGCACCGGCAACCCCGAACGAGCAATCCAGGTCGCAAGCTCATCAGCCGTGGGATTGTCCAAAACGATATCGCGATCGATATACTCTACCCCATGTTCGTCCAGCCATGCCTTGGCCTTCTTACAGGTCGAGCACTTGGGATATTCAACAAACAGTACGGTCATGGAAATCCTCCGAATATAGATCGGCCAACGCAGGCACACGCCACACGAGGCGCCTTCGTATGATGGGCCAATTGTAGCCCACGGGTCACACGCTAAACGAACCGTACCCCGAATCCGCGTTTGATGAACGGCAGCAGCTCCATTGCCTCGGGCGTGATATGGCCCGCAACGTTCATGCGCTCGTCACCGGGAAGATCGACCCGCGCAATCTCAAGCTCGCCTTCGTAGCGCCCATATCCGCTATTGCTCACAGCGATCGACCCCGCCTTTCGCGGCAGGCCGGCTCCGGCATCCGTCGGCACGGAATCCGGCTTATGCGTCGTACGTGACTCCTGAGACCTAAAGATGAGGACGCTCGAGTCGGGCCGGTCGTGATGAATCTGCCCGCGCACATAGGCATAACCGGGCTCAAGCTCGCATTGCAAGTCCACGTATCCGGCGGAAACTTGAGCAAACTGCGCCCAGCCCGCATCGGATAGATCGGGGTCGCCGACCAACACAATGTCGCAATCGGCGCCATGTGCAAGCTCAAGCATATTGAGAGCAACCTTTGACGCGCGACCGCGCTGCGCCTCGACCGTCGGCAGCCCCTCGAATACCGGCCCGCGAACGTTAGCATCACCCGGCACAAAAGCCATGATTTCAAATCCAAGCGCCGCAAGACGAAGATTCGTCCGAGCAACATCTTCAAGAGCTAAACCGGTATAAGGCTTGGGGTAAAAATTGTGGCAGGCGGCAAAACGAGTCACATCGGCACCGGCCTCACGCCACGATGCGATTTCATCAGAACTCACCGTCGATGCATTGACCACAATGCGAAATACACCGGACAGCTCCGCGACCCGCTGGGCGCTAAAGCCATAGTCCAAACGAAGGTATTCCAACCCCAGATCGCGCAGGTCCTCGATACGCTCAAGCCCGAGCAAATCGCACGTACGCGGCCCCACATCGGCAATGAGCGCAATGCCGCGGGCGGAAAGCAGCGAAAGCACATGACGGACCTTATCGGCATACGCCGCTCCCCCATCCTCGGGAATATGCAGCGAGGTGAACGCGTAGCGCGCACCCGCCGCGGCGCCACGCTCAATCGTCCGCTCAATATCCTGCAGAGGGCTGGAAAGATAAATCGAAATACCCGTTTTCACGCTTCAACGCTCCTTTAAAAAAGGCCGGCGGAGCAGTTAGCCCCGCCGGCACAACCATAGCATCAAGAAATCTGCCGCGCGCCGCGAACCCTGAGCAACACGGCTCGCGATATCAAACTACTCGCCAAAGAACTCGTTGATCTTCTGCTCGTCGACGCCAAAGAACCACGTCAGGACAAAGCCGGCGGCATAGGCAAGCAGCATAGCGGCAATGTAGCCGAGCTGCTGGCCAGGAACGACGATCAGCAGGCCAAACAGACCGGAAACGCCCTGAGAAACCGTGCCGATGTGAAGCAGCGCCGCGAGCGCGCCGCCAAATCCGGCACCCAGGCAGGCCGTCACAAACGGACGAACGAGCGGCAGCGTAACAGCATACATCAGAGGCTCGCCCACACCCAGGATTCCAACGGGAATGGACTCTGCGACGTACTTCTTGAGCTTGGCGTTCTTGGTCTTAAAGTACAGCGCCAAACCGGCACCGACCTGGCCGCCGCCAGCCATCATAAGGATGGGAAGCAGGTAATTGATACCCTTGGTAGCGCCGTCAGGATCGTTGAGCATAGCGTGGATCGGCGTGAGCGCCTGATGCAGGCCGACGGACACCAGCGGCAAGAAGCCTGCCGACAGGATATAGCCGCCCAGGACGCCCAGCTTCTCGAAGATAAAGGTCAAAACGCTAAAGATGGCAGTCGTCAGCCATGCGCCAACCGGCTGGATGACGAGCATCAGAGCAAAGGCGCCGATGATGAGCACCAGCAGCGGGGACAAGAACGTGTCGAGTGCGTTGGGCATAACCTTGCGAATCTGACGCTCCATCCAGGCAAAAAATGCGCCAGCGATGAGAGCTGCGATCATGCCGCCCGCTGCGGGGTTGTACTGCGCACTGGTGAGCGGCAGCAGAATGGCAGTGGCAGGATCAGCCGCGCCAGGCGCAAGCAGGGGCATGGCACTGTTGGCGATACACATCATGCCGGCGATGCCGCCCAGCGCAGCGGAGCCACCAAACTCACGCGCCGCGTTATAGCCCACCAAGATGGGCAGATAGGCAAACAGGGCCCAGCCCATGGAACGAATGCCCTGGTACCACCACTCGCCTGCAAGCGCGCCTGCCGTCGAGACGTTAATGACGTTGCAGATACCGTTGATGAGGCCAGCCGCAATGATGCCGGGAAGCAGGGCGACGAAGACATTGGAAATCTTCTTGAGGAAGGCCTGAACCGGCTTAGACTCGTACTTGGCCTTCTGCGCGGCCTTGTTTGTGGCCGCAGCATCAACCACGCTCTCGTCAGCAACGCCTTTCGCAAGGCCGGTGAGCTTGGAGAACTCCTCGAGCACCTTATTCACCTTGCCCGGACCCAGCACGATCTGCATCGTGTCGTCCTCGACCAGGCCCATCACGCCGTCGAGCGCCTTAATACCCTCCGTGTCGACGTTGCCCGTATCTTTGACGGTCACGCGCAGGCGCGTCATGCACGCCGCGTTTGCGAGCACGTTGTCTTTACCGCCCAAAAGGTCCAGCAGCTTTTGAGCCAGCTCTTTGTTCGTCATAACTCCTCCTTGTATTGGGTATCTCGTCTGGATGTCATATCAGCTCACGCCGCGCACCTATTGGGCATCGGCATTGCTCTTCTCATGGCCACTCACCGCAGCACGGACATGGCCTCGCGCCCGCTCAAGAGCTACCGTAGCCTGCTCGGCATCGCAGTCCAGCAGTACTGAGACAATAGCGGTTTTTACGTGGCCGCCGGCATCTGCAAGCGCCTGAACAGCGCGCTCGCGCGTGCAGCCGGTCGCCTCCATCACGATGTTCTGGCCGCGCACCACCAACTTCTCGTTCGTCTGCTGCACATCGACCATCAGGTTTTGGTATACCTTGCCGATCTTGACCATGGCACCGGTCGAAATCATGTTGAGAATGAGCTTTTGAACCGTTCCCGCCTTGAGCCTCGTTGAGCCGGTCAGCACCTCGGGACCGGGCACGGGCTCAATGGCAAGATCTGCGCTCTCCCCGATCTTCGACCCTTGGTTGCAGGCAATTGCAATGGTCTTGCACCCAGTTGCCTTGGCGTACGCAAGGCCGCCCACCACATAAGGAGTACGGCCGCTTGCCGCCAGGCCAACGACAAGATCCTTGTCCGAGAGTCCACGCTCCCGCAGGTCGCTCGCGCCAAGCTCCTCGCTGTCTTCGGCACCTTCGACAGCCTTGATAAACGCCGTCTCGCCTCCGGCAATGAGCCCGACAATCAGATCGGGTGACACGCCAAACGTGGGCGGACACTCCGAAGCGTCGAGTACGCCCAGACGACCGCTGGTGCCTGCGCCCATGTAAAAGACGCGCCCGCCGCGCTCGAGTGTCTCAGCAGCCCAGTCGATTGCTGTGGCAACCTGGGGCAACACTTTCGTGACCGACTGGACGGCACGAAGATCCTCATCGTTCATCATCGTGACGATTTGCAGCGATGTCATCGTATCGAGGTCCATTGACCTTTGATTACGCTGTTCGGTCGTGAATTTTGTTAAATCGAGCATTTCATTCACCTCATCTTTCCTGTTTCTCGATGTAGTTTTGCTTAATGACATGCGTCGCCCGTTCGTAGTCACTGGCAACGTAAGCAGCGTACAGGGCATCGACAACCATAAGCTGGGCCATACGCGAAGCCATGGCACCGCTGCGGACCAAGGGTTCACTCGCGGCGACGCCGAGCACGGCATCGGCCATGGTGGCAAGCTTGGATGATCCATCTACTTTGGTAACGGCCACGACGGGACAGTTGTGACGTTGAGCCTCGGCGGTGCAGTCCAGCACCTCTTGCGTCAAGCCCGAGTAGCTAAAGGCGATTGCCATATCGCCCTCATGCATGTTCTTGGCACACAAGAGCTGATCATGCCAGTCGTCGTACAGATGGCACTCTTTGTCGACACGCATGAGCTTTTGCGCCAGATCGTGCGCGACCAAACGAGAGGCACCAATACCGAACAGATTGACCGCGCGTGCCCGCTTAAGACGGGCCGCGCATCGTTCCAAGACGGTGTAATCGAGCGTTCGCGCCGTCGCCTCGATCGTGCGCACGTTGCTTTTCATCACCTTCCCCACGATACGTTCGACGCTGTCATCCATGGAGATGTCCTCGAGGGCTACGTCTTTCTTGTCACCTAAGAGCGCCAGCTCGGCAATCAGTTCGCGCTGGAACTCCTTATAGCCCGCAAAACCCAAACGCTTGCAAAAGCGCAAAATGCTCGAGGGCGAAGAGAACGTGACATCGGCAAGACCGCGGACGGACAGCCCGACCACCTCGTGCGGATGAGCGCTTACATATGCGATGATATTGCGTTCCGCCGGGCTCGCGCTGAGCTCACGCTCGCGAAGCCGCAAAAGCAATCCGTTTGCCATCTCAAACACCTCCGTTGAGAAGAATTAAAGACCAACGAACGATTCGTACCGGATACAAACAGCTTTTGCGGTACATTGTGCCACATCGTGGCGCACAAAGGGCGAGCGTTCTACCGCTCGCCCCTCAAATCCGACCACTCGGAAATACGCGCGACACAAAATAATTCAACGAAGTCGCATTATCAGAAACGGGTTTGTTACCGGCTAGCGCCTCGCATGGGTGCCGATCGGCCGAGTCGCATGGCGCACCAACGCCGCTGCCAGCAATACCAACAGCATGGCGGTGACATAGCCCGCAGCATCGAATCCTAAATCGATAACGTCAAAATGCCTGCCGGGAACAAAGATCTTATGTACCTGATCGCCAACGGAGCAGGCGGCGCAAAAGAGCAATACGGGCGCGCAACGGGAGCATACGCTCCACGGACGCCTGGAAAAGCAAACCACGACCACCGAGGCGAACAATCCGACGAAGAAAAACTCTACGGTATGGGCAACGCGACGGACGTTCGTGCCCACCCACATGCGAATGGAAGCAAGTCGGCCAGACCGGACATTCGAGGCAGCCGAATCGGTGTCCCCGGTCATTCCGTTCTCCGTCTGGGCTTCGCCCGTGGCATCGGCAGTCTGAACGCCCGTAGCCTGACCCTCCACCACACGCGCGGTGGACTCGCTCAGCAACGACGTCTCCACCGCATTTTGCTCCGTCAGCACCCAGATACCCGCCAGCGTTGCAGCGAACAGAATGATCGCGGTCCATCCGATTATTTGTTTTATGCGCGCCAAGGGCCAACCTCCTTTTTTTGAATATCAGCGAGTGTAGCCCCAAATGACATCGTCACCGTATCAAAATTTGAATCGCAACAGGAAGCGACAAAGCGACGCAAACCCCTACCCCGCCTCGCGCATCCAGCGATCGAACGTCCCCACGCACACGCCCAAGCACTTTGCTGCCTGGCTGCGGGTAATATCGCCTGCCTCATAGCTATCTCGCACCAGCTCAAACTGAGGAGGGCACGGCTTGCGAGGTCGACCGAAACGGACCCCTCGCGCCCGCGCCGCTGCAATTCCCTCCGCCTGGCGCCGATGGATATTCTCGCGCTCCACCTGCGCCACGTAGCTCAGCAGTTGCAGCACAATATCGGCAATCAGGGTGTTGGTCACATCCGGCGCGCCGCTGGCCCTGACGCGCGTGTCAAGCAATGGCATGTCCAACACCACAATGGCAACCCCGAGCTCCTTGGTAATGCGTCGCCATTCCTCAAGAATCTCGGAGTAATTACGACCAAGTCGGTCGATAGAAAGCACCACCAGCACGTCCCCGTCTCCCAGGACGTGCAGCAGCTCGCGATAATGCGGCCGATCGAAGTCCTTGCCGCTCGCATGGTCGGCATAAATATTCGCTGAGCCCACGCCATAGGCGCCCAGCGCATCCAGCTGCCGATTCAGATTCTGATCGCGCGAGCTCACCCGTGCATACCCGTACACCGTTGTCATCTCCTCCCCGCTCTCTCGTAAACCTCCCAAAAAGGAACAGGTTTATTTTGGTAGGTTTTACCTCTCAAATAGCAGGTAAGCGGGCGGCCGAGCAGACGGTAAGGTGGCCACGATTCAAATGCGGAGGGCGGTCCCGAAAGGCCGCCCTCCGCTCCCCCACCATGAGTCGGGATTTGACTAATGGATAAGCTTAAAGTCCAAGTGCCCACGCGTGGTATTGACGCGCGAGACCTCGATGATCACGCGCTGGCCCAGTTCATAGCGAGTCCCCGTGTCGGCACCCGTCAGCGTAAGCGCGTCCTCGTCGAACTCGAACCACTCGTTGCCCAGGCTCTTGATCGAAACCAAGCCTTCGACCTGCGTTAGATCCAAGCGCACAAAGAGGCCCATGCTGCTAACCCACGAGACGGTTCCGGCATAGCGCTCGCCCAGACGGTCCTCATAGTACTGGGCAATCTTGATCTTTTGCGTCGCATGGCTGGCAGCATCTGCCGCGCGCTCGGCATCGCTGCATGCGCGGCAGATCTGCGGCAGAATGCGCGGCAGCGACTCGCGCCCCTTGCCGATCAGCCGCGGCGTACGGACCAAGGCATCCTTGCCGCCGAGCTGCTCATAGGCCAACTGCAGTTTGAGCACGCGGTGCACCACCAGATCGGGGTAGCGACGGATGGGACTCGTAAAGTGACAGTAGCACGGCGCGGCGAGCGCAAAGTGGCCCTCGTTGCGCGGCTTGTACAGCGCGCGCTGCATGCTGCGCAGAAGCAGCGTGTTGACGAGCGGTGCGTTGGCCGTACCGGCGGCAGCATCGACTGCAGCCTGCAGCTCATCGGGACTCCCCAGGGCAATACCGGCAGCACGGCGATCGTCGATGATGCCTAGCTGCGCCAGCGCAACGGCGGCACCGTGCAGGCTATCGGGGCTCGGATCCTCATGCACGCGATAGCAGGCCTCGATATCACGGTCCGCCAGCCACTCTGCAACGCACTCGTTGGCGAGCAGCATGGCTTCCTCGATAAGCGACGTGGCACACGAACGCTCGCGCGCCACAATCTGCACGGGCACTCCGTCCTCATCCAATAGAGCGCGAATCTCGGCCGTGTCAAAATCGACTGAGCCGCGGGCGCGACGAATACGACGGCGAAGTTCGGCGAGTTCGTTGGCAGCGACAAGGAAATCGCCGAGGTCGATGTTGTAGCCGCGGGCGGTCTCCTCGCACGCAAGACCGCGCTCAAGCGCTTCCTCGCGCGAGGTCTCGGCAGCCGCAACATCCTCGGCCGCACCCTCCAGCACCGAATACTCAACCGCGCCGGCACGCACCAGCAGCGCCTCGGCGCCGTCATAGTCCATACGCACACGCGAGCGAATCACGCTGGGGTACGGATCGTAATGCCGCACGCGACCCTGCGCATCGAGCTCGATATCGACGGTAAACGCAAGACGGTCCTCGTCAGGGCGAAGCGAGCACAGGTCACAGGACAGGCGTTCGGGCAGCATGGGAAGCACGCGATCGGCCAGATACACCGATGTCGTGCGATGGCGAGCCTCAAGATCGATATGCCCGTCCCAAGCCACATAGTGTGAAACGTCGGCGATATGCACACCCAGCTTGTAGCCACCCTCGGGCGTACGCTCCAGCGAAATGGCATCGTCAAAGTCGCGCGCGTCGACCGGGTCGATCGTGATGACAAAGCGGTCGCGCAGATCGCGGCGGAGCGGGTCCTTAAGCGCCGCGGACACATCGAGCGAAAGCTCCTCGGCCTCGTCCAGCGCGGCCTCGGGATAGCTATCGGTATAGCCGTAACGCGCCATCACATATTGAACGCCCAAATCGGGCGCGTCATCTCCGCCAATGCGGCGTTCAATCGTCACGGTGCCCGATTCCAGGCGCGTCGGGTAGGTCAAAATGTGCGCGACAACAGCATCACCCGGGTGGACGCCCAGACGATCCGCCGAGGTATCCTCGGGCAGAATGAAGAAGTCGGCCTTCAGACGCGAATCGAGCGGCTCAATCACACCGAGCGGACCGGCGGTCTGGTACGTGCCCACCACGCTTATGGCTGCACGCTCAACCACGCCCTCAATCACGGCGCGTCGCTCACCGTGCGGGCTGTTCTTAATGCTCACGGCAACGGTATCGCCATCCATGATCTCGCGCTTACCGCGGCCCATGACCTTGTAGTCGCCATTCTCGGTTATGACATAGGCACTGTGCTCATGGAGCTGCACGCGCCCGGTCAGGCTCGGACGGCGTTCGCTGCGCACCGGCCCGCGCTTATTGCGAGCTCCACGCTTATGCTTGTTATTGCGCCCCATGGCGCCTCCTAACTATCGATTGCGAACTCCAAAGAGTCTACCCAAATGATTCGCTTTCCTGCCGTCCCCTAGGAATCAAAAAACGGGCCGCCCCATAAGAGACGACCCGTTGGAAGGGATGAATTCCAGGCGTGCCTACACGCGCAGGTAGCGGCGCATGGCGATGGCAGAACCAAAGAGACCGATAATCACACCGACCAGAATCAGCGCAGCATAGGTCACCAGGTAGTACTGCATCGGCAGGGCAAACGACATCCAGCCGATGCTCTCCTGCAGACGCGGAATCATCAAATTGCGCAGCAGCTCCAGAACGCCGATGGAAAGCAGCGAGCCCAAAATGGCCTGCAGCACGCCCTCGGTGATAAACGGGCCGCGAATGAAGCCATTGCTGGCGCCGACCAGACGCATAATCGCAATCTCACGACGACGCGCCGTGATGGACAGGCGAATCGTGTTGTTGATGAAGATGAATGCGATAAAGGTCAGAAGGCCAACGAGCACCACGGCGGCGATGCGGATGTAGTTGGTCACCTGGAACAGGCGGCTCACTTCCTCCTGGCCGTACAGCACGCTCGCGTTGACGTCGCCGTCATCCGCGATCTTCTGGAAATCGGCATCCTTCTTGAGCTTCTTGGCCGTGCTCTCGACCTGAGACGGATCGTCCATCTCAATAGCGAAGGAAGCCGGCAGCGGGTTCTGGCCATCGAGCGCGCTCATGGTGGCGTCGGCGTTGCCCGACATCTTGCTCGTATACTCGGCCAGCGCGTCGTCCTTGTCCTTATAGGTCACGGACTTGACGTTATTCCACGTCTTAAGCTCGGCCTCAAAAGCCTGAACATCGGCCTGATCGGCGTCATCACTAATGAACGCGTTGATGACAACCTGATCCTCGACGGTGCCGATCACGGAGTTCAGCATCGCGGAGCCCATGATGAACAGGCCGATGATAAACAGCGAAAGGAAGATCGTGATGACGGCGCCGAGCGAGGTAGTCCAGTTACGGAAGAAGTGGCTGATTGCCTCTTTGAAGGAGTAGCCCACGTTAGTTGGTGCCATAGTTGCCGTAACCTCCCCTCTCCTGGTCGCGGATAACGTGGCCGCCCTCGAGGGCGATCACGCGACGGTGCATGCTATCGACCATCTCGCGGTCGTGCGTGGCGACGATCACGGTGGTGCCGGTGCGGTTAATACGCTCGAGCAGCTTCATGATGCCCAGCGAGATCGCCGGGTCGAGGTTACCCGTGGGCTCGTCGCAGATCAGCAGCGGCGGGCGGTTGACCATAGCGCGGGCGACGGCAACGCGCTGCTGCTCGCCACCGGAAAGCTGGTCGGGCAGCGAGTCCATCTGATCGGCCAGACCGACCAGACGCAGCACCTCGGGCACCTGGCTGCGAATGACGCCCTTGGGCTTGCCGATGCACTGCAGGGCAAACGCCACGTTTTCGTAGGCGGTCTTTTGCGGCAGAAGCTTAAAGTCCTGGAACACGGCGCCAATCTGGCGGCGCAGGAACGGAACCTTGCGGTTCTTGATCTTCATGAGGTCCTGACCGGCAACCAGGATGCGACCGCTCGTCGGCTTGACGTCGCGGTTGAGCGTCGACAGCAGCGTGGTCTTACCCGAGCCGGAGTGACCGACCAGGAAGACGAACTCGCCCGGATAGATCTCGATGTTGATGTCGTCGAGTGCAGGCTTGTTGGGCTGTGCCGGATAGATCTTGGTGACATGCTCCATAAGGATGACGGGCTCGACACCGGCCTGCTTGGCCATCTTCTTGCGGCTGGCCTGTGGATCGATGGGCGCAAACACCGACGTAAAATCGGGGTTGTTGAGCGCGTTATCGAGGCTTGCGACCTCGGCGGCCTGATCGCTCTCGACCACCGGGGCAGCAGGCTGCGTAGGGTCGGGAATAGCGGCAAAGAGACCGGACTGCGCAGGCTGAGGAGCCGGCGTCGCAGGAGCCAAGGGGTCGGGAATGCCGGCCATGGTAGGCTGCGGCGTGGCGGCACCAGCCTGAGGCTGCTCCACGCGAGCGGTCACGGCCTGAACGGGCTCAAAACCCGCCGTGCCGGAAAGCGCGACATCGCTGGTGGGATTGTAGGCAAAGGGATCGGATGCCGGCTGTGCCTGATCTGCCGGCTGAGCGGGGGCCTGAGCAACAGGCTGGCCCTCTGAATCCGGAGTGGCGAAACGACTGCCCTGGACGCCTGCCTGCGTCTTGGGGGCATCATCGCCCGCACCGGAGGTACGGAAGTGGTTACCCACTGGTGCTCCTTATCGTCGTGCGTTTAAACTACATGAGCGCTTTGTATTTTAGCAGCATTAGCTTTACTGCACATAAGAAGCATGGCGTGCTTAGGGATCCCGTCGGCCGGGCACAGGGTTACTCTCCAAATCGTCCTCGGACATGTCGGAACCCCCGCTGCGCGCTTCGCGCGGCGGGGCCCCTCCGTCCTGCGGAAAGATCTGGGAGGTAACCCTATACGCGGCCTGCGGCTACTAAGGGGCCGCCGCGTTTATCTTGGGGTGCTGCATATATAAAGTTGGAAGGGTCTGAATTGCACTTTGCCGATATATGCCCTTTTCCCTGATGGGACCGTGTTTGAGGGGCGTCTTCATGAGTTGCGGTGAAATAGGAACTGTTTTACCAGTTAAAAGGTCTAATCAGTCCCTATTTCACCGCAACTTAAATTAAGGCTAATTGTTGCGCAACTCGAATTTGAATTAACGATTTACATTGGCCTCGATAGGAACGTCTATGGTTGCGGGAGCTGGTATGAATTGTCCTTATTGTGGTGCTGAGTTGAGCAATGGCGTGAGGTATTGCACAACATGTGGGGTTGCCATCCATGGCATGTCGACTAATTCTGCAATTCGGGTAAAGCCTCGGAATCACATTGCGGTTGTCCTTACCTGCATGTTGGCAATTGCCATTGTCGGCGGCAGTTGTTTAGGTCTTCATCTGCGGCAAGCATTGTCTTGTTTTATATCGGCTCATTCGGAGCATGCTATTGTGCTCAACATCTCTGCCGTAGGTTGGGATACCGATAGCGGGGCCTCACGTGTCCCGATACACATTACGGGAAAGACCGTCGACGGGATAACGGTCGACAAAGTTGAGTTCGTCGCCTCCGACGGTTCCGGTATCAGCCTCATTCAAGGTGTGTACACGCTCGAGGCGGCAGGTTCCCCCATCGCCACCGATGGCAAGATTTATCAAATTCCCTGTACGAGCGCAACGCTCGTCCTCGACGATGTCTTTGCCGCAGGCGAAACGATCGATCTCGCCGAGCTCGCTGAGCAGGATTCGATACTCACCTTCTGCCCCATCGATGCCGGCGATATGACTAACAACGAAATCTATGATGCCGCCCTACTCGCCATGGCATATAAAGGCGACGACGCCCCCGATGTTGCCGCACTGTGCCAGGCAGCAATCAATCGTCGTGCCGCCGCCAGCAAAAGCGAGAACGCCTTCGAAAGTTGCGGTGAAATACGGATTAATTGAGCCTTTAAGCTGGCAAAACAGTCCTTATTTCACCGCAACTGAAACAGGGGCGCTCTCCAAGAGAGCGCCCCTGCCTGGTTTCCATAGTAATGGCGAAACAGTTTTATAGTTCTGGCGAAGCAATCCTTGAAATCCGCCTTGCCTTATGCCAAGAACTCCTTGGTGGTCGCCACGATGTTGGCGGCGTCCAGGCCGTACTTGTGCAGGAGCTCGGCACCCGGGCCGGACTCACCGAAGGTGTCGTTGACGCCGATCTTCTTGAGCGGCGTCGGGCACTGCTCGCACAGGACGTCGGCAACGGCGCTACCCAGGCCACCGATCACAGAGTGCTCCTCGACGGTCACGACGTGGCCGGTCTTGGTGGCGCTCTTGACGATCAGGTCGGCATCGATGGGCTTGATGGTGTGCATGTTGATGACCTCGGCGTCGATACCCTCGGCAGCGAGCTGCTCGGCGGCCTCGAGAGCCTCGCCGACCATCAGGCCGCAGGCAATGATGGTCACATCGGCGCCCTCGCGCATGACAATGCCGCGGCCCACCTCGAACTTGTAGGTCTCGGGATCGTTGATAACCGGCGAGGCCAGACGGGCAAAGCGCATGTACACCGGACCGTCGCACTCGTAGGCAGCGCGCGTCACGGCGCGGGCCTCGACGTCGTCGGCAGGAACGATCACGGTCATGCCGGGGATGACGCGCATGAGGGCGATATCCTCGCAGCACTGGTGCGTGGCGCCGTCCTCGCCCACCGAGATACCGGCGTGCGTGGCGCCGATCTTAACGTTGAGGTGCGGGTAGCCGATGGAGTTGCGGACCTGCTCAAAGGCGCGGCCGGCGGCGAACATGGCAAAGCTGCTCGCGAAGGCAACGCGGCCGGTGGTCGCGATACCGGCGGCGACGCCCATCAGGTTGCTCTCGGCAATGCCCACATCGAAGAAACGATCGGGGCAGGCGGCCTTGAACTTGCCGGTCTGCGTGGCGGCGGCCAGGTCGGCGTCGAGGACCACAAAGTCATCGTGCTCGTTGGCGAGCTCGACGAGGGCCTCGCCGTAGCTTACGCGCGTGGCGATTTTCTTGACGTCTGCCATCCTAGAGCTCCTCTCCGGCGGCCGTGAGCTCTGCCATGGCCTGCTCAAACTGTTCATCGTTGGGGGCCTTACCGTGCCAACCCACCTGGTTCTCCATAAAGGAAACACCCTTGCCCTTCATGGTCTCGGCGATAATGGCGGTCGGCTGGCCCTTGGTAGCGCGAGCCTCGGCAAAGGCGGCGTGGATCTGGTCGAAATCGTTGCCGTCGGCAAGCTCCACCACGTGGAACTTAAAGGCACGGAACTTGTCGGCGAGCGGCATGGGGTCGTTGACCTCCTCGACGGGGCCGTCGATCTGCAGGCCGTTGTGGTCGACGATCACGCAGAGGTTATCGAGCTGCTGGTTGCCGGCAAACATGGCGGCCTCCCAGACCTGGCCCTCCTCGCTCTCGCCATCGCCCAGCAGGGCGTACGTGCGGTAAGTATCGCCCCAGTGCTTGGCGGCAACGGCCATGCCCACGGCGGCGGAA
The DNA here is from genome assembly GCA_965141245.1 of uncultured Collinsella sp. Taxonomy (GTDB): domain Bacteria; phylum Actinomycetota; class Coriobacteriia; order Coriobacteriales; family Coriobacteriaceae; genus Collinsella. The sequence continues at coordinate 17,385 of CBCSLZ010000023.1, forward strand.
ATGCCCTGGCCCAGCGAGCCGGTGGACATGTCGACGCCCGGGGTGTCGTTCATGTTGGGGTGACCCTGCAGGTGGCTGCCGATATGGCGCAGCGTCTTGAGGTCCTCCTTGGGGAAGAACCCGCGCTCGGCAAGCACGGCGTACAGGCCCGGAGCGCAGTGGCCCTTGGAAAGCACAAAGCGATCGCGGTCGGCCTTGCGGGGATCGGCCGGGTCGACGTTCATTTCCTCAAAGTACAGATAGGTCATGATGTCGGCAGCGCCGAGCGAACCGCCCGGATGGCCGGACTTGGCAGCGTGCACGCCGGTGACGATGCCCTTCCTTACCTCGTTGGCAACCTTTTTGAGCTCTTCGTCGCTCATTGTGCCTTCCTTTCATCCTCATTAGACAAAATGCGCACGGCACCGAAGGTAATCCCAACACAGCCGCAATGCACGTACGTCATTCATTATGCTGGAAACTGATGGCTTTACCAGAGTTTTTATCATTATTTGAACAATTGAGCAGGCAGAACCGCTGATGAAACGGTTTATCAATGTGAACGTCTTTTGGATGGAACGCGGTCGCCCCTACGCGCTAATGTCCTTGAATCCCTCGCCGAAGGCTTCCGTAACGTCAGCGACCGTCACAATGGCGTGAGGATCGCGCTCGCGCACGATCGTCTTGAGGGTATTGAGCTCTCGACGGCTCACGATGACCATAATCACCGGCTTCTCGGCACCCGAATACATGCCAGTCGCCTTAAACTTGGTGCAACCACGACCCAGACCATACATGATATCGGCAGCGATATCAGGGAACTTGTCCGAGATGATGAGTACCATACGACGTTTGTTGCCACCATCGACCACGGCATCGATCACGTAGCCGCTAATGACCATCGAAAGGCCTGCATACAGTGCGTTTTCGATTGAAAAGACCGGAGCCGATAGCGCACATACGGCAACATCGATCGCCATGACGGTCGAGCCCACCGGCAGCGAGGTGTTACGCGAGATAATCTGACCGATGGTGTCTGAGCCACCAGTGTTGGCACCGGCGCGCAGCACCATGCCGTAGCCGATGCCCGTAATAATGCCGCCCCACATAGCGGGAAGCATCAGGTCCGCATCCGCCAGAGGTGCTACAAACGGGGCGAACAGATCGGTAAAGAAGCCCAGCAGCACAAAGCCCGTCGCGGTCTGCACCACGTAGAACATGCCACCCTCGCGCATAACGACCAACAACAGCAAGGCGTTCATCACGATCGTCTGAATGCCAACGGGAAGCGATAGGCCGCGCGATGCACCGACCGCCTGGATAATGGTGGCAAGGCCCGTAACGCCACCGGCAGCAAGGCCGTTGGGAATCAAAAACAGGTCGGTCGCAATAGCGGCCAGAGCGCACCCCAACATAATCTGGGGCAGGTCGTGAAAGAAGTTCATCGAAAGAATGCGCTTGATGTCCAGACGATATGCCATGCTGCCTCCCTCAAAAAAGCGCACCCAAACGGATGCGCTTCGAACTTCTTGCTGTATTCGATTCTACCGATTCGCCGGGCAAAAACCACCCCCGCGCAGGGTTTGCTCTGGATACAAAACCACCCTGCTGGGAGGGTTTTAATCCATTTCCACATGAACCGGGCGGTTTATGCAGACGGGGTCTCCTCGTCAGCGTTGCCGGTAGCCCAACGGTGATAGCCAATAACAAACGGGTCCAGGTCGCCATCGTCAAGAACGGCCTCGACATTGCTGGTCTCCACGCCCGTGCGTAGGTCCTTAACCATCTGATACGGGTAGAGCACGTAGCTGCGAATCTGGTTGCCAAAACCAATCGTGGTCTTGGGTCCGCGAATCTCATCCAGGGCCTCGGCGCGCTTCTCGAGCTCAATCTCGTACAGGCGAGCCTTGAGGATCTGCATGCACGCGGCCTTGTTCTGGATCTGGCTGCGCTCGTTTTGGCAGGTGACCACAATGCCGCTGGGAAAATGCGTCACACGCACGGCGGAGTCAGTGGTGTTGACGCCCTGACCGCCCGGGCCGCTCGCGTGGTACACGTCCACGCGGATGTCGTCGGGACTGATCTCGATGTCGATATCATCGGGTAGCACGGGGATGACCTCGACGCCGGCAAACGTGGTCTGGCGGCGCTTCTTGTCGTCGGTGGGGCTGATGCGCACCAAGCGGTGGACGCCGGCCTCGGCGCGCAGCATGCCAAATGCGTCCTTGCCCTCGACGGTAAAGGTCGCGCGGTCAATGCCGATGACCTCGGCCGCAGGACAGTCGTTGATGGTGACCTTCCAGCCGCGACGCTGGCAGTACTTCATGTACATCTTAAAGAGCATGAAGGTCCAGTCCTGGGCCTCCAGGCCACCCTGTCCGGGCTTGATAGTCACAATGGCATCGCCGTGATCGAACTCACCGGTAAACCAGCTCGAAAGCTCAAGCTCATCGATGGCACGGGCCAGGCGCTCAGCCGTGGCTGCAGCCTCCTCGCGAAGGGCGGCGGCGTCGGGGTCATCCCCCATCTCCTCGGCAAGCTCCAGTGCCGCGCGGGCGTCAGATAGCTCGCCGCGCGCGGTGTCCACGGCAGCGATATCCTCCTTGTTGCGCGCAATCTCCTCCATGGTGGCACGGGCGACGTCGGCGTCATCCCAAAAGCCAGGGGCAACACTTTTGGCCTCGAGCTCGGACACGCGGGTACGCTTCTCGTCCAGGTGGAGATACGACTCGACCTCACCGAGCCGGTCCGCAAACGCGTCCAGCTCGGCGGGCGTTACCTCTAAAGCCTCAGCCATTAACGATTCCTGCCGTGGCAGTACTTAAACTTCTTGCCGCTACCGCAGGGGCACGGGTCGTTGCGGCCCACGTTGACGTACGGATCGTCGCTCTCGGACTTGCGATAGGTGGTCACCTTGCCACCGTTGTTGACGGCAGCCGGACCACCCTGGACAGCCGTGCGGGCCTGCACCTGCGCCTGCTTGCGCAGCACCGAGCCGCCGTTGTCACCATCGACCTCGGCAGGACCGGAGAAGTGCGCACCCTCGAGCGCGGGCTCCTCCTTGTGCTCCACGGCACGCGGGGCAGCCTTGATCTCGATGCGCAGAACCGTACGCAGATAATCCTCGTACATGGTATCGACGAGTATCTGGAACGCGCCGTAGGCCTCGGTCTTGTACTCAACCAGCGGGTCGCGCTGGCCAAAGCCGCGCAGGCCGATGCCGGTCTTGAGGTAGTCCATCTCCTGCAGGTAGTTCATCCAGCGGGTATCGATGACGCGCAGCATGACCTGGGTGTTGAGCTCGCGCATCAGGTCCTCGCCCAAGCGCTCGGCCTTCATGTTGTAGCACTTCTCTACGTAAGCCAGGACATCGGCAGCCAGGGCCTCATAATCCTCGTCGGGGAACTTCGGCGTATCGATGTGGCCGGTGAGCTCCACAACCCACTTGCGCAGACCCTCCAGGTCGCGCTCGCCATCGTGGCTGTCCTTGGTGCAGAACTCCTGCACGCAACGGTAGACGGTATCGTGCATGACCTCGGTGATGTGGTCGGTCAGGTCCTTGCCGTCAAGAATCTTATTGCGCTCGGCGTAGATGACCTGGCGCTGTTTGTTCATGACGTCGTCGTACTCAAGGACGCTCTTACGCATGGAGAAGTTGATGCTCTCGACCTTGTGCTGAGCGCTCTCGACGGCCTTGGAGATGATCTTGTGCTGGATGGGCATGTCGTCGCCCATGTCGGCCGTGACCATCATCTTGGAGACGCGGTCCATCTTGTCGCCACCGAACAGGCGCATGAGGTCGTCCTCGAGCGACAGGTAGAACTGGGTCTCGCCCGGATCGCCCTGACGGCCGGAGCGGCCGCGCAGCTGGTTGTCGATACGGCGGGACTCGTGGCGCTCGGTGCCGATAACGGTCAGGCCACCGGCGGCAAGCACGCGCTCGCGCTCGGCCTTGCAAGTCTCCTTGGCCTCGGCGTTAAACTGCTCGAGCTGCTCGGGCGTCACGTCCTCCATGGTCAGGCCCTCGTACTCCAGGCGCTCGCGCACCAACTCGTCGGGGTTGCCGCCCAGCAGGATGTCGGTACCACGACCGGCCATGTTGGTGGCGATGGTCACGGCGCCGTAGCGTCCGGCCTGGGCCACGATGTGGGCCTCGCGTTCATGGTGCTTGGCGTTGAGGACCTCGTGCGCGATGCCACGCTTGGTAAGGGCGGCGGACAGCTTCTCGGAGCTCTCGATGGAGACGGTACCTACCAGGACCGGTTGGCCCTTGGCATGACGACGCTCAACGTCGTCGGCAACGGCGTTGTACTTGGCCTGAATGGTGCGGTACACCAGGTCCTCGTGGTCCACGCGCTGCACAGGCTTGTTGGAGGGGATGACCTCGACGGGCAGCTTGTAGATCTCGCGGAACTCGGCATCCTCGGTAAGTGCCGTACCGGTCATGCCAGAGAGCTTGTCATACAGACGGAAGTAGTTCTGCAGGGTGATGGTGGCCAGCGTCTGGTTCTCCTCGCGCACGAGCACGCCCTCTTTGGCCTCGATGGCCTGGTGCAGGCCCTCGGAGTAACGGCGGCCTTCCATAATGCGGCCGGTGAACTCGTCGACGATCTTGACCTCGCCGTTGGTGACCACGTACTGCTTGTCGCGGTGGAACATGTACTGGGCCTTCAGCGCCTGCTGCAGGTGGTTGACAAGCTGGCCGGAGAGATCGGCATAGATGTCATCGATACCCAGGCGGCGCTCGATTTTCTTAAGGCCGCGCTCGGTGGCGGCAATGGTGTGCTTGGCCTCGTCCATGACGTAGTCGCCCGTGGGCTCCACATCCTCGGTGGCAGTGAGCATGTCATGCGACACGTCCTCGCCGCGCTCAAGGCCGCGCACGGCACGCGCGAAGTCCTTGTAGGTGCTGGCGGACTTGGTGCCAGCGCCCGAGATAATGAGCGGCGTCCTGGCCTCATCGATCAGGATGGAGTCGACCTCGTCGACGATGGCGTAGTTGTGACCGCGCTGCACGCGCTGCTCGGGACGGGTAACCATGTTGTCGCGCAGGTAATCAAAGCCGAACTCGGAGTTGGTACCGTAGGTGACGTCTGCCTGGTAGGCCGGGCGCTTGAGCTCGAGCGGCATGTTGTTCTGGAGCAGACCGACGGTCATGCCCAGGTACTTATAGATGCGGCCCATCCACTCGGAGTCGCGCTTGGCAAGGTAATCATTGACAGTAACGACGTGCACGCCTTTGCCGGCAATAGCGTTGAGATAGCCGGCCAACGTGGAGACGAGGGTCTTACCTTCGCCAGTCTTCATCTCGGCAATGTGGCCCTCGTGCAGTGCCATAGCGCCAATGAGCTGCACGTCAAAGTGGCGCATACCCATGGTGCGCTTGGAAGCCTCACGCACGGTGGCAAAGGCCTCGGGAAGCATGTCGTCGAGCGACTCACCGTTGGCGTAACGCTCGCGGAACTTATCGGTCTGGGCGCGGAGTTCCTCCTCGGTCATCTTCTCAAACTGGGGCTCAAGACCGTTGATCTGGTCGACGATCTTGTAGTAGCGCTTAAGGTCCTTATCGGATCCAAAGGACAGCAGCTTTGACATGAATCCCATGTAGTTTTCCTTTTTTGGCCATCGCCCACGCCGTGCAGCTGCGGGCGAGTTAAACACAGATGATTGTACTTTAGCCAAACAAGGCGCGGCCTATACGGTCGAGCTCGACCGCCACGTAATAACTACGACCAACCTGCCACAATGGGACAAGTTAATTTTGGCAGGTCTATCTGGGCAAACGCTGCCTCTCTGCCATGTGGTGCCATGGGGACAGGTTAGTTTGCACTAATTTAAAAAGAAAAAGGGCCGCGCACCCAAATGGATGCACGGCCCTCATGCCATGAATGCGAGCGATTCCGCGGCGAGCTATTTACTCAGCAGCCTCGGTGGTCTCGGCCTCGGCAGCGGCCTCCTCGACAGGAGCCTCTGCGGGAGCCTCGGCGGCCTGCTTGGCAGCCTCCTCGGCAAACTTAGCAGCACGCTTAGCCTTCTCGGCAGCCTTGGCCTCAGCGGCGGCCTTGCGAGCGGCCTCGGCCTCAGCAGCCTTGGCGGCCTTGGCAGCCTTGGCCTCCTCGGCCTTCTTGAGCTGAGCGGCAGCGGCGCCACCGAACTTGTCGGCGAAGCGCTGGACGCGTCCACCGGTGTCGACGAACTTCTGCTGGCCGGTGTAGAACGGGTGGCACTCGTTGCAAAGCTCGACCTTCATCTCAGACACGGTAGCGTGCGTCTTGAAGGTGTTGCCGCAGGAGCACGTCACCGTGCACTCGACATACTGGGGATGGATACCCTGCTTCATGGTAGGACTCCTTATTAGTCAGGCGCTGGTTACCGATCAGCGCATAAGGCGTCTTGGTTTCCGACCAAGACAACAAACTCGGCTATGGTACCACGGCGCCGCGCGTCCCACAAAAGGTTCACGGTCTTTGCGTAACGCGGCGTGGCCAACCGCGGCGAACACGCACCCTATCGCCCCTTCGCCCATGTTGCAGACGTGTAACGCCGCAGTAAGCACACCCCTTTTGGCGCCAGACAGGTACAATGATGAACACTGTACCGTAGCGGAGCGCCCCCGCGCGCCGCAACCACGCGAAAGGGTTTCCCATGGCCGAGATCTCGTCCTCCCGTATCGTCATCACCGTCCTTGGCAAGAACCGCCCCGGCATCGTCGCCGGCGTCACCCGTGTCCTGGGCGAGGCCAACGTCGACATCCGCGACATCACGCAGTCCATTATCGAGGACATCTTCACCATGACCATGCTGGCCGATACCGCCGAGTCCAAGCTCGACTTCGCCGAGCTGCAGAAGGCCCTGGCCGAGGCCGGCGAGCTTTCGGGCGTCAACGTGTCCATCCAGCGCGAGGACGTCTTTAACTTTATGTACCGCCTGTAGCGAGCAAGCCGCTGGGGATAGCCTGACGCGCGCATGCCCATGCAAGCCACCCCGATGCGGCCCGGAGAGGAGCGCGCATGGCCTACGACGCCAAGAAAATCTATTACCGCTTCGATGACCACTTGAGCCGACTGGTTCTGGATTACGAAGCAAGCCGCCAGATTTCGTCTGAGAGCGAAAGCCTCTACCACGGCCTGCCGACCGACCCTTATGACGAGGACCTGTTTGTCGAGCACAATGTCAAGCGCGGCCTGCGCAATGCCGACGGCTCGGGCGTGGTCGCGGGCCTCACTCGTATCTCGGATGTGCACGGCTACAACAAGGTCGACGGAAAGGTCGTGCCCGATCAGGGCAAGCTCACGCTTCGCGGCTACAGCATCGAGGATCTGGTCAACAATGCCCAGGCCGAGAATCGCTACGGCTACGAAGAAGTCGCCTATCTGCTTATCACGGGTTCGCTGCCCAACAAGGAAGAGCTCGACGGCTTCTGCGAGCGCCTGGGCGCCTTTAGACATCTGAGCGACGAGTACGTCAAAGAGTTCCCCATGACCACGGTGTCGTCGAGCATCATGAACGTGCTCCAGCGCGCCGTGCTGCTGCTCTACGCCTTCGATGCCGAACCAGACGTGATCACGCCCGAGCACGAAATCGACGTCGCCATTTCCATGCTCGCACGTCTCCCGCGCATCGCCGCCTTCGCACACATGGCCTCGGTCGCCAAGCTTCGCGGCTCCGAGGTTCACGTACCACACCCCACGCCCGGCCTCTCCACCGCCGAGACCATCCTACAGGTCCTGCGCGGCGGCATGGCGTTCACCCGCGATGAGGCGACGCTGCTCGACGTTATGCTCATGCTGCATGCCGAGCACGGCGGCGGCAACAACTCCACCTTCGCCTGCCGCGTGCTGTCATCTTCGGCCACCGACCCGTATTCCGCCTACGCCGCGGCTATCGGCTCGCTCAAGGGCCCGCGCCACGGCGGTGCCAATGCCAAGGTCGTGTCTATGCACGAGGACATCCGCGCGCATGTCTCCAACTGGGAGGACGAGGACGAGGTCGCGGCCTACCTGGGCAAGATCCTCGACAAGCAGGCCTTCGACGGCACAGGCCTCATCTACGGCATGGGCCACGCCGTCTATACGCTCAGCGACCCGCGCGCCGAGGTCTGCCGCCGTTACGCGCGCTCACTGGCAGCCAAGAAGGACTTGGGCGAAGAGTTCGCGCTCATCGAGCGCATCGAGCGCCTGGCACCCCAGGTCATGCGCGACCACGGCATGACCAAGCCTATCTGCGCCAACATCGACCTGTACACGGGCTTTATCTACAAGATGCTCGGCGTGCCCGAGACGCTCTTTACGCCGCTATTCGCCGTCGCCCGCATGGCCGGCTGGTCGGCACACCGCATGGAAGAGCTCTTCTGCGCGCACCGCATCATCCGCCCCGCCTACCGCCCGGTTATCGAGCCGCTGGAGTACAAGCCACTCGCCGACCGATAGGACGCGGACCGTTATAGATCTTGAGCGTGGCCAGGGACCCAAGCCCTTGGCCACGCTTTTTTGCCAGTAGAAAGGGCTGCATCAAATGATTGTGTTTTCCGATATGGACGGAACGCTGCTGACGAGCGATAAGCAGATGAGCGACGCCACTTGGGCAATGCTCGACGAGCTCGCACATCGTAGCATCGAGTTTGTCCCCTGCACGGGGCGTCCGCTGTCGGGCATCTTTGAGCCCATTCTCGCCCATCCCGCCGTGCATTACGCGGTCTGTGCCAACGGCGCCAGCGTCTGGCAGCTCGACGACGATGTGCCCACCGACGCCTCGTGCGCCACGCGCATCTTGAGCCGTCCGCTCGACCGTGGCATTGCCCACCGCATCCATCGCATTGCCGCCGGCCACGATGTGACCTTCGATATCTTCGCGGATGGACAGTGCTTCCTCCCCCGCTCGCTTTACGGGCGCCTGGATGAGTTCTGCGGCGGTGACCCCCACACCGCGGCTTCGCTCAAGCGCACACGAACACCGATCGACATGGATATCGATAGCAAGATCGACGAGGTCGAGACGCTCGAACGCATCGCCATGTACTGGCACGACCCGGCCGATCGCGACGCCATCGCGGCGGCGCTCAACACGCTCGGAGACATTGAGATCACGCGTTCTTACGCCATGAATATCGAGGTTATGGGTGAGGGCGCCACCAAGGGAACGGCCCTCACGTGGCTGTGTGAGCATCTGGGCGAGCGTCTCGCCGACGCCTGGGCGTTCGGCGACAACATCAACGACATCCCCATGCTGCAGGCAGCGGGCCATGGCATGGCCATGATCAACGCCGAGCCCGAAGATCGCGAGGCCGCCGACGCCATCACCGAATACGACAACGACCACGACGGCGTTGCCCGCACCATCATGGCCGCCCTTGCCTAGTCATTGGGGACGTTCTTAAACGACTAGTCGTTGGGGACACTCTTCGCAAAAAGCTGCAAGGACTGTCCCCCACTGTCGGCAGAAAGGGAACGTCCCCATCTGCCGGATTAGGAGAGACTCTCCAGCACGCGACGGAGCTCATGCTGAACGGCGTGGTCGCGGTTGCAGCCTACGACGCGATCGGCCACCGCCTTGAGCGCGGGGCGCGCGTTTTCCATCGCGCAGCCCGTGCCGACAAAGCGAATGATCTCGTAGTCGTTCATCGAGTCGCCAAACGCCATGACCTCGTCGCGTCCAATGCCGTAATGCTCCGCGAGCTGCGCGATACCCGAGGCCTTCGACACACCAGGCTGCATGGCATCGATCCACGCGTTGCCCGAAGGCGCAAAAGTAAAGAGCTGACCAAGTTCGCGCTGTAGCACGTACGCACTGTCCATAACCGCACTGTCGTCGCAAAAGATACTCGCTTTGATGATATTTACGCTGGGATCGGGCAGCTCCCAAATGCGCTCGGCATTGGGAAGGTCCTTATCGACCTCGCGCACGAACTTGCACTCGTCATCGAGCAGAAAGGACTTGGTTCGGTCAAAGAGCGCAAGATGCAGATTGGGAAACGTCCTGACGGCTTGGGCGAGCTTTCGAATCGCCAAGTGCGAATACACCTCGCGGTCCACCATCTTGCCGTCGGCGTAGACCTGGGCGCCGTTAGCGGCGACAAAGTCCATCTTGTCGCGAACGGGCGCAAAGAACTCGCACAGGCGATCGTAGCGACGACCTGACGATGCGGCGAAATGCACGCCATGCTCGTGTAGCGCCAGAATCAGTTCGTAGGTCTCGGGAGGCACCTGGCCGTTTTCGTCAAGCAGTGTGCCGTCCATATCGGATGCAATCAGTTTAAACATAGAAAAGCTCCCTTCGGGCTTGTTGGAATCGAACGCGTATCCGATTCCAACGTACCCAAAGGGAGCTCAAATAAGACTCCGCGGGCGTAAACGTTACAAGGACCTGGCAAATAGCTCACACACGCCAGAGGTCCTACGGTCGCGACGTCAGGCAGTCCGCCAAAGAGTGTCCCCGATGACTAGTCGGCGTAGGTGAAGGTTGTGACGTCGAACATGCCCTCGGGGCGGATGCGGAGCGTCGGGATGACCGGCAGGGGCAGGAAGATAATGCCCATGATGGGGTCGAGCGGCGGCTCAATACCCATGGCGCGCGCCTTGACCATAAAGTCGTCGTGCTGCGCGGCAACGTCCTCGGCCGTGCCTTCGCTCATCAGGCCACCGAGCGCCAGCGGAATGTGCGCCACGACCTCGCCGTTGCGCACTAGCACGTGACCACCCTGGTCCACGGCTTCAACAGCCGCCATCATATCGGCAGCGTTATCGCCCACCACGCACACGTTGTGCGAGTCGTGGCCGATCGTCGAGGCGATAGCGCCGCCCGTGATGGTAAAGCCGCGCACCCAGCCGCGACCGATATGCTTGCCAACCAGGCCCAGGCCCGCAGGACCATCGCCGTCGGCGCCCTCGGCCTGCAGTGACACGCCGCGGCCGTGGCGCTCAATCAGCATAATGCGGCGCAGGCCCTCGGCGCTCTCGGGGCGAGCCATACCCGTGATGGCCTTACCCGGCACCACGTCGATCACGGCCTCGCCCGGCTTAAAGGCATAGTCGAACACGTCGAGCGATAGCTTCGGAAGTTTAACGGAAGCACGCAGCTCATCGGCAAGGGCCGCAACCTCGGCCATCTCGGGTGCGATCTCGCCCACAAAGGTGCCGTCCTGCGCCACCAGAGCACCGGCGGCATATACGCGATGCGGAGCCGTGGCAAACGTCAGGTCGTTGAGTACCAGCAGGTCGGCGCGCTTGCCCGGGGCGATTGCGCCGCGGAGCTCGTGCGGGTCGCGGCAGCCGTGGTCCAGGCCAAATGCCTCAGCCGTAGAAAGGGACGCCATGGAGATGGCGACCACGGGGTCGATACCGGCCTCGATAGCCACGCGGCAGGCATTATCGATCATGCCGGTCGAAAGAGCATCGGAGGGAGCGCGGTCGTCGGTCGCAAAGCAGCAGCGGCGGGCGCGGGCAGGATTCTCCAGCAGCATCGGAGACAGGTTGGCCAGGTCATGGCTGCACGTGCCTTCGCGCAGCATCACGTACATGCCGCGAGACAGCTTGTCGAGTGCCTCCTCGGGAATCGTCGACTCGTGGTCGGCGATAATGCCCGCTGCGGCATAGGCATTGAGGTCCTTACCGGCAACGAGCGGCGCGTGGCCGTCAACCTGCTTGGACGGCGTCTGGTTGGCAGCATCGATGCGAGCACAGGTCTCGGGGTCGGCCATAAAGACGCCCGGCAGGTTCATCATTTCGCCCAGACCAAAGACATCGCCCGGATGCTCGGCAAAAAACGCCTGCATATCGGCAGCCGAAATAACAGCACCGGCCTGCTCGTCGGGCAGCGCGGGCACGCACGAAGGCATCATGTACTTGATGGAGATGGGTGCGCGGCGGCCGTCCTCAATCATAAAGCGCAAGCCGTCGAGACCGGCAACATTGGCAATCTCGTGGCTGTCGGCAATGGCGGTGGTAGTACCGCGCGTCGCGGCCATGCGAGCATACTCGGCGGGACGGATGTTCGAAGACTCGATATGCAGATGCCCGTCAATAAAACCGGGAGCGAGATAGCGACCCTGGCAGTCGATAACCTCGGCAGCCTCGTAGGTACCGGAGGCATCGTCGCGACCGTTGTAGAGCACGCCGACGATCACACCGTCCTTGACGGCAACGCTACCGGGCGCCACACGCTGGCCATACACGTCGACGATCTGCGCATTGGTAAACAGCGTGTCGACGGGCACGCGACCCTCGGCGGCCTCGATCACAGACCTCATGACCTCAACGGACATACATACTCCTTTAACCGTAGAAAAAAGCTGCGGAGCGGACAGACCTTCACCGCAGCAAACCAATAGCCATTGTATGCCCAAAAGGAGGCCGCCGATAACACCCCTTCCGTTTAACGGCACACGCCGCTTGGCGCAATGGGGACTGCCGCTGAACACCAATACAAGGAGTGTCCCAAAGCGCCGGCACAAAAGGAACGTCCCCAAGTGCCAACAACGGAAGCGCCGATGTTTTGGCAACGACAGCGAGCGGGCCGCATTTGAGACAAGGTGGCGTGAAACGAAAGGGCGCTGACCTTCTGGTCGCGCCCTTGAAGTTGAAAGGCAGATTGCCGCTCTGGCGGGTTTGCAGCGTCGACCGGTTACGCGGTTTGGTAAAACCGCGTAACTAAATAAGCTTAAAGCCCTTGCGCTTGCCTACGGAGAGGGTGTCGCCCAGTTTGAGGGCGCTGGGGTCGATGTTGTAGCTCTTAGGAGCCACGGCCTTGCCGTTGATCTTGACGCCGCCGCCGTCGATGTCGCGGCGGGCCTGACCGGCGCTGGCCGAAAGGCCCAGGTCCTTGAGCAGGCCGGCGAGGTAAATCTGGCCCTCGTCGTTGACGGTCAGCTCAACATGCTTCTCGGGGAAGTCGGCGAGCTGGCCCTCCTTGAACACGCGGTCGAACTCGGCCTGGGCCTCGTCGCCGGCACCGGCGCCGTGGTAGGTGTCACACAGGTCGCGGCCCAGAGCGCGCTTGAGCTCATAGGGATCGGCAGAGCCGTCGGCCAGAGCAGCGTCGATCTTGTCGACCTCGGCCGGGGTGAGCGAGCTCGCCAGGCGGTAGTACTTGCCAATCATCTCGTCGGGGATGGACATGGTCTTGCCGAACATATCCTTGGGCGCGTCGGTCAGGCCGATGTAGTTACCGTAGGACTTGGACATCTTACGGACGCCATCGGTGCCCTCGAGCAGCGGCATGGTGAGCGCAATCTGCGGCTCCATGCCCATCTTCTCCATGAGCTCACGGCCAGCGAGCAGGTTGAAGAGCTGATCGGTACCGCCCATCTCCACGTCGGCCTTAATCTGAACGGAGTCGAAGGCCTGCATCACGGGGTACAGGAACTCGTGCAGGGCAATCGGCGTCTGGGACTGGTAGCGCTTGGTAAAGTCATCGCGCTCGAGGATGCGGGCGACGGTGAACTTGGAGCACACCTGCAGCAGGCCGGCCAGGTCCATCGACAGGATCCAGTCGCCGTTGTGCACGATGGTGGTCTTCTCGGGATCCAGGATCTTCATGGCCTGGCTCACGTAGGTCTCGGCGTTGGCCTCGATCTGCTCCTGCGAAAGCTGCGGGCGGGTGGAGTTCTTGCCCGAAGGATCGCCGATCAGTGCGGTGCCGTTACCGATAATGAGGGTGACGTTGTGGCCCAGGTCCTGGAACTGACGCATCTTGCGCAGGGGCACGGCATGGCCCAGGTGCAGGTCGGGGCTGGTGGGATCGACGCCGAGTTTGATGTTGAGGGGCTCGCCCTTCTCAAGCTTCTTGCGAAGGTCGGCCTCGGGGACGATCTGCGCTGCGCCCGAGGTGATGATACGCATTTGCTCGTCGACAGACAGCATTGGGTATCCTCCTTTTGCTATAGCACCCTCACCGGATACGGCGGTGCTGGAAGTCCATAAACTCTCTTATGATAACAAACTGACGCGACGCGGCACCTACGACAGGAAAATCCTCGTCCTGCCGCATGCGTCAATGGCAACTGGCAGACGCGTACCGTCACGCTCGACCAGATAGCGTACCTGCCGACGACGCAAGCAGTCGCGGCAACGGACCTGTCCCGTCGCATCGGTGGCGCAGACGCCCTCGGCGGTCAGCAGGCAGTGCTCGCACACCATAAGCTCGGGACGGTCGGCGTCGACCGGACCCAAGACGCCGGGTTCAGCAGCCAGTTCGGCAATACGCTCCGCATCATTGCCGAGCAACTCGGCCGGCAAGTACACCCGCCCCGCACCGAGCCCGCGCAGCCAGGCAAGCGTGGCCCGATTCGCGCAGAACACCGGTGCCGCCACGTCAAACGTCACGCCCAGCTCGCGAGCGATCACCACCTGTCCCAGGTTGCGGCAGACGACGCGCCTGGCACGCTGCATCAGTGAGCGGGTCCAGCCAGCGTCACCCGTACGGCACACCTCGTCAAGCACCACAACGGCGTCGGACAAATCGAGCTCTCCGCGCGGATCGGCATCCATCAGCTGCCAAGCAAAAACCATGCGAGCGGGAACCGCGCACTCCACCAACTCCGTCGACACACCGCCATCCACCGCAACGTCCTCAAAGGGCAGCACCTCAACGGCACGCGCAACGGGCGCAATCGCATCCGCCTCGGCCCGCATGCGCTCCAACACCGCCGCCGTCTGATCCAACACGCCGGCGCTGCGAATCAGGTACACCTCGCAGCCCGTGTCCACCTTACGCTTGCAATGCACGACGACGCGCTTCCCCGCTGCGGCATCCACCGGGCAAGGCACCTGTGGCCAGCGCTTGGGCACATCGGGACGCGCATCGGCACCCGGGTAAAATCGGATCTCGAGCGTATCGCCCGCCGCCACGGCGGCGTCGAGCTCAACGGTCACCTCTTCGTGGCCCACAGCGACCAAGCGCCCTACGCGCACGCCCTGGTTGATTGCGCGCTCAAAGCTCATCAGCTCGGCACCCGAACGCCCTCGCAGGTACGCATCGGTAAACCCACGGTTAAACGACCTTCCCAGCTCGCGCTCAAGCTCTTCCACGGCACCGAGGTCCCACGCGCCGTCGCACAGCATATCGAGCGCCCGGCGCCACACCCGCACCACGTTGAATACGTAATCGGGGTTCTTCATGCGCCCCTCGATCTTGAGCGACGCCACGCCGGCATCTATAAGCTCGGGCAGATGCGCAATACCCAGATAGTCGCGCGGACACAGCAGGCGATCTCCCTCGACGGCGACAACGCTCTGCCCCGCCTCGTCCACCAGGTCGTACGCCAGACGGCACGGCTGCGTGCAGTCGCCGCGCATCGCCGAGCGCCCACGCCGCAGGGCCGAGAACTCGCACGCCCCCGAATAGCCGATGCAAATCGCACCGTGGCAGAATACCTCGATGGGCACGCCCGTGGCACATAGCGCCGCAATCTCGTCGACCGTCAGCTCGCGTGCCGTCGTCACGCGCTCAACCCCCAGCTCGTCGGCGGCAAGCCGCACGGCGCCTTCGTTATGAACGCCCGCCTGCGTGGACAGGTGAATCTCGACCCCGGGAATCGCAGCGCGCAGCGCGCAGGCCAGCCCGGCATCGGCGACAATCAGAGCATCGGCGCCCAGCTCCAGTGCATGAGCTCCCAACGCCACCGCGTCGGACAACTCATCGTCAAACACGAACACGTTGAGCGTCACGTACACACGCACGCCATGGGCATGCGCCACGGCGCAGCCGCGCGCAAACTCGTCGTCGGTAAAACCGTGCGCACTCACACGGGCGTTAAAGCCGCCCAACCCCGCATAGATGGCATCGGCGCCCGCGGCGATGGCCGCAAACATCTGGTCGAGTCCTCCCGCCGGCGCCAGCAGCTCGGGCAGCGCCGCACCGGCAGCATCCAATCCAGTCTCGTATTGTCCGCTCGGCCCCATCGCCCGAATCGCCATCGGCAAACTCCTTACCAAGGTATGCATTCACTCTGAAAAATGCCGTCTTCCAGCATACACGAGGCCTCGCGCGCCCCGTTTGGTTTATCGTGTAATAACTTATGTCCATCCTGCCCCGACGGCACATCCGCCGTCCGGCACGACATACCTGGAGGTCAATATATGGGTCCTCGCCAACGACAGGGACGCAGCCGTTCAAAGACGCATGCCCTGCCCATAATCCTGCTCTCGTTTTTGGGCTTTTTGCTTATCGCGGGCGTGGCATTTGGCATCGGCATGGTCGGCAACGTCAACCGCTGGCTGTCCGATCTGCCCGACTACACCGACGCCAACGCGTATCTGGTGAGCGAGCCCACCGAGATCGTCGACTGCAACGGCAACAAGATCGCGAGCTTCTACACGCAAAACCGCAAGTCCATCACCAAGGACGAGGTCTCCCCCTACGTGCTGCAGGGCACCGTTGACGTCGAGGACGAGCGCTTCTACGAGCACGGCGGTATCGACCTGTGGGGTATCGCGCGTGCTGCGGTGGCAACCCTCGGCGGCGGGCACGAAGGCGCCTCGACTATCTCCCAGCAGTTGGTGCGCAACACCATTCTGCAGGAGGAGCAGTTCGACTCGACCATCGAGCGTAAGGTGCGCGAGGCCTACATCGCCATCAAGATGGAGGACATGTACTCCAAAGACGAGATCCTCATGATGTACCTCAACACCATCTATTACGGTCACGGCGCCTACGGTATTGAGGCCGCCGCCGAGACCTATCTGTCCAAGAGCGCCGCCGACCTCACCCTGAGCGAGGCCGCGCTGCTCATCGGCCTTCCCAACTCGCCCTCGCAGTACGACCCCACGGTCAACCCCGACCTGGCGCTGTCCCGTCGCAACAAGGTCCTTGACAACATGTTGCGCCTGGGCCACATCACGCAGGAGGAGCACGATGCCGCACAGGCCGAGCCCATCACCCTCAACGTGACCGAGATTTCGGGCAGCGGCGTCGACGTATACTCGCAGCCCTACTTTGTCGCCTATGTTAAGCAGCTGCTGGAGCAGGAGTTCTCGACCGACGTGCTCTTTAAGGGCGGTCTGACCGTCAAGACCACCATCGACCCCACGATGCAGCAGGTGGCAGAGAATGCCGTCCGCGAGCAGCTCGACACGCTCTCGCTCGACGGCCTGGACATGGGCATGGTCGTCGTCGACCCCAAGACCGGCTACATCAAGTGCATGGTGGGTGGCTACGACTACAACGCCGACGAGAACCACGTAAACCATGCCACGGGCAAGCGTCCCGTCGGCTCCACCTTTAAGGCCTTTACGCTGGCAACTGCCATCCAAAACGGCATGAACCCCAACGTCACCCTCAACTGCAACTCGCCGCTCAAGGCCAAGGGCACCACGACCGAGGTCCAAAACTACGCCAACCATAGCTATGGCAACATCACGCTTAAGCAGGCGACGGCATACTCCTCCAACACCGGCTACATCCAGGTGGCGGAAGCCGTTGGCAACAGCAAGATCATCTCGCTCGTCAAAAAGCTCGGCATCGATCCCGCCAAGGACAACATCGAGGACGTTCCCGTCATGACCCTCGGCACCGGCTCGATCTCGCCGCTCGAGATGGCCGCCGCCTACGCGACGTTTGCCAACGGCGGCTACTATCGCCAGCCGATCGCCATCACCGAGATTGACTCTCGTACCGGTTCGGTGCTGTACCAGCACACCGACAATCCCTCACAGGTACTTACCGAGGGCGAGGCCGCCGCGGTCACCGATGTTCTGTCCGGCGTCATGAAGGGCGGCGGTACGGGTGCTGCCGGCGCCCTGAGCGTCAACCAGCCCTATGCCGGCAAGACGGGCACCACCGACAACACCACCAACCTGTGGTTCTGCGGCTATACCCCGCAGCTGGCGTGCGCCCTGTGGACCGGCTATTCCGCGGGCGAGATCCCCATCCAAAAATACGGCACAGATCTGCTGGGCGACAGCACCAACCTGCCTGTCTTTAAGCGGTTTATGAACACCGTTCTGACCGGTACCGAGCGCGAGGAGTTTGCGACCGGAACGGCGCCCACCTACAAGAACAACAGCGTCTGGAAGTTCTACGGCACCAACAACTCCAAGAAGACGGAGAACGACGACAAGGACGAGAACGAGGACGAAGAGGAAACCACCACAACGACTACCACGACGACCACGACCACCGAGACCACGGGCCGCGACACCACCGGCGGCACCGGTACGACCGGTGGCTCGACGGGCGGCTCCACTGGTGGTTCGACCGGCGGCGATGGCGGCACGCCTACGCCTACGCCCACGCCTACGCCCACTCCCGACCCCTCGCCCACGCCTGACGATACTGTTGGCTAGAAATTCATCCGGCCATTAGCAACAAGGCCCCCGAGCAGCTTATTAAAGTGCTCGGGGGCCTTTTAGTTTAAAGCGACCTGGTGGACGGTCTTTATATCGGTAAACAAGGGGGGGTACCGACCAACGTCGATACCCCCTTACAAGCCACTATGTCACGCACACAGTGCCGAGCGCACGACCCGCACGCCTACTTGCGAGAATTGCTCAGCTTATTGATCAGCGCCTCGAGACGCTCGCCGTCCTCGGCCGTCTGGGCAATAACCAAAATCGTATCGTTGCCGGCAAGCGAGCCAAGCACATCGGGCAGCTCTGCCGCATCAACGGCGGCGGCGATGCCGGAAGCCGTGCCAGGCTGAGCCTTAATCATAACCAGATTATCGGTGCGCAGAACGCCCGTTACGAGCTCGGAAACCATACGCTGTAGGTGCAGGTCCTCTGCCAGAACATAGATGCCCTCAGGGAGCTTACGCAGCCCCATGTCGGCAATATCGCGAGAGACAGTCGCCTGCGTGCAATCAAAGCCCATAGCACGGAGCTCATCGACCAGCACGCGCTGCGTGCGGACGTCCTTATTGCGCACAATATCTCTAATGGCATCCTGGCGCCCATTGCGTTTTTTAGCCATACAAACCCTCTCTCCAAAAGATGGCGGAGACAATCAATCAGTGATTGAATAGTTTAACGCTATTTGAAGGCTTTTGTGTATAAGAACGCATTTCGAAACAATTCTATGCAAATTTGTTTCGAAATGAGCCGTTTAGGCGGTTTTTACGCCCGTCCGGTTAAGAAAAGCTGCCAGATGCGTACACATCATGCAGCGCGCGGGCTTGGCGCTGGCGATCGGCCCAAACAACAGACCAAGTCCCCGATGGTTATCCTTGAGCGCGGCGACCATCTGACGGGTTCGAGGCGCCTCGAGCATATCACGCATGCGGGCGGAACGCTCGATTGACGACACTCCATGCGGGCTCAGACACAAATTCTCGATGCAGGCGACCAGTCCGGCAAAGTAGAACTTTTGGCTTGCCAGCTTGAGCCGACCACCGCTATCTGCTTCCGAGAGTGAGTCCGCAAGCTCGTCGAGCGCTCGAGTGTCATCGGATATCCTGGCATACATGGTGGGATCAAAGGCATCTGTAAGCTTAGGTGCCACCGCGTGGAAACAAGCGTCGCCGCAGCCGGACACGAATCGTGCCTGCGAGAGCGCATAAGCCATAAACTCAACCGTACGGTACGCCTTGCCGCGCGACAGGCATGCCTCAAAAAGCGGACGGCTATACATCACGCCAGAGACTTGAGCGACCAAGCCGCCTAAAATCAACTGAGGCAGCCCGACCACCATCGAAGATTTGCTATCAATGGAAATATGAGCAGCATCCAAGACGCGCGAATGGCGCTCTCGATGTGCATCATAGCGGTCGAGCGACACCGTGGGGAACACTATGTCTGCCGCAGTATCGCACGCGATATCGACCATCTTGGAAAGGGACTGCGGAGCAAACCACTCATCGGCGTTCATAGCGATGATTTGAGAGCCGCGCGAGGCAGCAAAACCGGCACGAAGACAAGCGCCGCGCTTCGCGTCCTCGACGTCAATCAAATCAATATGGATGTCCCTGTCGGCAGCAACTTGAAGCGAATGTCGCACACCGGGCGCAGCATCGCGGCAGACAACGACAATCTGCAAATCGTAGAGGTCTTGGTTCTGGATACTCTCAAGCGCACGCATCGCATAGCTGGGCGAACCTTCTACCACAAGGATCACCGAAAGTCGCGGATGCGAGCCACGTCGAACCAAGTTATCCGTCCTCTCGACAGCAATGAATCAAATCGTGGTTCATGGTACACCCCGGCAATAAAAGCAATGAGACACCGGTTGTATTGCACGCCAAGAACAGATGTTGCACACGTGCAGCCCACAGATGACGGGTGTCGACGCACGACGCGTCGAGCCCTCCCCTAGTCGAGCACGGCAAGCTCGGCGGGATCGTAATCCACGTCCATAAACGTAAGGCCGCAGGCAGGAGCCGTGGGGCCCGCAGCGGTACGATCGCAAGCATCGATGACCTCGCGCATCCACCCGGGTTCACGGCGATGCATGCCAATCTCGACAAGCGTACCCACGATCGTACGGACCATCGAATGCAGAAACGCATTGCCCGCGATGGTAAACGTCAGGATGTCCTCGCCAAACGCAACCTCATGGCCAAACTCGGCACGCATCACGCAGCGATGCGTGGGCTTGTCAACGGCCGAGGCAACCTTGCAAAAGCTTTTAAAGTCCTGCTCGCCCAGCAGCGCGGGGCAGGCAGCAGACATAGCCGCAACATCCAAGGGATAGCGATGCCACCACACGGCACCACGGGACAGCACGGGGCGCGCATCGCGATCGGCAATACGGTACGTATACGTACGGGAACGCGCGTCAAAGCGTGCAGAAAAGCCCTTACGGGCCCTGTAGACCTCGTTTATGGCGATATCTTTAGGCAGCAGGGCATCCATAGCCCGCAGCCACCTACGGCGCGTAAGGGCGAGCTCAGCGTCCGTTACGGGCACGCTGATGTATTGAGCCACGGCATGCACGCCGGAATCGGTACGCCCCGCGCACGTCAAATCGATCGGGCGGCGAAGCAGCGTCTCGATGGCTCGACGTAGCTCACCCGCAACCGTCGTCTGTCCCGGCTGCTCGGCAAATCCGCTATACGACGAGCCATCATAGGCCACACGAAATACGAGCGTGGCGTCAAGCTCGGGGGTCGAATTGAAATCAGACGGCGCAGTCATGGGCGCTCCCAACAAACAAGTAACGGTATCGCGACAAAAAAAGAGGGGTACGCGAACGTACCCCTCGAATATAGCCTATGCAGACGGATTGTCTACTCAGCGGTCTCCTCGGCAGCGGTCTCCTCGACAGCCTCGACCTTCTTGGGAGCAGCGGCCTTCTTGGGGGCCGGAGCAGCCTTCTTGGCCTTAGGCGTGCAAGGCTCGGTGACAAGCTCCATGATAACGATGGGAGCGTTGTCGCCCTTGCGGTTGCCGAGCTTCATGATGCGGGTGTAACCGCCGTTGCGGTCCTGCCACATACCCTGAGCAGCCTTGTCGAAGATCTCGGCAACGAGCTGCTTATCGCCGAGCTTGGCGATAGCCAGACGACGAGAGTGCAGGTCGCCCTTCTTGGCCCAAGTGATGATCGGATCGACGACCGAACGCAGCGCCTTAGCGCGGGTCTCGGTGGTCTTGATGCGGTCGTTCTCGAAGAGGGCCTTAGCAAGGCTCTTCTTCATGGCCTTGGTGTGGCTCGCATCGGTGCCGAGCTTCAGGCCCTTCTTAACGTTGTGACGCATGGTCTAGTTTCTCCTCAAATATGCGAAGCATTAAGCCTTCAGGCTCAGGCCCATGGACTCAAGCTTGTCCTTCACTTCCTCGATCGACTTAACACCGAAGTTACGGATGTTGAGCAGATCGTTCTCCGAGAACTCAACGAGCTGACGGACCGAGTGAATGCTGGCGCGCTTAAGGCAGTTGTAGGAACGGACGGAAAGGTCCAGATCCTCGATCTGCTTGTCCAGCTCGGCGTTGTCGTTGGTGACCTCGGGAGCGAAGATCGAAGCCTCCTCCTCGACCTCGGGGGTCTCGGCAAGGTTCATAAAGGCGGCCATATGCTGGTTGATGATATTGGCAGCCTGGACCACGGCGTCGCGCGGGGCGATGGAGCCGTTGGTCTCGATCTCGAGGACAAGGCGGTCGTAGTCGGTGTGCTGACCGACACGGCAAGCCTCAACGAGCTTGGCGCAACGGGAAACCGGCGAGTACAGCGAGTCGACGTGGATCACACCGATGGGATCGTTGTCGCGCTTGTTGGCCTCGCCAGAAACATAGCCGCGGCCATAGCCGATGCGCATGCTCATGGTGAGATGGCCACCCTCGGTGAGCGTAGCGATGTGCTGCTCGGGGTTAACCAGCTCAAACTCGGACGGAATAAAGAAGTCCGCACCGGTGACCTCGCAGGGGCCGTCAACCGAGATGGTGGCGGTCGCCTCGTCGGTCGTGCCGAGAGCCCTGAAGACAAGACCCTTGACATTCAGGACGATGTCGGTGACATCCTCGACCATGTTAGGGATGGTCATGAACTCGTGCTGCGCACCATCGATCTGAATAGCCTCGACGGCGGCACCCTCGAGCGAGGACAGAAGAACGCGACGAAGGGAGTTACCCAGCGTATCGCCGTAGCCACGCTCGAGCGGCTCGACGGAGACACGAGCAGACGTCTCGTTGATCTCTTCGACCTGAACCTGAGGCCTAATGAATTCTGACATGTATTACCTCCAGCCTCAGCAGCCCGGATGGACTACTTAGAGTAGAGCTCGACGATGAGCTGCTCGTTGATATCACCGCTGATCTGCTCACGCGTCGGCAGAGCGAGCACGTTACCAGACAGCTTCTCGATATCGACCTCGAGCCAGCCAGGGACCTCAAAGCGCTCGGAGGAAATCAGGGCCTCCTTGATGGGGAGGAGGTCACGGAACTTCTCGCCGACAGCGACGACGTCGCCGGCCTTGACGCGGTAGGACGGGATGTCCACGCGCTTGCCGTTCACGGTGAAGTGACCGTGACGAACGGACTGACGAGCCTCTTTGCGGGTGCGGGCGAAGCCAAGACGGAAGACGACGTTGTCGAGGCGAGACTCAAGGATGATCATGAGGTTCTCACCGGTGACGCCGTTCATCTTGCGGGCCTTGTTGAAGTAGCCGTGGAACTGCTTCTCCAGAACGCCATAGATGAACTTGACCTTCTGCTTCTCGCGCAGCTGCATGCCGTACTCAGATTCCTTGCGACGGCGCTTGGGCTGACGGATAGATTCCTTCTTGCTGCTGTAACCGAGCTCAGCGGGATCGATCCCGAGCTGACGGCAGCGCTTAAGAACAGGAGTCCTGTCGATTGCCATATTGATACGATCCTTTCAGTTACACGCGGCGACGCTTCTTGGGGCGGCAGCCGTTGTGCG
>CBCSLZ010000024.1:0-38321 GCA_965141245.1 uncultured Collinsella sp.
CTTGAACTGAGAAGGGGGAGGCCTCGCGGCCTCCCCCTTTTTTGCGTTTACGGGCATAAATGACTCATTTACGCCAGACGATTTAATTCTTTTTGGTATTGAGCTTTTATTTAAAGAAAATAAAACGAATAACAAGGGCAACTGCTATGGCTGCAATGATCAAAAGCAGGATTGTCAGTCGATGCTGCTTGCGTCGTTTACTTGATGAAACGAAGATTGATTTTCCCTGTTTTGGCGTTTCGAGATAGCGAGCCGAATGCGTCAAGGTTTGCTTTGGTCGAGGACCTCTTTGTTGATGAGCGGCGGATGCTTTCATCGGCTCATCACTAGCTGCGCTGTTTTTAGATAATGGTGCGTCTTTCAGATATACAGGGTCTCCCGAGGCGACGCCCATATGTTTACGTCCCGTTTGGGCATCCTCGAGCGTTTGATATCGATTTCTTGTCACATACTCGGGCTCAGGATCATTAATGGGCTCTTGCGAGATGTGGGGGCGATGGAACCGTGGCGGCTGCGTGGAAGTATCTTCCCCCTGCGTCTGCATAAACATTTTGTTCTGGTTTTGGTCGTCCATGATGCCCTTTAGCTCGTTACCAACAACGTGTACGCGCTCATTGTAAGCCCCTTGTTATTTGTAGCTGCGAACATACTCGTTATTTAAGCTCTGGTCCAAAGAACCTTAACCTTACTAAAACCTGAGTCATTCACACTTAGATATGCTTATAGTACTTGACTCAAAAAACTTTATAGTCGATGTATATATAAGCACTGTGTGGGCATATATAAGAGCGTCAAAAGAAGTCCCAGTCACCTAGAAGATGGCTCGGCAGTCCTAAAAGGAGTGGTAAACATGGCAAGCATGGTTCCTTATCGTTCGGTATTTGGCGTTCGTCCTTCTGCTAGCTCGTTGTTCGATCTGTTTGATGATATGAGTGACCTAGCGAACGGCTCGATTGCCTCTAAGGCGTTTCCCGTTGACGTTGAGGATAAGGGCGACGGCTATGAGGTCAAGGCCTATCTGACCGGCGTCGCCAAGGACGATATCGATGTCGAGCTCAATGAGGGCCGTCTGTCCATTAGCGTGAATGTCGAGGAAGACGAGGAGAACGAGGGCAAGAACTTCCTGCAGAAGGAGTTCAGCTCGTACAGCGCGACGCGTGGCGTTTATCTAAAGGACGCTTCGAGCGAGGGCCTCTCGGCTAAGTACGCTGACGGCATCCTGACCGTTACGGTTCCCAAGATCGTCGAGAAGAAGAACGTTACGAAGATCTCCATCGACTAACTTCGTTGGTGTTCTGCGCTATTAAAAGACAGCAAAAGGGGCTGGGAAGCGATTCTCGGCCCCTTTTGCTGTCTAGGACAGTCTATTGAATGGTTGCCGGCTGATACTGACTCGCAGGGCGTATCGAGAGTTTTCGCGATCCTTGGAGAAGGGTTGCGGAGCTGCCGACCTCGTCATCCAGGGTTGCGGCCAGAGCTTTGGCATAGCTTTTGACGGTAAGGCTCGGACGATTGTTATCTTGGCTGATATGCATGGCAATGAGCTGTTCGGTGCGATCGGTAACAAGTTCGCGCGCGGCTTCGGCGGCTTGGCCATTGGAGAGGTGTCCCCTTGCAGACAGGATGCGCTCTTGAAGAAAGCGGGGATATTCTCCCTCGCGCAGCATGGTCACATCATGGTTGCTTTCGAGCGCGAGGACTCGACAATCTTTGAGGGTTTTCATGGCTTGGCTCGATAGCTCTCCGGTGTCGGTGGCAAAGCCGATGGAATCATCGAGGGCGTCGAATCGATAACCGACTGGATTGATGACATCGTGTGATGTTGAGTAGGTTTGCACGTGGATGCCGGCAATGGATAGGGCGTCGCCGGCATCGAATTCCTCGACAGGCAGATGCGAAAGATTTTCTTTGCCCGAAAGGGTGCCCCTGCTGGCAAAGAGGGGGCCGTGCCAGTGCTTGCACCAGACATCGAGGCCCTTGATGTGATCGCTATGCTCATGAGTAATGAGAAGAGCCGAGACGTTGTCTGCCGAGAGCCCCAGTTCTGCCATGCGCTTTAATGTCTCACGGCGAGACAGTCCGTCATCGACCATAATGAGCCCCTGCGGGCCCTCGATGAGTGCGCAGTTGCCTTTAGAGCCACTGCCGAGGATATGAAGGTGCAGGCGAGACATAAGATTCCAAAGGATACAATGGGTGCGGACGAATAGAGGAGGAAGCGAATGCCAACGGTATCACAGCATTACGGACACCATGCCGCGCCTGGGGCAGTCGATGAGACCCGGACGAGGCAGCAGGCTGCTCCTGTCGTGCTCATGGTATCAGGCGGCGCGGACTCGACGGCACTGCTTCTTATGGCGTGCACATCAAAGCTGGATATCCAAGACGGACGCGGTGTTGCCCCCATTGCTCGCGAGCGCCTGCATGTGCTGCATATAAACCATCATCTGCGCGGCAAGGCGTCCGATGGCGACGAGGCCTTTGTGCGTGAGCTCTGCGCGAAATATGGTTTACCGCTGTGTGTGGAGCACGCTTATTTTGATGGGGAGTCGGGCAATATTGAGGCCGCGGCCCGCGAGGTGCGCTATGCCGCGGCGCGGAGGTATGTTCGCGAGCTCTGCGCCCAGACGGGGGCACCGCGAACGGCGGCTCGTATCTGCACCGCGCACACGTCTTCGGATCGCGCGGAAACGTTTTTGATGAACGCGATTAAGGGTTCGGGGCCCGCTGGCCTATCGAGCATTCCTCGCCGGAGGAATATCGTGGTGCGTCCCCTGCTCGACCTAACTCATGGCGAGCTCGTGGGCTATCTACAGGTACATGGTCAGCCGTGGCGTGAAGACGAGAGCAATGAAGATATCTCGTATCTGCGAAACTACGTGCGCCATCGGGTGATGCCGGTGGTGGCGCAGCGCAACGCGAGCGTCTGCAAGACGATTGGCGCCGCCTGCGAGATCTTAGGCGATGAGGACGCGTTTTTGTCTCAGCTTTCGGCACAGGCGTTTCGAAGCTGCCTGCGTAAGGAGGCGGCGGGTGCGCTGGTCCTTGACGCTCGCCGACTGGCCGCGGCCGAGGTGGTGATTGCTCGGCGCATCGTGCGACTGGCGATTAAGCGCATCGATCCGGACGCTCGTCCCGAGATGCGACATGTTGAGCGAGTCCTTTCCTGCGTTGCCGAGGGTGCCGGCTCGGTCACGCTTCCGGCGGGGATTGACGCACGCATTGAGTTTGGCATGCTGGCGTTTAAGGCGCCGGCGGCTCGCGAGGGCCTGGTCGCGGACTGGGTTACCGTACCCGGTCGTTTGCCGTTGGGCGGGGGACGTATGCTGGTCACAGAACCGATGGCCGTTGAGCCGGGATGCGATATCGTGCGCCGCGCCCGTGAGCTTGCGGCTGCCGGGGAAGTGACAGCTTTGGTAGACGCGGCTGCCCTGGGTTTTGCCGACAGCGATAGTGAGCGGATCCTGGCGGGCTCGCGTGGCGAGATCCCTGCCGAGGCGCGATTGGCGCGCCTGTGGGTGGACGGTCCCGCACCGGGAGACGTGATGTGCCCGTTGGGGATGAGTGGCCGAAGCAAGAAAGTATCCGACTTGCTAGGTGAGGCTCGCATTCCCGTTTCCGAGCGCGCCGGCGTGCCCATGGTGAGGACGGCGCCGGGGGGTGCCGTGGTGTGGGTCGCCGGAGTTCGCGCGGACGAGCGTTTTAAGTGCACGGCCGCGACGCGCGTGGCATATCTGCTCCGCGTGGTCGATGCGGAATAGCGTCCCACGCCTGCTATTCTGTGCGACGTTGACGGTATTCCCGCGCTGATGGCGCACGGGCTGGTAAATTTACCCCGTGCGCTGCTAGAATGTGTAGTTCGCGTCCATACGGCGGTGTGTGGGCGATAAGCACAAGAAAGGGTTGTCATGGCTTCTCAACATCCGGATATCGAGAAGGTTCTGTTCACGCAGGAGGATATCGACGGTATCGTCTCTCGCCTAGGCGAGCAGATTACTCGCGACTACGCGGGTAAGGATCTGGTGCTGATTGCGGTCCTGCGCGGCGCCGTGGTCTTTATGGGCGACCTGATGCGTAAGATCGAGCTGCCGACCAACATCGATTTCATGGCTGTTTCGAGCTACGGTGACGGTGTGAAGTCCTCGGGTATCGTGCGTATCATTAAGGACCTGGATATCGACATCCGCGGTCGCGACGTGCTGATCGTCGAGGACATTCTGGACTCGGGCCTGACGCTCAAGTATCTGATGAAGAACCTCGAGAGCCGCAAGCCCGCTTCTCTGGAGGTCGCCGCCTTCCTGTGGAAGGACGTTGAGGACCGCGTCTCGGCCATCACGCCCAAGTATGTTGGAACCCATTGCCCCGATGCCTTTGTGGTGGGCTACGGCCTCGACTATGCCGAGCGCTATCGCAACCTTCCGTATCTGGGCATTTTGAAACCGGAGGTTTATTCGTAAGATGCCCGACGACCGTAACGACAACAATTCCCAGACTCCCCGGGAGCCTAAGATCCCGGGGATGCCCGGAGGCAAGAAGCCCACGCGTACGGGCTGGCTGTATTTTATTTTGGCTTGCGCGCTTCTGGGCTACGCCTTCTTTAACATGGGCTCCGGCTTTGCCAATTCCAGCAATACCGTAAAGCTTGCGACGAGCGAGATGGTCAGCGCCATCAAGCAGGATCGCGTCGAAGATCTGACCTATACGGTTCAAGACGGAAGTGTGACGGGTCATTACTGGAAGACGAAGAAGGACAAGGGCGATACGAGCGAGCTCAAGAGCTTCTCCTCGACCTATGTCGGCTCCGATTCGCTTGCCGAGCTCATGGCGGAGCACCCCGATACCAAGTACATCGTCAACACCAACGATCCCGATTTTTGGGGCGACTTGGCGATGAGTGTGCTTCCGACGATCGCCCTTATCGCCATCATGTTCTACTTTATGCGCCAGATGATGGGCGCCAACAACAGGAACATGCAGTTTGGCAAGACCAACGCCAAGACCAACGAGGCCACACGCCCCAAGGTCAAGTTTGAAGACGTTGCCGGCGTGGACGAGGCAGTCGAGGAGCTCGAGGAGATCCGTGACTTTTTGAGCGATCCGGATCGCTATCGCAAGCTGGGCGCCAAGATCCCGCGTGGCGTGTTGCTGGTTGGCCCTCCGGGCACCGGTAAAACGCTGCTGGCCAAGGCCGTTGCCGGCGAGGCGGGCGTGCCGTTCTTTAGCATCTCGGGTTCCGACTTTGTCGAGATGTTCGTAGGTGTCGGCGCCAGCCGTGTGCGTGACCTCTTTAAGGAGGCCAAGTCCCAGGCCCCGTCGATCATCTTCATCGATGAGATCGATGCCGTGGGACGTCAGCGCGGAGCCGGCTTGGGCGGCGGCCACGACGAGCGCGAGCAGACGCTCAACCAGCTGCTGGTCGAGATGGACGGCTTTGAGGAAAGCGAGTCGGTCATCCTGATCGCCGCCACCAACCGCCCCGACATTCTGGATCCGGCGCTGCTGCGTCCCGGTCGTTTTGACCGTCAAGTTACGGTCGACCGTCCGGACGTGAAGGGCCGCGAGCAGATCTTGCGCGTGCATGCCGAGAACAAGCCGATGGACGAGGACGTGAAGTTTGAGAAACTCGCCCAGATGACCGTTGGCTTTACCGGTGCCGATCTGGCAAATCTGCTCAACGAGTCTGTGCTGTTGGCTGCCCGCCGCCATCGTTCCGTGATCTCGATGGACGAGGTCGAGGAATCGATGGAGCGCGTGATTGCTGGTCCGCAGCGCAAGGGTCGCGTGATGACCGAGGCCGAGCGCACCACGATTGCCTACCACGAGAGCGGTCACGCCCTGGTGGGTCACATCCTGGAGCACTCCGATCCGGTTCACAAGATTTCGATCGTCAGCCGCGGCCAGGCGCTGGGCTACACGCTGCAGCTCCCGCAGGAGGACCACTTCCTCAAGACCAAGAACGAGATGCTCGACGAGCTTGCCGTGTTCTTGGGCGGTCGCGTGGCCGAGGAGCTCATGTGCGACGACATCACGTCGGGCGCGAGCAACGATCTGGAGCGCGCGACCAAGATGGCGCGCGAGATGGTCACGCGCCTGGGCATGAGCGAGGAGCTTGGAACGCAGGTGTTTGGTGAGGCGCAGCATCAGGTATTCCTGGGCCGCGACTATGCCGACCATCAGGATTACTCCGAGGAGACGGCGCGTCGCATCGATATCGAGGTCCAGCGCATTATGCGTGAGGCCCATCGTCGTGCGGTCGAGATCCTGGATGCCCGTCGCGATCAGCTCGACCTGATGGCCAAGGTACTACTTGAGCGCGAGACCGTCGAGGGTGACGCCGTGAACGCCCTGCTCGACAACGAGTGGGATGTCTACCTTGAGCGCGAGGGCGATATCCTGGCGGCCAAGGAGGAGCGCAACGCCAAGGCGGCCGGCATGCCGACCAAGAAGCGTGCGCCTCGCATGAGCGAGGAGGAGCTGGCGGCTGATGCCGCGGCATTTGCGCAGGCGGCTATGCAGGAGGATGCCGAAGCCACATCCGAGACTGCCGATGATGACTGTGCCGTCAATGCCGGTGCCGACACCGACGACGACAAATAGTCTTTGTGGTGAAAGCCTCCGCGGGGAAACCTGCGGAGGCTTTTCTTTTGAGCGATATGGGGCCATCTGTTGATTGGGGACAGACTTAAATGAGCGTTTTCAGGCATTTAAGTCTGTCCCCAATCAACATTGCTGCGGCGCTTTTCCCGACTAAAGCGTACAATAGCGCCTATGCGAAAGGGGAACAGATGATCAACGAAACTATGTATGCTCGCGGTGCGGAAAGCTCCATCATCCGCGAGATTTTTAGCTATGGCCTTGAGCGCAAGGCGCAAATCGGCGCGGAAAACGTGTTCGACTTCTCGCTGGGCAACCCGAGCGTTCCGGCACCCGCTGCCGTCGCGGAGTCCATCAAAAAGGCGCTTGAACTGCCCAGTGACCAGCTGCACGGATACACGCCCGCACCGGGCCTGCCAAAGTGCCGTACCGCCGTGGCTGAGTCGCTCAACCGTCGCTTTGGTACGAGCTATGAGGGCAAGGATGTCTTTATGACCGTGGGCGCGGCGGCTTCGCTCACCTGTACGCTTAACGCCGTTACGAATCCGGGCGACGAGGTTATTGTTATCGCCCCGTACTTTCCGGAGTATCGCGTTTGGATTGAGAAGGCCGGCTGTACGTGTGTCGAGGCGCTTGCCAACGAGGACACATTCCAGCTGAGCGTGGACAACGTGCTCAAGGCGATCAGCGATAAGACGGCGGCCGTCATTATCGACTCGCCCAACAACCCGACCGGTGCCGTGTATACGCGCGATACGCTGACGCGACTGGCCAATATCTTGCGCGAGGTCAACGCCAAGCGCGATCCCGAGAACCCAATCATGCTTATCTCGGATGAGCCGTATCGCGAGATTGTCTATGGCGCCGAGGTGCCTTGGGTGCCTTCGATCTACGAGCACACCATCGTGTGCTACTCGTATTCCAAGTCGCTTTCGCTGCCGGGCGAGCGCGTGGGGTGGATCCTGGTTCCCAATACGAATCCTCAGGCAGCGCGTCTGATGCCGGCTGTTGCGGGTGCTGCCCGTACGCTGGGCTTCGTGTGCGCACCGGCGCTCTTCCAGCGCGTGATTATCGATTGCATCGATGAGCCGAGTGACGTTGAGGCCTATGCACGCAACCGCACGGCGCTTACCGATGCGCTAGCGGAGTACGGCTACACCTATGTTGAGCCGGATGGCGCGTTCTACCTATGGGTGAAAGCGCTGGAGCCCGATGCGAACGCCTTCTGCGAGCGCGCGAAGAAGTACGAACTGCTCGCAGTGCCCTCGGACAGCTTTGGCATGCCGGGCTGGTTCCGCTTGGGCTACTGCGTGAGATACGAGACTATCGTCAACTCACTGCCTGCCTGGAAGCAGCTGGCCGACGAGTATCGTCAAAAGTAAAGCGCTCTGCTTACAATGTTTTACGTGAAACGGGGTTTGGTTTTAAACCAGACCCCGTTGTCATGGACGTTGTGTCGTTGGGATGGAGCGGTTTTACGACCATCGAATGCTATGCGTACAATGAATATACGCGACGGCCATACCGGATAAGGAGACCCGATGCCCTACCTGCTTTCTTGTGATATCCATACTCATACGATGTTCTCCGCGCATGCGTATTCAACCATCGAGGAGAACATATATTGGGCGGCAGAGCGTGGCCTGCAGGTACTTGGATCTGCCGACCATTTAAGCTCGATGGTTACGCCTTGCCCCAATGACCTGCGCAGTTTCCAGTTCTTTATCAACCAGGACATCTGGCCGCGCATTTGGAGTGGCGTGCTGGTGCTTCGCGGTGCCGAGGCCGATATCGTTTCGCTGGACGGAAGCTTGTTTGGCGAGGACATTCCCGTGTCGTTCGATATTGCTGGCGATTCGTACAGTCACCAGCATTCGCTGTTCAATTTGGTGACGCGTAATTTGGATTATTTGGTGGCAAGCGTGCATAACCCGCAGTTTGCCGAAGGCGCGACGCTCGCCCAAACGACCCAGATGTACATCAATGCCCTGGAGCACCCCAAGGTGTTCATGCTGGGGCATACGGGGCGCTCGGGCGTGCCGTTCGATATCGATGAGGTGCTGTTGGCGGCCAAGGCCAAGCACAAGATTATCGAGATCAACAACCATAGCCTTGAGCATGGCACGGATGCCGAGCATTGGAACGTGTGTCGCAAGATCGCCGAGCGCTGCGCCGAGCTGGGCGTGGGCATTGGCGTGTCGACTGATGCGCACATTGGTATGGCCATTGGCAAGCTTGACCAGGCGCGCAAGATGCTCGACGAGATTCACTTCCCGTTGGATTTGATCGTGACGCGTGACCGCGAGACGCTGCTGCGCGAGATGGCGGCAGCCGGCGTGTGCGATTTGCGCAAGGGGATGTAACGAGGCTCATATGACCAACGAAGGGGGGGCGGTCCAGACGGGCCGCCCCCTTTCTTGTCCCAAAAATCTACCGGGGTTGGTTAGCGGCGCTCTAGGACCGCTACTGTTTCGGTGTGGTCGGTGTGGGGGAACATGTCGACGGGCGTGATCTTGAGCAGGCGATAGCCTCCGTCGAGGAGTTGGTGCAGGTCGCGCTCTTGGGTCACGGGGTTGCAGCTGATATAGGTGATGCGGCGCGGCTTAAGTGCACAGGCGGCCTCGAGGAACTCGGGGGTAGAGCCGGCGCGCGGCGGGTCGATGGAAAGGACGTCGACGCGCTCGTTGTTATCTGCGGCATCTAGGATGTAGTCGGTGGCATCGTCGGCCATAAACCAAGCGCTGCGGGTGAGGCCGTTGAGCTCGGCATTGCGACGTGCGTCGGCAATGCCCGCCGGGTTGCGCTCCACGCCGAGCAGCATAATGCCGATGTCCTTGTCCTGGGCGGCTTTGGCTGCACACAGGCCGATAGTTCCGCTACCGCAATAGGCATCCATGAGTACGTCACCCTGCTGCAGATCCATGCCGTCAATGGCGAGCTGATAGAGTAGTTCGGTCTGCTGCGGGTTGGTCTGATAAAACGCGGTGGGGGAGATATCGAAGTTGCAGCCGAGCAGCTGATCGCGCATGCACTCGGCGCCATAGACGATACGAGTCTCCTCACCCAAGATAGCGTTACCGGGACGGCCATTGATATTTTGGGCAACGGTGACGATATGCGGATCGAGCGCCGCGACGGCCTCAAAGAACTCCTGCGCATGCGGTAAGTCGCGCTGGGCGGTCACGAGCGTAACCATGACCTGGTCGGTACGCCAACCGCAGCGGACGACGGCATAGCGAAGCAAGCCAAGATGCTTGTCCTCATTAAAGGCGGGAATATGCAGCCGCTCAGCTTCGCGAGCGATGCCGTTGAGAATCTGACGGGCACCCGGCGCCTCGACAGGACACTCGGGTACGGCAACGATCTTGTGCGTGCCGCGCTCAAAGAAACCGCAACGGACAGCGCCCTCCTTACCGGGAGCAAAGGGAGTGGCAGCCTTATGGCGAAAGCCACGCGGCGCAGGATATTTACCCGGGTCGCCCAGGGTGACGCCCATACCGCGAATAGGATCAACGGCGATACCCTCACGCTCACAAAGCGAAGCAAAAAGCTCCTCCATAGCAGCCTGCTTGGCCGTCAACTGCTTCTTATAAGGACGATTGAGCGCCGTACACCCACCACAAGCTTTCATGATCGAACAGGGAGACTTGGGATCAACGGCCTTGCGCGCAGACGGAACCGGATTCTTATACGGGCGCTTGGAGCGAGTCTGAGGCGCCTTATCCCCGCCTCGACGAGAGTCGAAACGCTTGGCCTTAGCCTTGCCTTTGGCCGACTTACCCTTCGCATCCAGAGACGACTTAGATTTCGTAGAAGATTTCTCCTCCTTCGACCCCTCAGCCGCCTCCACCAAAGCACGACGAGCCCTACGCTCCGCACGAGATTCTGCCATCAATAACTCCACTAATTCATGAATTAAAGCTGCAAGTATTGTACCGTGCCAAGCCAGCAGACGATATACAAGCGGTTTATTCGTGTCAGTGATAAGCCCAACGACGGTTGCCCGCCGCGTGAGGGGTGTGGGGGTTAAGTTTATCGCGAGTTCCGCACGAACAGGAGGCCACTTAATGTGGCCTCCGTCGTGAGCAGGACTGTAGAGCAGGAAACTTAACCCCCACACCCCTCACGCGGCGGGCAAACTCGCCTTGTGCTCTATCACGCTAAAGTGTATGATTCTGAACGTTACATGACTCACTTTACCTAACTAAAGTGCCACCAAGGGGGAATACCATGAATACCGATATGTCTCGTCGTCAGTTTGTTAGTCTAGCCGGCTCGCTCGCCACGGTGCTTGGCCTTGGTCTTGTCGGCTGCGGCGGTGGTGCCGGCAAGGGCTCCGCTGCCGGTTCTGCCGCAGCCAAGGACGTGAAGGGCGCTGCGGAGTCCAAGAAGCTCGTGGTGGGCTTTGACAAGTCCTATCCTCCGTACGGCTTTGTGGGCGATGACGGCGAGTACACGGGCTTTGATCTCGACCTTGCCAAGGCCGTTGCCGACAAGCAGGGCTGGGACGTTGAGTATGAGGCTATCGACTGGGATGCCAAGGACACGCTGCTCAACTCGGGTGCCATCAACTGCATCTGGAACGGCTTTACCATGGAGGGCCGCGAGGACGACTACACGTTCTCCGAGCCTTACATGCTCAACGAGCAGGTGCTCGTGGTCAAGAAAGACGCGGGTATCAAGAGCTGGGACGATCTTGCCGGCAAGACCGTGATTACCCAGACCGATTCCGCCGCACAGGATGTGCTCGAGGGCGACCAGAAGGATTTGGCGGCGACGTTTGCCACGCTCGATACCATCGGTGAGTACAACACGGCCTTTATGCAGCTCGAGAGTGGTGCAGTCGATGCCGTTGCCTGTGACCTCTCGATCGCTCAGTATCAGCTTGCCGCCAAGCCCGATGCCTATACGCAGCTCGACAAGCCGCTGTCCAGCGAGCACTATGCCGTCGGCTTTAAGAAGGGCGACACCAAGTCCGCCGATGCCGTGACCGAATCGCTCAAGGCACTCTACGAGGATGGCACGGTCAAGGACCTCTGCGATAAATATGCAGATTACGGTCTGTCTTTCGATAATTGGGTGCTCAAGTAATGTCTATTCAGGTCATGATGCAGATGCTTGGCCAGGGATTCTTGGTCAGCTTGCAGCTGTTTGTGCTGACGTTGCTCGGGTCGATTCCGCTGGGAATCCCCGTGGCGTTCATGCGCATGAGCAAAATTGCGCCGCTTCGCTGGATCGCGCGTATCTATATTTCGGTGATGCGTGGCACGCCGCTCATGCTACAGATGTTCGCCATCTACTTTGCCCCGTACTACGTGTTCGGCATCTCGCTCACGCCCGATTCCAAATGGACGGCATGCGTCGTGGCGTTCATCATCAACTACGCCGGCTACTTTGCCGAGATCTATCGCTCGGGTTTGCAGTCCATTCCGCGTGGTCAATACGAGGCAGCCGAGGTGCTGGGCTATTCGCGCATGCAGACGTTTCTGTATATCGTGATGCCGCAGGTCGCCAAGCGTATTCTGCCGGCGATGGGCAACGAGATCATCACGCTGGTCAAGGACACGTCGCTGGCGTTTGCCATTGGCGTGGGCGAGATGTTCTCGACCGCCAAGGCCCTGGTTGCCTCGCAGGTGAGCATGGTACCGTTTGCGATTGCGGCGCTGATCTACTGGGTTTTCAACTTTGTGGTCGAGATGCTGCTGGGCGCTGCCGAGAAAAAATTGGATTACTACCATGATTAATTCGGTAATGAATATAACGAGCGCGCGCAAGGCGTTTGGCGGCAATGAGGTGCTCAAGGATATTTCACTCGAGGTCAAGCGCGGCGAGGTCGTGGCGATTATCGGACCTTCAGGCGGCGGTAAGTCCACGCTGCTGCGCTGCGCCACGCTGCTCGAGACGCTCGACGGCGGCTCACTTTCGTTTGGCGACCTTGCGGTTGCGACGGATGCGGGATCGGGTGCGATATATGCGAAGGGAGATGTTCCCAAGCAAGCGCGTTCGCGTTTTGGTCTGGTGTTCCAGAACTATAATCTGTTCCCGCATTATACCGTGATGAAAAACATCACCGATGCGCCGATTCGCGTGCTTAAGCGTCCGCGCGAGCAGGCGGAAGCCCGCGCTCACGAGCTGATTGCGCAAATGGGGCTGACGGGCAACGAGAACAAGGTTCCGTGTGAGCTTTCGGGCGGTCAGCAGCAGCGCGTGAGTATTGCCCGCGCCCTGGCGCTCGACCCGGAAATCTTGTTCTTTGACGAGCCGACTTCGGCGCTCGATCCCGAGCTGACGGCCGAGGTGCTGCGTGTCATTAAAGACCTTGCTGCGCAGAATATGACGATGGTGATTGTGACGCACGCGATGCAGTTTGCCCGCGACGTTGCCGACCGCGTGGTCTTTATGGACGGCGGTCGTATTGTCGAGGAGGGGCCTGCCGAGCAGGTTATCGACCATCCGCGCGAGCAGCGTACCCGTGAGTTCTTGAGCCGTATCGAGGGATAGGTTCAGCTATTTATTCAACTGTTTATTGAGGCGAAACCGCCGCAGGTCTTATGATCTGCGGCGGTTTTTGCATCCACGGGGTTCAATAATCGCTTCGCAAGCTCGCATCCTCCTCTCGCCGCCTGTATCCATACGTGCGCCGAAAGGTGTGCATGGACAGGCGACTGCAAGGGTAGGGTGGTGGCATAGGACATTTGGAGGGTGAGTCGGCTCGGCTGCCGACCATGCTGCTCCCGGGACGGCATCGACCGCGAACTCTCCCCGTTGGCGTCGCGCATCGCGCGCGACCCTGCAAGGAGGTCATCATGGGTGCTCCCAAGACCGGCAACGTAAGGAACGTGGTGCTCGTAGGCCAAGGCGGGGTGGGCAAGACTTCACTCGCCGAGGCCATGCTCCACCTTTCTGGTAAGACCGCTCGCCTGGGCGGCCACGACGGCACCAAGCCCACGCTCGACTATGACCCCGAAGAGGTCAAGCGCTCATTCTCCATCTCGACGACCATCGCACCGATCGACTGGAAGGGCGCCCGCATCAACGTGCTCGATGCCCCGTGCTATCCCGATTTTATCGGCGATGCCTTTGCTGCGATGAGCGTCTGCGAGACGGCGCTGTTTGTGGTCGACGCCGAGGCCGGCCCGCAGCCGACGACGGTTAAGCTTTGGTACGCCGCCGAGGACCTGCGCCTGGCGCGTGCGGTGTTCGTAAACCGCTTGTCGCGCTCCGAGGCCAGCTTTGCGACCACGATGGACCTGCTGCAGGAGCGCTTTGGCACGCGCCTAGGCGCCGTGACCCTCCCCTGGGGCGAGGGCGAGGACTTTGACGGCATCATCGACCTGGTGCGCATGAAGGCGCGCCATTGCAACGGCACCGAAGCCGTTGAGTCGGAGATTCCCGGGGAGTATCGTGCCCAGGCCGAGGAGGCCCACGACCATCTGTGCGAGCTGGTGGCCGAGGCTGACGATGAGCTGATGATGAAGTACTTGGAAGGCGAGGAGACGCTGACGCAGGAGGAGCTCGAAGGCCTGCTGTCGAAAGCGATCGCCGAGCGCATCTTTGTGCCGGTCTTTGCGGGCGATTGCATTAAGGAACAGGGCGTCAACTCGCTGATGGACGACATCGCCACGTACTTCCCGGCGCCGACGGACTACGGCGAGATGCCGCTCATCGACGGCGACTCGCTCAAGATCTCGAGTGACGATGACCGTCCGGTGGCATTTGTGTTTAAGACACTGGCCGACCCGCAGCAGGGCCGGATCAGCTTTATCAAGGTGCTGACGGGCACGCTTGAGCCGGGTCTTGAGCTGATCAATGCGCGCACGCGCAAGAGCGACCGTCTGGCTCACCTGTATGTGATGTGCGGCCGCGACATGACCGAGGTCGGTCACGCCTATGCCGGCGACATTATCGTGGCGCCCAAGCTGGCGGCCGAGACGGGCGATACGCTCTCGATTACCGGCAAGGTCGAGGCGGCGGCGTTTAAGTTCCCCAACTCGCAGTACCGCATCGCCATTGAGGCCGAGAACCGCGGCGACGAGGAAAAGCTCTATACGTTTATTGAGAAAGCCTGCAAGGCCGATCCGACCATGAGCATCGATCGTGACGAGGAGACGGGCCAGACTATCATCTCCGCTGTGGGCGAGGCGCAGGTTTCGGTGCTTCTCAATCGTCTTGAGGACCGTACCAAGGTCGTGGCCAAAAGCGTGCCGATCCGCATTCCGTATCGCGAGACCATCCGCCGCACGGCAAGCGCCCAGGGTCGCCACAAGAAGCAGACCGGCGGCGCCGGTCAGTACGGCGACTGCTGGCTGCGCGTGGAGCCGCTCATTGGGCCCGACGGCACGAGCGACGGCTATGAGTTTGTGGACGAGGTCGTAGGCGGCCGTATTCCGCGCTCGCTGATCCCCGCCGTGGACAAGGGCGTTCAGGAGACCATGAAGGACGGCATCATTGCCGGTTACCCGCTCACGGGCATTCGCGTGGCTGTGTACGACGGTTCGTATCACAGCGTCGACTCCAACGAGATGGCGTTCCGCGCGGCGGCTCGCATCGGCCTGCGCAAGGCATGCGCCGATGCTGACCCGGTGGTGCTGGAGCCCATCGAGGAAATCACGGTGACTATCCCCGAGAGCTATGCCGGCGCCGTGATGGGCGACATCTCGGCATCGCGCGGTCGCGTGACGGGCATGGAGACCGATGAGCGCGGCGATACCGTTGTTATTGCCCAGGCGCCGCTGGCCGAGCTGACGGATTATTCGACGCGCCTGCGCTCTATCACGCGCGGCACAGGCGACTTTACCATGAAGCCCGCAGGCTATGAGCAGGTGCCTTATGACGTTCAGGCCAAGCTGGTCGAGCGCTATGAGGAGGGCCGCGCCAAGTAACGTGTGGTTTTGCCTGCAATGTAGGTGCTGACGAAAAGGCCGCCCAGGGTAACCGGGGCGGCCTTATTTGATCCGTATGCGACGGAGGAAAACGGATCATTTTTGGGTTACGGGCGGCGCGGTCGGCACTAGTCTCCGGATGCCTGGTTGCGGCCGGTGGCGTAGTCGATCTGCACGTGCGGCTGCAGGTTGTAGCAGTACACGTGGAAGCAGAGGGCCTTGCCGTGGTCCTCGATCGATTGCGCTTCCAGACGAACGCCACGACAGACGAGTTCCTCTTCGTTGTACATGGGCGTGACGCGGTAGAGCACGTGGTTGCCCGTGTCGTGGATGTAGTCGAGGATCTGCTCTTCAAACGGCAGCATGCCCGTCTCGTTGAGATAGCGCGTGCCGGTGAGGAGATTTTTGCGGTTGGCGTTTTCGCCGCAGAGCGACCAGGCGATAAGGTGGCAGCGGTTGTAGAGGCTCTGGCCTGGAATAAAGTCGTAGCGCTGCTGATGCCATCCGGCGGGGTGGATACGCGAGATGTCGCCGCGCTTGCCCTGTCCGAGCGACTCGGGGCCTACGCAGGCGAGCGCCTTGCGAGTGCGGCCCAGGCTGTCGAGCTTGGAGAATTTCTTAAAGCAGCCTTCTTCGGTGGCACGCTCATACTCGTCAAGCGTGAACGACGGCGTGCCGAGCGGGTGCGTGCTGTCGGCGCGAAGGGCGATGTAGGGGTTGCCGGCG
This sequence comes from uncultured Collinsella sp., assembly GCA_965141245.1. GTDB lineage: Bacteria > Actinomycetota > Coriobacteriia > Coriobacteriales > Coriobacteriaceae > Collinsella. The sequence continues at coordinate 16,203 of CBCSLZ010000024.1, forward strand.
TAGTCGGGAATGCTGCTGAGATAAACACCGCGGGCGCGGTTGAGGTCGGGGTTTTCCACCTCGTCGATGGGGACGGTGGAGCTGTCCTCGGCAACGTTGTCGTTGGTGTTGGTCGCGGTGGATTCGGAGCCATCACCAGGGTCTTGGCTATTTTGAGAGTCCGAGGAGCTCGCTGTTCCTGATTCGAGCCGAGCGACCAGGTCCGCCTCGTCATCGGTGCGGCTGGGACTCTCGTTTTGCTTCTCGGCCAGGGCTGCCGCCTGTTCATCGCTTTGCGGCGACAGCAGCTTGGGAGCTCCGTCGAGCGATCCCGTAAACAACGCAAACCCCAGCACCACGGCGGTGCCGATGGAAAGTACTTGCTTGTAGGCGGACTTGCGCGACATTGAGGCTCCTGGATGGACGGTTGGGAATCTACCAGTCTAGCAGGAGCCGGCAGAGGCCGTTCTGTCGAACAAATACTTAAGATTTGGGACAAACGCTACGGATTCATTTACCTCATATGGAGCTGCGGCGGTTGTGTACATAAAGCTATTCGGCGTTTCCCCAGATAATACCTGCCAAAATAAACCTGTTCCTTTTTGGTAGGTCAGTTAACGCAGTCCAGGTTGAGCATATGCGAGCGAGCGGGCATCGGGTGCGGTAAGGTGACGTGAAACAAGCGGGCGCTGACCTTTTGGTCGCGCCCGTGAAGTTGAACGTCAGATTGCCGTGCCCGGAGCCCGCGCAGCGCCGAGCAGGTACGCCGTTTGTAAAACGGCGTAACCTAAAGGTTCATGTTGCCGTGGATGTAGGGGGTGACCTCGGGGGAGATGTGGCCGCAGCCCAGCTCGCGCAGCGCGGACTCGATAGCGGCGGGCAGTGGGGCCTTGCCCTCGGCATCGACGGTGCCGCCGCCGAGGGCGGCGATCTTGGCGACATCTGCGGGCGCGGCCTCGATATGCATGCAGCCGCCGATCAGGCGCGCGCGTACCTGTGCCAGATCAATATCGTGCAGGTAATCCTCGCAGGCGCGGATTAAATCGACCTTCTCGCGCGTAAGCTCCTCGCCCGTGGGAACGCGCGTGGCAAGACAGGCTCCCGCCGGTAGGTTCCAAACGGGATAGCCCCATGCGCGCAACAGCTCGCGCTCTTCGTCCTTGGTAAAGCCGACCTCCATAAGAGGGGAGCGTACGCCGAGCTCTTCTGCCGCGCGCATGCCGGGGCGGTAGTCGCCGCGATCGCTTGCATTGCTGCCATCGATGACGGTGGGAAAGCCGAGCGACTTGGCGTGGTTGACGATAGCGGTAAAGCCGGCGTGCTTGCAGTGGTAGCAGCGATTGGCATCGTTGCAGGTTACTTGGGGGAGCTGCAACTGATCGACCGAAAGATTGAGCACGGGGAGCTTAAAATGTGGCTCCTCGTTGGCTTGCCCGTCAACGGATCGCTCAAACGAAGCCTGTTCGGGCGTGCCGATGAGCGGCGTGGTGAGGTGGACGAGAAGCGTGCTAGCAGGCATGATGCGGGCGCAGACCGCGGCCAAAAAGCTGCTGTCGACGCCGCCGGAAAAGCCGATGGCAACGCGTCCGTATGCCAAAAGCAGCTGCTCGAGCTCTGCGAGTTTGTCCTGAAGCTCCTTTGCAGGTGCGGTGGTGTCTGAAAACATGAATTGATCCTTACCAATATGTACTCGGTCAAAAACTATAATCCTACCGGACTGCTTGTCATAAGACTTCTATCTATGTAACGAAAGTGCAATATGGTATATACGTTATATACAAGTTGCTAAATGCGGTAAAGTTGCGGTAATGCGATAGCGAGAGCCGATGGGGGACCGATATGATCAAGGCTGTTATTTTTGACATGGACGGAACGCTGGTCGATACCGAGCGTTTGGGCATTAAGGCATGGAAGGCGGGCTCTGCCGAGCTGGGGGTCGCGATTGATGAAGCGCTGATCCATCAGTTTATCGGCCGCACGCTGCCCGATGTTATGGACATCCTCGATAAGCATTATGGCAGCCATGAAACCACCGAGGCGGTCTATGTCCGCCACAAGGAGATTCGCGACGAGATGGTCAAGACCGAACTGGAGCTTAAGGCCGGTGCCGCCGAGTGCATAGACGAGCTGCTGGCTGCGGGCTATCATGTGGGCCTTGCGACGTCGTCGCGCCTCGCTACGGCTGAACGCAACCTTAAGATGGTCGGCCTCTTTGACAAGTTTGAAACGGTGACCTGTGGCGAGGACGTCGTGCACGGCAAGCCCGACCCCGAGATGTATCTGCTCGCCTGCGAGCGCGCGGGCTTTGCCCCCGAGGAATGTGCCGTGGTCGAGGATTCGCGCAACGGCTGCGTCTCGGGCATCACGGCCGGCTGCCATGTCTTTGCCGTGCCCGATATCGTCCCACTGCCGCAGGATGTGGTGGATGGCTGCGAGGCCGTGCTCGATTCGCTGTTCGACCTGGCGGCGGCGGTCAAGGCCGTACGCTAGGCAATTGCGGCGTTGAAGCGAGCAATTGGCCGTCTGTGCGCTTAAGCAAAAGGGGCCCGGCAATGGTCGGGCCCCTTTCGCTTAAGCGGCGTTTTGGCATACTGGCCGACGTGCTATAGATATGCGCCTAGGTTGATGGCCGTGGCGTCGGTCTGGTTGCTTGCCTGGGTGCTGGCGCGCTCCAGTAGAAACGGACGTACCAATTCTTGGCGGTTGATATCCTCGGCGGTGGCGACTGCGGTGACGGTGCGCGCTGCAGAGCCGACGCGGATATGCTTGGTCTTTGCCGGGGCTTTGTTCTCAATCTGCTCCATCAGCAACTGAACGCCCTTGCGGCCAATTTCGTAACCCGGCGGTGCCACGGTGGTGAGGGGAACCGACCCGCTCCAGGCGAGTGGGTTGCCGTCGCATCCGGCCACGCGAACCTGCTCGGGGACGGAGATGCCTTTGTCGACCAATGCCGAGATAACGCCCGAGGCTAACACGTCGGTCAGGCCGACGACAAAATCGGGGCGTTCGTCGGCAGGGCGCCCGGCAATCTGAGCGCCAATGCTGTAGCCGTCGGCTGCGGTATTCCACTCTCCGGCGTCAATGACTTCAATTTTGATATCGGGATGCAGGGCGAGGGCCTTGTGAATGCCAAGTACGCGCAGGGTGAGCTGCATGAATGCCGCTCTGCCCACAACGGTGATATGACGTGCGCCGCGGGCGATGGCGAGCTCGGCGATAATGCGCCCCTGTGCCTCGTTGTCGGCGGCCACGTAGTAACCGGGCTCGGAGCAGTGGATGTCCAGATGGACGATCGGCACGGGCATCTTGGTCGTTGCGGGGTGCCAGTCGGGGGACGCCATGGGCTGAACCATGACGCCGGACATTTGCGTGCCCATAAAGTAGCGCAGGTAATGGTCCTGGAGAATATCGTCATTATCGGCGTTGGCGATGAGCAGGTCGTAACCGTGCTTGCGGGCCTCGTTATGGGCGCCGCTGGCAATTTGGAGCGAAAAACCGTGGTCGAGACGGGGAAGGACCAGGCCAAAGGACTTGGTGGTGCCGCCCGCGAGCTGACGGGCGCTTTGGTTGGGCAGATAGCCAAGGCGATTGATGGTCTCGTTGATGAGCTTGAGGGTCTCGGGGCGCAGCTTTTCGGGGTGGTTGAGTGCGTTGGAAACCGTGCCCAGCGAAACCCCTGCCTCGCGCGCGACGTCGCTGATTTTAACCTTTGCCATAGCGGCCCCTTTGATGCGTTTCAAGTACAAGCCAGATTGTAGCATCGCCCGCCCCTAGGGTGTCAAAACCTGCCAATTAGGGACAGGTTTATTTTGGCAGGTTTTATCTGGGAAAACGATGCTGCCAGCGCGACCACCACGAAGGGGACAGGCTCCTTTGTGGTGATTTGAGCTGCCCGGGCCTTCAATTGTCTCGATCTGTAACATCTGGGCGGCAAAACCGGCTCTACCTGTTACAAATCGAGACATAGCGCAGGGGCCGAACCGTAATGTCTCGATCTGTAACACCAAGCCGGCTTCCGGAGCCCCAGATGTTACAGATCGAGATCTTTCGCCGGGACAGAGCGCCGCCTCGGTCCAAACCACCACAAAGGCGCCTGTCCCCATCGTGGTGGTTTGGGCATGTGTGCATCGAGTGGTATCTAAGTTGAGATACCACTTCTGGTATATCAGCTTGCGTTTGCGTGAGTACAATACTCGAACGTTATACGTCTCAGCGCCCATGTGCGTGGACGTTTTGCAGTCACGCGGACGAAGGGATTTATCCTATGTGCGGAATTGTCGGCTACACCGGCTCTGATATTGCAAAGAACATCCTGGTCACAGGCCTTAAGCGCATGGAGTATCGCGGCTATGACTCCTCGGGCGTCGCGCTCGAGGTGGGCGAGGGCGCCGCGGCGCACCTCGACGTTATCCGCCGCGTGGGTAAGGTTGCGGGTCTGGAGAGCGAGCTTTCCAATATCGATAGCGACGCAACTTGCGGTATCGGCCACACCCGTTGGGCTACCCACGGCAAGCCTTCCGTCGTTAACGCTCATCCCCACACCAGCTGCGACGGTCGTATCGCCATCGTCCACAACGGCATCATCGAGAACTTCGCCGAGCTGCGCGAGGAGCTGGAGGGCCGCGGCCATCACTTTAAGAGCGAGACCGATACCGAGGTCTTCGCGCATCTGATCGAAGAGGCCTATGCCGAGACGCACGACCTGATGGCCTCCGTGCGCGAGGCTTGCACCCACGTGGTAGGCGCCTACGGTCTGGCCGCCGTGTGCGCCGACGAGCCTGGCGTAATCGCCGTTGCCCGCAAGGACTCCCCGATTGTGGTCGGCGTGGGCGAGACCGGCTCCTACGTTGCCTCCGACGTCATCGCGCTCATCGACGCCACCCGCGATGTCGTGGTGCTCGAGGACGGTCAGTTTGCCAAGCTTACGCCTGCGGGCGTCGAGTACACCGACGAGGCCGGCAATGCCATCGAGCCCAAGGTCACCCATATCGATTGGGATCTGGACATGGCCGAAAAGGGCGGCTATCCCGACTTTATGCTCAAGGAGATCCACGAGCAGCCGCGCGTCGTGCGCGACACGCTGGTTGGCCGTATGACGCCTGCCGGCGAGCTCGATATTGATGAGCTGGGTCTGTCCCTCGAGGAGCTCAACGACATCGACCGTGTCTACGTGATCGCCTGCGGCACCAGCTATCATGCAGGCCTCATCGCAAAGAACCTTATTGAGGGCTGGGCTCGCATTCCTACCGAGGTTGAGGCTGCCAGCGAGTTCCGCTATCGCAACCCCATCATCACGCCGACGACGCTCGTCGTTGCCGTGTCCCAGTCGGGCGAGACGGCCGATACCCTCGCCGCCATTCGCGATGCGCGCATCAAGGGTGCCAAGGTCTTTGGCATCACCAACGTGGTGGGCAGCCCCGTGGCGCGTGAGAGCGACGGCGTCATCTACACCAAGGCCAACAAGGAGATCGCGGTCGCCTCGACCAAGAGCTTCATCGGCCAGGTTGTGAGCCTGACGCTGCTTGCTCTGCTGCTGGCGCAGGTTAAGTACCGTCTGACCACCAAGCAGGCGCGCATGCTGTTCCGCGAACTTTCCGATACGGCCGAGCAGATCCAGTGGATTTTGGATACCCAGACCGAGGCCGTGCACGAGGCCGCCCTGCTGTGCAAGGACGCGCAGTCGGCGCTGTTCGTGGGCCGCGGTATGGGCGCTGCCATCTCCTACGAAGGCGCACTCAAGCTCAAGGAGGTCAGCTACTTGCACGCCGAGGCGTATGCTGCCGGCGAGATGAAGCACGGTCCCATCGCGCTGATCGATCCAGGCTTCCCCGTCATCGCCGTGGCCACCAAGAGCGCCACCTACGACAAGACCGTGTCGAACCTTATGGAGTGCAAGGCGCGCGGTGCCAAGGTCATCGTCGTTGCCACCGAGGGCGACGAGGAGATCAACAAAATTGCCGACTGTATCATCCGCGTGCCGGCCGTCCGTGACGTGTTCAGTCCCATCACGGCGAGCGTTCCGCTTCAGCTGCTCGCCCGCGAGGTCGCCATCCTGCGCGGCTGCGACGTCGACCAGCCCCGTAACCTCGCTAAGAGCGTGACCGTGGAATAGTTGGTTCCGCCGTTCTAACAACTAAGGCCCGGCTCCGCGTCAGACGGAGCCGGGCCTTTTTGTGCGGAGAAACCACCACAAAGGTGCCTGTCCCCTTTGTGGTGGTTTTGGCAGGTTAGCGGAGCTTGCTGGTCTCGAAGTACTTGGGATATTGGTCCAGGACCTCGGTCTGGTTGCGGAACATCATATGCAGGTGCTTGCTGACCAAAAAGCTCGCCTCGATGGGGTCGCGGCCGGCGATGGCGCGGCGGATTTGCTTGTGCTCGTTAACAATCTCCTGATTGTCGAGCGTCTGCGTGGCGGCGCGCAGCCAGCGGAAGCGCTCCAGGTCGGCATTGGTCTCTTCGAGCCACGACCACACGGTGCTGCGGCACGCGATGCTAAAGATCATGCGGTGCATGAGGTTGTCGCTTAAAAAGAAGCCGATGCGATCCTCTTCGGCCATGGTCTTTTCCTGCAGCGCGATGGCTCGGTCGAGCTGCTCGATGCCTGCCGAGGTGGCACGGGCGCAGCACTCCACGATCACCTGCTTTTCCAGGTGCTCGCGAATGTAGCAGGCGCTTTCGGCAAGGGTGAGGTTGATGGGTGAGACGTAGGTGCCGCTTTGGGGCACGGTGCGCACCAGGCCCTCTTGCGCCAGACGCACCAGTGCCTCGCGCACAGGGGTGCGCCCCATATCCAGGTCGTCGCAAAGCTGCTTGACGCCCAGCTTTTCGCCCGGCTTGTAGTCCAGGTAGACGATTTTGCGTCGAATGGTGTGGTAGGACTGGTCCTGCAGGCTCGTTTCCTGCTCGCCGACGTGCATCGATTCTTCCATAGTGCCTCGCAACCGTTCTATCACACTCATATATCAGCTGTTAATTATGCCGCGAATCAGCTCTCCGTGGTGGGTAATTCGGCTGTCGTCCGAGAACTATTGCGGCATCTTAGCCTTTGTTTGCGCAGGGCTGTGCTCAATATTGCCGTATCATAAGCCGTCGCAAACGTGAAATAGAAAGAAGGAATCCCATATGCAATTGGCGAATATCGTACGCGAGCGCTGGAAGGGTGTCTTGTTCTGCCTGATCATCGCCATCCCCGCGACGTTGCTCGGCAAACAGGTTGAGGTGGTCGGCGGGCCGGTGTTTGCCATCCTCTTTGGTATGGTTCTGGCGCTCGTCTTTCCCAAGAATCGTCGCGAACAGCTCGCCGCCGGTGTCACCTATACGTCTAAAAAAGTCTTGCAGTACGCGGTAATCCTGCTTGGCTTTGGCATGAACCTCTCGCAGATTCTGTCCAAAGGCGCTCAGTCGCTGCCGATTATCGTGGCAACGATCTCGACCTCGCTCGTCATTGCCTTCGTGCTCTGCCGCGTTATGAACGTGCCGGGCAAGATCGCGACGCTTGTGGGCGTGGGTTCGTCGATTTGCGGCGGTTCTGCCATCGCCGCGACCGCGCCCGTCATCGATGCCGACGATCGCGAGATTGCCCAGGCTATTTCGGTCATCTTCCTGTTTAACGTTATCGCGGCGCTCGTGTTTCCGACGCTCGGCGGCATGCTCGGGCTGACCAACGAGGGCTTTGGCTTGTTTGCCGGCACTGCCATCAACGACACCTCGTCGGTAACGGCTGCGGCGAGCGCCTGGGACAGTATGCATCCCGGCGCCAATGTGCTCGAAAGCGCCACGGTGGTCAAGCTCACCAGGACGCTGGCCATTATTCCCATTACGTTGGTTCTCGCATGCTGGCAGATGCGTCTGGCGCGCAAGGCCGGCGGCGACGCCAAAAGCACGTTCTCGCTTAAACGCGCGTTTCCCATGTTCGTGCTGTTCTTTGTGCTGGCGAGCGTGATCACCACGGTGCTTCAGCTTCCTGCATCCATTACGGCGCCCATCAAGGAGCTGTCGAAGTTCTTTATCGTGATGGCCATGGCGGCTATTGGCTTTAATACCGATATTGTCGAGCTGGTCAAAAAGGGCGGCAAGCCCATCGCATTGGGCTTTTGCTGCTGGATTGGCATTGCGTGCATGAGTTTGGGAATGCAGCACGTGCTGGGAATCTGGTAGAGAAGTAGCTTATTTGCGTGCTGCGTGCTGCGTGCTGGCGAGCGCATGTCCGCGGTGGAGCGATAGGAGCTCTTGCGGGTATGGCTTGTCCGCAGGTTTATAGGTCCCGAAGAGCTCTTATCGCCCCGCCAGGATGGCGATGCGGGGCAACTCATATACTCGCAGGACGGCGGCTTCTGCCCTATAGTGTTTGGTGAGCAATATCGTTCAATTTTGAAACACTCGCCCGCGCGGCCGTCGGTGGCGGCGTGGCGCCGAGGACGGGGCGCAATATGAACAGTGACGCCAAGCTACAAATCTTGATCGAGGCCTTGGCTGCTGCCGGGGCCTCGGCGTTGGCAATCGATGGGCATGGACGCGTGGCGATTTCGACCATGGATGATGTCGCACTCGAGCAAGATGTCGCGGCATTTGTCGCCGAGCGCCTGGGGCGTGTGGGCAACGGCACGCGCCTGGTGATGGGGCATGCGGGAGGGCGCTTGAGCCTCACGGTGCGTCCGGTCGCCAAGGAATACGGCGCGCTTTGGGTGGTCGTGGTCCGTGAGGTGCACGGTGCGGCGGCACACGCGGGTATTGAGTGGCTTAACGCAGATGAGGTCGAGGCGCGCTACGAGGCAAGCGCGTACGGCATTGTCGAGGGTGCCGCTGCGGTCGCTGGCCCCGTCTGCGAAAGCTATGCCCGCGGCGTGCCCCTCATGTTGGAGGGCGAGCTGGGTGCTGGCCAGTCAGAGATTGCAAAACGCCTCTATCTGGATGGGCCTTATGCTGACGAACCATTTGTGTCCGTGGCACTTGACGAGCTCACAGATCGCGGCTGGCGCCATCTGCTCAAAAGCTCGGAATCGCCGCTGTTTCAGGCAGGGCTGACCCTTTGTATTGACGGTTGGCATGCACTTTCGCCGCATCGTCTGCGCGAGCTTGTCTCCACGATGACCGACACGGCGCTGGCCGCGCGTTGTCATGTGGTTCTGACGGCAAACGATATGCCGGGCGGTGGCGAAAGCGATCAGGCCGCTTTTGTAACCGAGCGCTTGGCGTGCGCAGTAAGTGTGGCGCCTGCGATTGCCGAGCAGGGTGGCGCATCGAATAAGGTTGCGCAGTATTTGTCATATCTGTCAGATGTCTTTGGAACTGCCGCTCCGAGTATGTCAGAGGAGGCTGCCTCGACGCTCAACGGCTATCGCTGGCCACGCAACTATCTGCAGCTTCGCGAGGTCTCGGAACGACTCTATATATTAGTAGGGTCGGGTGTGGCGGAGCGCGCGGTGGCGGAGGAGGTGCTCGCCCAGGAGGACGTCATCAAAACCGCAACCTTTGGCGCTCCGACGCTCGACAGCGACCTGTATATCCTGCGTCCACTGGCCGATACCGAACGCGACATTGCGCGGCTGGTCGTAGGCTACCTTCAGGGCAACCGGACCCGCGCTGCCGAGGTGCTGGGAATAAGCCGCACGACCTTGTGGCGCTTGCTGAAGGACGACGACCGCTGAGCGAGGTGCCCGTGACCGCGTGCGGCGCGTGTGCTACAGTCCAAAGCAGTAATGTTTCGATTGCGTTACAGCGTGCGGGGGCGTATGGCGGAGACTTCAAAACCAAACCGGAATAGACGGAGCGCGGCTCCAGTTAACCGCCGCACGACGTCCCGGACGTGGGGCAAGCACGCGTCGGGGTTCGACGGTTCGTTCAAACGCACCAAATACGGCTATCCTTCGGCAAGCGCTCGCTTGGCTATGCAGGCCGAGTCGACGCTGTGGGGGCGCAAGCGCGTGGTGGGCTCTAAGCTCAAGCACGACGGAACGCTGGGCTACATTAGCCGTGGCGCTGCTCGCCGAAGTGGGCTCAATCCCGCTGGATGGCATCGCTATGTTCCGATTGCGGTCGTTGTTGCGGCGATTGTGATCGCACTTGCCGCACTCGGTTACGCTGGCGGCGGGGTCGACCTGAGTGCGATGTTCAAGTCTGCTGAGCTCGCGCATGCCGGCACGGAGCTTGTCGAGGGCGCTCAGACACAGACGGGCGTGGCTCCTCAGCGCGGTATTGTTGCCGCTGCCGCAACGATCGCCGATACCCAAAAAGGCGAGGATGCGGACAGCGAGGATAGCGAAACCGGTGCAAACGGCGTGGGTTCGCAGGTCACGCCCGTGACACAAGGCCAATAAGTCACAGAACCATCACACTAAGTCGCTGTTTGGGGCCAATGAGCGAGCAAAAAAGCAGTGATGTTGTTTCATATAGAACTCATTAGTCACAATTTATAAAAAAGGGATGTACTACTAGGCACTTAAAGGTCCACAAGCTGCAAGTTGAGGAGTACCTAACATGAAGAAGAGATTCATGGCAGCACTGAGCGTTCTCGCTCTTGCCCTGGCTCTGCCCGTGGCTGCTTTCGCCGCCCCGAGCCCGGCCAACACCACCGCCACCGGCGCCAACAACGTGACCGCCAGCGTTAACAACGCTAACGTCAAGGTTGCTTCCACCACCAAGAACGCCGAGGGCACCCCTGCCAACGCCAACGTGGTCGCTTCCTTTGAGATCACCGAGACCGTCGAGGGTACCGTTTCTGAGTCCAACCCGCTGACCGTCACCTTCACCCTTGGCAAGGCTTACGCCAACGCCAAGGTTACCGTCTATGTCCAGCACAACGACGGTAGCAAGGAGACCCTGAACCTCACTGCCGACAACAACGGCAATGTTACCTTTAAGGTCACCAAGCTCTCCACCTACACCATCGTGGCTGAGAAGACCGCTGCTGGCGCTGTTACCACTGACAACGGTGCTAAGTCCCCGGCCACCGGTGTGAACACCACCGCCGTTGCCGCTGTGGCTGCTGTTGCCGCTGCTGGCGCTGCCTGCGCTTTCGTTGCTCTTCGCAAGAACAACTAGCACACACACGGTTTCAACCGTAAGATTTGAGGACCCGTACTTGTGCGGGTCCTTTTTTTGACTGATTTACAGGGTAAGGGAACACCATGGCACAGCAGCCGCAGGGCAAGCATATGGAAGTTAAGCATATGGACGACTCGGACAAAAAGCGTCGCGCCACGATACTCAAGGGCGTTTTCGTAGTGTTGTTGCTGGTCGCAGTCGGCTGCGGCGGCTACGTGCTCTATATGAATCATCTAGAGCAGCAGCGCGCCGAGGAGATGAGTGCAACAGGCAAGCCCGCCACGAAGGTCGAATCAAAGGGCAAGGAGCTGCCGGACAACCCCATCGACTTCGCTCCGCTCATTCAAGAGAATGCCGATATCTATGCGTGGCTCTACATTCCGGGTGCGGATATCAACACGCCCTTGCTGCAGAGCACGACGGATGACCTGTTTTATCTGGACCATGACAAGGACGGCAAGTACGACCCCTACGGCACGGCGTTTAGTCAGATGGCAAACGCGCGCGACTTTAGCGATCCCGTCACGGTGATCTACGGCCATGTGAACGGCGGTGTGTTCCACAACTTGCATAACTTTGAGGACGCGGACTTCTTTAACGAGAACGCCGAGTTCTATATCTACACGCCGGGCCATATTCTGAAGTACAAGATTGTCTCGGCCTATCAATATGACGACCGCCACATTCTCAACTCGTTTAACTTTGCCGACCCTGCCGTGCGCCAGGACTACTTTAATTCGGTCTGCAATCCTGACGCATTGCTCAAAAATGTACGTGACGGCGTGACACTTGATGCAGATAGTAAGATTGTGCAGTTGAGCACCTGCATGCTCGATAGCTCGCAGGGCAACTCGCGCTATATTGTGAGCGGTGTGTTAACAAGCGACCAGGAGACAAAATAGTCATGAACCCCCGTGGCAAGCACTTTATCGATGCGGTGGATCCCGACGAAAATCAAGTAAACAATCCCGAGCAGCAGGTTCGGGATGCGGCGGAGCCTGTCGAGCCTCAATGGGAGACCAAAGGCACTCCGACGCCTCAACCTGACGAAAAATCCCAGAGCAAGGCCGAGGCTCCGTCCGACGCATCGGCAAAGACCGACGAAGCTGCGGCGCAGCCTATTGATGAGGCAGAGTGGCCTTCGCTTGATGAGGCGGGGCCTCAGCGCCGTCGACGCTCCAAAGAGTCGATTAAGCGCATCAAGCGCCGCCGCCGTATCCGCACGCTGCTGATCGTGCTGCTCGCGATTGGTGCGATTGCCGCTGCCGGCTGGGGCTTTGTGAATCACAGCGTGAACCAAGGCAAAAAGAAGATTGAGGAAAAGACCGAAAAGGTCATTAAGGCCAAGGGCGACACCATTACCTATAACGGCAAGAAGTATGCGCTCAACAAGCATATGGCCACGGTGGCGTTTATCGGCTTTGATGGCCGCAACAACGATGACGGCACCCAGAAGGGCCAGTCCGATACCGTGATGGTCGTAGCGCTTAATACCGACACGGGCGAGGCCCGCGGTATTATCATCCCGCGTGACAGCATGGTTGCCGTAGATACGTACTCCAATGGTTCGTTTGCCGGCCAGGTGACCGAGCAGCTGTGCTTGCAGTTCGCCTATGGCACCGATGGCGATAACTCATCGGCACTGACGGCCGCCGCTGCCTCGCGCGTGCTCGATAACATTCCGGTCGACTATTACTACACGCTCAATATCGAGGGCGTGGCTCCCATTAACGACTCTATCGGCGGCGTAACGCTGGTACCCACGCAGACGGTGCCGGGCACCTCGGTGGTCGAGGGCCAGGAGACCACGCTGTTTGGTACAACGGCGGAAAAGTACGTGCAGTGGCGCGACACGACGAATCTGACGTCTTCGCTTGATCGTACGGCGCGTCAGGTGAGCTATGTGCAGGCGTTTGCATCGAAGGTGCTCAGCAGTGCCAAGAGCAACCCCGCCATGCTCATCAGCCTGTATCAGGCCATGGGCGACTATACGTGGACCAATTTGGGTCTCGACGAGTTTAGCTATCTAGCAACTACGATGCTCGAGCACGGCCTGACTTCGTTTGATGTCGTGACGCTGCAGGGCACCATGCAGCAGGGCGACACCTTCGCCGAGTTCTATCTGGATCAGGACAACGTAAAGCAAACGGTCGTCGATACGTTCTATCATCCCGTTAATTAGCTGTCCAGGTGCCGGATGCCAACAGTAGCTCACTCGATGTCAGGCACCAACAGCGAGCGGCCCGCGCAGCGTCAACGGGTCCGCCGTTCGTTAGAACGGCGGAACATACACCACGTTGTCGCGGCGAGGCTTGGCCTCGGGGAGTGCGTCCTCGGCGTAGCCCAGAATGCAATTGCCTACACCGCGCAGGCTTCCGTCGGCGGGCAGACCCCACTTGGTCAGCAGTTCCAGTCCCTCGGGTGAGTCAAAGACCTCGTGCGCGCGGTGGATCCAACACGAATCGACGCCCAGCGCATAGGCTGCGTTGAGCAGATTGCCCATGGCGAGCGAGCCGTCTTCCAGGTGCGTGGGCACGCTGCGGTCGACGAGCACCACCACAACGGTCTTGGCGCCGTAGAAGGGATCTCCCTTGCTGCCCATAACTTGGGCGTTGAGCTGCGAGAGACGCTCGACGGTTGCGGGGTCGGTGACGGCGACGAACGTGACCGGCTGGCGTCCCATGCCGCTCGGCGCGTACTGGCCGGCTTCGATAATGCGTGCGAGCTTCTCGGCCTCGACGGGGCGATCGCTGTATTTGCGGCAGCTGCGGCGGTGGATGAGCGCTTCGATGGTCTCCATGGGTCCTCCTGACGTCGGTTTCGTTGCCTCGTTCTTACCCGTCGAACCAAAACCGTAATCGCGCAGTCGGCCCCAAACAATGCAAGCTACCAAGTGGAAAAGTTGGTTTGCATAAAACTTCGGCCAGAATGTGATAAACCGGTGGGATGGTTAAACGTTTTATCCCGTCTACCCTGCGGTTTTTTACCACTTGCCTAAATGATGCGCGCATAAGCTCTGATAAAGGTTTTACTAAAGGAGCACCAACGTTTATCAACGCGCCATGGTGGCGCCGGGCCAGGAGGTAACATCATGTTCCAGGCTGGAGATGTCGTCGAGACCGACTTCGAAGGATTTCTGAAGCTGCTGCGTTCCAAGACGCGCGCTTTCGTGTCGATCAACGATCACGAGTACTACATCACGCACACCGATGGCTATTGGCGTATTCAGGATTGCGAGGCCCTCAACGATAAGGGCCACTTTACTGACTGCTCCGAGCTGGTCAACACGGTCTGCGAGGTCGTCGAACTGCCGTGGATCTGCGGCAAGAGCCTGCACGACAGCTTCTCGGGCGCCACGGTCTACGAGGCCGTCGCTGCCTAACAGCCAACAATCGATATTCTCTCGCAACCGCCGGCGCCGCTCCCGCGCCGGCGGTCTTTTTTGTCGATATGCTTATGTAGAGCCGACCATAAACAACGAGCTTATTGACGATAGTCAAAACTCGGACTAATGTAGAGATATAAATTGGTCAAAACTCGGACTATCGAATGGTGGGAGAGATGAATAGTGCAGTTAGCCTGGTCGATTTCGACCGGATGCTCAACGGGCTTGACCGTATCTATTCGGAGTTCGCACGCACCTGCGGTCTTTCGGACTGCGCCTACTGGATGCTCGTCGACACGAGTGCGGCGGGCGGAAGCGTTGCCGTGAGTCGGCTGACGAGTGAATGGTTCTACAGCAAACAGACCATCAATTCGGCGATCAAGACGCTTAGGGCGCGAGGGCTTGCGACGTTGGAGTTTGCCGAGGATAGTCGTAAGAACAAGGTTGTGCGACTGACCGAAGAAGGCGTGCGGTTTGCCAAGCGCTACGCGTTGCCGGCGCAAAAAGCCGAGCAGCGTGCCTTTGGCGCGCTCGAGCCCTGGGAACAGTGTGAGATTATGCGCCTGGTCGGCAAGTTCTCCCATGTTCTTAACGAAGAGTGCGAGGCGTTTAAACAGCAGATGGCCGCGGAGAACGATGCGAACGATAAGATCGAGGGGGAGACATGCGACTCTTAATGAGGTTTATGAGGCCGTACCGTCGTCTGATTGCGGTGACGCTGTTTGCAGTGCTGATAGATAACGTCGGTACGCTGTTGGTTCCCACGATGCTGGCGAACATGGTCAACACCGGTATTACCACGGGCGATATCGACTATATTTTACGCAACGGCCTGTATATGCTTATCGCGACCGGCATGGCCAGCGGCGGCACGGTGCTGGGCTGCTATCTTTCGGCGCGCCTGGCCGCCAACGTGGCCTGCGATATCCGCAATGCCGTGTACGACAAGTCGCTCGAACTCGCAGCCAGCGACTTTGAACGCTTTGGCACGGGTTCGATGATCACGCGCTCACTCAACGACATCAACGTGATTCAGCAGGCTATCCTTCAGACGATTCAGCTGGTGCTGCCGGTGCCGTTCTTGGCCGTGGCGGGCATCATTTTTGCTTGGTTTATCGATCCTGCCATGGGCACGCTGCTGGGCGTGGTCGTTGCGATCGTGCTGGTGGTGGCGGCCTTTACCGTTGCCAACGCCGCGCCGATCTTTATGCGTCTGCAGAGCTTTATCGACCGCATGAACGTGGTGCTGCGCGAGAACATCGTGGGCGTGCGCGTCATCCGCGCATTTAACAAGGAGCGCCACGAGGAGCAGCGCCTGGACGAGGTGTTTAGCGATTACGCGGCCAACGCCATCAAGGTCAACCATCTGTTTGTGGGCCTCGATAGCTCCAGCTTCTTTTTGATGAACATCGCCGAGGTGGCGGTGCTGTGGGTGGGCGGCAACCGCGCGGGCGTCCATGCCATGCAGATCGGCAGCATCTCGGCCGTGTTGGAATACGCGATCCTGATCCTGTTCTTTGTGATGATGGCGCAGATGGTGATTCTGACGCTTCCGCGCGCCGCGGCGTGCCTCAACCGTGCGCAGCAGGTGCTCGAAATCGAGCCGAGCATCGTGGACGGCAAGGCAACGCTGGGCGACGGGGCGCCTGAGTCCGCAGATGGTGCCGACGCGGTTGCCGTGTTCGACCATATGTCGTTCCGTTTTGACGATGCCGACGAGGACACCCTGTGCGACCTGAGCTTTGCCTGTCGCCGTGGCCAGACCACGGCGATTGTAGGCTCGACGGGTTCGGGCAAGTCGACGGTGGCCAAGCTCTTGTTGCGTTTCCACGATGCTACGAAGGGCGCCATTCGCCTGAACGGCGTCGATCTGCGCGACCTTTCGCAAGGTGAGATTCGCGGGCATATCGCTTACGTGCCGCAGAAGGCGTGGCTGTTCTCGGGCACCGTTGCAAGCAACCTGCGCTTTGGCAACGAAGGCGCGACTGATGCCGACATGCTCCATGCGCTCCAGGTTGCCCAGAGCACCTTTGTGCTCGACCAGCTGCAGGGACTCGATACTCCGGTGGCCCAGGGCGGCACGAACTTCTCGGGCGGTCAGCGCCAGCGCCTGGCGATTGCCCGCGCACTCATGAAGCATGCCGATCTATATATCTTCGATGACAGTTTTTCGGCCCTGGACTTTAAGACCGATGCCGCCCTGCGCCATGCGCTGCAGGACGAGACGCGCGATGCCGCGGTGCTCATCATCGCGCAGCGTATCTCGACCATTCTGCATGCCGACCAGATCGTGGTGCTCAAAGACGGCAAGATCGTGGGCTTAGGCACGCACGACGAGCTTATGGAAACCTGCGAGGTGTACCGCGCTATCGCGGAATCGCAGATGAAGGGAGGTGAGTAGCATGACCGAGGAGCTCAAGAAGCAGGGCATCGCCGGTGACGCCGCGGTTGCAGAGACAGTCGAGGAGACGGGCACCACGCCCGGCCTGGACGAAGTAACCAAGGCAGCGGCGGAGCGCGAGGCTCGCCGCCAGGCGCTCTACGAGGAAAACGAGCGCGCCGAGGACGAGCGCGCCCGCGCCGAGGCGGAGCGCATGCGCGACGTTGACGACGAGGACGAGGACGAGACGCCCCGCGACACCTGGGCGACGGTGCGCCGCCTGTGGAGCGAGGCCGCCGGCGACCATTGGCGCTTCTATATCGTGTTCGCGAGCATCGTGTTCTATGTCATCTTTAACACCGCGGCGCCGGCTTACAGCGCCCGCGTGATCGATGAGCTGTGGGGGCACATGAAGCTGGCGTTTGCCAACAACACAACCTTCAGCATTACCTGGGAGAACTGCGGTAGGACCATCTTCATCTACTTTATGATCTGGACCGCCGCTGCCTCGTTCTACGCACTCCAGAGCTTTTTGATGTCGAGCGTTGCCGAGCGCCTCAACCTGCGCCTACGCAACCGCATCGCACAAAAGCTCAACCGTCTGCCGCTTGCCTACTTTGACGCGCATCGTCCCGGCGAGGTCGTCAGCCGTGCGACCAACGACTTAGACAAGATGTCCGAGAGCATGCAGCGCGGCTTGCTGCAGCTTCTGGTGTCGATCGGTACCGTGGTGGGCGCCGTGAGCGTGATGTTCGTGTTTAGCGTGCCGCTCACACTTGTCTTTTTGTTCTTTACGGCACTTTCGCTGCTGGTGACGAAGGTCGTGTCGCGCCGCACGCACGATGTGACGGGCGAGCGCCAGGAGTGGGTGTCCAAGATTACGAGCGCGGTCGAGGAAGGCTACTCGGGCCGTCTGGTGATCCGTGCGTTTAACCGCGAGCGCCAGAGCTCTGCCGAGGTACACGAGGCTTCGAAGGAGCTGGCGCGCGTGAGCACCAAGGCCGACTTTATGATTAACGCCGTCGGTCCCGCGGTGCGCTTTATCGGCCGCTTGGCGCAAATCGTGATTGCGCTGGTGGGCTGCAGCATGTTGGTTGCCGGGCATATGACCGTCGGCGTGTTCCAGGCGTTCTTCCAGTTTATCTATGAGGCGTCCGAGCCCATGACGCAGCTGTCGTTTACCTTTAACTCGCTACAGAGCGCGCTGGCGAGCGCCGAGCGCGTGTTCGACCTGCTCGACGAGTCCGAGATGGAAGCCGATCCGTTGCCGGCGGCCGCCGCCAAGCTGCCGGGCAAGGTGGAGGGCCGTGTTGCCTTTGAACACGTGCGTTTTGGCTATGCGCCCGACAAGCCGCTCATGCGCGACGTGTCGTTTGCCGCCGAGCCGGGCCAAAAGATCGCGGTGGTGGGAACCACGGGTGCGGGTAAGACCACGCTCATCAACCTGCTCATGCGCTTCTACGAGATCGACGGTGGCCGCATTACCCTCGACGGTGTGGACACGAGCCGTATGGACCGCGGCGAGCTGCGCCAGCAGTTTGGCATGGTGTTGCAGGACGCCTGGCTGTTCGATGGCACCATTGCCGAGAACATCGCCTATGGCTGTCCCGAGGCGACGCGCGAGGAGATTGTCGCGGCCGCACGTGCCGCTCAGGTTGACTTCTTTGTGCGCACTATGCCGCAGGGCTACGACACGCGTGTGGCTAACGATGCCGAGAGCATCAGCCAGGGCCAACGTCAGCTGCTGACCATCGCGCGCGTGCTGCTCAACAACCCAGCGATCCTCATCCTGGACGAGGCGACGTCGAGCGTGGACACGCGCACCGAGCTCGCCATCGGCCGCGCCATGGACGCGCTCATGCGCGGTCGCACGAGCTTTGTGATCGCGCACCGTCTGTCGACGATCGTCGATGCCGACCTCATCCTGGTCATGGATCACGGCAATATCATCGAGCAGGGTACGCACAAGGAACTGCTGGCTGCCGAGGGCGCTTATGCCGACCTCTACCTAAGCCAGTTCGCATAAGGTGACAAAGGGGCAGTCCCGCATGTCACATCGAAAAGAAGGCGCGCCGGGGGCGGATTCCCTGGCGCGCCGTTTGTGTTGGCGTTCATGCTGTGGCGGTTGCCCGCGGCCCTAGCGTTCGTCCACAAGTTTGGCGACGAGGGCTTTGAGCTCGGCCACCTCTTGCTCGAGTTCCTTGACGCGACGGGCGTTTTCGGTGATGCCCTGACGGTTGAGGGCGCTCTGCTCGGCGGCATCGTCGGGCATGTACTCGCGATGCTGCTTGGCGTCGAAGCTCTCCTCGAACACACGGCAGCCGTTGCGCTTGATGATGCGCCCGGGCACGCCCACGACGGTGCAGTTGTCGGGGACGTCCTTAACGACGACCGAGTTGCCGCCGATCTTGACGTTGTTGCCAATGTGGATGTTGCCAAGCACCTTCGCGCCCGTGCCCACCGTGACATTGTTGCCCAGGGTGGGGTGGCGTTTGCCGGTCTCGTTGCCGGTGCCGCCGAGCGTGACGCCCTGGTAGAGCACGCAGTTGTCGCCCACAATGGTGGTTTCGCCGATGACGACGCCCATGGCGTGGTCGATAAAGAAATGTTTGCCGATCTGTGCAGCGGGATGAATCTCGACGCCGGTGATGTGGCGGGTGATTTGCGAGAGCACGCGGGCGAGCGAGCGATGACCGTGCTCCCAGAGCCAGTGCTCGGGCACGTGGTTCCACTTGGCGTGCAGGCCAGGATAGGAAAGGAAGATGACCAGGGCACTTTGCGCGGCAGGGTCCTGCGCCTGGACGGTCTTGATGTCCTCGCGAATGGTATTGATAAAGCTCACCGGCCGCCCTCCCTTAGCGCCGTGACAATGCGATTCACTAAAGTATAGCGATTCGCTAGGGATTAGGAAGGGCGATTTTGCTGTGCTTTGGGCGACAAGTGTCAGTTATGCAAACTTGCTGGTAATGGAGTCATGCTTTTGTGGGGTTGCGCACGAGGGGGCGCCGCAACCGTATACTGGTCAACTTGGACGTGTCCGCGCCCACAACTGAGAGGTTTTACTTCATGGGTTTCATCAATTTTATCGCCGAGCTGCTTAAAGACCCGCGCACCGCGATTGCCAGCTGGATCGCCGCCGGCCCGCTTATGGCCTACGGCTGCGTGTTCCTGATCATCTTTATCGAGACGGGCGTGGTGTTCTTCCCGTTCCTTCCTGGCGACTCGCTGCTGTTTGCCTCGGGCTTCTTTGCCCATAACGGCGGCTTTAACATCGTGGCGCTTCTGGCCACCGCATGGGCCGCAGCCATCCTGGGCGATCAGTGTAACTTTATGATCGGCCACTTCTTTGGCAAAAAGATCATCGCTTCGGGCAAGGTTAAGGCCATGACGCCCGAGCGCATTAAAAAGTCCGAGGATTTCCTGGATAAGTGGGGCCATCTGGCCATCTTCCTCGGTCGCTTCTTCCCGTTCATCCGCACCTTTGTGCCTTTTATCGCCGGCATGGGCGGCATGCACTGGCGCAACTTTGTCATCTTTAACGTGCTGGGTGGCATTACCTGGTCGACGGTCTTTACGCTGCTGGGTTACTTCTTTGGTGGCATTCCGTTTGTGCAGGAGCACTTTGAGCTGCTGATCGTCGGCATTGTCGCTGTGTCGATCATTCCGACCGTGGTCGGTCTGGTTAAGGCTAAGCTCGGTAAAAAGAACGCCTAGTCCGAGCTTGGTTTCGGACGTTAATTCCAAGGCCCGCCATCGGATTCGATGGCGGGCCTTTTGTGTTGAAGGCAAATGAAAATACTTTACTTAGTTAAAGAAAAACGTTTTATCCAAGGCGTGCGGGGAGTACAATCACCTGCATGCGAATCGACGCGCCATCGGCTTTGATGCTGCCCGCGTGTCCTGGCCCGGCTCTACGCTTCCGGGTATGCGACGTTGCGACGCGGCCGGCTTCGGTCCTTGCGTGCGGGTTCGCGAGTATGCAACCGTGTATGTAAGGAGCGACATATGACTGTCGAGAAGAAGGATATCGATTGGGGTAGCCTCGGCTTTGGCTACATGAAGACCGATTACAGCTACGAGGCTCATTGGAAGGATGGCGAGTGGGACGAGGGCGGCCTGACCACCGACCACACCCTGCATGTCTCCGAGTGCGGCGGCATCTTCCATTACTGCCAGGAGGTCTTTGAGGGCCTGAAGGCCTACACCGCCGAGGACGGCAGCATCGTCTGCTTCCGTCCCGACATGAACGCCGAGCGTATGTACAACTCCGCCCAGCGCCTCGAGATGCCCCCGTTCCCCAAGGACAAGTTTGTCGAGGCCGTCAAGCAGGTCGTTTCTGCCAACGCCGCTTGGGTTCCGCCTTTCGGCTCCGGTGCGACTCTGTACGTGCGTCCGTTTATGATCGGCTCCGGTGACGTGATCGGCGTGGCTCCCGCTCCTGAGTACACGTTCCGCATTCTCGTGACTCCGGTCGGTCCGTACTTTAAGGGTGGCCTTAAGCCCGTTAAGCTGCGTGTTTCCGAGTATGACCGCGCCGCACCGCACGGCACCGGCAACATCAAGGCCGGCCTGAACTACGCCATGTCCCTGAAGCCCACGATGGAGGCTCACCGCGAGGGCTATGCCGAGAACCTGTATCTCGACTCCGAGTCCCGCACCTATGTCGAGGAGACCGGTGGCGCCAACGTCCTGTTCGTGAAGGAGGACGGCACGCTTGTCGTCCCGCAGTCGCACACCGACTCCATCCTGCCCTCCATCACCCGCCGTTCGCTCGTTCAGGTCGCTGAGGACCTGGGCATGACCGTCGATCAGCGACCCGTCGAGTGGGCCGAGGTCAAGGCCGGCACCTTTGTTGAGTGCGGTCTGTGCGGCACCGCTGCCGTTATCTCCCCGGTCGGCGAGATCGACAACAAGGTCTACGGTGCCGACGAGACTGTGACCTTCCCGGCTGGCTACACCGAGATCGGTCCTGTGATGAAGAAGCTCCGCGAGACTCTGACGGGCATCCAGTCTGGTGCTGTTGAGGATAAGCACAACTGGGTTTACACCGTCGCGTAAGCTGTCTTGTATGTCCGGCCCGAGGGCGACCTTCCTTTCCGGCGCGTCCTCGGACATGAAAGAACCCCCGCTGCGCACTACGTGCGGCGGGGGTTCTTTCGTCCTGCGGAGTGCGCCGGAAAGGAAGGTCACCCCCGGGCCTGCGTTACCTCGGCGCAGTCGTTACGGGCAATATAGATCTGAATAGAGATGGTGCGCGGCCTTTTGCCGCGCTTTTGTTTCAAGACTTTAGTCTGCTGGCCGCGCAGCGGCCAGCTTTAAACCACCCGCTACG
>CBCSLZ010000025.1:0-36543 GCA_965141245.1 uncultured Collinsella sp.
TTAAAAGTAACAGACCGGATGAAGATACGTGCGACGGGGGCGAGGCGAATGGCTGAGCGGTATCGATATGCGGGCTCAACGGTATTATATTGACTACATAGATTATTAACTTGCTTGACTTGTAAACCTAGTCGTCCTGTCATCATATTCAACTTCGAAAAAAGGGGATGGGGGCATCCCGATGCATCGAGTATTACTGGAACCCCGGCGATACGCTGAATGATTTGTGACGAATAGTCATGTCCATCAAGAAGGCTCGACGCTTCGGGCAGCTCGTCAATCGATATATCAATTCTTGGAGACATGTATTCCTACCATTTTTAAAGAAACAACGGCGGTAATCGCTATCGCGATTGCGCCAATAATACCGAGCGCCATCTATTTATACTTGATTTAAGGCGGAGTGGAATGTGGGCGCGCAAGGAGATGCGGAATCGATGAGAGCCTCAAAAAAAATTACTGCAGTGTTATCATCATTCATCCTCTCTATTCTTCCATTTCTGATTCTATGGGCGGCTTGGTCAGTCCTCCCTGATACAATTCCCGCTCATTGGAGTGGGGGTGTGGTTGATCGATGGGGTAATAAGCTTGAATTGCTGGTTGTTCCGCTGTTTTCTCTGATTGGTTCTTTTGCAATTTCTGTGTACCTTATTGTTTCCACGCGGCGAAGAGAGTTCGCGGATTTCTCTGTTCGAATGCGACGGGACTTTGTTGCGTGCTATATTTCTAGTCTTCTTTTATCGACAACCTGCTCAGTGATAATTGCCGTTTGGGTTCAGTTGATTCTTACGCAAAACACTGCGGTTGATGGGGGGCTTGGACTATCGATCCTGTATTCCCTTCCCGGGCTATATGTGATCTTGTGCGCTTTGCCGTCTTTTTATGCGAGCGGCGAGAGCAAAAAGGCAGAGCGCCTGATAACAGTTCTTATTGGCGGCGCGGAGATTGTTCTTTGTGGAATAGTGCTTGAAGGTTCGGCTGCCTCTTATGCGATGATTGGACTGATGATTCTGTTCTGTGCGTTTGAGATTGTGTCACAGGTAAGGGACAGCCGGTCCTTATGAGTTGAATTACGCGCGTGCGGATATAAAGGGTGGCATGTTAAGCTGGTCGTTTTCTCGTTCTGGGACATTTGCAGTAGGATGAGTGGGACTAGGCGCGCTGCGGTGTGATGGTGACGGTTGAGACTTGTATCGCTGCAAATCCGCTGATGCACATTTTGCTATTGGGCTTGAAGGTGGGACCGACAGGCCTTTGTTTGGGTTGTTCTGGTCGTCCAACGCGTGTTGCACGGCTTTATATTGTTACCCTCGTTCGGCGCTCCGTTGGAGCATTTCCGGGTTTGTCGGCATCATGACTTGGCCAAGTGAAACGCTTGCCGGGACGGTTGTAACGCCGCGCCGGTTCCGTGTGCTCCTTCGTTGTTGGCCTGTCCAGCCGGGAGCGGATTCGGCCTCATGTTGTAGCGCACGGCCTTCAGGGGCCTCCCCTGGCGAGTTATGTTCGTCCGTATGGGTAAGGGTCGGGTTGAGCTGACAGTCCCGTGTCGGAAGGGGCTTGGACCATGCGCGCGATGAGAGAGATTGAGTGGCTGGACGGCCGTGTGACGAAGGTGCCGGAGCTCGCCCTGGGCGATGCGTTCGGCGAGAGCGTCCAGGCGGAGCTCGATTTCGGGTTCGACGATGTGTTGGAGGGCCTTTGGGTCGAGGTGCGCCATCATGAGCCGGATGAGGACTCGGACGGCGACCCGCGCGGGAGGGGCTGCGCACTGTATGCGGACTGCCGGTACAGCCTGGTCGAACCGTCGGACCTCGACCGTGTCTTCTGCATCCTTTACGAGGGACAGCCGAGGGTCTGCCGCGTCGCGGGGGAGCTCGTGAACCTTTCGCGGGCCTGCGCGTTGTCCTGTCTCATGCTCGGATCTCCCTACCCGCCAGGCGCCCTCGAGGCCCTGGCCGCGTGCGCTCGATACCTCTGCGGTCCGGCTTTCACATCCGACCTCGCCGCCCGCGCCCGCGGCGCGGGGGAGCTAGGGCCCCCGTGTCGGCGGTGAACGCGGCCGCTGCGTGGGAATTCGGGATGGGGGCGGGTTCCGAAACGCCTGCGGAGGGGAGAACCCCGTTGGGCGGGGACATTCGTGATGCTTGATATCGCATCGCAGTATGGAAGCACGGATCATCTTCGCGATGGTCCGACCGGTTGATGGGCTAGGACGCGCATTCAGCAGGGAAGGGGATGGCTTTTAATGCCGCTTTTGGCTTATGCGTGCCGCGCTCCGCGTATGGCCATCCTGCGGTGCTAAAGCATTCTTGAAGTCTGCTAAGTGAATTCGTTTTAATCGCGCACGTGACCGTTTGCCCATGTCGCATAACAGGATTCAGTGTTGATTGCCCGTGTGATGACAGTGCGAGTTTCGGGGGGTGTGGCGTGCCTCTTCAAGGGTTCTCATGGCCTACCTCTCCTTAATCCCTCCTGTAGATGAGACGTCCCTCTCTTTTCAGGTTCTCGATGAAACTGCTCGTGGCCCCACGGAGTGTCGTCAGCATGTCCACGTCCCGCCCGAGCTCCTCGGCCAGGGTGAGGCCGATTCCGATAATCTCGAAGGCGTCCTTGCCGTCGACCTGGAGAAGCAGGTCGACGTCGGATGAGTCCTTCTGCTCGCCGCGGACGAACGAGCCGAACATGCCGGCTTGTCTCACCGATGGGTGGGAGCCGAGTACCCGGCGGATAATCTCCTTGGCTTCGGCGTAGTCCTGGACGGGATCTGCCGGATTATCGCAATCCTCGACGAGATATTTCAAAGCGGCACCTTCTTAAACGGTGAACGTGACAGCAGCCTTCCCTGAATTCTATAAAATCACGGCCTGACGTGGGCGGCGAATTGGCGGAGTTCCTCGTCGTCCAGATCGTCGAAGTACGACAACTCCGCCAACACGGCCCTCTGCTCCATCAGGTACCTGCCGCTCGAAGACTTGCGAATCGTCTGCAAGATGACCTCGGGGGCGAGGGCTGGAAAATCCACGCCCTCGGGAGCGGCCGAAGAGATGGATTCACCTGCCCCTCCCATGTATTGGGACCTCATTCAGGGCATCGGCTGCATCCGGCCTTTCGCATTCGCCGCCCGGCCCTCCGCTCCCGCCCGGCCGACGGGCTTCCCGTCTATGGCAAGACGATTGCACTTATATATAAGTGCATTCCCGGATTGGGAATTTGTTTCAGCCTACGCCGCTACGCAGCTACATCCGCAGCGCACTACACCGCTACACGGCTACACGCCTACGGGGCTACACGCCGCGCCCAACCGAACGGCGGGAGGGCCGCCCATGGGCGCCCTCGGGCCATGCTCCAATTTTTGAGAGAGGTGCCGTCGGGGCCTCCCGAAAGCCGTCTGCATCTGCAGGCCTTTATTCGAAATCGGACGGCGCGGCTGAAAATCCCCGGCCTGAACCGCGAGGCCTCACCTGCATTCCCGCTGACTCTTTGCGTAAACATAAATAGAAGGGCACGGGCGTCCGCGTTCGCGGAAACCCGTGCCGCATTTGCGTCAACGAGAGGACCGGGTAGAATCTATCTAAACGCTATTCCACATTCCCGTACTTGCACTACGGATTTGGGAAAGCGCATGTCTCAGCCTCTACTCGACCACGGTCGCCTCGGTCGGGATGGCCCCCAGCACTGCCGCGTACTCGGTGGGGTAGAGGCGGCTTATCGTCTGGACGTCGCGGATGAGGACGTTGCGGTCGTCGGGCTCGGTGATGCCGTAGCCGAAGGCCTCGAGCGTCTCGATCGCCTCGCGGATCTTCTGCTGGAACATGGGGCCGGGGTCCACCCTCAGGCCGAGGTAGCCGCGCCACAGGCTCGGCGACACGCGCAGCATGTTCTGGATCTTGGACATCGGCTCGATGTCGGCGTAGACGTTGAGCGTGACCATGGCGTCCTTGTGCTCGAGGATCGACTGCAGCGCCTTGATGTCGCCGCCATGGCGGATCCACTGCGTCGCGAACGTGTGGCGAAGGCCGTGGAAGGTGATCAGCTCGTCGTTCGTGCCCATGAGGCCGTTGGTCTCCGAGAACGTCCTGCGGATGTAGCTGGTGGTGGCGAAGGAGCCGTCCGGCCGCGACACGACGTAGCTGTCCGCGAGGTCGCGCAGGCCGAGGGCCGACGCCTCCCGGAGCCTCTGCGAATCGATCTCGTGGATCTCCTTCAGGAAGGGGAGCAGGCCCACCGTGTCGATGGGGATCGTCCTCAGGTCGTGGTTCTTGGTGTCCTTGATGAAGGAGCCCCTTTCCTTGACGTAGGCCACGGAGTGCCTGACCGTGATGAGCCCCGACTCGAAGTCGACGTCGCACCAGCGCAGGCCGCAGACCTCGCCGATGCGCATCCCGGTGTGCAGGGCGAGCACGACCGCCCGCCTGAAGGTCGAGTCCGACATCATCGAGGTCACCGAGTTGAGCTTCGGCACGAGGTCGGAGCGCAGCGCGTTCCTGGGCCTGGCGATGACCCTGGGCGCGAGGGCGCCGTCGAACGGGTTCCTCCCGATCGTGTCGTTGCTGCGCTTCAGCAGGACGGCGTAGAGCCGCTTGCCGAGCTTGAATGACTTGTTGAGCGTGTCCGACGCCGTGCCCAGGGCGATCCTGCGCCTCGACCACGCGTTGACGTCGTCGGTCGTCACCTCGTTCACGGGGACCAGACCCAGCTCGTCTCGCTCGATGTGCAGGGCGCTGTAGTGGTAGTCGTCGCGGATCGTCGGGGTGATCCTGTTCATCTCCAGGCAGAAGTCGATGAACTTCTCGAGCGCCTCGGAGAGCGGCAGCGCGGCGTAGTCATCCCGCTGTTCGGCGGGAAGCCCGGCGCCGATAGCGGCCCTCGCCTCCTCGGCCTCGGCGAGTTCCAGCTCGACCTCCGACCTGAATTCCGCGAGGACGCGCATCGCCGCCGCCTTTCCCCGCGTGCTCTGCTTCAGGCAGGGCACGCCGGTGTTCCTGGTCCTCTGGACCTTCTTCCCGGTCATCTCGTCGGCCACCGTCACGACAGCCTGCCATTTGCCCTTGTTCTTCCTCACGCCGCCGGCTCCGCATACGCGTAAGGTATTATTGCTGCATTTCTCGTTCTGCATGTCTGCTCCTAAATCCGCAGTTGATTAGAAACAGGCGGGCCCACCTGCAGGAACCCGGAGAGGCGACGATTCGGGGCTCCTACCCCCGTTGATTAAATCATCGGCTGCACCGCGCTCCTCGAAGCCGATAATATGCTATCTGGACAGACCGCGCTGAGCTGGTAAAATTTACAAATGCGGTTATGCGCTACTTGCGCTATCTGCGCGTGTTTTAACAAAATAAGCACAGGTCAGGGTCATTCTGACCCCGCTGGGGGTCAAGGGGTCGCTGGTTCGAATCCAGTCGTCCCGACCAGAAGTTTGCAGGTCAGGCACCTAGTGCCTGACCTTTTTTGTTTTCAGTCATCATGATTAATTTGCTTAAAGCAACAACGTTCCCGATCGATGTAATCACCGAATCAAAACGTGTACATCAGCCACCAAAATCGACATTTTTCGACATGTTTGGAGGCTGATGTACACGAATGCGAAATCCCCCGCCGCCCAAAAGTGCCTTCCTCTTGTCTGGACTCTCTATGGCTGCGCTGGATAGACATCGCCGGAACGGGTATAGTATCGAAAGTTTTGTCGTTAACCAGCGGGGGAGTCCTGTGGGCATCAAAAAGAAGATCAAAAAGGAGCTTATCGGCACTTCCGATTACCCGTCGAATAAGATCTTTACGATCTCCAATTTCATCACCTTTACGCGCCTGATCCTCACCCTGGTATTTCTGTACCTGTTTGTGACGGACAACAACCGCGTCATCGCCATCGTTATCTACGCCGTTGCCGCCTCCACCGACTGGATGGACGGTCAGATCGCCCGCATGACTAAGACGGTCTCATGGCTCGGCAAGGTCATGGATCCCATTTGCGACCGTGCGCTGCTGTTCACCGGCGTGCTGGGACTGGTGGTTCGCGGAGAGCTGCCCATCTGGGTCTGCGTGCTCATTATTGGCCGCGACATCTATCTGGGAATCGGCACGCTAATCGTTCGTCATTATCACCGTCGCCCCATCGATGTCGTCTTTCCCGGAAAGATTGCCACTGCGCTGCTCATGACCGGCTTCTCGCTTATGCTGCTCGGGTTCCCCATTATTGACGGCCTGCATCTTTTACCTTCAACCCTTACGGCCTTCCCGGGCCTCAACGGAAGCTCGGTGCCCCTCGGCATCTTCTTTGTGTACGGCGGCGTGATCTTCTCCATGCTCACGGCTGTCATCTACTCCATTAAGGGCGGAGTGGCCATTAAACAGGCTCTCACGCATCCCGAGGACGAGGACATCGACTTTCTGAACCCTGAAATCGAAGACTGATTCGTTGGGGTATGATTACGTACGGTTCATTATTTGCGGCACGTCCGCGATAAGTTAGGGGTTGTCATGGACAACATGGTTAACAATATGCCTCAGAATGATAAGACTGCTGACGCTACCTGCGTATTCCGCGTGCCTTCAAGCGACGTCACCGTTCCCGACCTCATGGCCAACGTGCGCATCACCGCCCCCGTTCTGTCCATCGTCAAGGGTCCGCAGACTGGTGCCGCCTTTGAGCTCGAGGACGACGTGACCACCATCGGCCGCGATCCTGCGAACGGCATCTTCCTCAACGACATGACCGTTTCGCGCAGCCACGCGCGCATTATTCGCGAGGGCCTCGGCGCTCGCATCGAGGACTTGGGCTCGCTCAATGGTACCTGGGTCGACGGTGCCATTGTCAATGCAGCCCCGCTGCACGACGGTTCTTCCGTCCAGATCGGTACGTTTACGCTCATCTACCACGAGAGCACGCCGGAGCGCATCGAAACCGGTGAGTAGGGCATGGCCGAACGCAACTATCTGAGTATCGGCCAAGTCGTCAACCTACTTCGAGGCGCATACCCCGATCTTTCGAACTCAAAAATTAGATTTCTAGAGGATGAGGGGCTCATTACCCCTCATCGTACGCCTAAGGGATACCGTCAGTACTCCAAGGAGGACGTTGATCGCCTGGAAGTCATTCTGCACTTGCAGAAGACTCGCTACATGCCACTCAACGTGATTAAGCAGCGCTTGGAAAACGCCACGGACCTGTCAACGCTCGCCTACGAGGTTGGCTTGCTGTCCGATGTTCCGCTCAAGACGGAGCCCAAGGAGACTAAGCAAAAGCTGCATCCCATCGAGACCATTCCCGATATGCTGGGCGTCGAGATTTCGTTTATCCGCTCGCTCGCCGAGAACGACCTCATTCGCATCATCAAGAGTCCGCAGAATCGCGAGCTTGTCGATGGCCGCGATTTTCCGATTATCCGTTACTGCTCCGAGCTGTCACGCTTCCATATCGAGCCGCGCAACCTGCGCCAGTACGTGTCTTCCGCCAACCGCGAGTCCTCGATGTTTGAGCAGGTGCTCGTGAGCATGCTCGGAATGGATACCTCCGATGACGAGCGCGACGCCAAGCTCGAGCGTGCGTTTAAGAAGCTTCACGACCTGACGGAAGGTGTGCACACTGCGCTGCTCAAGAACCGCGTTTTTGAGTCGCTCAACGCCGTGGTCGAGGACGCCGACATCGATGCACTCGATGAGGAAATCACTCGCTCCGAGTCCACCAAGGCCAAAAACGAAGAGACAGCCGCGCCGGCTTCGCACGAGGATTCTCTCGTGAAGCCGCTCAAGGTCGTCGCCCCTTCGCAATCCGGCACCGCCACCGCGGGCATATAACCGCTGCTGTAATTTCGGCAACCCATTGAAAGGTCATGTAATGTACGACTTCGAATCTCAAATCGTCGACATCCCCGACTATCCCGAGCCCGGAGTCATCTTTAAAGACATCACGCCGCTCTTTGGCAATCCCGAGGCGCTTAAAGCCATGACCGATGCCCTCGCCGAGCACTTTGCCGGCATGGGAATCACCAAGGTCGTGGGTCCCGAGGCTCGCGGCTTTATGGTTGGTGTACCGGTGGCTGTAGCCCTTGGTGCCGGCTTTGTTCCCGCACGTAAACCGGGCAAGCTGCCGCGCGAGACCGTAAGCCAGAGCTACGAGCTCGAGTACGGCACCGATTCAATTGAGATCCATGCCGACGCTATCAGCTCTAAAGATACCGTGTTGATTCTGGACGACTTGATCGCGACGGGCGGAACCGTCGAGGCAACAGGTAAACTGGTGCGAGATATGGGCGCAAAGCTTATCGGTTACGGTTGTATCCTTGAGCTTGCGTTTCTCAACCCGCGCGAGAAGCTCACGCCGTCTGATGACGATGTGGAGCTCTTTAGCCTGGTGACGGTGGACTAGCCGTTACCCTTAGTTACTGGAAAGGAAGCTACATGCGCACAGCAAACACGCACAAAAACATGGCACGCTGCGCTGCTACGGCAACCCTCGCTTGTGTTTTGGGCTTGGGCCTCGCGGCTCCTGCCTACGCCGATACCGCATCCGACCTTGCCGCTGCTCGTACGAAGCTCGAGCAGATCGGTACCCAAACCCAGCAGATTTACGATGAGCTCGCCACACAAACGCAGGCGCTCGATCAGACTGCCGGCGAGATCACGCAAAAGCAGCAGGAGATCGCCGATGGTCAAGCCAAGCTCTCGACCTATGTCGCCGGCGAGTACAAAACTGGCGGTCTGAGCCTGCTTCAGGTTCTGACGGGCGTCGATGACCTGAGCGATATGCTCAACCGTCTGTTCTACTACGGCAAAGTTTCCGATAAGCAGGCTCAGACCATTCAAGAGGTCAAGGAGCTTAAGCAGCAGCTCACCGATAAGCAGGCCGAGCAGGAGAAGAACGTCGCCACCACGCAAAAGAAGGTCGACGAGCTTAACGCCCAGCAGGCTGAAGCCCAGAACGTCGTAAACTCCCTGGATTCGCAGCTGCAGGCCGAGCTTGCCGCAGAGGCCGAGGCCAACGCCGCGCTGCAGGCTGGCATCAACGCCAGCACCGCCGAGAAGGCCACGGTGAGCAACGAGACTGCCGGTACGACCGAGAACACCAACAACGGTGGCCAGACCAGCAATAACAACAACCAGGGCGGCAACACTCCGGCTCCTACGCCGGCACCTGTTCCGACGCCGCAGCCCTCCACACCTGCTCCGGCTCCTACGCCTTCTGCTCCGAGCCAGTCCGTTGACGGCGGTTCTGTTGTCTCGCGTGCATACAGTAAGCTTGGTTGCGCTTATTCCTGGGGCGGAATTGGCCCGAACAGCTTCGACTGCTCTGGTTTTGTTAGCTATTGCCTCACTGGTCGCTATTGCCGCCTGGGCACCACGGGCACCTTTATGGGCTGGACGCGTGTGTCCGATCCGCAGCCCGGTGACGTTGTGGTCAACTCGTACCACACCGGCATTTACATCGGTGGTGGTCAGATGATTCATGCTTCCGACTACAACACGGGTGTTATCATCAGCTCCGTTGCCGCCGGCATGAACAATAACTACATCTTCGTGCGCTACTAAGTCATCTTACACAGCGTGTGAATGTGGACCTCGTGGCTTCAAGTCGCGAGGTCCATTCTTTTTTCTCTAATCGAGTACGGCTAGCTAGTATTCAAAACTAGATAGCCGTACATTCAGTTTGCAAGATGGCTATAATTGTTGAGGAACAATTAGAAAGGACCCTCTATGAGCTGGGCACTTATCTCAGATTCAAGCTGCAACCTCCGCGATTGGCAACCGACCGCACCCCATACCACCTTTGCATTTGCGCCCCTCAAAATTCGAGTGGGGGAGCGTGAATTCGTCGATGACCTTTCGCTCAATGTGCATGAGCTCAACTGCGCTGTTCAGGCGGAGACAAACGCTTCTTCGAGCGCTTGTCCTAGCGTAGGGGAGTGGGCCGAGCTCTTCAAATTGGCAGACAAGACCATCTGCATGCCGATCTCTGAGGGCGTGTCGGGCAGCTACAACGCGGCAGCCGCGGCTCGCGATATGGTTCTTGCCGAGCAGCCCGACCGGCAGATTCATCTAGTCAATTCACGCGCAGCTGGCGGCAAAATGGACCTCATTTTCTTGCTGTTCGACCGCTATCTTGCAAGCAATCCGGATGTCTCATTCGAGGAAGCTTGCGCATACTTCGATAGCCTTGAGCAGAACAGCAAAATCCTCTTCAGCTTGTGCAATTACGAAAACCTCGCCAAAGCCGGACGTATCCCTAAGGCAGCCGGCGTCATTGCCAACAAGCTCAATATCCGCATTTTGGGCACGGCGAGTGAGACCGGTAAAATCGAACTCGTCGGGCACACGCGTGGCGAAAAGAAGATGCTCAACAAAATCATCGACACTATGGAAGCCGAGGGCTTTACGGGCGGTGAGGTCATCATAGATCACGTTGAGAATGAAGCTGGAGCCCAGGCGCTTACTGACCGCATAGTCGAGCATTGGCCCGGCTCCAAGACCATCATCATGCCCTGCAACGGCCTGGATTCCTATTACGCCGAGATGCACGGCCTAATCATCGGCTACGGCATGGGCGTAGCTTCGGGCAAATAAAGTCCAACCAAGCAAAAATACGGGCGGGATAAAGCGACAGATGCCTCTTTATCCCGCCCGTTTTATACGTCGACTAGCTATTAAACCCGTTGAACTTGAGATAGCTCATCAAGTAAGCCTTCGAAACAAAGGATGACACCGCGCTGCGCACAAGCAGCGACTCACGCGTTACCTGATGCGCCGTATCGGGAACAGGCGTCTGCTCGACGGAAAACGCCGAACGAATCGATGCCTCGAGCTGATCAACCACATAGTCGAAGGCCGTCGGGGCATCGTAGCTCAAACGCTGAATGTTAAAGAGTGCCTGCACAGCAGCAATAGGTAGCACCTGCTTAAAGATGCAGATAGCGATCAGGCGGGCAATCTGCTCGCGGCCATATTGCTTTTTGACCGGAGCAGGCACTAGGCCGACCTTTACGTAGTTATTGATCATCGATGGCGTAATGACGGGCTGCTCAACGCAAATGGAGAGCGGCTCCATCCACAGCGCAACATACTCAATGACCTGGTCGCGGTAGAGCGTCACATTGGGCAACTGGTTATAGCGCGGCAGACTCAACGTATTGAGTTTGCGCACGATATCGGACTGAATAAATGCATCGGGCAGTACAGTGGGCTGAATATCCTCAGGCTTAATGCTGACCGACGAATCGGACATCGGAATAACGTGTTTAACGTGGTTCATAAAGGTCCTCCGTTCATTATCTATATTGTATTCTAGGTTATCTAGTTTTACATACCACATAGCCGGCAAGAAAATTGGCGGGACGGCGCACAGATGCATTGTCCCGCCATTTAGTTAATTGATAACAACCTTACATAAGATATATTATCGTACTTATCCGCGGAGAAACGCGTATGCGCTCGTTGCTGCTATGGCTCCGTCAGAAACGGCGGTCACAACCTGACGTAAGCGCTTGGAACGGATATCGCCAGCAGCAAATAGACCTGGCGTGCGGGTCGCCATGGATTCATCAGTCAAAATGCCGCCATCAGGCGCCAGATCGACAAGATGCTCAACAAGCTCGGTATGGGGTTGCGTCCCGGTAAAGACAAAGATGCCAAACGAGCCAGGCTCAAAGGTCTCAGCATGCGTCTTACCGCTTGCATTGTCCTTGAACGTAATTGTCGTGGGCATCGCTTCACCAGAAAGCTCAACAATACTAGTTTGGTACCTAACTGTAATATTGTCCTTTTTGAGTACTTTCTGAACAACACCATCAGGCGCACGGAACTGGTCGCGGCGCAGCACGATGGTCACACTGCTGGCAATGTCTGACAGGAACAGTGCCTCTTCGCATGCCGAATTGCCACCACCGATTACAAAGACCTGTTTGCCGCGGAAGAACATGCCGTCACATGTTGCGCAATATGAAACGCCACGACCGCGATAGGTATCCTCGCCAGCGAAACCTGCCGGACGCGGCGTGGCACCCATGCAAGCGATAACGCTCGAGGCAAGCGTATCGCCCATATCGTGATGCACCGTAAACAGCGCTGCATCGGCATCGTAATCGATACCCGTAACCATGCTCCATGTAACCTGCGCTCCCAGCCCCTCTGCATGTTGCTGAAAACGCTCGCCGAGTTCGGCGCCACTCAAGAGCGGAATGCCCGGATAGTTCTCGACCTCATTGGTCGTGGCGATCTGTCCACCCGACATGCCCTGCTCAATCACGGTCGTCGTCAGGTTGGCACGCGCAGCGTAAATGGCGGCAGCATAGCCCGCGGGGCCTCCACCGATAATCGCAACATCAATCGGCTGATCGGTAGTCATGAAGAATCCTCTCGTCGAAACGTTGTCGTTCTTTGCGCTCATACCCAAATTTACGTGAACATGACACTCATGCACTACAATGATAAATCGCGTAACAAAGCTGAAGGGGAGTTATCGATGGATCAAACGCAGACGAGCAATAGCGCTCCCCTGCCCATGCAAGCCACTCCCCAACCGGAGCAAATGACCGTTTTATCTGCACAAAAACCCCTGGTAACCATTGTGCACGCATCAGTTGGATCGGGTCACAAAGCCGCCGCCAACGCGATTGCACAAGCATTTGACCTTATCCGCGGCACCAAGGGAATCCCTGAGGATATTGAAATTGAAGTGCTCGATATCCTTGATTTTGGACGTATTAAATTCGACGGCAATAAGACCGCGGCTTCTTTTACGGGAGCCACACGCCCCATTTACGACCTGACCTGGCGATATACGCTTACGGGGCATCTTCTCTGGGGTGGCGGCACGGCATGGTCGCGAATTATGTTCCCCGCCTTCAACGAATATATTCGTCGCCGCAGGCCTATAGCCGTGGTCGCAACGCACATCACAGCAGCCAATGTTGCCGTGGGTGCCCGCGTTATTACGGGTATCGATTATCCGGTCATCTGCGTACCAACAGACTATGAAGTCGAAGGCTTTTGGCCCCACAAGGACACCGACCTGTTCTGCGTGGCCAACGAGTTTATGGCCGAAACGCTGCGCCCCCGCAAAGTTCCCGAGTCAAAGATCCGCATAACGGGCATCCCCATCCGAGCCGGTTTCGATTCAAATTACGATCGCGAGGAAGAGCTGAGCAAGTTCAATCTCCCCATAGACAAAACCGTCGTATTGGTGATGGCCGGCGCCAGTTTGCCCCAACCATACGTGCGTTTCCGTGCCGCGATGGACCACACGCTCCCCTTCTTACGCAGCTTTGAGGACATGCACTTTGTCTTTTTACCGGGCAAGGATAAGGAATACGCCGCCCGACTCAAGACGCTCTTCGACGCCATGAAGCTCGACAACGTCACGGTTCTGGACTACGTGGACGACATGGCGGCCCTCATGCACGGCTGCGACCTGGCAATCCTCAAATCGGGCGGACTCACGGTCACCGAGTGCCTATGCGCACATCTGCCGATGATCCTGCTGGGCAAATCATACGGTCAAGAAAAGGCCAACACCACGATGCTCACCGGCATGGGCGCCAGCATGCATGTCACCACCGCACGAGAACTCATCGTAACCCTACGTCACTTGCACGACCATCCCGAATCACTCAAAGCCCTACTCATCAACGGCGAAGTACTACGCCGCCCTCACGCTGCCAAAGACATCGCCATCGCAACCATGGAGCTAGTAGGCAAGCCCCAAAAGCGCAAACGAGCCTTCTGCCGCTTCTATTGGGGCGGAAAACCCGCGCATATCCGCTAGTCGAATGTCCGCCGCTCTGTCGGAGCCGCCCTTATATCATTCCATGCTCAAACATTCTCGCTTCGCAGGGCGCACTAATCCCACCCGTCCGGGACTCACCCATATCATTCCATGCTCAAACATTCTCGCTTCGCTGCGCTCGCTGCGAAACTGCGCGTGGAACGATATGGGTGAGTCCCGGACGAGAGGCTTCCTGCTTGAAAACAAATTGCAATCCGACTAGAAAGCCGGTGCGACAAAGGAGAAACTCCCTTGTCGCACCGGCTTACAAATCGATTAATGCTATCAGCTTCCAGCGAAGAGGCACGGTAGTTACAAGCATGCAAACGTAGCTCACCCGTGGGAGGGCCCTATATATCGTCCCACGCGCAGTTTCGCAGCGCAGCGAGAATGTTTGAGCATGGGACGATATATAGGGTCCTCCCACGGGTGAGCGGACGGAAGCAACTAGGCGACGCCGGAGGAGCCGAAGCCTCCGTTGCCTCGGTCGGTTTCGTCTAGTTCTTCTACTTCTATGAGGTTGACCGTGGGGACTTCTTGGATGACGAGTTGGGCTATGCGGTCGCCTTTGTTGATTTGGATGTTGTTGGAGGGATCCAGGTTGATGAGGATAACCTTGAGTTCTCCTCGGTAGTGGGCGTCGATGAGGCCCGGCGTGTTGACTATAGACAAGCCCTGCTTGATGGCCAAGCCGCTGCGGGGCTGGACGAAGCCGGCGTAGCCATCGGGCAGGGCGATGGCCAGCCCGGTAGAGACCAGACGGCGTTCGAAGGGCTTCAGGACGCAGTCCTCGTTGGAGCGCAGATCCAAGCCGGCATCGGTGGGATGGGCGTATTTGGGAAGCTCGACGGTGGGATCGAGACGCTTTATGTTGAGGGTAATGTTGGACATGGAATCACCTTAGCTTGTCGAGCTCTTGCAGAAACTCATCGACGTCTTTGAAATCGCGGTAGACCGAGGCAAAGCGGATGTACGCCACCTTGTCGATCTTGGCCAAGCGTTTGAGCACCATGTCACCCAACTCATGCGACGTGACGGCCGTCAGCGTGCGAGAGCGCAGCTCGACCTCGATGTCGTCGATAATCTCATTGAGCTTCTTAGTGTCGATATCACGCTTGATGGTGGCGCGCATCAAGCCGACGAGCAGCTTATTGCGATCGAACCGCTGCTTAGTTCCGTCCGACTTAATGACCTCAATTGGGTCTTCGCATCGCTCGAACGTTGTAAAGCGGTAGTTACACGAGCAACATTCGCGACGGCGCTTAATAGTGTTATTTGACTCCTGCATACGGGAATCAACGACGCGGGTATGTGCCTTGCCGCATTTAGGACAGCGCATGGTACCTCCTCTTAAACGATAACAAGGGTACCATGCGCAGCGCGATAATGATTACGAACGAGCAGGAACCTTAAGATGCGCACCGGCGGCGAGCGAACCATGCTCCAGATGATTGACGTTACGGATCATGTCGGAACTCTCTTGCGTGGAAAGGCCTTCGATTGGATATTCCTCGGCAAGCGACCAAAGAGAATCACCAGGCTGAACGCGAATGGTCTCGTAGGTAACGTTGGAAACGGACTCGGCATACGCGGCGTGACGAGCGCTAAAGACCGACGTAGCGAGGACAAAAAAGAGCGTGAGCGAAACGGCGACGGCAACAATCGTCGAGACCTTCAGGGCAGCGGGAGTCGGCGCGGCAACAGCATACTGAGTGCGAGCAGACTTTACGGGCAAAGGCTGATAACCGGAACGTCCACCCTTGACAACAGTAAAAGCGGGCGCGGCAGGCGTCTCGAGCTTAAGGGCGAGGTTTCCCTGGACCATATTCGTTGCGTTCATCATGTTCTCCTCTCGCGTGTTTTGCTGAGAACAGTTTTATCAAGCCGCGCGGACAAAAATGTCTAGCGCGAGAACGAATGTTCGGTTATTATTATCTTCGAACAGTTGTTCCTGTCAAGCAAAATTCGAACATTTGTTTGACATGGGTAGAGAGGATGCCCTGATGGCTCGCAAAATTACCAAGCGTCAGCAGCAAATTTACGACTTCATCAAGGAATATCAGCAGGAGAAGGGTTATCCGCCCAGCGTGCGCGAGATGGCATCTGCCGTGGGCCTATCCTCTCCCAGCACCGTGCACGCCCATCTCTCTGCCCTGGAGGCGCGCGGGCTACTCAAGCGCGATGCCACCAAACCGCGTGCTCTGGAACTCTTTAACGAGGACGGTTCCTCTGTCTCAATTTCTAAATCTGACGAGCCCACCGCACCTCGCGGAACGGTCTCGCTACCGCTCGTTGGTCGCGTCGCGGCTGGGATTCCCATTCTGGCCGAACAGAATATCGAAGACACTTTTACTATCCCGACCGAAATCGCCACCGATCAGGGTTCCTTTATCCTTGAGGTGCATGGGAGCTCAATGATCAATGTCGGCATCTTCAATGGCGATTACATCATCGTCCGTGAACAAAAGAGTGCCATGAACGGCGAAATTGTCGTGGCCATGATTGATGGTTCAGCGACCGTCAAGACGTTCTACAAGGAGCAGGGACGCGTACGCCTGCAGCCCGAGAATGACACCATGGAGCCTATCTATGCAACGAATCCCGTTATCTTGGGCAAAGTCGTCGGCTTGATGCGCCGGTTCTCGTAATGCAAAAACGCATCACCATCTTTGATACCGTCCGCGGGTTTACGATGATTTCAATGGCAGGTTTTCACGCTTGCTACGATCTTGCCTACCTGTACGGTTGGGATATGCCCTGGTTTACACAGACCGTCTTTCAAGACATCTGGCGTGCCAGCATCAGCTGGGTATTCCTGTTTATCGCGGGTTGGATGTGCACCCTTTCGCGCAACAATATCAAACGTGCCGCCAAATACGCCTTAGCAGCACTCGTCGTCTGGTTGGCAACAACACTTGTCTCAGTCGACGATTCGGTTAATTTTGGCATCATCTACTGCATGGCCGCATGTACCGGCATCGTGGCGTTGACCGATCCCGTCCTTAAGAAGATATCGGCGAGATGGGGCATGTCCCTATGCCTTGTGTTGTTTGCCCTCACCTGGAGCATCCCCAAAACGATCTACCCTGTCCCCTACCTGGCGTGGCTGGGATTTCCAAGCCCTGGGTTTGTCTCAGGTGATTACTACCCCATCATCCCGTTTATCTTTATGTATCTTGCAGGATACTTCGCCGCACATATAGCGCAGGGAATCGATAAGACCGCCCCAATCTGGGCCTACGCCAACCCCCTGCCGGCGCTCGCCAGCCTTGGACGTCATGCACTCCCCTTTTATCTGCTGCATCAGCCCATCATTCTGGGCATTTTGGAGCTCGTCTACTCGGTGCGATAACGCTTGAGCCGCGGCGCGATACGGGCCGGAAGCTTCGCCACAATACGAACGCCGTCTTCAAGATATTCCTCGTGCAAAAGGGTTCCCTGCTCATGCACCAGCGTGATGAGGGCGCCCTCGCGATACGGGATATCAGCAGAGAGCAACACATCGGTAGCAGCCGCCTCACGAGCAATACGGTCGACGAGATCGTCGAGTCCCTCGCCCGTCTGGGCCGAGAACAGCACGGCCTCGGGATAGCGACGACGGAAGCTCAGTCGATCAACGCTATCGAGAAGATCGATTTTATTGAACACCGTAAGCGTCAAACGCTCGCCGGCACCGATCTCGTCAAGAACGCGATCGACTGCCTCGAGCTGGCGCTCGTAGTCCTCGTCAGAGGCATCCACAACTTTAAGGATCAGATCGGCACCAAGAACCTCAGACAGCGTGGACTTAAAGGCATCAACGAGACCATGCGGTAGCTTTTGAATAAAGCCAACGGTATCGGTAATCGTCATGCCGCGACCGCCGGGCAGGCGATACGAACGCGTCGTCGGGTCGAGCGTAGCAAACAGCTTGTCCTGCGAAAGTACCGTAGAGCCGGTCAGGCGATTGAGCAACGTCGATTTACCGGCATTGGTATAACCGGCTAACGCGACGCGAAACGCCGGTGACTCAATGCGGCTCTTGGACTGGATATCGCGACGCTGTTCAACCTGCTTGAGCTCACGACGAAGCGCGGCAATCTTATTGCGAATCAAGCGACGGTCAACCTCGAGCTGGCTTTCACCCTGGCCAAAGCGCGAACCGATGCCGCCGCGCGTCTGCTCCTTGGCAAGATGGCTCCACATGCCACGCAGACGAGGCAACAGATATTGAAGCTGCGCCAGCTGTACCTGTAGGCGTCCCTCACGCGTCTGAGCATGCAGGCCAAAGATATCCAAGATCAGTGCTGTACGATCGATAATCTTTACCGGCTCGCCCACGGCTTTCTCCAAATAGGATTGCTGCGAGGGCGTCAGGTCGTCGTCAAAAATAACGACATCGGCATCCATGCGATGCACCAGGCCGCACAGCTCTTCAACCTTACCGGAACCGATAAACGATTTTGGATACGGCTTAACCAGATGCTGTGACAAACGCGCCACGCACTGGGCGCCAGCCGTATGGGCCAGGCGCTCAAGCTCGTCAAGCGAACGATCGAGCGACCACGCATTGTCGCGCCACTCAACACCAACTAATATGGCACGCTCGGGCTCGGGTGCCGTGGGAACAAGGGGGAAGCGGGCCATTAGGCAGCCTCAATACAATGCAGGATGTCCTCAACGACCTCATCGATCGTAAACTCGTCCATATCGAACCACTCGATACGGTCATCGCGCTTAAACCACGAAAGCTGACGCTTGGCATAACGACGCGAACGCATTTTAATGAGTTCGCGAGCCTCATCCATGCTCATCACGCCATTGAAAGCATCGATAATCTCTTTATAGCCAATTGCCTGCATCGACGTCAGGGCATCTCCCAGCCCCTGGTCCATAAGACCGCGGACTTCATCGACAAGGCCCTGCTCAAACATCAGATCGACACGCAGGTTAATGCGCTCGTAGAGCACCTCGCGATTACGCGTCAGGCCAAACCACAGAGCGTGATAATGCTCGCGCGGAACACTAAACTGACTTTTTTGCTTTGCATAGGAGATACCATCATCATGCATCTCGAGCGCACGAATCACACGGCGCACGTTATGGGGATGAATAACAGCAGCCGATTCTGGATCGCGCTCGGCAAGCAGAGCATGCAGTTCTTCCTCGCCAATACGCTCGGCAAGCTCCTGATAGCCCGCACGGCGATCGTCCTCAAGTTCACCCGAGGGAAAGTCCATCTCATCAAGGGCGGCCTTGAGATACAGCCCCGTACCTCCGCAAAAAACCGGCAGGCAACCCGAACCAAGGAGACGTTCAACATGTGCGCGAGCGTCAGCCTGATAAAGCGCCGCAGAGTACGCCACACCCGGCTCTACAATGTCGACGAGACGCAGCGGCGCCGTACACTCATTGGGCGCCATCTTTGCGGTACCGATGTCCATGCCGCGATAGATTTGCATCGCATCACACGACAGCACTTCGGACGAAAGACGAGCGGCCAAACGGTCGGCAACATCACTCTTACCTACCGCCGTCGGACCAACGATCGCAACGGCGGAAAGACCTGCCCCGGGAGAAACCATTAGCGCGGCTCGCCCACAACGGAGCCGGACAAATACCACGTCTTAGCAACGTCGACGTTAACATCAACGATCTTACCGACAAGCTGGTCGATGCTATATCCCTCGGGAATGGGCGCATGAACGGTCTGATTCTTGGGACTCTTACCCAGCAGCACCGCATCGTTCTTTTTACTCGTACCTTCAATGAGCGCCGGCACCACAGTATGAAGCTCACCCTGGTTATACTCGTGTGCCGTGGTCTCGATAACCTTAACCAGGCGGTTGAAACGCTCGAGAATAACCTCATGCGGCGTAGGATCTTCAATCTCTGCAGCCGGGGTACCGGCGCGCTTGGAATAGATGAAGGTATAGGCCTGAGCATAGCGGACCGTCTCGGCAAGTGAGAGCGTCTGCTCAAAGTCTTCTTCAGTCTCGCCCGGGAAGCCAACGATAATGTCGGTCGAGAGCGCGATATCGGGCATGCGATTGCGAATGCGATCGACCAGGCCCAGATAGTCCTCGCGTGTATAACGGCGATTCATCTCTTTGAGGATGCGCGTGGAGCCCGACTGAACGGCCAAGTGAAGCTGCGGCATGACGGCGGGCGTCTCGGCCATAGCGTCGATGGTCTCGGGCAGCAGATCCTTAGGATGAGAAGAGGTAAAGAAGATGCGCTCGACGCCCGTATCGCCCACCGCGCGCAGCAAATCGGCAAAACGCGGCTTGCCAAACAGATCGCGACCATATGAGTTAACGTTTTGGCCCAGCAGCGTAATCTCACGCACGCCCTGGCGCACCAAAGCGGTCACCTCGTCGACAATCTCCTCGAAGGGGCGGCTTTTTTCGCGACCGCGCACGTACGGCACGATGCAATAGGTGCAGAAATTATTGCAGCCTGTCATGATGGGCACCCAGGCGTGATACTGGGTCTCGCGATGCCACGGCATGCTCATGGCATCCGTATCCTCATGCTCGTTGGTGCGGATATGACGCTTACCATCAAGGAACACCTCGGCAATGAGCTCGGCCACATGTGCGATGGAATGTGTGCCGAAAATGACATTGACGTTATCGACGTTGGTGAGCAGGCCCTCGCCATCACGCTGCGCGATGCAGCCGCCCACGGCAACCACACGCTTGCCCGAAGGCGAAGGCGGAAGGCTTTTGCAGGAATTGCACTGACCGTACAGGCGAGTGTCGGCGGCCTCACGCACACAGCACGTCATGAAAACAACGATATCGGCATGCTCGGGATCGAGCGCCATGAGGCAACCATACGAATCGAGCAGACCGCTCACGCGCTCGGAATCGTGCTGATTCATCTGGCAGCCAAAGGTGCGGATAAAGTAGGTTTTACCGGCAAGAATATCGCGTACGGAACGCTGGTCCATGTGCATAAGTCCTAACGATGGAGAGGGGGACGAATCGAGGCAAGCAGAAGCTATGCCACAGGCTTAACATCATCCATGACGACGTTATCCATAGCAGCTCGATTGATCTGGTGAACGTAAATAGAAAGACGGATGGCCGTGCGCGACTCCCCGTTAATAAGGATGTCGGAGAACACGGGCGCGCAGGAAATATCAAACCCGGTTGGAATCAAAAAACCGCGCGCAATAGCCACGGCCTTTATGGCCTGATTGACCGCACCGGCACCGACACACTGAATGTTGACGGGCACACCATCCTTGACCATGCCGGCGATGGCG
This sequence comes from uncultured Collinsella sp., assembly GCA_965141245.1. Lineage (GTDB taxonomy): Bacteria > Actinomycetota > Coriobacteriia > Coriobacteriales > Coriobacteriaceae > Collinsella. The sequence goes on from CBCSLZ010000025.1 coordinate 21,006, forward strand.
CCGGCAACGGACGCGGGCGATGATTTGCTTGATACCTTCAGGCAATCCATGAAGAAACTCCTGCGTTTAAAAGTACGTTTTAACTGCAATAACTGTATCGTACCGAGTGGACTCGGTAAAGTCACTATTCCTCTTTGGCAAGATCAAAGGTCACGGTGATTCGATCACGCGAAACACGGATCTTTGGGTCGCCGCAAAGGTTGAGATAGTACCGAGCGGCAAGGTCATTAAAGTCGCGCTCCACAGCACGCGAAAACTGTGCCATGTCATCCTTGGCAATACGTAGCCCGCGACGATCCTTTGCAAGATCGACAGGAGCTGGCGCATGCGAGGACGAATCACGCTCGCGCAGCAGACGCGCGGTCACACCGCGAACGGGCTTAATCTGCCCTGCCAAAATGCGATGTGCCGTGCGCTCGGACATCTCAAGACCCAAACCCGAGCAGATACGGATAAAGTCCTCGGCATCGGAGGCAAGGCCTAAACGATCGACAACCGGAAGCTCGCTCTCGTCGTCAATGAACAGGAGAAGGGACGTATCGAGCCGACTTGACGCCTGAGCATAAAGGGTCGCGGCAATCTCAGACGGAGAACCAAGATAAACATCGCAACCACGCAACTCCTCGAGCGCAAACTCACAAGCAGCGCGAATAATATTATGCGGACCGCGAGCACAGACATAACGTCCGTCCTCATCCTTGACGGCCTGAGGCCAGCTGGACTGATCGGCACGCTCACTAAGGCGTTCGGCCGCAACGCTCACCTTAAAGGCTGAACCAAGATTGACACCAGACGTGACCACACGGGCCTCGTCGGTGTTCTGCTTGATCGAAAACAATGCCATGCCACGACCGTGAACGCCCCAACGGTCCATCTTCATGCTCTCAAGCTTGGAGGTAACGCGGGCATCGAAGATTCGCACTTGCATATCCTGCGGAACACCCGAGCCGTTATCCAGAAAGACAAGCGTGCGGACGCCATCTTCCTTGGTCGTGGCGAGATAGACCTTGTCGGCGCCAGCATCGCGAGCATTACGGAGCATTTCGATGACGATATCCTCGACATGCTGAATATCGTGCTTTGCCTGGCGCCGCTCGGCCTCCGAAACGCGGAGGCGGACATACCCCTCGCCAAGGTTCTCCTCGACGCGAAGGTTGCCCTCCCCCGACATCGACGCGATAAATGAGATGAGCTCGTTCGCGTCGCTCATGTTATTTAGCGATATCGACAGCGCGGCTCTCGCGAATCACGACGACGCGCACCTGACCGGGATACTCCATCTCTTCCTCGATCTGATGCGCGATATCGTGAGCCAGGACCGTGGACTGGGCATCGGAGATCTTGTCCGGCTGAACCATGACGTGGACCTCGCGACCAGCCTGCATGGCATAGGTACGCTCGACGCCATCATGGGAGTTGGCAATCTCCTCGAGCTTCTCAAGACGCTTGATGTAGTTCTCGGCAGACTCGCGACGGGCACCGGGGCGAGAGGCAGAGACAGCATCGGCGGCCTGTACCAGGACATCGAGCACCGTGTTGGGGTCGACGTCGGCATGGTGAGCCTCGATAGCGTGGACGATAACGGGCTTCTCGCCATAACGGCGGGCAAGCTCGGCGCCGATGACGGCATGCGGGCCCTCGACGTCATGGTCGATTGCCTTGCCCAGGTCGTGCAGCAGGCCGGCGCGCTTGGCGGTCACAACGTCCAGGCCAAGCTCGGAAGCCATCACGCCGCACAGGTCAGAGACCTCGAGGGAGTGCTGAAGCACGTTCTGACCAAACGAGGTACGGTAGCGCAGGGCACCAAGGGTCTTGACGATCTCGGGGTGCAGATCGTGAATGCCGGTATCGAAGGCAGCCTGCTCGCCAGCCTCGCGCACGCGCTGCTGAACCAGGTCGGCAGCCTTGTGATACATCTCCTCAATACGGGCGGGATGAATGCGGCCGTCGGCGATGAGGTTCTCGAGGGCGACACGGGCGGTCTCACGACGGACCGGGTCGAAGCTCGAAAGAACGACGGTCTCGGGCGTGTCGTCGATAACGAGGTTGACGCCGGAAACCTGCTCGAAGGTCCGGATGTTGCGACCCTCGCGACCGATGATACGGCCCTTGAGGTCATCAGAGGGAATGTGCACGGAGGTAACGGTGACCTCGGCAGTGTGGTCGGCAGCACAGCGCTGAATCGCCAGGGACAGAATCTCCTGGGCGGTCTTGTGGCACTCGGCGCGAACCTGCTGCTCGGACTCGCGAATAATCGTGGCGGCCTCGTGGGTGACCTCGCCGCGAACCTTATCGAGGAGTTCCTTGTGGGCGTCCTCGCGGGTAAGGTCGGCAATACGCTCGAGCTCGGAGGTCTGCTTTGCGCAGAGCTCCTCGAGCTCACGGGAGCGCTTCTCGACCTGACCGGCCTGGCTGGACAGCTGATGCTCGCGCTTGTCGAGAGCGTCGTTGCGGCGATCGAGGGATTCCTCGCGCTGCATCACGCGGTTCTCGAGCGTACGAATCTCGTTCTTACGCTGCTTGTCCTCGGCCTCGGCGGCCTGCTTGTTCTTGATGATTTCCTCTTTAGCCTCAAGCAGAGCCTCTTTTTTGAGGGTCTCGGCCTGACGCTTTGCATCACCGATCAGGGACTCAGCCTGTGCGTGTGCCGACTGAATCTTTTCGTCGGCCTCGTGAAGACTACCCTGCTTGGCGGTGCGCATGTAGGCAATGGCGGCGATGGCACCCAAAACGATGCCAACGAGCGCTGCGATGATAGGCATGCTCACTCCTTTTTATGGATTCGTTACACAACAAAGCGAACCGTCCTTACGAACGGCTCGCGACATTTGAGTAATATGAGCGCAGCTTATGCGGGTCGGATACAGATAAACATATAAACAAACTCATCACAGATGAGCACATATCACAAAGCAAATGACAGTGTTTATCGTACGTTGAACCACAACAACTGTCAAATAAATGGCCCCAGTACGGCGGCTAAAACGCGGTGAGCGGCGGGGCCACAAAACGCATACGACTAAAGCGCACATTCCTCGCATTCGGCATCGAGGCGTGCCTTAACGGCATCGGCGGCGATGTGATACGAGAAGCCCTTGCCCATCAAAAACCGAACCAGTTTTTCGAATCCGCGCGTCTCTGGAACACGCCGCTTGGCGAGCAGGGCTGACGCACGCGCCAAATCGTCTTCAACGGCAAAATAATCCTCGGGATAACCGGGAATGTCATCGAGCACAACATGACGTCGCTTGAGCTCGGTCTCGATTTTGCGCTGTCCCCAACCGCGCCGCTTGCGTTCCTCGATAAAGTACGAGCAAAAGCGGTTCTCGTCTAAAAAGCGATACTCGGTGGCGCGCTCGACGGCGAAATCGATCGCGGGCTGGTGAAAGCCGTAGCGAGCCAGCTTGTCACGGACCTCACCCGTCGCATGGTCGCGGCGCGATAACATCTCAGTCACCATGGTAAGTGCACATTTACGCTCGATGAGCTGCACCGCCTCACGAAAGTTATCCCAATCACAGGGAAGATCGGGGCGGTTTTTGACATACAGGCGCGCGACCCGCACGGGAATCCAAATGGACCGCTCAAAACCGCCCTCAAGCTCACAATCGATATGTGCGCAAGGCTTTTTGGACGTATACCCGCTCGAGAACGAGGAGGCCGCCTTCTTATCGGGAAAGACGACCGTGGCCTCGGTCACCGTATACGACATGAGCGTAACCGCTACTCGTCGTCATCATCGAGCATGGCGGAACCATCGATGGCGTAAAGCTCGTCAAACTCCTCAGGCGCAGGCTGATCGGTCAGCTCTACCTCGGACGGAGCATCGTCATCAAACTCAAGCCCGCAGGCAAGACGGACCTTATGCTCAATCTCGTCGGCGCAATCGGGGTGTTCGCGCAGGAACGCCTTGGCGGCCTCGCGACCGTTGCCGAGCTTGTCCTCGCCATAGGCAAACCAGGAGCCCATCTTCTTGCAGATGCCGCACTCGACAGCCATGTCCAGAATCGAGCCCTCCTTAGAGATGCCCGTACCGTACATAATGTCGAACTCAGCAGAACGGAACGGAGCTGCCACCTTGTTCTTAACGACCTTAGCGCGCACGCGGTTACCGATAACCTCGTCCTTAAGCTTAATGCTATCGATACGGCGAATGTCGATACGCACCGAAGAGAAGAATTTAAGGGCGCGGCCGCCCGTCGTGGTCTCGGGGTTGCCGAACATGACGCCGATCTTCTCACGCAGCTGGTTAATGAAGATGCACGTCGTGTTGGACTTAGACAGCGAGCCGGCGAGCTTGCGGAGCGCCTGACTCATCAGGCGAGCCTGAAGACCGACCGTAGTGTCGCCGATTTCTCCCTCGATCTCGGCACGCGGGGTCAGCGCGGCGACGGAGTCAACAACGATGGCATCGATGGCGCCGGAACGCACGAGCATGTCAACAATCTCGAGCGCCTGCTCGCCCGTATCGGGCTGAGAAATGAGCACCTCGTCGATATCCACGCCGATACGCGCGGCATAAGTGGGATCGAGCGCATGCTCGGCATCGATAAATGCCACAACGCCACCCATTGCCTGGGCCTCAGCCAGGATCTCGAGCGAAAGCGTCGTCTTACCGGAGGACTCAGGACCGTAAATCTCGACGATACGGCCACGCGGCACGCCGCCGATACCCAGCGCGGCATCGAGTGCCAGAGCGCCCGTAGGGATGGCCTCGACCTCGAGCTCGGGGCCACCGTCGCCGTACCTCATGATGGAACCCTGGCCGAATTTCTTCTCGATCTCGGCCTTGGTGGTGGCGATCATCTCATCGCGCTCTTTACCCGTCGTGCGAGCATGAACGGTACGTACGGGACCTGAATTCTTGGCCATGAATAGCCCTCCTCTTAACAACCTGCATCGATAATAAACGAACGGCTGTTCGTGGTCAACCGTTCAGATAAATCATATGCAGCCGACCTTTCCAAAACCCAACCAAAAGCCGACCAAACACTGACCAAATGCTTGACCATAAAGGGCCAAATAAGAACAAGGCAGGCAAAAATACACCTATGAACAGCACAAACGCTAAATTCTTCTGAGGTCCCCATCTCCACAATTAAGGGGCCCGGAGGCCCCTTAAAACACGTCTATTCCATAGAATCGAGCACGCAGACAATGCGACCCAATGCCTCCGTGACCGCATGGGCACGAACACACGAACGGTCGCCCTCATAGTGGCAGCGCACAGAGTCCACGACCGGCACTCCCCCATCGGCGGAACGATGTGCCCAGCCAATATAGAAAGTGCCAGCAGGATCGTCCTCAGTACCACCGCCGGGGCCGGCATAACCCGTTGCGCTCACTGCAATATCGCTCTGGTACAGCTCCAGCGAACCCGACGCCATCTCGCGCGCAGTTTGATGCGACACCGCGGTGTAGCGGTCGAGCGTCTCCTGCTCAACACCCAGCACGCGATGCTTAATCTCATCGCAGTAGGTCACCGCACCGCCACGCAGCACCGTCGAGGCGCCCGGGATATCGGCAATCGTCGAGGCGATCATACCCGCCGTCAGCGACTCAGCCGTCGAAACCGTCACACCCCGAGCGCTCGCGCGCTCGACGATATCGCGCGCCAGCTCCTCGTTATGTGCGGAAATCTGCTCAAAAGAGTCCGTCATACCCACCAGGACCTAGACCGAAAAGACGATCTTGCGGCAGTTCCAGAAGTACTGGGCGCCCGAGATAACGGTCAAGACAACGGCAACGGCATACAGGAAGCGCGACACCGAGTAGATGCCGAGCGTCAGCGCCACCGGGCCAAGGTGCAAGCCGGCCATAGCAAAAACGCACAGGTAACCGCAGATGGAGACCATCGTGGTCGCTGTCTTATACTTGCCGAGCTTATCGGCCGCAACGACCACACCGGCCGCACTCGCGACCATGCGAAGGGCGCTCACCAGAAGCTCACGGAACAGGATAATGAACACGGACCACACGGTCACCGCGCCAAAATCCAGGAACAGCAGCAGGGCCGAGAACACGAGCAGCTTATCGGCGATGGGGTCCAAGAATTTACCGAAGTCGGTGATCTCGTTGCGCGAACGCGCCAGATAACCGTCGACCTTATCGGTGCACGACAGGATCACATACAGAATGAAGGCAGCGGCGGCGAGCGGGCCGTCGAAGGTGCTCCAATCCGTACCGGCAACACTCGTGTGAGAAAGCGCCGACACGATCATGAACACCGGGATAAAGACGATGCGAACGCACGTCACGATGTTGGCGGGCGTCCAAACACTCGTCAGTTCTTTATTGCTCTCGTTTGCCACGATGCTCTCCTACTCCACAACATGACCGATAAGCTCATAGCAGAAGCTATCGGTAAACTCGACGGTCAGAATATCGCCCACGGACGCCTCGCTGGCGTCCAGATGCACCGCGCCATCGGAATCGGGCGCCTGGAACCAGGCATGGCCGATCAGCTCGGCGCCATCCTCGGTCTCTTCGATACCGTCGACGATCACCTGGGCGCGCTCGCCCACATGTGCGGCAGTGGCGGCAAAACCGAGCGACTCGGCCAGGTCCATGGCCTCCTGGGCGCGCTCGAGCTTAACCTCCTCATCGACCTGACCCTCCATCTTAGCGGCCAGGCTGCCCTCCTCCTGCGAGTAGGCAAAGACGCTCGTGTAGTCAAAGCCGACGGTGTCCATAAAGTCGATAAAGTCGCGGAACTCGTCGTCGGTCTCGGTCGGGAAGCCGACCATGGCCGTGGAACGGATCACGATGCCGGGGATACGCTCACGCAGATCGCGGAACAGGTCCTCGAGCTCCTGGCGCGAACCAGAACGGCGCATAGCCTTGAGGATGCGCGCGTCGCAGTGCTGCACGGGGATATCGATATAGGGCAGCACCTCGGGCGTATCGCGAATCGTCTCGATGAGTTCGTCAGTCATGCCCTCGGGCTGCAGATAGAGCACGCGAACCCAGACGTTGTGCGGGCGCACGGCCTCGGCGACGGCACGCAGCAGCTGCGCCAGATTGCGCGGCGAGCCCTCGGCGACATCCTCGTCAGCAAAGTCGGTGCCCCAAATACCCGTGTCCTGGCCGATCAGCACGATCTCGCGCACACCGCCGGCAACCAGGTCGCGCACCTCGGAGATAATGCTCTCGGCATTGCGCGAATGATAGCGACCGCGAATATAGGGGATCATGCAGAAGCTGCAGAAGCGGTTGCAGCCATCGGAAATCTTGACGTAAGCAACGGCGCCCTCGACGGTACGCTTGACCTGCGGGATATAGGCTGCGATCTCACGCTCGACACCCAGCGCGCCATCGATGACCGCCACGATGCCGTCCTCCTCGTCGGCCTTCACAAAGGCAGCGACCTCGGGCAGCTCGTCAGGCAAGTCGTCGCCATAGCGCGACGGCACACAGCCGCACATAACGATGGGGCAAGAACGAACGCCGTCCTGAACCTCGTTGGCGAGCTCGAGCGTGGTCTCGATGCTCTCGGACGTTGCGGAGGCGAGGAACGAGCATGTATTGACGATGGCGATATCGGCATCCTGCGGGTCGAATGCCTCTTCGTAGCCTGCGGCGGTCAAAAGAGAACGCATGCGGTCGGTGTCAACCTCGTTCTTAGCGCACCCGAGGGTGATGTAGAGCACGGAGCCCAACGGTGTATCCATGTTGGAGAGCGGTCCTTTCGAATGATATTAGCGGTAGTTGGTGAACTGCAGTGGCTGACCGTAGTCCTGGTCGCGCAGGAACTGGATCACGGTCTGCAACGCGTCCTTCGAAGCAGAGGAAACACGCAGCTTGTCGGCCTCGATGGTCACCTTGACCTTGAGCTTTTGGTCCTTGATGTCCTTGTTGATCTTCTTGGCGGTCGCCTGGTCGATACCCTCGACGATATGGCCGAGCACGCGCACGGTGCCGCCCGACGCCGCCTGCGGAGCATCCCACGAGACAGCCTTGAGGTCGATACCGCGCTTGATGAGCTTGGAGCTCAGCACGTCGATAATCTGCTTAGAGACAAAGTCAGCCGGGGCGCTGATCGTAAAGAGCTTGTCGCCCTTCGAAAGCTCGATCGTGGCGCCGGAATCCTTAAGGTCATAGCGCTGGGAAATCTCGCGCGTGGTCTGCTGGAAGGCGTTGTCGACCTCTTGCATGTTGACCTCGGACACGACGTCGAAGCTGGAATCTTTAGCCATGATGTTTCCTTTCGCGTACGAGCGGCTTAGTAGCTATCGTACGAATAGTCGGTAGAATCGGTGGGTGTCTGACCGTCAGTTGCGGTATCGGCGCCATCCGTGGACTGGGCATCGGTAACGTCGGTGGTATCGGCACCATCGGTGGTGTCGGTACCATCAGAACTTTCACCATTCTCGGAATCAGTCGTCTCCTTCTTGGGAACGGTGATCGTCACACGCGCCACGCCCGAGGTCTTGGTATCGTAACGGACCTTTTCACCGTTCTTGGTAACGGTGACATCGGAAGGCTTGGACGTGGTGATCTCGATCGAGGACTCGGGCGTGTACTCCTGCTCAAAGGGGCCAGTCGCTTGGGCGCCATAGACCGACTTGCCGTCGACCTTGACCTCAATCCACGCGGTCTTTCCCTTGGCAACGGAAACCTTGACCTTCGTTACCTCGTTCTCTTCCTTTTTAGCCGTCGTCTTGGTGGCGTCCGAATCGGTCGACTCATCCATCGCCTCATCGGTGTCTTCGTCCTCGTCGACCGTTTCGGTCTTCTTGGAAGACTTCTTACTCGTTGTCTTGGTGGCAGCGGGCGTCTCAGGCGTCGCCTCGGGCGCCGAGGAGCCGCAGCCGCGCAGAAGCACCACGATGAGCACAATCAACAGCAGCGCAACGGCACCGATGCCGGCGTAGACGATACGCGGATCGAGCCCGTTGTTTTGAGGAGTACGGGATCCGCCGCGTCCACGACTGGAACTGCTGCGGCCGCCTCCCTGAGGCATACGACCGCGATTGCTATCGGAACGGCCGCGATAGCCACCCTGGCCCTGAAGGCTGCGCTGACCCGAGCGGGGCGCAAGTTCACCGCGGCCTTGATAGCCACGCTGACCCGAACGCGGAGCCGAGGAGCGCTGGCCATACGGCTGTGATTGAGAGCGAAGACGCGGCGTCACCTGCGTGGTATCGGCATCCGCATAGCCACCGCGAGAGCGTCCCGTAGAGGCACCACGGTAACCGCGAACGGAATAGCCGCCGTCGCCGTAGCCGGCACGAGGGTCACGCGCCACGCCGCGGGCAGCGGGAAGTGCACGGTCCTCGGGCATCGGCGTACTGCGGAACCGGTCACGCTGTGAGCGAATCTCCTCGCCCGAACCCGTCTCGGTAATATAACCGGCCTGCTGAGGACGCTGTCCATAGCGGGTCGAACGACCGCCCTGAACCATCAGGAAGCGCCCGTTATCGACCGAGGAACGCGAATTGACGTAGCCGGCGGCGTCCTGAAAACGACCGCCCTGCTGCGACGTCTCGCGTTCGTATGCCATCAGATCGTCAAAGTAGGCATTGACGACCTCACGCGGATTGAGGCCCAAAAAGCGAGCATAGCTCGAAATCATGCCCTGCGCATAGCCGCGCGGCGGCATCGAAGCAAAGTTACCGGTCTCGAAAAACTCGATGATCTGCGGCCTGATTTTGATGGTGTTGGCGACTTGCTGAATGGAAAGGCCCATTCGGCGACGCTGCTCAAGCAGCATGTCACCAAAGCGTGCAGCCATCAGAATCCTCCAAACTCACGATCTTCACGTGCCATCTCGGCGTCGACAGACTCCAGCGCGGCAAGCCCCTCCTCGTCCAACAGGACCTCGCGCGGCTTGGAACCGTCGGGCGGGCCGACAACACCCTTTTCTTCCAGCATATCCATAATACGCCCGGCGCGCGCATAGCCAACCTTCAGACGACGTTGCAGGCCAGATGTGGAGCCAAGCTGCGATTCCACCACAATATGGGCGGCTTCCCAAATGAGCGGATCATCGTCTTGCGGCTCGGCGACTCCGGTACGGACAATGCCGCCGCCACCCGCCATGGACATGGAAGCGGGCGCCACGGCAGACAGGATCTCCTCGTGGTAGTCGGGCTCGCTCTGCGACTTGACGAACTCGACGATCTCGTTGATTTCATCATCCGAGACAAAGCAGCCCTGGATACGGCGGGGCTTGCCCCAGTCGACCTTAGAGAACAGCATGTCGCCCAAACCGGTGAGCTTTTCGGCACCCATCTGGTCGATGATGACGCGCGAGTCGATGCCCGTGGCGACGTTAAAGGCGATGCGGTTGGTGATGTTGGCCTTGATGAGGCCCGTCACCACGTTGGAGCTCGGGCGCTGCGTGGCCACGATAAGGTGGATACCGGCGGCACGGCCCAGCTGAGCAATACGCACGATCGAGGCCTCGACATCCTTACCGGCGACCATCATCAGGTCCGAGAGCTCGTCGATGATGATGACAAGGTAGGGCATCTTTTGCGGCGGATTGTCGTAATGCTCAAACTCGCCGTCGGCCTGCTTTTCGTTGTAGGTCGAGATCTTACGCACGTTAAGGCGCTCGAAGACCTTCAGGCGACGCTCCATCTCGGACACGGCCCATTGCAAAGCGCTCGCAGCCTGCTTGGGTTCGGTAACGACCGGCACATAGAGATGCGGCAGGCCGTTATAGCCCGCGAGCTCGACGCGCTTGGGATCGACCATGATCAGGCGAACATCCTCGGGAAGCGCGCGCATGAGCAGGGTCGTGATGATGGAATTGATCATCACCGACTTACCAGAACCGGTCGTACCGGCAATCAACAGGTGAGGCATCTTGGCGAGGTCGGCGACAACCGGCGTGCCCTCAGCGTCGCGGCCGATGGCGAGCTCGAGCGGACCGCCCTTCACATAGGGCAGCACGTCGCCCAGATTGACGTTCTGGCGCTTGCGGTTGGGAATCTCGATGCCCACGAGCGAGGTGCCGGGGATCGGGGCAAAGATACGCACCGACTGGGCAGCGAGCGAAAGGGCGATGTCGTCCTCGAGGCTCGAAATCTTGCTCACGCGCTCGCCCTCGCCAGGTTGCAGCTTAAAGGTCGTCACCGTGGGGCCGGCGATCCAGCCGACCACGCGGGCACTACGACCAAACTCCAGCAAGGTGGACTGAAGCGACTCGGCAGTCTGTTCCAGCTCCTTGTCAGAAGACGCGGAGGAAGCCGACTGCGGGTTGGCATGCAGAATCTCAAGTGGCGGAAGTTTGAGGCCGTCCTCTTCTTCGCCCTCGTTATCTGCGGCGCCGCCGTCCGCTCCCCCATCGCTAGCCGCAGCCGATTCGACAGCACTCAAGGCAGGCGCATCGGCAACCTTGGGATGCTTCAAGAAGTCGGGGATCTGAGGTGCTGCCGAGACAGGATTCACGGCAAACGGCGGCTCGGACTCGTCGATCTTATCGGGGTCGTCTTCCATCGAAAGCTGACCGGTTACCTGGTCGCGCTTTGCATGGCGACGCGGCAGCAAAGTTGTCTTTGCGGTCTCAATCGGAGCCTCGTCGTCCTCGTCATCGCCCTCGGTGAGCTCAATCTCGCTATCGGACCAAGACGGATCGGGCTCACTTGTATTCAACTTGGGTGTGGCCTTGCTCTTCTTGGCATGACGGCGCGGCAGCAGCGTTGTCTTGGCCCGCTCGGCCTCCACGGCATCGGACACGTCGACAAACGGATCCTCGTCCTCGTCGTCATCGTCCAAAACCGGGTCCACATCATTGCCCATGACCGTGGTCACGGCCGCATCGGAGCCCTTTTGACGAAGAATGCTCAGGTGCGGACGGGCAACGCCGGGCACCGACAGGGCTTCGTCGTCACCCCACGGGCTGGCGTTGACATCGGCACGACGGCGCTCGGCAAAATCGGCCGCACGGTCGCGAGCAGAGCGCAGCACGCCACCCACAGAAAAGCCGATGATGACCAGGCCCACGACGACAAGACCCAACAGGACCACCATCGCGATAGGCTTACCCAGGGAATTCTGCAGCGAGCTCGCAATAAACGCACCGATGTAGCCACCCGAGGCGGACAGATTTTGCGGCGTGAACATAAGGTCGCACGAGTCGCTCGTACCCGGCACCATCAACGAAAGAATGGAGACGACGGCGATAAAGACCACGGCGCCGCCCGTAACAGAGCGCGCGTTGAGCGGCGAGTCCTCGCCTAAAAAGAGCGTGGCGGCAAACAGCAAAATGACGATCGGCAGCACGTAGGCGCCCAGACCAAAGCCCAAGTGGTAGAAACCGGCAACCGCAGCCGTAACGGGCGCAGTCGCCGGCGAAATCACGGCAATAAAGGACGCAATCGCCAAGACGGCAATGACCACGCCGGCGATATCGCGGTTGGCCGAGGGCTCGACCAAGGGCTCGAAATCATCGAACTCGGACTCGTGACCCTTATTGGCACGCAGATGGGAACCGGCACCCTTAGCAGATGCCGGTTGGTTGTTGGCCTTATTGCCTTTAGCGTTTTGTGCAGATCCGCGCGCCAAACTAAACCTCCATGACGACCGGGATGATCATCGGACGAGTGCGCGTACGGCTCCAGATAAAGTTGGAGAGCGAGTCGCGCACGGCCTTGCGAATGGCATCGGAACCGCTGCTCGTAAAGCTGAACTTGCCCTTCTCGATCGTCTTCATAATGGACGCGGAGGCATCCTCGGAGAACTGGTCGTCGATGGCAAACGAGACGCCGCGGCCCGAGAACTCGATGGCCTCGATCTTCTTGTGCTTGAGCGAGACGATGGCAACAGCGGTAACCATACCGTCGTTGGCGAGCTTCTGACGATCACGCAAGACGATGGGGTCGGTATCGCCGATGCGCAGGCCGTCGACGTAAACGACGCCAGACTCGACGGGCGTACCGCGCTTAACGATACCGCCGCGCATCTCGAGCGTGTCGCCGTTGTCGAGGATAAAGATATGATCGTCCTTGAGACCCATCTTGCGGGCCAGTTGGGCATGGGCGCGCAGATGCACCGCCTCGCCGTGAACCGGCATAAAGTACGTGGGCTTGGCCATGGCCATCAGGAGCTTGAGCTCCTCCTGGCTACCGTGACCGGAAACGTGAACGAGAGCGCGGTTCTTATCCCACACATCGCAGCCGAGCTTGGCCAGGCTGTTGACGACCTGCTGGACGGCTTTCTCATTGCCGGGAACAGGAGTTGCCGAGAGGATAACGGTATCGCCCTCGTGGATGGAGAGCGTCTTGTGCTCGCCATTGGCCATGCGGGACAGGGCCGACAGCGGCTCGCCCTGCGAACCGGTGCACATGACGACAATCTTGTCGTCAGGCAGGTTATCGATATCGAAGGCATCGATGATATCGGCGTCGTCGATGTTGAGGTAGCCAAGCTCGCGCGCCACGCGGGTGTTAGTGAGCATGGAGCGACCGGTCACAACGACCTTACGGCCGCACTTGCGGGCGGCATCGCAAATCTGCTGCAAACGATGGATGTGGCTCGAGAACGACGCGACGAACACGCGACCCGGGGCGTTCTTGATGGCGTGCAGCAGGTTGGGACCAACCTCGGCCTCGGACTTGGTAAAGCCGGGAACCGTGGCGTTGGTGGAGTCGGAAAGCAGCAGGTCGATACCCTGCTTGGCAAAGCGGCTGATAGCGGCATAGTCGGGCGTGACGCCGTCGATGGGCGTCTGGTCGAGCTTAAAGTCGCCGGTGTGCATAACGGTACCCTGGTTGGTGCGGATGAACACGCCCAGAGCGCCGGGAATGGAGTGCGTCATCGAGAAGAAGTCGAGCGAGATGCCGCCGAGGTTGACATGGCTGCCGCCCTTGACCTCGCGGAACTTGGGTGCGCGGATGCGGAACTCAGAAAGCTTGCCCTCGATAAAGCCAAGCGTCAGCTTGCTCGAAAAGATGGGCACCTTATTGTTGAGGTCCTGCAGCAGGTACGGAAGCGAACCGGTGTGGTCCTCATGGCCGTGGGTGACGACGATACCGCGGAGCTTCTCCTCGTTCTCCAGAACATAGGTGTAGTCGGGAAGCACCAGGTCGATACCGGGCTGGGAGTCATCCGGGAACATGAGACCGGCGTCGACGAGCACCATGTCGTCGCCGCACTCGAAGACCGTCATGTTCTTACCGATGCCGTCAAGGCCGCCGAGCGGAATGATCTTCAAGGGAGATGATTTTTTAGCTGCCATAAGTAAGTGTGGTTTCCTTTCTTCGAAACGGATCTGGAACAACCGACGGGGCGCTTCTGGCAAACCGACCGTAGGGAACGTTCAAACATGCATCACAGAGTCGATGCAATAACCAAAGTATGATACCCATTTGCACAACAACAGACCACCCATGCATCAAAGCCCCATCTGAACCGGTCTATCCCGCCGGTCTGGGGCCAAGAAGGGACAGGTTTATTTTGATTGGTTTTATCTGGGGTAATGCCGCACATGCGATTATCTAAAGATCTGAATTCAGATAACCGAATAGACTGTCTGACAAAATCGAAACCCGCACCAACCAGCCCTTTTGCTATTCCCGGCGGGGGCCGCGGGTAAAGTTTATCGCGAGTTCCGCACGAGCCGGAGAGCACTTAATGTGCTCTCCGTGCGAGCAGGACTGTAGAGCAGGAAACTTTACCCGCGGACCCGCCGGGAATAGCAAAAGGGCGACCCCTGTCCGGAGTCGCCCTTGTTGAGCTGCTTATGTGTAGCTGTTACTCGGCGTCGTGGTGACGGCGGGGCTTGCGGCCTCCGTTGTCGCCGGGACGGCGCGGACGGTCGCTGCGCTCGGAGCGCTCGCGACGCGGACGCTCACGGCGCTGGAAGTGCTCGCCGTCGCCCTCGGAGGCACCCTCGGCACGAGCCGGTGCCTCGGGCTTGTCGAGACGATCGAGCGAAATCTTGCCGCGGTCGTCAACCTCAATGACGACGACCTTGACCTCGTCACCCACATTGAGGACGTCCTCGACCTTCTCCACGCGGCCCTTGGCGACGCGGGAGATGTGCAGCAGGCCGTCCTTGCCGGGCAGCAGGTTGACGAAGGCGCCGAAGGGCTGGATGGAGACCACGCGACCGGTGTACTCCTCGCCCGGCTCGGGAACCTTGATGATGAGCTTGATGCGCTCGACGGCCTGGTCGACGGACTCGCCGGTGCCGCCGACAAAGACGGTGCCGTCCTCCTGGATGTCGACCGAGGCGCCGGTCTCGTCCTGGATACCGCGGATGACCTTACCGCCGGAACCGATGACGTCGCGGATCTTGTCGGTCGGAACCTGGATGGAGACGATGCGCGGGGCGGTGCTGCGCGTGGTGTGGCGCGGCTCGGGGATCACATCGAGCATCTTCTGCAGGATGAAGGCGCGACCCTCCTTGGCCTGCTGCAGGGCGCGGGCCAGGATGTCGAAGGTGAGGCCGGTAGCCTTGTTGTCCATCTGCAGGGCGGTGATGCCCTCGGTGGTGCCGGTGACCTTAAAGTCCATGTCGCCAAGGAAGTCCTTCGTGACGAGTTCAGAGCAAATAAAGCTTTGCAGAAAAAGGTCGCTGAAACAGATA
>CBCSLZ010000026.1:0-31789 GCA_965141245.1 uncultured Collinsella sp.
GACGCCCATCAGGAACACGGCGTCGTAGCCCTCGTCGGCGACCTTGTCGGCGAGCGCGGTCATCTTCTTGCCGGTCTCGTAGAGCGCCTTGCCGTCCTCGAGGTAGCCCTCCTGGTCGAAATGCATGATCTCGATCTTCTCGGTTTCCTTCATTTGTCTCTCCTTTCTGGGGTTGTCTTCACATCCCCCATGCCAACGGGCATCAAAACCCGCTTACATTCCGTAACACTCAGCCGCTTTGGCCTTAAGCGCATTGACTGACTCTTCGTAGCCCTCTGCCTTGACCTCCATTTGCTTGGAGACGGCATCGAGATACGGGTGCACGTCCCATGACTTCAGACGCTCGGCGATCATGGCCGCAATCGTCTGGAAGAACACAAGATTGGGAATTGCGCTGAGCAGCGGAGCCACCTGAGGCACCACAACCTCGTGAGCCTTACCCTTGGGATGGGCCGTGAGCAGCACCGTTTTTGCCGTAACGTTCGATAGCGCATCGGCGATATTCGCAAGACGCTCCGACCCCTGCGGATCGTCGACGATAAACACCAGATAGCCCGGAACAATCTGCATCTCGGGACCGTGGACGAACTCCTCGCCTTCGTGGTGCATGGCAGGAATCTTGATGGTCTCGCTCAGCTTGAGCGCCGCCTCCTCGGCAACACCGTAGTTGGGTCCGTTGCCGACGACCATGGCGGGCGTGTGCTCAGAAAGATCGAGCATGTGGTCTTGGACATATGCCTCGGCGGTCTTGCACATCACGGCATTGGCATGGATAGCCTCGCGCAGGTCGTCAAGACGCTGGGCAACGCCCTTGGCGTCAATCGTTCCGCGCGCCTGACCGCCGTAAATACCAAAGAGCACCAGGTACTCAACGAGAACCTCAACGCCCAGAGTCACAAAGTCCACCGACTCGACGCCCACACCGTAGTCAAGAACGATGTCAGTGTGCTCCTTGATGGGTGCCTCGACGTTTGCCGTGAGCGCAACTGCAGCCATATCGTGTGCGCACATGTAATCGAGCGCCGCAATCGTATTGGTTGAATAGCCGCTCTGCGAGACGGCGATGTTGAGCGCATGCTGTGGATAGGTGTGTTCAAAATCGACGAAGGCCTCGGGCGTCACAACGGACACCTGCATCTGCAGCGCATCTTGCAGGTAATCGCGGGCGCAATCCGCAGCATGGCGCGACGAACCCGAAGCAACGATGCGCAGCGCGTCAAAAGAACCGGACTGGAAAATATCAACGAGCTGCGCTACCAGCTCAGACGAACGCTCGAGGTTCTCTCCCATACGCACATGGGCAAGCTGAACGTAATCGAGCATCTTCATCGTCTCACCTCGTAACAAATCATTAGTATTTGATACCAATCACAGTTACAGGTTACGGCTTTTTGATACCTCTTTGTCGATTAATTTATCCCCTTCGGCGAACGGTCGATTTTGAGCCATGTAAGGTTGTATATACAGTCGGTCAAATTGCCCAAACAGACCGGCTGTTACCGCGCGCGATGCAAAGCCCCAGCTAGTACGTATAGGTGTAGCCGCCCGCATCGCCACGATTGAAGGACTTTACATACTCGATAGCCTGACCGCTCGCGTCATAGCTCACGCATTCCAAAAGCAAAACAAGATCCCCTTGTTCCAAGCCAAGCAAGCCCGCGTCGCGTGCGCCCACCGCCTCGATATCGAGCTTCTCCTGAGCCATGACCGGCTTTCGGCCTAGCATCTCATAGGTCTCGTACAAGCTGAAGACCGACACGTCAATATCTTCGATTGTGGGAAACAGCCGGCACGGGATGAACGCCATCTCAATCGATACGGGATCGCCGTTGACGCAGTTCAAACGCCGAATCGAATACAACAAATCGTCCTCGGCAATGCCAAACAGGTTGGCATAATATGGGCCCGCATAACGCTTGGAACGCGCGGGGATACGGACGGACGGCTCGCCGCCCGAAGCACGAACCGACTCGCGAAAGCCTCCTGTTCGCTCGTAGGCAACGGGTACTTTCTGCGCCACAAACGCGCCCTTTCCGCGGACGCGTCGAATCTGCCCGCGCCGAACCAGCTCATCGACAGCGCTTCGGATGGTCAAGCGTGTCGTACCAAATTCCTCGGCGAGGTCTTTTTCGGACGGAATCATGGAACCCGTGGGATATATACCGCGCTCGATACGTTCCTCGATGCGGCGTCGAATGCGCATATAAACCGGGGTGGCATCTACTGTTTCAGCCATTGTTCACCTGCCACGCTTCTCATTCCGTTCTTTTCGCCGTTATCGGCAAAGCGAAACTTTGTGGGCAAAATCACCGATTTGCAATGCTCCACAAAACGCATGTCCTTATCAAATTCGATCGTGCTCTCATAGAACACCGGCGTTCCCTCTTCTTGCTGGAGCAACTCGGCCTCTTCGGCGTTCAAACGCGAGATGGAGATATGCTCACGTCCATGCTCAACACGCACGCCACCTTCTTTGAGCAAGACATCGTAAAGGCTCTCACACTCAAAATCGTACTCGGGAAGCGATGGGCACAGGGACAGGTTAACGTGAGCGGTCTCGATTGACGCCGGCTCGCCCTCAATAAGTCGAACGCGCTGCATGCGGAGCAAGGGAGCGCCTACAGCCACCCCAAGCTTGTCGGCAAGCGCCTCATCCGCCTCGATGGTCCCGGTGGAAACCAGACGAGAAGAGGGGTGCAGGCCGGCAGTCCGCACAGCATCGGAGAAGTTATACGTTTCCTGGAAGATGTTCAGCGGCTTGGGAGGACACACATACGTGCCCGATCCGCGACGGCTCTCGAGCGTTCCACACGAGATAAGCCGCGTGATACCGGCACGCAACGCCGTACGCGAAACGCCAATCTCTTCGCACAGCACGCGCTCGGCCGGCAGGCGATCGCCGTCGGCAAGCTGATGGTGCTGGATATACCAAAGAATTCCCTCAACAGCACGATCTTTGGGGGGAATTGCATAAGATTCGCCTGCCATTGCACAGACTCCTCATTCAGAAACGTATGCCGCCAAAATTAGGCCAGCCCTCCCATGGCATCAAATTCGGCCTTGATCTTCTCGGCGACATTCCGATACGACTTATATAGACTTGAATCGCGTTTGACCTCGTCGGTCATAACGGGAATCTCTAATTTGGAAACCTCGTCTTTTCCCGTCTGAACCGCCACAACAACGCCCATACCAAGACACATATTACGCTTGGCAGCATTTATTTTTGCTGCCTTGGCAGGATTTGCCAGGATACGCTGGGCAAATTCCTGTTTAGAGACCGCTTCTTCGGCCTCCGGATCGCCCGCCTCGGCCACTTCGCACTGCAGCACGTCCGCATAGTCAAAAATCTTCGGCTCGCCGCCGCGCTGATGCACGGCCCACTTGCGGCGCGTGGCGTCCTGGTAGATAGCCGGCAAAAGTGTAAACCGCGGTGGGTCCAAAATCGTATCCGTGATGGTAAACACATCGGGATCAAAGGCATCCTGCGGGTTTTTCTTCTTGAACAGCCCCATATCAGCCTCCCGTACTAGTATTAAACAACTCAAGTTGAATATAGCACCAATTTCAAGCCGCCGCTTTACCGCATCGGTGCGTGGTGTCTATGGCTCGCCCAGCGGAAAAGTTCACGGACGAGGACGGAGGCGGGGTGCTTGGTTTTGGAAGTGGGCTTCGCGAACTTCCAAAACCAAGCACCCCGGCCCCGCCCCGGCAATGCAATCTTGGCTGACCATAGTTAGATGCACGGCTTCTAAGGCAGCGTAAGCAAGGTCCCCATTACATAAAAAAGAATCAGCCCCCGCATATCGAAACGGTCGAGAGGGCCGCCTCCGGGCGGGTGCCTTCCTCTGAGAAGTTCGCGAAGCCCACTTCTCAGAGGAAGGCACCCGCCCGGAGGCGGCCCCAGCGCGAGACCGTCCCGGATGCTATTCGTTGTCGCCGGCAGTTAACTGCGTTGCGGAGAGTACGCCGTCGGCAGCGGTTGCGGCTGCGGCGTCGGGCCAGACCCAGTCGGTAAAGGCCGGGTGATCGAAGCCCTCGTCGCGCGCGAACTCAAAGGCCTCGGTGCGGAAGGCCTCCCACTCATCAATCTGCTCGGCAAACTTATCGGCGTCAACCATGCGCAGCACGTCGGCGGCCAGGGCCCAGCGGTCCATGTTGTTCAGGCGCAGCATGTCAAACGGCGTGGTCGTGGAGCCCTTCTCCTCGTAGCCGTGAACGCGGAAGGCATCGTGGCCGGGGCGGTTCCAGATCAGACGGCGAATCGTGCCGGCATAGGCGTGGAATGCGAAGAGCACGGGCTTCTCGCCGCGGCCAAACAGCTCAGCCCAGCGCTCATCGCTGATGGCTTGGTCGTTCTCGCAGACATTCTGGATCTTGAGCAGATCGACTACGTTGACAAACCAGACCTTGATGCCCAGCCCGCGCAGCATATCGGTTGCGGCCAGTGCCTCGAGCGTCGGCACGTCACCGCAAGTAGCGACCACGACGTCGGCCTCGGCGAGCGAGTCGGCAGTCGATGCCCACTCCCAGGTCGCTACGCCCTCGGCGAGCTCAGACTTGGCCTCGTCGACCGTCTGGAAGGTGGGGGCGGGCTGCTTGCCACAGAAGATGGCATTGACGCAGTCGGTGGACTGGTAGACGCGCTCGGCCACAGCAAGGGCCATATTGGCATCGGCCGGATAATAAGCATTCACGACATGCGTGTCGTTGGCCTTGTTGAGCAGCAGGTCGATAAAGCCGGGGTCCTGGTGCGAAAAGCCGTTGTGGTCCTGGCGCCAGACATGGCTCGACAGCAAAATGTTGAGGCCGCTGATAGGAGCGCGCCACGGAATCTCGCGCTTGGTCGCTTCGAGCCATTTGCAGTGCTGGTTGACCATGGAATCGACCACGTGGACAAAGCTCTCGTAAGAGCTCCACACACCGGAGCGGCCGGTGAGCACGTAGGCCTCGAGGAAGCCCTCGCACTGGTGCTCGGACAGCTGCTCGACAACCTTACCGGAACCGGCCAGCAGCTCGTCGTTGGCATCGTCCTCGTAGAAACCGGCATCCCACTGCTTCTTGGTCACCTTATAGGCAGCCTGCAGGCGGTTGGACGCGGTCTCGTCGGGACCGAAGATGCGGAAATCATCCATGTTCTTGGCCAAAACATCGGCAGTGTACTCACCAAAGACGCGGGCGGCCTCGGTGGAGCCCCAGCCGTGGCCCTTACTTGCGATGGGGATCTCGTGAGCGTGAATATCGGGAAGCTCGAGCTCGCGTCGTACCTTGCCGCCGTTCGCGTTGGGATTGGCGCCGATACGCAGCTCGCCGGTCGGCATAAAGGCCGTCACCTCGGGGCGCACCTGGCCCTCGGGCGTAAAGAGCTCCTCGGGCTTGTAGGAGCGCAGCCACTCGCGCAGCACGCGGAAGTGCTCGTGGGTGTCCTTGGCACTCGCCAGCGGCACCTGATGGGCGCGCCAGGAGTCCTCGGTCTTCTTGCCATCAATCTGCTTGGGGCAGGTCCAACCCTTGGGCGTACGGAACACGATCATGGGATAGGCCGGACGGACCACGGTCTCGCCCGCAGTGGCCTGAGCCATAGCGGTGGCCTTGATGTCGCAGATCTCATCGAAGACCTGCTCGAACAGGGCGGCGAAACGCGCATGAATGCTCGCATGGCTCTCGTCGTCAAAGCCGGCGACAAAGAAATGCGGCTTATAGCCCATGCCCTCAAAGAACTTGGTGAGCTCCTCGTCGGACACGCGGGCAAGAATGGTGGGGTTGGCGATCTTGTAGCCGTTGAGGTGCAGGATCGGCAGGACGATACCATCGGTTGCCGGGTTCACGAGCTTGTTAGACTGCCAAGAGGTCGCGAGCGGACCGGTCTCGGACTCGCCGTCGCCCACCACAGCCACGGCCAGCAGGCTCGGGTTATCCATGACGGCACCGTAGGCGTGGCTGAGCGTGTAGCCGAGCTCGCCGCCCTCATGGATGGAGCCAGGCGTCTCGGGCGCAAAATGGCTCGGAATACCGCCGGGGTAGGAAAACTGGCGGAAGAACTTCTGCAGGCCGGCCTCGTCATTGGTAATGTCGGGGCGAATCTCGCGATAGGTACCATCGAGCAACGACTGGGCGGTGCCAGCGGGGCCACCGTGACCCGGGCCCATCAAGAAGATCGCGTTCTGGTTGTGATCGGCGATGAGGCGGTTGACATGACCGAACAGGAAGTTGATGCCGGGCGTGGTGCCCCAGTGACCGACCAGGCGGTGCTTAACGTCCGGGCGACCAAAGTCACGCACCTCGCCGGTTTTCTCATCGACAAAGTCGGGGCGCATGAGCGGGTTAGAGCGAAGGTAGATCTGACCGACGGACAGATAATTCGATGCACGCCAATACAGGTCGACGCCCTCGAGCTCGGAAGCCGGCACCTCGTGGCCCAGCTTTTGCCACGGCGTCCCCAGTGTTTTAGCCATTGTTTATGTCCCTCCGCTGTGCGGTCGCCCTCCAATACGGCAACCATTCGTTGGGACTAGTATACTTGCTAAAACGTTTTATCATGGTGAAAAAACGTTTTATCACCCTTATCAATCACATCGATCAACAAAACGCGACATTCACCTGCGGCATTGTCTGCCACAGGTGCTCCACATTCGGTCTCTGCAAATTGATAAACGTGTTTAGTTATGTTTAGTAAGCTCGAGCACGCTGCCCTTAACGATAAGCGCCGGCTCCAGGACGACCTCTTCGGCACGTCTACCGCCCCTACCGGCAAGACGCTTGGACATGCAGCCAAAAGCATGTTCCGCGAGGACACCAGGATCCTGCTCAATGGCGGTCAGCGCCGGCTCAAAGAGAACGTCGGCCGCCGAGTTGTCATAGCTCACCACCGAAATATCGCCCGGGATGCTCTTCCCCATCTCGTGCAAACGCTTGAGCAGACCGAGGGCAATGTTGTCCGAGCTTGCGAACACGGCAGTGGCGTCGGTTGCGAGCACCGCCTCCGAGGCCTCGTAGGCGCTCGGAATGTAGTACTCGCTCTCAAACTCCAAACGCGCGTCGATAGGCAGGCCAACCTCGCGCAGCGCGCGCTCATAGCCGGCAAGTCGCTTGCGACCCGTATTGGAACGACGCGCATTAACCAAGCAGGCAATGCGACGGTGGCCCTGCTCGATCAGATAGCGGGTAGCCATATAGCCACCCATCTCGTGGTCGAACATCACCTTGTCGCACTCGAGCCCCTCAATGGCGCGGTCGACCATCACGGCAGGGATGGGTAGATGGCTGACCTCTTCGCGCAGGGCACGGTCGTCCGAGAACTCGTCGCCTACCACCAGGAAGACACCATCGACGCCGCGCGTCACCAGCTGGCGCAGCAGTTCCAGGTCGTCGTCGGCGCTTCCGCCCGAGCTGGTAATAAAGAGCGCATAGCCGTCCTCGCGGCAGCGCTTTTCCAAGCTACCGGCAAGTGAGGCAAAAAATCGGCTCTCGATGTTGGGGACGATAAGGCCCAGGGTGCGTGACTCGCGCATGACCAGGCTGCGCGCAATCTGGTTGGGAACATAGTGGTTGCGCGCCGCGACCTCCTTGATGAGCTTGCGGTTTTCTTCCGAGATGCGACAAGGCCGATTGTTGAGAACAAGCGAGACCGACGAGGGGGAAAGCCCCACCTCCTGGGCGATCTGCTTGAGGGTGACTTTGTTGGCCATCTCGCTCCTTCCGGGTTTACGCGCAATCTCTTGAAAGTATAGCGACTGCCCCTCTACCTCGATGATAAATACTTTACCAATCCGGTAGACGGCTGTTTTATCGCCGCCAGCGCACCAAATACGTCCAGGTGGGGTATATTGCAATCGACTGATGACAACGACCACCAAAAGGCGGATATTCGGATGCACGAGAACGACTTTTTTAACGAGGACCTGCTGTGCGCGCTCGCTGGCGTTGCCGGCGAGGACAACGTGTTGATGAGCGAGCCCATGCGCGAGCACACCACGTTTAAGATTGGCGGCCCGGCCGACGTCTTTGTCACGCCCGACACCGAGCAGGGCCTCGTCGCCACGCTCGATACCTGCTATCGCTGCGATCTGCCACTCACCATCGTGGGCAACGGCTCCGACCTACTCGTCGGCGACAAGGGCATACGCGGCGTCGTCGTAGCGCTAGGCGAGGGCCTCTCCGACATTACCGTCGACGGCACGCACGTTACGGCAGCAGCCGGTGCGCTGCTTTCGGATGTTGCGGCCGCGGCAGCCGAGGCCGGTCTCACCGGCATGGAGCCCATCTCGGGCATCCCCGGATCGGTCGGCGGCGCCTGCTACATGAACGCCGGCGCCTACGGTGCCTGCATGGCCGACGTGCTGGAGTCTGTACGCGTCTACAAGCCCGCCCGCATGCTCGACGACGGCACCCGCGGTAGCGGCAGCATCATCGAGTTCGATGTCGACGAGCTCAATCTGGGCTATCGCAAGAGCCGCATCGCCGACGACGGCTTCATCGTGCTTTCGGCCACCTTCAATCTCGCCCCGGGCAACGCCGCGATGATCAAGGCCGACATGGACGACTACCGCCAACGCCGCGAGGACAAGCAGCCGCTCGACATGCCGAGCGCCGGCTCCACTTTCAAGCGCCCCGAGGGCCACTTTGCCGGTAAGCTCATCATGGATGCCGGCCTGCGCGGCCATACCGTCGGCGGCGCCCAGGTGAGCGAAAAACACTGCGGCTTTATCGTCAACGCCGACCACGCCACCGCCGCCGACGTCGACGAACTCATCCGCCACATCCAAGCAACCGTCAAAGACCAATTCGGCGTAGACCTAGAACCCGAAGTCCACCGAGTAGGCGAATTTTTATAAAAAGAAGGCCCCAAAAGGGGCCTTCACCATATTTATTCAGATAACCCAGTCCGGTGTGTCGTGCTCAGGACCCGTGAGGGCCGGGACAGTCCGAGAGGCATAAGGTTGATCGCGAGTTCCGCACGAGCCGGAGAGCGCTTAATGTGCTCTCCGCGCGAGCAGGACTGCCCGAGCAGGCAACCTTATGCCTCTCGGACTGTCCCGGACCAAGCCGCAGCTACGACAGCGCGATACCGCCGAGCCAGCCCCAGCGCACACCAGAGCCAGTGCCGTAAAAGCTAATGAACGAGTCAAGCGACCTCGACGTGATGGCGCCCTCGTTGCTCATAACGATGCCGCCGCCAACATAGATGCCCACGTGTCCGTACAGCAGACCCGGCATACCGGTGCCACTGTGCGACGAGTCGGCCACGATCATGCCCACCTGCAGCGCCGAACGATCGGAGCTGTAGCACCAGGCGTTAAACATGTCGCACGCGTTGCCGCCAAAGTAGCCCACGCCGGCGTTGCGGAAGACGTTGGTGACCCAGGCGGCGCACCAGTTCAGGCCAGGCGAAGGCGTGGAGTAGCATGCGTTGACGACAGCCTGCTGCTTGCCCGAGCCGGCATTCTGTTGCGGATTTCCGGGCGCATACGATCCGCCACCCGAGCTTGAACCACCCGAGTAGGAATTGTTCTTGTTTGCGGCAGCCGCAGCAGCGGCGGCCTTCTTGGCAGCCTCCTCAGCCTGGGCGGCAGCGAGAATCTCAGAATCGCGCTGAGCCATGAGCTCCTTGACGTCGTCGGAGAGGCCGTTCAGAACCGTCTGGACCTCTTGCTGCTTGGCCTGCA
Organism: uncultured Collinsella sp.; assembly: GCA_965141245.1. Classification (GTDB taxonomy): domain Bacteria; phylum Actinomycetota; class Coriobacteriia; order Coriobacteriales; family Coriobacteriaceae; genus Collinsella. The sequence goes on from CBCSLZ010000026.1 coordinate 9,666, forward strand.
TGTCCTGCATCTGAGCAGTCTGCTGGTCCTTGAGCTTCTCCAAGTCGGCTTTTTGCGACTCGAGCTCAGATTTCTGTGTATCGAGTTCTTTCTGGATGGTCTGGATGTCCTCGATGGCATCACGGTCGCTCTTGTTGATCTTCTCGACGTAATGCGCGTTGGCGACGAGCTCCTCAAACGAGCCAGAAGCGAGCAGCAACGACAAGATGTTGGTGCCACCAGACTTGTAACTTGCTGCCACGCGATCGGAAAGCTCGTTACGCTTCTTCTTGAGCTCCGACTTCTTGGTGTCGATCTGCTCCTGGGTGCCGTCGATCTGACCCTGGACGCCTTCGATATCGTTGAGCGTCTGAGCGTTCTTGTTAGCGAGCGCCGCATACTCATTGGCGATGCTATCAAGCTGGGCCTGGACCTCGTCGAGCTGGGCCTGGGCGGCACTCAGCTTGTCGGTGGTTTCCTGGCTGGCCTCGGCAGCATGGGCACGGGCAGGCAGGCCAAAAAGAACTGCAGCAGAAGCGGCGCCGAACAGGGCCTTGAGGGCAGTACGGCGCGAGAGCTCCTGAGTAAAGATGGAATCGCTGTTTGGTGACATATGTACTCCGTTACATGTTTTGTTTATATGTCGCTCAAGACATACATATTACCGTACATCCGACGCATCCCAACGATTTCCACGAACGGCAGAAAACCGCACGGTCGGCGGCATGCGCGCGGGCTGGAATGACCAAGACACCGTTATGCATTCCCGCCCCATGAGTACGTTAACTTCATTACTCTGCTCTTCATTGTGTCAAACAGTTGCACCGCACCTAGCTGCGCTATACTCCCCTCAAGAAGTGTTCCTGATTCGATAGGAGACTACATGTCCCAAGCACTCGACCCCAAAGACACCTGCGTCCTCGTTACCGGCGGTGCCGGTTTCATCGGTTCCCACACCGTCGTTCAGCTGCTCGAGGGCGGCTACCAGGTCGTCGTCGTCGATGACCTCTCCAACTCCAGCGCCGTCGCCATCGACCGCGTCAAGACCATCGTGGGCGACGAGGCCGCCAAGAACCTCACCTTCTACGAGGCCAACGTGCTCGACCGCGATGCGATGAACAAGATCTTCGATACCCACCAGATCGACCGCGTCATCCACTTCGCCGGCTTTAAGGCCGTCGGCGAATCGGTGAGCAAGCCCGTCGAGTACTACCACAACAATATCGAGAACACCCTGGTGCTCATTGACGTCATGCGCAGCCATGGCTGCAAGTCCATCATCTTCTCGAGCTCCTCGACCGTCTACGGCGATCCGGACAATCCGCCTGTCACCGAGGAAGACCCCAAGAAGCCCGCGACCAACCCCTACGGCTGGACCAAGTGGATGATTGAGCAGATCCTCATGGATGTCCACACCGCCGACCCCGAGTGGGACGTCGTGCTGCTCCGTTACTTCAACCCCATCGGTGCCCATCCGTCAGGTTTGATCGGCGAGGATCCCAAGGGCATCCCCAACAACCTGGTTCCCTATGTCGCTCAGGTCGCTGTGGGCAAGCTCGAGGCCGTTCAGGTCTTTGGCAACGACTACCCCACCCCCGATGGCACCGGTGTGCGCGACTACATCCACGTGTGCGACCTGGCATCTGGTCACGTTGCCGCCCTCAACTGGATGAATGGCAAAACCGGCGTCGAGATCTTTAACCTGGGCACCGGTACCGGTACTTCGGTGCTCGAGGTCGTCGCTGCCTTCTCCAAGGCGTGCGGCAAGGAGCTGCCCTACGTGATTCGCGAGCGCCGTGCCGGCGATATCGCCGCCAACTGGTGCGATGCCTCCAAGGCCGAGCGCATGATGGGGTGGAAGGCCCAGTATGATATCGCGGACATGTGCCGCGACAGCTGGAATTGGCAGAGCCATAACCCCAACGGCTTCGCCGACGCCGAGTAGCAAAAACCTACATACCGTTCTTGCCCCGATCTCACGATGTGAGACCGGGGCTTTTTCATGGCGCGCAACCATTTACCGAAAATAGGCCAACTTTTTAATCTAGTCTATACATGTTTAAACAACATGTTCTACAATAGGGACATCGACTTTAAAACTCGGGACGGGCTGTTCACCCATCTGCAGGCCGATCCCACAACAAGAAGGTTGGTGAGCACATCCATGGAGCGTGCAAGCGGTGTTCTCATGCCCATCTCGTCCCTGCCCGGACCGTACGGCATCGGCGGCTTTGGCTGGAACGCCTACGACTTTGTCGATTTCCTCGCCTCGTGCAAACAACATTATTGGCAGATTCTGCCCCTTACGACGACGAGCTATGGCGACTCGCCCTATCAGTCGTTCTCGGCCCGTGCGGGCAACCCCAATTTCATCGACTTTGCCGAGCTTATCGAGGCCGGCTATCTGGAGCAGCGCGATATCGACGGTGTGTATCTGGGCTCCGACCCCAACAACGTTGACTATGGCGCGATTTTTAGCGGTCGCCGCCAGATTCTCGACCGTGCCGCCGAACGCTTCGCCTCCGACAAGCCAGCCGATTTCGACGACTTTGTCCAGGCAAACAAAGACTGGCTCATTCCCTACTGCGAGTTCATGACCGTCAAAGAGGAGTGCGGACTCAAGGCCTTTTGGGAGTGGCCCGCAGAACTACGCACCCGCGGCGAAGCATCTGCCAAGGTCTGCGCTACCCATCCCGCGCGCATGCTCTACCATCAGATGACGCAGTATTTCTTCGACCGCCAGTGGAGCCGCCTCAAGGCATACGCCAACGAGCGCGACATCCTGATCATCGGCGATCTGCCCATCTACGTCTCGCGCGACTCCGTCGAGATGTGGGCAAGCCCCGAGCTCTTTAAGATCGACGCCGCCGGCAACCCCGTCAGTGTCGCCGGCACGCCGCCCGATCAGTTCTCCGCCACCGGCCAGTACTGGGGCAATCCCATCTATGACTGGGATGCCATGGAAGCAGACGGCTTCTCCTGGTGGCAAGGCCGCATCCGAGCCGCCCTCAACATGTACGACGTTATCCGTCTGGACCACTTCCGTGGCTTCGAGGCCTACTGGGAGGTGCCGTTCTCCTCGCCCGACTCGTCCTACGGTTCGTGGACACAGGGCCCCGGCCTCAAGTTCTTCAAGACGCTCGAGGAAAAGCTCGGCACGCTGCCTATTATCGCCGAGGACCTGGGCTTCCTTACCCCCGGCGTCATCGATATGCGCGACACCTCGGGCTTCCCCGGCATGAAGATCTTGCAGTTTGCCTTTGAGGGTACCAACTCGTATTACCTGCCGCATAACTACATCGCTAATACCGTCGCCTATGTAGGCACGCACGACAACGAGACGGCGCGCGGTTGGTTCGAGGGTACGGCCACTCCGCGTCAGCGCGAGCAGGCAGCCCTGTACACCCACCAGCAGGCAGGCGAGTCCATAGCCGACGCGCTTAACCGAACCATCGCCGCCAGCGTGAGCGATACCTGCATCTACACCATGCAAGACTTGCTCAATCTGGGCAACGAGGCGCGCATCAACACCCCCGCCACCCTGGGCGGCAACTGGACCTGGCGCATGCTCGATGGCGCCATCACCCGCGAGCTCGAGCACAAGCTTACCGACTGGACCGAGACCTACTTCCGCATCCCATCGGAAGCCGAAATCGAGCTTCCCCAATAGGAGCCACCGCGCCCGACCCCACCCCACCGTGCGGACGCGATCGCTTTTCCCGCGCGAGGCCACCCCAACCCCCTCGCGCGGGATTCTTATGAATTGCAGACATGTAATCAACCCGTTACAGGAGGAAACATGCCCCGTATCAATCTCGCAGAACTCGCCGAGCAGTCTTTTGGCATCTCACTCGAGCAGCTCGATGACCGTCGCATTTACAAATTGCTCGTTAAGCTCGTGCAGGAGCGCTCAGCCGCCTGCCCGCTCAACAACGGCAAGAAAAAGCTCTATTACATCTCCGCCGAATTCTTGATCGGCAAGCTGCTCATCAACAACATGATCGACCTCGGTATCTATGGCGAGGTTAAGGACCAGCTCACCGCCGCGGGCCACGACCTCAATAAGATTGAGGAGTTTGAGGTCGAGCCGTCGCTCGGCAACGGCGGCCTGGGCCGCCTGGCCGCGTGCTTTCTGGATTCCATCGCCACGTTGGGCCTGACCGGCGACGGCGTGGGCCTCAACTACCATTACGGCCTGTTCCGTCAGCGCTTTGTCGACAATCAGCAAAAGGCCGTCCCCGACGAATGGCTCGGCGAGCAGGATATCCTGATCGATGACGACCGCTCCTACACTGTTGAGTTCGGCAACTTTGCCGTTACCTCCAAGCTCGTCAACATCGACGTGCCCGGCTACGGCCAGCCCGCTAAGAATCGCCTGCGCCTGTTCGACCTGGCAAGCGTCGACGACGGCCTGGTACCCGGCAGCTCCATCGACTTCGACAAGACCGAGATCGCCAAGAACCTCACCCTGTTCCTCTACCCCGACGATTCCGACGAGCAGGGCCGCCTGCTTCGCATCTACCAGGAATACTTCATGGTGAGTAACGCCGCCCAGCTCCTGATCGACGAGGCCATCGAGCGCGGCAGCAACCTGCACGATCTGGCCGACTACGCCGTGGTCCAGATTAACGACACGCACCCCACCATGGTCATCCCCGAGCTCATTCGCTTGCTCACCACCGAGCACGACATCGAGTTTGACGAGGCTGTGACCATCGTACGCTCCATGGTCGCCTACACTAACCACACGATTCTTGCCGAGGCGCTCGAGAAGTGGCCGCTCACCAGCCTGCAGAAGGTCTCCCCTGCCATCGCCGACATTATCGTCAAGCTCGATGAGATCGCAAAGGCCGAGCACGACGACCCGCGCGTTGCCATCATCGACGAATACGACACCGTCCACATGGCCCACATGGACATCCACTTTGGCTTCTCCATCAACGGCGTCGCCGCACTCCACACCAAAATCCTGGAGGACACCGAGCTTCATCCGTTCTACGAGATCTACCCTGAGAAGTTCTCCAATAAGACCAACGGCATCACCTTCCGCCGCTGGATCCAGGGAGCCAACCCCGCGCTTGCCAGCCTGCTCGACGATGTGATCGGTACCGATTGGCGCAGCACCGGCGACCTGAGCAAGCTCGCCGACTTCGCCGACGATAAGAGCATTCTTGAGCGCTTGGCCGCCACCAAGGCCGAAGCCAAAACCATCATGCGCGAGTTCATGGCGCTCGAGCAGGGCGTGACGATCCCCTCCAACGCCATCATCGATGTTCAGGTCAAGCGTATCCACGAGTACAAGCGCCAGCAGATGCTCGCGCTCTACATCATCTGGAAGTACCTCGACATCAAGAACGGTAACAGACCTAAGCACCCCGTCACCATCATCTTTGGCGGCAAGGCAGCGCCTGCCTATACCATCGCTCAGGACATCATCCACCTAATCCTGACGCTTTCCCAGTGGATCGCCAACGACCCCGACGTGGCTCCCTACCTGCAGGTCGTCATGATCGAGAACTACAACGTCACCGCCGCCGAGCGCGTGATTCCCGCTGCCGACATCTCCGAGCAGATCAGCCTGGCCTCCAAAGAGGCGAGCGGCACCTCCAACATGAAGTTCATGCTCAACGGCGCTTTGACCCTGTGCACGCTCGATGGTGCCAACGTGGAGATTGCCGAGCTCGTGGGCGACGAGAACATCTATACCTTTGGCGCCTCGTCCAAACAGGTCGAGCAACTCTACGCCGAAGGCACCTACAACGCCGGTGCGCTCTACCGCAAGCCCGGCATTAAACTGCTGGTGGACTTCATCACCAACCCGGCCTTTATGGCAACCGGCAACGCCGAGCGCCTGCAGCGCCTGCACGACGACATTAAGGGCAAGGACTGGTTTATGGCCCTGCTCGACATTGAGGAGTACATCCAGACCAAGGAGCGCGTGCTAGCTGACTACGAGGACCAGGGTGCTTGGTTGCGCAAGGCGCTGATCAACATCGCCAACGCCGGCACCTTCTCGTCCGACCGCACGATCTCCCAGTACAACGACGAGATTTGGCACCTGAGCTAATTCGATTCCCTTACCCATCCTCTTGAAAGCGGAGTCGCGGCAACGCGGCTCCGTTTTTTGTGCCCCTGTGTTGCCCGTGGCCTGCCTCGACCAAAAAATCTCGGCCTGTAACATCTAGCCGGCAAAATTGAGTCTACCCGTTACAGATCGAGATGAAAGGACAGGCAGCTCGACGTTGTCTCAATCTGTAACAGGTAGACCCAATTTGGCCCTCCTCCTGTTACAAATCAAGACAAACTGGCAGATGGACAACCCCGACACAAAGAAAGGCTCCCCTCTCGCCCAGCGGACGGGAGGGGAGCCTTATATGTGACCGCGGCAAAAGGATGGCAATACCGCAGTCGCCCAAAGGGAGGGTCCGGATGTACCGGGCCTAGATAAGGTTCTTGCCAGACACCTTATCGAAGAGATGGGTCGCGTTCTTCTCGAACTTGAACCAGATGGGGTCGCCCGCCTTGAGCACACCCTTGGCCTCAAGGTCGACAACGGGAATGATCAGGACGAACTGGCCATCGGGAGCAGTCACGTGGACATGCTCGGTCGAACCCATGAGCTCGGTCACCTCGACGGTACCCTGGAGCGCACCCTCCTCGTCCTTGTCGGCAAGCAGAATCTGCTCGGGGCGCACGCCGGCCGTGATCTCCTTCACGTCGCCGCCATCCCAGTTGAGAGCAAGCTGAGCACAGGTCTCGGGGGCGAGCGCCACGTTCATATCCTCGGTCTTGACGGTGAAGCCGTTGCCCGAGCGCACCAGCTGGGCATCGAAGAAGTTCATCTGCGGCACACCGATAAAGCCGGCAACGAAGATGTTCGCGGGATGGTTGAAGACCTCCTGCGGGGTGGCAATCTGCTGGACGACGCCGTCCTTCATGACCACGATGCGGTCGCCAAGGGTCATGGCCTCGGTCTGGTCGTGAGTAACGTAGATGAAGGTGCCCTTGATTTCGTGACGTAGCTTAATGAGCTCGGCTCGCATCTGGTTACGCAGCTTGGCGTCCAGGTTGGACAGCGGCTCGTCCATCAGGAAGACCTTGGGGTCTCGCACGATGGCGCGGCCGATGGCGACGCGCTGGCGCTGGCCGCCCGAAAGCGCCTTAGGCTTGCGGTCGAGGTACTCGGTGATACCCAAGATCTCGGCAGCGGAGCGAACCTTGCGGTCGATCTCGTCTTTGGGGACCTTCTTGAGCTCAAGCGTAAACGCCATGTTCTCGTACACCGTCATGTTGGGGTACAGAGCGTAGCTCTGGAACACCATGGCGATGTCGCGGTCCTTAGGAGCGACGTCGTTGACGCGCTTGCCGTCGATGAGCACATCGCCCGAGGTGATGTCCTCCAGGCCGGCGACCATGCGCATCGTCGTGGACTTACCGCAGCCAGACGGGCCGACGAGAACGATGAACTCCTGGTCGTGAACGGTGAGGTTGAAGTCCTCCACCGCGAGCACGCCGTCCTCGGTAACCTTGAGGTTGTGCTTCTTCTCCTCGGTCTTCTTCTTTTTGCCAAAGAAGCCCTTCTTTTTGGACTCGTTGTTGGGATACACCTTCTGAACATGTTTGAGAACGATCTCGGCCATGTCTTTACCTTTCGATATGCGGCGCCATGTTGAGGGCGCCGCAGAAACTTGCAAAACAGTTACGGCATCAGCCCTTGACGGCACCTGCCACCACGCCGTCGATGATGTACTTCTGGCAGAGGATGTACATGACGACGATGGGGACAACGACCATCATGATGCAGGCCATCATGGGGCCGAGCTCGACGTGGCCGTAGCCGCCGCGGAAGTACTGGATCAAGATAGGAATGGTCTTGTACTTGGTGGAGTCGAGGGTGAGGTAGGGCAGCAGATAGTCGTTCCAGACCCACATGGTCTCGAGGATGCCGACCGAAAGATAGGTGGGCTTCATGATGGGAAGGACAATCTTAAAGAACACCTGGACCGGGTTGCAGCCGTCAATCATGGCCGCCTCCTCGATCTCGAGCGGGATGTTCTTTACAAAGCCGGCGAACATAAAGACCGCCAGGCCCGCGCCAAAGCCGAGGTAGATAAAGCAGATGTTGAACGGCGTGTTAAAGCCGATGCGGTCCGCCAAATTGGACAGCGTGAACATGAGCATCTGGAAGGGCACGACCATCGAGAAGACGAACAGGTAATAGAAGAAGTTCGAGATCTTGCTGTTGACGCGCACTACGTACCAAGCACACATGGAGCAGCACACCAGAATCAGCACGACCGACGTGACCGTGATGATGAGCGAGTACATAAATGCCGAGGCAAAGCCCTGCTCGTTAAGGGCGTGCATGTAGTTTGCGAGGCCGTTGAACGTCTCGGGCGTGAGCAGATCGAATGCCGTGGTGGTGCTGATTGCAGTTGCCTTTTTAAAGGAATTGAGCGCAATCATGAACACGGGGTAGATCCACGCGAGCGACAGAATCGTAAAGAAAATCGAGAGCGCGCGGTTAATAGCCTTATCGCGTTTCATTACTGCTGCACCTCCTTGGACCTCGTGGCCTTAAGCTGGATCATAGAAATAGCGACGACCAGGATGCAGAAGATGACTGCCTTGGCCTGACCGATGCCCTGCCATGCGATGCCAGCACGCGAGTAGAACGTGTTGTAGATGTTCAGGGCGAGCATCTCGGTGGAGTGCGCGGGGGCACCACCGGTAAGGGCGAGGTTCTGGTCGAACAGCTTAAAGCCGTTGGTGATGGACAGGAACAGGCAGATGGTGATCGTCGGCATCAGGTTAGGGATCTTAACCTTCCAAAACGTCTGCCATGCCGTGGCACCGTCGACCTTGGCGGCCTCGATGTAGTCGGACGGGATAGACTGCAGACCAGCGATGTAGATGATCATCATGTAGCCGACCTGCTGCCACAGGGTCAGGATGATAAGGCCCCAGAAGCCAGCAGCAGAGTTAAGGGCGATGAGCTGGGCGCCCACGTTGGAGAGTAGGCAGTTGATCAGAATCTGCCAAATGTAGCCCAGCACGATGCCACCGATCAGGTTAGGCATAAAGAAGATCGTACGGAAGATGTTGGTGCCCTTGAGCGCTTTGCGGGTGAGCGCCTGCGCAATGGCGAGGGCGATCACGTTGATGAGCACCGTCGACAGGAAGGCAAACGCCACCGTAAAGAAGAACGACGTGGAGAACTGTGGATCGGACAGTGCGCGCACGTAGTTCTCGATACCGACAAAGTGCGTGTTGTTGATGGTAATAAACTGGCAGAACGAGAGATAGAAGCCCTGGATAAAGGGGATCACGAACCCGATCATAAACGCCAGGCACGTGGGCAGCATAAAGAGCGGCCACCAGCGCTTGAGTGCTTTGCCCATAAAAGGGTCCTTTCAATATGCAGGGGGCGGGCAAACCAACGTCTGCCCGCCCCCTGTCGCTAATCAGATAGCTTGGGCAGCAACTACTTACTCGGAAGCAGCCTTCTCGGTCTTCCAGCCATCAACGAAGGCGTTCTTGACGCCGTCCCACTTGGTGTTGTCGGCAGCATAGGCAATCAGAGCCTGCTTGAGGTTCTTCTTCCACTCCTCAGAGGGGATGTAGACGAAGTCCCAAGCGACGGTCTTCTTGCCGTCCTTAGCCATGGCAACGGCCTGCTGCGAGAAGACGTTGGTGGTCTCCTTGGCGCTCTTGAACGGAGCGGTCAGACCCATCTTGTCGGCGATGATGCTGGTCGGGGTGTCAGCGGTGACGCACCAGTACATGAAGTCCTCGGTGGCCTTCTGAGCATCCTCGGAAGCCTGGGAGCTCACGCACCAGTAGTTCTCGCCGCCGGAGCACAGGCCCTGGTTCTCCTCGCCGTCAACGCCGATGTAGATCGGCAGCATGCCGAGCTGGTCGTCGGTCATACCGGCCTTGGTGAGGTCAGCGTATGCCCAAGAGCCGTTCTGATAGAAGACGGCCTTGCCGGTTGCGAACTCGTTGGTGGCGTCGTCACCGGTCTTGGAGGCAAGCTGCGAAGGATCGCAGGTGGAGTCGGTGATGTACAGGTCGAAAATCTGCTTGAAGTTGTCGAGATACTCGCCCTTGATCTCGTCGTCCTCCTGGTTGTGCTCCTTCTCGAACTCGTAGTAGAGCGGGAGGTTGGCGAGGTGGGTGGTGTAGCGCCAGCTGGAGGAGTCATCCATGCCAGCAGAAGTGAAGGCGCCCTCAATGCCGAGCTCGTCCTTGCGGGCCTGAATGTCGTCGGCACAAGCCTTCAGCTTGTCGAAGGAGTTGATGTCCTCGGCCTTGTAGCCAGCCTTCTCGAGCAGCTGCTTGTTGTAGATGATGCCGTAGCTCTCCTGGACCCAGTCGATACCCAGATCCTTGCCATCGGACTGCAGAGCCAGGGAGTCGTCAATGAGCTCACCGCGAAGCTTGGTATCGGACAGGTCGGCGCAGTAATCCTTCCAGTTCTTAAGACCGGTGGGGCCGTTGACCTGGAACAGGGTCGGAGCGGAGCTCTTGGACATCTCGGACTTAAGCTTCTCCTCGTAGGTGTTGGAGGCAGCGGTCACGATCTTGACCTCGACGCCCTTCTCCTTCTTATAGGCCTTGGCGATCTCCTTCCACTCCTTGTCGACCTCGGGCTTGAATTGGAGGAAGTAGACCTCGGCAGCGTCACCAGAAGCAGAGGAGCCGGAGCCGGCAGAACCACCGCAGCCCACGAGACCCAGACCAAGAACCGCAGCCGCGGAACCAGCAAAGCCCAGGAACTGCCTTCTGCTCATTTCGTTCTTCATTACAATCCACCCTTTCACACCGTGGCGGCACCCTTTGCCGCCGCCTTCGGAGATTGGCTCGGGGACTTTGCCCCTTTCGCTGATTTGTACAATACGCTATTTGGCTAGTTGTTTGAACAAGTATTACTAGAGCGGTAGAAAAACTTCGGTGAACGGTAATTTCAACTTGATACTTGACAAGTTTTGTATAAACAATTATTTGTTATTGAATGCAGAGAAAACGCCCGGTCAAGCCGATGTACCGTCGGTTTGACCGGGCGTTTTCGCTTTGAGGACATGAGTCTCGCAGGCTGCGAGCTAGCCGGCTATCGCTTGGAATTGACGCGGTAATGGAAGATCTCGGGGTGTGTGCGAGTGTGCGTCACCTCAAACAAGATGCCATCCGAGGTGTACGACTGACTCTCCATGACGGCAACGCAGTTGTATTTGCCGAGGTCAAGATAGCTGCAGTCTTCATCGTTGGCGAGCTCGACACTCACCGTACGACGGCTCGCCATCACTTTGACACCGCGCTTGTGCTCCAGATAGCCGTAAATAGAATCTGCCGCGATCTCGGGGGTCAGACCCTTGGCGATCGACGCCAAAAAATAGCCATGGTCCACTTGGCGCGCGTTGCCGTTGAGGCTTCGGACACGCACTACGCGAATAAGCTCCTCGCCCACCCTAAAGCCCAGGCGACAAGAGAGCTGCTCGGTGCAAATCAAATGTTCAAAGGACTTAACGACCGTCGATGCAACGGCATTGTTGCGTTTTGCAAACTCGCCAAACGACTCAACCTCTTCGAGTGCGCCCAACATGTCGGTTTCGCCCTTGAGCCAAATAACGCGCACGCCCTTGCCGTGTATGGGCTGCACAAACATCCCGTCGGCCAGCATGCTCAAAGCGCGGCGGACGGTATTGCGCGTGCAGCCAAATTCCGCGGTCAGCTCGGCTTCGGTTGGCAGCATCTCCTGAAACGCATAGGTCCCGTTAATGATGCGCGAACGGATCTCGCGGTAGATTCCTTCGTATATCGCTTTTGGCATTGTTTCACCTCTACATAATTTATTTCCGGCTAGGCACGATAGCATTTCTTAAAGTTGTTTAAACCGAATATCGGTAAAGCGACAGGATTTAACCGTTGACGGTTTCTGTCGTGCCCAAATCGGTTTCGCTCAAAACTGCCGGTACGACAATCGTCTGGTCCTCTACAATGAATCCATTGTTTAAACGTTTTCCCACGCGCAACGCGCCTCGATATTCGGAAGGCAGAACATGCTGCAAAAAATCCAACGCTTTGGCGGGGCAATGTTCGCTCCCGCCATGCTGTTTTCTATATCGGGCCTCATGGTCGGCGTCTCCGCTCTCGCAACGACTGCGGACATCGTCGGCGATCTCGCCGTATACGGAACCCCTTGGTACGTTTTTTGGGCTATCATCCAGCGCGGCTCATGGACGGTCTTTAAACGCCTCCCGCTCCTTTTTGCCGTAGCGCTGCCTATCGGTCTTGCCCAAAAGCAACCGGCACGCTGCTGCCTCGAGGCACTCGTGGCCTATTTTGCCTATTGCTTCTTTTTGAGCGAGATCATTAAGCTGAGCGGAGACAACCTTGGACTTAAGTACCCGTCATCTTTGACCCCCGCCAACGGTATCACCGTCATCGACGGCATCAAGACGCTCGACACCGGCATTATCGGCCCGCTGGCGGTATCGGCAACCGTCGTCGCCATCCATGACCGCTTCTACGATGCCAAGGTTCCCGATTGGCTCGGCACCTTCTCGGGCTCCTCGCTGGTCTACCTCATCAGCTTTTTTGCCGTGTTTGCCCTTGCCGCTATCTCGGCCGCCATCGTGCCCTCCGTATACGCAATGACCGAAACGCTGCGCCATGCACTTACGAGCGTCGGCCCCTTTGGCGTGGGCATCTTTGTGCTTTTGGAGCGAGCACTCGAGCCCATGGGGCTGCACCACCTGCTCTACATGCCGATCTACTACGACAACCTGGTCATTAACGACGGCATCTACGCCACGTGGAGCAGCTTGCTCCCCATCCTCTCCCATAGCACGCGCCCCCTTAATGAGCTTGCGCCGTGGGCCGGTTTTACCGCCACTGGCTGGGTCAAGCTCTTTGGCCTTCCTGCCATCGCAGCCGCGTTCTACTCCACCGCAAAACCCGAGCGCCGCGCCGGCCTCAGGGTCATCCTTGTTCCCGCCATCATCGCCTCGGTGGTTTGCGGCGTTACCGAGCCACTCGAGTTTCTCTTTATGTTCACCCACCCCGGGCTCTTTTTTCTCTACGCCGTCTTATCGTCTTGCCTTGCCACAACCATGAATCTCTTTGGCATCGTCGGCATCTTCTCGGGCGGCCTCATGGAAATGGCAGCCTTCAACTTTATTCCGCTCATGCGCATGCATGCCGGTGCCTATCTTTTGGCGCTCGGTATCGGCCTTGCCTTTAGCCTCATCTTTTTTGTGAGTTTTCGAGCACTCATCTTGATCTATGACCTTAAGACGCCGGGCCGCGAGGATCATGTCGCCAATCGCGCGGCAATCGATCATTTAACGGGAAGCGGCTTTGCCAAAGAGCAATCTCCCAATGACGAGGTCAATAGTCAATCCGATCAAGATCACGTCCTCGCTGAGCGGGTAATTCAGCTTTTAGGTGGCGTTGGCAATATTGCGGGCGCAACCAACTGCGCCACGCGCCTGCGCGTCGAGGTCGCAGACCCTTCCATCGTTGCAGATAACGCGTCGTTTGTCGCGGCGGGCGCCAAAGGCCTCATCATTACGGGTAAGACCGCCCAGGTGATCATCGGCATCTCCGTTCCCCGCGTTAAAGAGCATTTTGACCAGATCATGGGCCTCGAGCCGGGATTTGTGCCCACCACCTCGGCCTCCCCTGCCGCCAGCGCAGCCCATAAGCGCGGCAATATCTGCTTCTTCGATATCGACGGAACGCTCGCCTGGCAAGACCCCAGGCTCGCCCAAGACCTTCCCGAAGACGAGCGGGACCTCTCCCCCTATCCCAACGAGGCGGTTTCGCAGGCAATCCGCGAGTTTGTCGCCAACGGCAACATGGCCTTTATCTGCACGGGACGTACCCTGAGCTGCATCCACCCCAAACTTCTTGAGCTGCCCTGGACCGGCATCGTCTGTCTTGCGGGCGGTTACGCCGAGATCAACGGACACACAATTCGTGATCTGTCGATGACGCCCAGTATGCTGCAGCGTCTTGCCCCCTACCTTGAGCAATCGGGCGAGGTCATCCGCTTTGAGGGCCTCAACGGCGTCGTGCGCATGAGTGCCGATGCCCCCGATGCTCCCGGATATGCGCGCACCCTGGGCGACGCAGTCACGCAGCTGCAACATTACAGTGTCTACAAGATCTTGATGTCTACATCGCTCGCCAACCACATCGCTCAAGATAAGGCACTTGAGCCGCTGATGTGCTTTAACGAGCTCGAACTCGAGGTAACCGAAATCTCGCCCCGCGAATGCACGAAGCGCGGGGGCATCCAGTCTGTACTCGACGCCCTCGATCCCCACCACGGAACCGTATACGGCATCGGCGACGCCAGCAATGACGTCTCGCTGATGAACGCCGTCGATGTCGGTATCGCCATGGGCAATGCGCCGGACTATCTCAAAAAGCGCGCCGACTACATCACCGACTCGGTCGACAAAGATGGCGTCGTCAAGGCGCTCGAGCACTTTAGGCTTATCTAAAGCAGCCGGCACGCGCACGCGTCCCGTTTCTCCAAATCGCCAAAACAGACGCGCCGGCAACTCCAATGTGGCAATATGGTATCTGCACACCGCAACGATGTAACCCAAGAAAGAATGCGAGAACCCGTGTCCAGTCCGTTTACCAGCTTTTTAGCCCAGCACTTTGACCAGATTAACGACTATCTGGCCACGTTCTTTGACGGACAGGCGACCTCTGCCGATATCGAGCGCTACCTGTACGCGCCGCTCTCGGCTTTTACGGCCAACGCCGGCAAGCGCCACCGCCCGCTTATCTGTATGCTCGCCGCAACCGCAGTGGGCGGTAGCTTTGAGAGCGCCCGCAGCGCCGCGGCAGCCATCGAGCACTTCCAGTCGGGCGCGCTGATCCACGACGACATCGCCGACAACGGACAGCTTCGTCGAGGCAAGCCCTGCATGCACCTTACCGAGGGCACGGGCCTTGCCATCAATTGTGGCGACCTGGCGCTCACCATGGTCACCAAGACGGTTCTCGACGACCCCACGCTGGAGTCCGACGTGAAGCTGCGCGTGCTCCACGAGCTTACCGAGATGATCGTCCGCACCATCGAGGGTCAAGCGCTCGACCTGGGTTGGGTCCGTGACGGGCGCTTTGATATCTCGGTTGATGACTACCTGGACATGGCGACGCACAAGACCGCGTTTTACAGCGGAGCCACGCCGCTTGCCGCCGGAGCCATTATCGGCGGCGGCAGCGATGAGCAAATCGAAGCGCTGCGCGCCTTTGGCCTGCACACGGGCCTTGCCTTTCAGATTCAGGACGACCTGCTCAACCTTGTCGGCACTAAGGAAGCCGCCAACAAGGACTTCCGCACCGACATCACCGAGGGCAAGCGCACGCTTGTCGCCGTACACGCCCTCTCTGATGAGCGCCACCACGACGAGGTCGAGGCGATTCTTTCCTCGGGCACCGATGATCCCGCGCAGCTCGCACGCGCCGTGGAGATCTTCCAGGAGACCGGCTCCATCGATTACGCCCACACTTACGCGCTCGACCTGACCGCTAAGGCCAAAGCGGCCATCGAGAACGTTGAGCTTGATCCGCACGCACGCGAGCTGTTCCTCTCCATGGCAGATTTCTTTGTGGAGCGCCTTAACTAACGGGGGTTATAAAACCTGTCAGCAGCGTATTTAGGCACAACTTGCTACACTGTTGAGTGCATGTTTATGCATCCCTTTGCGTTGTCTATCCGACAGACGCTCAAATAGTACGAATGGTACGCCGAAAGGGGTTCGTTCATGGAACCTATTACAACGGGCATGCAAGGAGCAGCCGTCGAGGACGTGCAGTCTCGTCTCCTGCAGCTCGGCTACACGATTGATGCCGCCGAAGTCACCGACAAGTACTTTGGAGCCACCACTGAGCAGGCCGTCAGCACCTTCAGGCTCGACAGCGGCCTTGCTGCCGGTCATGCCGTCGATATCCCCTGTTGGAGCGCCCTTGTAGACGCTTCGTATAAGCTGGGCGACCGCACCCTCTATCTGCGCATGCCCAATTTCCATGGCGCCGATGTGCAGGCCCTGCAGCGCGCTCTCAACGTTTTGGGCTTTGCCTGTGGTGAAGACGACGGCTACTTTGGTCCGCATACCGAGGCCGCCCTGCAGCAGTTCCAGGAAAATGTCGGCCTGTTTGCCGACGGCATGGCCTTCCAGGACACCTACGCCTACATCAACCGCCTGCACCATGTGTGGGAGGGCAAGCCCTCGGTCACCGAAGCCGAGTCCCGCATCGGTTTTGCTCGCGCCGCCAACGTGCTCGAGCGCTTCCAGATTGCCGTTATCGGCGAGGACCCCATCGCACGCAGTGTTGCGTCGCGCATGTGGAATATCGCCACGGCAACGACCGACAACAGCGGCATGATGCTCTGCGACTCCGAGGTCCCAACCGACGTAGATCTGGTGCTCGAGATCGCAAGCGACGAGCTGCCCGCCGACGCCGCACCGCGCGCCACGATTGCCCTCGCCGAGTGCCACAACCTGGCCCAGCGCATCCGCACTGCCAATGTCGCCGCGCAGCAGAAGCCGGCACGCATTCGCATTGAGCTCACGGGCATGACGCGCTACAACGGCACCTTCACGGCCAGCGACGCGCAGACACTCGCCGTACGCCTGCTCGACGGCGTTTGCGATGCCCTCGCAGATTAGGTAAACTAAACGAGTTGCTTTTGGGCAACACCACACATTGGGACGTAGTTCAACGGTAGAACTCCGGTTTTTGGTGCCGGCTGTTGGGGGTTCGAATCCCTCCGTCCCAGCCATTAAAATTGAGCGCCCTGAGTCCATAACGGCCCAGGGCGCTTTCTTGTGGGCAAGCGGAGGGATTCGAGAACCCGCAAGGGTGCGGAGCTGAGGAAACGTGAAGGCGCCCCAAGCCCGTTAGGACCAAGAGCGCCTTTCATCTAGAAAATATCAGCCCAGTTCCGAAAAGCGAGCCGCTTGCGACAACCAAGTAGCCACAGGCCCCGGGAGAGCGGGGACACCGGCTTAGGTTTATCGCGAGTTCCGCACGAACAGGAGGCCACTTAATGTGGCCTCCGTCGTGAGCAGGACTGTAGAGCAGGAAACCTAAGCCGGTGTCCCCGCTCTCCCGGGGCCGAACGCCCTAGTTGTTGAGCATGCGATCGAAGCTTCCCGAGTCGCCATCCCGATAGTCTGCGGTCATCAGAATCTCCTGCGGAATGCGCCCGCCTTCACGTAGCACGTTGCGGAACTGCACGCGCGTAACCATGGGCAGATCCTTGATCGTCGCTGCCAGGTTCTGCGGCACGCCCTGGTTGGCAGCCGCGGGCTCGCACTCGCCGCCGGCCTTCACGCGACGCTTATGCTCGGCGAGCATGGCGCGGTACATGCCGGCATGCAGGCGAATCTCAACCACATTGGCATTGCGAGTCTGCTCGACAATGCGCGCGCCCTCGCGATCGATATCGCCTACGTAGTAGACGTAGTTAAAGCGATAGCCAATCTCGGCCAGATAATCGTCCAGGGCATGCGAGACGCTCGCCTTGCATCCGCCGCCAAAAATCACGCCGCCCACCTTGGTACCAAAGAGCTTGGCATGTTTGCGTCCGCGCAGGAGCTTGACGATCTCGTCATAGGTATCCAAGTTCTCGACCATAATGAACGGCTTGTCGGCACCCAGCGTAAAGAAACCCGTAAAGTGCACGGGGCGATTGGGGGCGACCTTGATCGCCTGCATGCTGATGCCCTTTTCGGTCATACGTCTGATCAAGCGCTCACCGTGCTTGCCGTCAAAAGCCTTCTCGTCGTTAAAGATCTGGTAGGCACGCTGGCGGCGCGAGGCAACCGGCGTATCGGCACCTCGGTTCTGCTCGATCCAAGCCTGGATGATTGCGATTTCCTCGGCAATCTTGCGGTTGGACATCTCGTTGTGCTGAGTGCGCTGCGGAGCCTTTTTGCCGTCCTTGCCCTCGACCTTTACGATCTGTGTCTGCTGCTCCTTGATCTTAGAGAGCGCCGTAGGCGTAGGGACAACTTTGAGCAGCTGCCTGCCTAAAACGCGGGCAAGGGCAAACGCCGAGACCTCGCCGTGGACTGCCGACTTGGGCTGCTGGGCGGCCGCATCGTTTGCAGTCGGTTTGGGCTGCGCCTGGGATTTGTGCTTGGAATCTGCCTGAGCTTTGCGCTCTTGCTTTGGCGCGGACGAGCTCTTTTGCGAACGTTCAGACTTGTCCCCCCTCGCCGGCTGGCGCTTGGGCTGCTCCACCGGGGTCTCAGCCTTCACATCCTTGTTTTGCGTTGTCGCCTTCTCGGCCACGGTTTCGGCATTTGAGCCACGTCCGCCACGGTGACGACGACGGCGGGGCTTGCTCGAAGCGCTCTCCCCCGCCTGTTTATCAGCGGACTGTTGAACTTTGACCTCGGTGTCAGCCGCAGGCTGCGACTCGGAAGGTTGCTGCTCGCGAGCCGCCGGCTCAACGGCCTTCTCGTCCTTCTCGTCCTGAATGGTCGAAGCCGGCTCGCCCTTCTCCTGACGCTTTACGGGATATGCACGTCCCGCAAAACCGCGACCAGGACGACACGAACCCGGAGCCTTCTTGGCAGACTCCTCGACATCGTCTGCAACCTCAGAAGACTCTTCAACCTCACGCGCGGCATCCTGCTGTGCAGTCTTAAAGTGAGCACCGCGACGACGCTTGGGCTCTTGGGCCTCCACGGGCTTTTGCTCCCTCGCGGGCTTCTGCGACTCGGCAGCAACCTCGGTCTCAACAGCCTCAGCATCCGTCTCACCCTTTTGAGCAACGGCGCGACGGAAGCGCTCCTGCTGGGCGCGGCGCTGCGCATCGCGCTTGTCACTCCCGCCAAAACCGCCGCGGCCGGCCTTGGCCGTAAAGGCGCGAACGACGCTCTCGTCAAGCAGCTCGTCGGTATCGACATGCTCGCGCGGAGCCGTTTCCACCGAAGCGGGCGCCTCGACAACGTCCTCGACGGCCTCTTCGGCAACCTCGACGGGCTGCTCCTGGGCATCGTTAATCTCGGCATTAATGGTGTAAAACGCCGGGCGCCCGTTAATGCCGCTACCCTCGATCTTGGTCACGATCTTTGCCGCGATAAGCTCATCGCGCATCGCCTTGGTGTCGCACTCCTTATCGACGGAGCGGAAAATTTGCGCCAGCGCGCTCGACTTGATCTTGAGCGCCTTGCGGCAAAGCAGGTCGTAGGCAACCAGCTTGGCACGCTCAGCAGAAAGCGATGTCTGGCTGCTCAGACGCTCAGCCAGGGCATCGACATTATTTTGGTTATCGGAATATACCGTCTTGGCCACGGGGCCCCTTTCATATGTACACATATACGTTTATATGGTACAACGCGCGCCCTTATCCACGCAAAACATCTGCGAGAACACTCGGGCGTCGCCCGCTTTTGCATGAAAAAAGACCGAGTCCGCGTCGTTGCGGACCCGGTCTTTCCGAGTCATATGGATGGAACGGCTAGCCCATCAAGCTGACTAGGCCTTGGCGGCCTCGGCGTCGGCGGGAGCCTCGGCAGCAGCGGCGCGGCCATACTCGGCCTTGCCCATCTCGGACCACTCGGGCTCCTCATCAGGCATGGAGCCAGCCTCCTTGCCGAAGAACTCCTTGAGGCAGTTGACGGCAACGATGAGGCCCAGGACCATCAGCAGGACGGCAAAGACGAGCTGCAGGCCCTTGGTGGCGGCGACGGAGACGGCGGCCGTGGTGGCAGTAGCCGGGATGGTACCGAAGAAACCGTAGGCCTGGACGGCGGTCATGCAGCCCATGGCGCTCTGGACCAGCGAGGTGAAGGTGCAGCAGAGCAGGAAGGCGACGGGCACGTAGAGCATCCAGCCCTTGCGGCCGGTGCACTTGCAGAACACGGCGAGGGTGATCATGGTCATGCCGCCGAGCAGCTGGTTGGAAGCACCAAAGAGCGGCCAGATGTTGGCATAGCCACCAAAAGCGAGGGCGAGACCGGGAAGCAGAGTAACGACCGTGGCGAACCAGGGGTTGCCGAGGACCTTCATGTAGCCGGCCTTGGACTCGATGGCCAGGG
Organism: uncultured Collinsella sp.; assembly: GCA_965141245.1. GTDB lineage: Bacteria > Actinomycetota > Coriobacteriia > Coriobacteriales > Coriobacteriaceae > Collinsella. Next base: position 29,723 of record CBCSLZ010000026.1, read on the forward strand.
CATCGTTGGTCTGGGCAAAGAACTCGGAGAACGAGGTGCGGGCGATGCGGGCGACGGCGTCGAGCGAGGTCAGAGCCAGAGCGGAAACGTTCATGGTCATAAAGACGGTAGCGAGCGTGCCGTCAACACCGAAGGCCTGCATACCGCGGGAGATGCCAGCGGCGAAGATCTGGAACGGGGTGGAAGCGACACCGGCGTTGAGGGCGCCGGTACCGGCGGTGTTCATGTCGGAGAACATGATGCCGGCGACGATGATGGCAAGGATGCCGACGAAGGACTCGACGATCATGGCGCCGTAGCCGACCTTGACGGCGTCCTGCTCCTTCTCGACCTGCTTGGAAGAGGTGCCGGAAGAAACGAGGCTGTGGAAACCGGAGAGAGCACCGCATGCGACGGAGACGAACAGGACCGGGAACATCATGCCGGAGGCAGTGGAGAAGCCGGTAAAGACCGGAGCGGTGATAGTGGCCTGACCGTTGACACCCAGGACGACGATGCCGAGGACAGCGCAGACGATCATGACGATCATCATGATGGAAGTGAGGTAGTCACGCGGGGTCTTGAGCATCTGGATGGGCATAGCGCCAGCGAAGACCAGGTAGACCATGACGACGGCGAACCACTGGAACTTATCCAGGTAGACCGGGAACTGCATGCCGACGGCGAACATGAGAACCATGAGGACAACGCCGGTGACGAACTCGGCAGCGCCGGTGAGGTTGAACTTCTTCTGGGCCCAACCAAAGGCGATAGCGACGAAGGTGAACAGGATGGAGATGGTACCAGCGCAGCCGGCGGCATAGGACTTGGTGAAGTCGATGGCACCGGTAGCAGCACCAGAAGCGTCAACGGCCGGGGTGAACATGAACGTCTTGCAGACCATGTCGGTGAAAGCGGCGATGACGATGATGCAGAACAGCCAGCAGAACAGCAGGAACAGGCGACGACCGGTCTTGCCGATGTACTTCTCGATGAGCTGAGCCAGGGACTTGCCGTTGTTCTTCATCGAAGCGTACAGGGCACCAAAGTCGTGGACGGCGCCAAAGAAGATGCCGCCGACGAGGACCCAGAGCACGACAGGCAGCCAGCCAAAGGCCATGGCGACGATCGTACCCGTGACAGGGCCAGCACCGCAGATCGAGCTGAACTGGTGCGAGAACGCGGTGAAGGCGGAGACGGGCGAGAAGCTGTTGCCGTCCTTCATGCGCTTGGCCGGCGTGAGGGCCTCTTTGTCAACGCCCCACTTGTTGGCCAGCCATCGGCCATAGCCCAGATAGCCGCAGGCGAGCACCGCCGCGGCCACAACCATGAGCAAAACTCCGTTCATTACATTTCCTCCTCTAAAAAGAACTTCCCAGACATAAAAAATGAGGGCCGTCGGTTGCGCTCGACGGCCCTCATCTTCATCAGCCGCCCGTTATCGTACGGGCTAGCTGTATGTGCTAACCCGCATCAGATAATTACTACGCTGATAATGTTTAGCTGATGCGTGAACATGTCTAAGAAATCCTCTTCAATCATGATGTGAACGATCCGTGCGCGTTCACATCCCCCAGTGGTTGAAATGAGTATGAAACTTTAGTTACCTAAAGTCAACGCAAATATGTAATGAATTTTCAACTTTTTTTGAATTTCTCGGTATAAAACGCCACTGACCTCGTACTTTACCCGACAAAAGTTTTTGCATGAGAGATGCCCCTCGGGAGCGGTCGGGCGTATACAAGGTTTATCGCGAGTTCCGCACGAGCCGGAGAGCACTTAATGTGCTCTCCGTGCGAGCAGGACTGTAGAGCAGGAAACCTTGTATACGCCCGACCGCTCCCGAGGGGCTCCCATCCCAAATGCGGAGCAAAGCTCCGCATACCATCTTTTTCTTTCAGCTAAAGAACGCCGAAAATTCGACGCTGGCTTGTTAACCTTGTTGGACGTTGTCGACGCCAAACCAGCTCAGAAGCTAAATCGATACAGAAAGGTCCCCGGCGCTGCCCGGGCGCCAGCGGCCGCATATGAACTTTATCGCGAGTTCCGCACGAACAGGAGGCCACTTAATGTGGCCTCCGTCGTGAG
>CBCSLZ010000027.1:0-31573 GCA_965141245.1 uncultured Collinsella sp.
GGAGCGCGGCGTGCGCGCCCGGCATGGCGTGGGCGTTAATGACCTCGTCGTTCTTGTACGGAAGAACTTCGCGGTCATAGTAGGTAAACGCCTCATAGATGAGGGGATCGGAGAGGCAGATCCCGCATCGGCGCTCGACCTCTTCTTGGTAAAAATCAAGATTGGTGCGGTTGTCCGTGCCGCTGCGGCGATTGGCGTTGAGGTCGACCAGGATGGTGCCGAGGCGCGCCATCGTGCCACCGCGGCTGCGGCGCCCGATATCCGCGAGCATCGAAGAGACATCCTTAAAATAGCGAAGGATGAACGCGTTGAGGTTGATGCTAAGAAGCGTTTCGTCCATATCGAAAACGACTGCTTTGAGCACGCGGGCACCTTTCTCGAAAAATCGATCTAGAATCGTTGGCTCCGGATACTTTACCCCAAAGCCGAATGCCTGGCTGGTTATCGTCAAGTTGCGGAGACGTGTGTTCATAAGATTACGAAAAAGTCTCCACACGAGTAAAAAATCGCAGTTCACGCTTGAAATCGAACTCATTTCCCCGTAACCTATACGAACGTGATTGCATAAGCGTCACATTAGTATCTGTCGGCTCCCGAGTGTTCCTAAACGTTGTGTGCTTGTCGCACCCTTCTGTAGGTCCTAGCAATCGGGGCCCCGTAGTTCGAAAGGGGTCCACCTTTGAGTGAGATTCAGAACTCGTCCATTTTCTCTCTTGACGATGTCAACGAGGAGGAGATGAACAACCTCATCGACGGTACGATTACCGACTTTGATGAGGGCGATCTCGTTAACGGCACTGTCGTTAAGATCGAGCATGACGAGGTGCTCGTTGACATCGGATTCAAGTCCGAGGGCGTTATCCCGGTCCGCGAGCTGTCCATCCGCAAGGACGCTAACCCTGCAGACATCGTTGCACTCGGTGATCCCATCGAGGCTCTGGTTCTCCAGAAGGAGGACAAGGACGGTCGTCTGGTCCTGTCCAAGAAGCGTGCCGAGTACGAGCGTGCTTGGAACCGCATCGAGGAGAAGTTCAACTCCGGCGAGAACGTCGAGGGCGAGGTTATCGAGGTTGTCAAGGGCGGCCTGATCCTCGACATCGGTCTGCGTGGCTTCCTGCCCGCTTCCCTCGTCGACCTCCGTCGCGTCAAGGACCTCACCTCCTACATGGGCACCCGCATCGAGGCCCGCGTCATCGAGATGGACCGCAACCGCAACAACGTCGTCCTCTCCCGTCGCGTCGTGCTCGAGGAGTCCCGTAAGGCCGAGCGCTCCGAGATCCTGTCCAAGCTCAAGTCTGGCATGCGTCTCCAGGGCACCGTTTCCTCCATCGTCGACTTCGGCGCCTTCGTCGACCTCGGCGGTATCGACGGCCTCATCCACATCTCCGAGCTCTCCTGGAACCACGTCAACCATCCTTCCGAGGTTGTCAAGGTCGGCCAGGAGGTCGAGGTCGAGGTTCTCGACGTCGATCTCAACCGCGAGCGCATCTCCCTGGGTCTCAAGCAGACCACCGAGGATCCGTGGCGCGCACTGGTCAAGAAGTACCCCGTCGGCGCTATCGTCGAGGGCACTGTGACCAAGCTTGTCCCGTTCGGCGCTTTCGTCGACCTGGGCGAGGGCATCGAGGGCCTGGTGCACATCTCCGAGATGGCCAACAAGCACGTCGACCAGCCTTCTCAGGTCACCCACGTGGGCGACAAGGTTCAGGTCAAGGTCATGGAGATCGACCTCGACCGTCGTCGCATCTCCCTGTCCATGAAGTCTGCTGCTGAGACTCTGGGCGTCGAGATCGAGGTTACCCCGCTTCCTTCCGAGAAGAAGGACGAGGAGACCGACGCCGAGTAAATCGGTTTGACGATCACTTGTTTTAAGGGATCCGTCCGCAATGGACGGGTCCCTTTTTGCATTTGCTGCTGAGGCGCGCGATGCTATCCGTGCGCAATGCTGCCCGGGTTGTCTGTTTGCTATTGGGTTGTCGGTGCATGAAAAATGCCGACATCCCGCCTCGGGGAGGAGGCGGGAACACACCGAGTAGACGGAGGGGTGCGGAGCGCGGTCGCGTCTCGACTGACGACGTTGCCCATCGACAGGACCATTGTAACGCATGGCGGTTCTTGGTTTATCGTGTCGAGCGTTTGCGTTGTGCCATTGCCTGCGGCAACGGTGTGTTACACTCTTGCACTGCTGAGTGGGCCAGACGGTCGCGCGATGTGCTGCTTGCAGTACGCGTGAGGAAAGTCCGGGCTCCAGAGGGCGGGATGCCGGCTAACGGCCGGGCGGAGTGATCCGACGGAAAGCGCCGCAGAAAAGAAGACTCCCACCTGCGCCGCAAGGCGTAAATGGAAAAGCTGAAACGGTGGTGTAAGAGACCACCAGCGTCGTGGCAACACGGCGGCTTGGCAAGCCCCATCCGGAGCAAGCGCGAATAGGAACGCTATGGGCCGGCCCGGTCCGCGTTCGGGTAGCGTGCGTGGAGCTGCACGGTAACGTGCAGACAAGATAAATGACCGTTCACGACAGAACCCGGCTTATAGGCCCACTTGGCATTTTTGTTACCCTGACAATCGATATGTAGTTTGCCGTATTATTGAGGCTGTTTGTTGCTGCGCTTTATTCTGTTGAGGGGCTTTGTTGGACAGCTATTTTACTTTGCAATCGAATATTGAGGCTTCGGGCGAGTTTTTGGACCGCAAGAGCCGGTTTATTGCCCAGCTGGTCCATATTGAGTCCGAGGATGAGGCGAATGCCTTTATCGAGACCGTTCGCAAACGTCATTACGACGCTCGACACAATGTTCCCGCGTGGATTTTAGTCGATGGACGCGAGCGTCAAAGCGATGACGGTGAGCCGAGCCGCACGAGCGGTATGCCGACGCTCGAGGTGTTGCGCGGCGCAGGGCTCAAAAATGTTTGCTGCGTGGTGACGCGCTATTTTGGCGGCACGCTGTTGGGGCCCGGTGGCTTGGTGCGCGCCTATACCGCGGCGACGCAGGCGGCGGTGGCAGCTGCTCAGGAGGCTGGGCAGATTGTCGAGATGACAAGCGTCGTGCCTGTTGACGTGCATGTGGCCTATCCACAGTATGAGCAGGTGCTTCGTTTGGCTCGGGATTCGGGTGCCAAGGTTTTGGATACCGATTACGCGGATGCCGTGACGATTCATTTAGTGTTTAAAGCGGGGGAGCAGGAGCCGTTTTGCGCTAAGATGCGCGAGCTTATGGCGGGGCGTGAGGAGATTGAGGTCGGCGCTCCCGAATTTGCAGAGTTCTAACGGCGACGGCCGGCGTGCTTTTGGATGGATCCCAAGCGCGCCGGCCGTCGTTTTTCTGTTGCTGCCGTTTACTCGGCGAGCTGCTTTAGCACATCACAGGCGATTTCGACGGCATCGTCGATGCAGCCGGGGCAGCTGCGGAGCGGACCCTTGTCCGATCCGATGCCCTTGAGCGTGCCGCAGACGGTCGTCGTGTTCTTCTCGCCAAAACGCTTGGCGATTTCGCGCGAAAGTTTGTAGGTCTGGCCTTTGGTCTTGGGGTTTTCCATACCATCGCTCATTACAAAGCCCATGATGGCCACGGCGCCCGAGATGGCGCCGCAGGTCTCGGTCATGCCGCCCATGCCGGCGCCGAAGCCCTCGGTGAGGGTAAAGGCGACCTGGGGGTCGAGCCCGACAGCGGGCGCGAGCGTGCAGGCGACGGCCTGGGCGCAGTTAAAGCCACGGGCGTGGTATTCGGCAGCCTGGGCCTGACAGGCGGTGATGTCGAGCTGGGCCGTATCGATTTGCTTCATCGTTGTCTCCTTGGTCACGGTGTACTCGCCTATGGTACCCGTGCCGGTGCATGTAATCATCGAGAGCTTCATGTATGCCTCATTTTTATCTATCGAGCAAATGTCCAAGGCTTGAGATAAATGACCCTGATCAATTAGTCCCATAGCCTACCTTGGTGATGGGTTGAGAGGGGTGCAGGGTAGCGGTATCGTGAACCGAATAAAACTAAAATCCAGGCAAGGGAGCTAGATATGAGCGAGCAGACTATCGGTACCACATGTGTTCAGGGCGGCTATCGCCCGGGCGACGCGGAGCCGCGCCAGGTGCCCATCTACCAGTCCACCACGTGGAAGTACGACACGTCCGAGCACATGGGCAAGCTGTTTGACCTGGAGGAGTCGGGCTACTTCTACAGCCGTCTGCAGAACCCCACGTGCGATCTGGTTGCCGCCAAGATCTGCGAGATGGAGGGCGGCACTGCCGCGATGCTCACGAGCTCGGGCATGGCTGCGAACTTCCTCGCGATCTTTAACGTGGCCGGTGCCGGTGATCACGTGGTCGCGAGCTCTGCCATCTATGGCGGCACGTACAACTTGCTCGCCCACACCATGGGCCGTATGGGGCTGACCTGCACGTTCGTTGCCCCCGACTGCACCGATGAGGAGCTCGAGGCAGCCTTCCAGCCCAACACCAAGCTCGTCTTTGGCGAGACCATCGCCAACCCCGCCCTTGCCGTGCTCGATATTGAGCGCTTTGCCAAGGCCGCGCATGACCACGGCGTGCCGCTGATGGTCGACAACACCTTCCCGACGCCCGTGATGTGCCGTCCCTTTGAGTGGGGCGCCGACATCGTTACGCACTCCACCACCAAGTACATGGATGGACATGCTGCCTACCTGGGCGGCGTGATTGTCGACCACGGTCAGTTTGACTGGATGGCTCATGCGGACAAGTTCCCGGGTCTCACCACGCCCGACGAGAGCTACCACGGCGTGACGTATGCCGAGAAGTTCGGTCGCGAGGGCGCCTTCATTACCAAAGCAACCGCTCAGCTCATGCGCGACCTCGGCCCCATGCAGAACCCGCAGGCGGCGTTCTTCCTGAATAGCTCGCTCGAGAGCCTGCATGTGCGCATGCCGCGTCATTGCGAGAACGGCCTGGCCGTTGCCAAGTTCCTGCAGAGCCATCCCAAGGTGCGCTTCGTGAGCTATCCGGGTTTGGAGGGCGACAAGTACTATGACCTGGCTCAGAAGTACATGCCCAACGGTACCTGCGGCGTTGTGAGCTTTGGCTTTAACGGTGGTCGCGCGGCGGCCGAGACCTTTATGAAGAGCCTCAAGCTCGCCCAGATCGCCACACACGTGGCCGACGCCCGCACTTGCTGCCTGCATCCCGCTAATGCCACGCATCGCCAGATGAACGATGAGGAGCTCGTCGCCTGCGGCATCTCCGCCGACATGGTTCGCCTGTCGTGCGGCCTCGAGGACACGGCCGATCTGATTGCCGACCTTGAGCAGGCGCTCGAGCAGTGCTAGGCTAGCGTTCGTGCGAGGCGTGGGACGGCTTTTCGGCTGACGACGTCCTCATAGTTCCGATTCCGTAGGCGGGACCCCGATCGTGTCCGTTTGTAGGCGATTGGGGTCCCGTTTTTGCGTTGCACGATAGAAAGGATATACATGGAGAAAACTGCCGAGCAGCTGCGCCGCGAACACATTGCCCTAGAGGGCGACACCCACGGTAAGAATAAATGGGCGATTCTGTTCACCGTGCTCGTCATGACCTTTATGGCGTGTCTGGATGCGAGCATCGTGACGGTGGCGCTCCCAGTGATCCAAAAGGAGCTGGGGGTGGGTCTCGACCGCATTCAGCTCGTGAGCTCGGTGTATCTGCTCGCGACGTGCGTCGCCATGCTGCCGTTTGGCCGCTTGGGCGATGTTCGCGGCAAGGTGAATGTGTTCCAGCTTGGTGTAATCGTCTTTACGGGTGGCTCGTTGCTTTGCGGGCTTTCGGCTTCGCTCGAGGTGCTTATCTTGGCGCGTTTCGTGCAGGGCATTGGCTGTGCCGCCGCGATGGCCAACAATATGGGCATCATCACCGAGTCGTTTCCGGCGCGTGAGCGCGGCCGTGCCATGGGCATTCTGGCGACCTTTGTGGCTCTTGGCATGATGTGCGGCCCCGTGCTCGGCGGCGTGCTGGTGGCGAGCTTTCCCTGGGAGAGCATCTTCCTTATCAATCTGCCCATTGGCGTAATCTCGTTTATCGTGGGACTCTATACGCTGCCGCATGTGAAGCCGGAGGCTGGCGAACGCCCTATGCCGTTGACAGAGGCGGCGCGTCGCTGCTTTGCGAGCTCGGCTTTCACGATTAACCTGGCTTGCATGCTTATCGTGTTCGTGGGTATCGGTGCCTCCGAGTTTGTGCTGCCGTTCTACTTTCAGGATGCCCACGGCTTTAGCTCCGATATCTCCGGCCTGTTGTTTTTGGCGATGCCGGTCGTGAATGCCTTTGTGGGCCCGCTTTCGGGCTCGGTGTCCGACCGTGTTGGTTGTGAAGCGCCCACGGCCGTTGGCCTGGGCGTGTACGTGTGCGGTCTCTTTGCGGTGAGCACGCTTGACGAGCACTCTTCCATCTTGATGATTGTGTGCTGCGTCGCGTTTATGTCGTGCGGCACGTCGATCTTCCAGAGTCCCAATAATTCGCTGTATATGGGTTCGGCTCCGCGTGAGACGCTTGGCTTTGCGGGCAGCTTGAGCAGCTTGGCGCGCTATGCGGGCATAGCGCTGGGTATTACGGCGGCGTCGCGCATCCTGTATGGACAGACGAGTGCGGCGATGGGCAAGACGGTCACGAGCTATGTGGCGGGTCGTCCGGACGTGTTCCTCTTTGGCTTCCGTTTGGTATTCTACGTGCTGATGGCCGTTGCTACCGTGGGCTTTGCGCTCACATTGGTACGTTTGGTGAGGACGCGCACCCGGCATTAGCGTGTTGGAAGGCTGTCTGCCACGAATCGGGCCTATCTACTGGTCTTGCAGCTTTATGGTGCGATGCGGCTTGTGGGGCGGGCGGGGGTCGGTCCGTGGTAGACTATCGAACAACGTTTATTAATCGCGCGGTATCGTTGCCGCGAGAAGGGGTTGCGCCATGCAGGAGCTTGAGGATCGTATTCGCCATGACGGCATCGTAAAGGCCGGTAACGTCCTTAAGGTTGATGCCTTCCTCAACCACCAGTGCGACGTTGAGCTGTTCGACCACATGGGTTCCGAGTGGGCCCGTCTGTTCGAGGGTGTCGAGATCAACAAGATCCTGACCATCGAGGCTTCGGGTATTGGTATGGCCTGCATCGCGGCTCAGCATTTTGGCGGCGTGCCGGTGGTCTTTGCCAAGAAGGCACAGTCCATCAACCTCGACGGCGAGCAGTATGCCACGACCATTTACTCCTTTACCAAGCAGAAGGAGTACCCGGTTATCGTGGGTAAGCGCTTCCTGTCCGAGGGCGACAAGGTCCTGATTATCGACGACTTTTTGGCCAACGGCTGCGCGCTCGAGGGTCTTATCAAGATCTGCGAGGCTGCGGGCGCCGAGGTTGCCGGTATCGGCATTGCCGTGGAGAAGGGCTTCCAGGGCGGCGGCGATAAGCTCCGCGAGCGCGGTTTCCGCGTTGAGAGCCTGGCTCGTATCGCCGAAATGGACTGCGAGAACGGCGAGATCACGTTCGCCTAGGCGCGCAACACAAGCGATTGGTATGCGATGTGACAAAGGGACTGTCCCTTTGTCACATTTTTTTTGTATGAGGTGAGGTGTTGTTATGGATGAGAACAAGATGGGATGGCGCGAGTATGCGCGCTATGCCGAGATGTCGGTCGAGGAGCTGGCACGCGATTGCGAGGTGCAGGTGTTTCGCGCGACGGGTCCGGGCGGCCAGGGCGTGAACACGACGGACTCGGCGGTGCGCATGAAGCATGGGCCCACGGGGATTGTCGTGACGGCGCGCGAGAGCCGCAGTCAGTTTCAGAATCGCAGCTGCTGTCTGCGTAAGCTGAGGGCAGAGCTTGAGCGTCGCGGGCGTCCACCGCGCCGTCGTGTCAAGACTAAGGTGCCACAACGATCGCGCCAGCGCAGGCTCAACGACAAGCACTTCAACGCGATTAAAAAGGCCAACCGTCGCAAGCCGGGCGGGGAGGAATGATCTCCTCATAAGTTGCGGTGAAATAGGGACTGTTTTGCGGCTTTAGCTGCATAAACAGTCCCTATTTCACCGCAACTTAGGTGGGGTTAGCGGGTTGGGTGCCAGACCTCGAGGACGGCGGGAAGGATGTCCACTTCGATGCGCGAGGCGACGATGGGCTCGCCGTCGGCCTGGATGGGGTAGTCGGGCTCCTCAAAGGTAAGTTCGGCATGGCGGCAGCGGCGCATGCGAACCGGTGGCAGCTTGGTGTGGTGGCCATCTTTGGCCGAAAGGAACATGGGAAGCGCGACCGCGCGTGGAACGGGGCCGCAGGCGTAGCAAACGTCGAGGATGCCGTCGCACGGGTCGGCGTCGGGACAGATGCGATAGCCCGAACCATAGGTGGGTCCCAGCTGGATGGCAATAATAATCGCGCGCACGCGCTCGGCTGGCGCGCCATCAAAGCTGATGGTCATGGGGTAGTTGCGGTAGCGCAGGCCAAACTGCTCAAGTCCCGATAGGGTGTAGAGCGGAGCGCCGGTGAGGCCCGTCTTTTTGCGCAGCTCGGTGGTGCCCAAGCCGATGGCGGCGTCAATACCGACGGAGAGCGTCTGGTCGTAATACTCGACGATCGCCTCGCCGTTGCCGCTCGCAGGGCTCCATGAGCGAATGCGCCCGATGTCCTGACGCTGCAGCTCGCAGGTGAGCAGCGTGCCAAAATCCTTTCCGGAGAAATCGTCGATACCGAGGGTCTGGGCAAAATCGTTGCCGGAGCCTACGGGTAGAACGGCAAGGGCGGGACGGACCGCCTCATCCTGCGTCATGAGTCCATTGACGACCTCGTGGATCACTCCGTCGCCGCCGAGTGCGATAACCGTGCGGTAGCCCTGGGCCCGTGCGGCAAGTTCCTTGGCATGTCCCATGCGCTCGGTCAGCACCAGATCAAACTGGGATGAGCGCGCGGTCATGTCCAAAAAGCGCTGCAGGCGCTCGGCAACTTCGCGCGCTGCACCCGACTGGGCGGCGGGATTGGCGATGATGAGCGTGCGACCAAAATCAGTTGCGTGCATGGGGCGACTCCCGGCGTATGACGTGACGGTGCGGTCGCGCTCAGGTTGAATTGCCCCCGATTGTGGCTGCACGGCGAATATTTACGTCTACTCTATCAGGTCGTTGTGGCGCTCGATAGCATCCGCTACCGTACCGCCCTCATCCACAATAAGCGAACGGCGCTTGGGTGAGATGATGCGTTGGGCGGGGTACACGCCGCGGTGTCCGCCGGTTAGGTAGCTGATAAACGCTACGATCACGAAGAAGCCGGCTGCCGTGCCGTGGAACAGGTCGATGGCCATCATGCAGGTGGTGATGGGCACGTTGAGGCCGGCGCAGAACACGCCGAGCATGCCGAGAGCCGCCAGAAAGCTGGGGTCGATTCCGACGAGGCAACCGATCCAGCCGCCGAGCGCCGCACCGATGCCAAACAGGGGAGTGACCTCGCCGCCTTGGAAGCCCGCGCCCAGGGTAAGCGCTGTGACGACCAACTTGATGGCTGCGTCCACCAGGGTGGTGTTGCCGGCAAATCCGGCGCCGGAAAGCCACGTGGAAAGGCCGGCGTAGTCCCAGGCGTCGAGGAGGGCATAGGCGGCCAAAACCACGAGTGCGCCTATAAGTGCGCGAACGAGGTAATTGGTGATAAAGCGACCGTACAGGCTCTTGACGGTTCGAACCGACCAGGCAAAGAGGCGTGCCGTCAAACCGAAGATAATGGCGCTGATAACAACGATGACAACCGTCCGTGGTGTCATGTTGGGAACGCTGGCGATAACATTCGCCTCATACTCGGTTCCCAAGGCAAGCGACGTAAAGTAGCCGGTAAACGAGGCGACCAGGCAGTAGATGCCCGCGGTGTAGTCGATTTTGCCGATAAAGCACATCTCCATGCCAAAGAAGGCTCCGGCAAGGGGCGAACCGAATACGGCGCCAAAGGCCGACGAGATGCCGGCGAGCATGAGGTCGTGGTGGTCATGCTTTTTGAGGTGGGCGAGACTCGAGATGTTGCTGGCGATGGTGCCGCCAATCTGTACCGCGGCTCCCTCGCGACCGGCCGATCCGCCCGTTAGGTGCGTGAGCGTGGAGCAGACGAAGGTGAGGACGGCCATGCGCATATGGATGAGGCGTGTACCCAGAGCGGAATCGATGACCAGGTTGTTACCTCGTTTGGCGGCAAGGCCGTGGTTTTTGTACACCCATGCGGTGGCAACGCCCACAACGGGAAGCAACGCGTAAATCCACACGTGGTGCTCGCGATAGTCGGTCGCGATATTCAGCGAGGCCAAAAACGCCCAAGCGGCAACACCCATGGCGAGCGAGACGATGACCACGAGCGCGAGCAGCTTGGCGCTTGCAAGTAGGTTACGGGCATTGCGGCGTGTGTCGGCGGCCAAGAGATGCTCGGAGCGGGTGAGCTGATGCCTGCCTGCCGTGATCACGTCGTTAAGGGAGAAAAAGCCGCCGTCGTCGAGCGGTTGGGAATGATCCTGCGCCTCGTTTGCGCTTTCGGATTTGTCGTTATGAGCCATACGTTCCTCTTTTAGGTTGCAACGCAAGCATTATAAAACGTGGTAAACGCGACGAGCCGGTGGGTTGGTTTCCATTCTGTTTCGCGGCCTGCAACCGACAGGTGTATTTGCGGGTACGGGCCGAGTCGCGGTCGTGCGTCGGGGGATTATACTGAGACAAGCATAAAGAATTGGCGCCCCTGTTGTGCGCCGTGGCATTAAGAGGTGCATATGGCAGAGAAACTCATTTCGCTGGAGGACGCGCAGTCGATTGTTCTGTCACACGTTGTTCCGACCGATCTCGTCGAGATTCCCGTGTGGCAGACGGCTGGTTTTCCCTTGGCCGAGGACGCGGTGGCCGATATCGACATCTCGCCGTTTGCCAACAGCGCTATGGACGGATATGCCGTGCGCTCGGCGGACTTGGCGCAGGCATCTGGTGAGGCGCCAGTGACGCTCGACGTTATCGGACACGAGGCCGCGGGCCATGTGTTTGAGGGCACAATCGGTGCGGGCGAGACGGTCCGCATTATGACAGGCGCGCCGGTGCCCGAGGGCGCCGACGCCGTGGTGAAATACGAGATCGTCGATGTGCTCGACGGTGACGGCAACGAGGGCTCGCGTGTGAGGTTCTCGGCGCCGGCCAAGGTGGGGGAGAACGTTCGCTCTGCCGCCGAGGAGGCCCATGCTGGCGATGTTGTGATGCATGCCGGCGAGGTCGTGGCTCCGGCGGGCGCCGGCTTGCTGGCAAGCGCCGGATACGCGAGCGTGAAGGTACATGCCGCCCCGCGCGTGGGCATTATCTCGCTGGGCACGGAGCTGGTCGCGCCGGGTGAGCTGCCGGCGCGCGGTCAGATTCGCGATTCCAATTCCTCGGCGCTGATGGCCGAGGCGCTCGATGCCGGCGCCGAGCCCGTGTTCTACGGCATTGCGCCCGACGATGAGCAGGCGATTGCCGAGCTGGTGCATCGTGCCGTACAGGAGTGCGATTTTGTCATTACGAGTGGTGGCGCCTCGGCGGGCGATTACGACTACGTGACGGCGTTGGTCCAGCGCGAGGGTGAGGTGCTGTTCGATCGCATCTCAATGCGTCCCGGCAAGGCCATCACGTTTGGCCTGCTCGGCGGCAAACCATACCTGGGACTTTCGGGCAATCCGGCCGCAGCGTACGTGGGCTTTGAGATGCTCGCCCGCCCGGCGATTCGTAAGATGCGCGGCTTTGCCGAGGGCGCGCGTCCCGTGCAGCAGGCGACGCTCACGCACGGCGTGAAAAAGCGCCAGGACCGACGCTTCTTCGATCGCGCCACGGTTTTGCGCGACCCCGAGACCGGTGAGCTGTTGGTGACCGAGGCCAAGACGCAGAATTCGGCGCTGCTCGGCACGATGCAGCGGTCCAACTGTCTGCTGCGTATTGACGAAGGACCGTGCGAGCTCAAGGCGGGCGACGTCGTGGATGTCGTGCGTGTCGACCTGCCCGAGGGCACGGTGTTGTAGGAGGAAGACTATGGAGTTGAAGATTTCGATCGTGACGTGCTCGGATACGCGCGATCTTGCCCAGGACGAGGCTGGAGCCGCACTCGAGGAACTTATCGAGGCGCAGGGCTGGACGGTCGCCTCACATGTGGTTGTGCGCGACGACGTCAGCGAGATCGGTGATGCCATTGTGGAAGCCGCCGATGAGTGCCACGCCAATGTCGTGCTCACCTGCGGCGGTACGGGGCTTTCGATGCGCGATGTGACGCCCGAGGCGACGCGTGCCGTCTGCGACCGCGATGTGCCGGGTATTGCAGAGGCAATCCGCGCATACTCCATGACCAAGACGCGCCGCGCCATGCTCTCGCGCGCTATTTGCATGCAACGAGGTCATACACTTGTCGTAAACTTTCCCGGTTCTACGAAGGCCGCCCGCGAAAGCTGGGAGGCCATAGCGGACCAGCTGGAGCATGCGGCTCAGATGACAGCGGGCGGCGGACATACCAAATAAGCGCACTACCTGCGGCGGAGCGACCTGAACGGTTGCTCCGCCTTTTTGTTTGGCGCTGAGGTGAAGCCGATGGGCGTCATATTTGAAGATATATTCTCAGACGAGAATAATTTCTCACCATCACTATTCTCGAGAAAGTATAATTTAATTACAGAATAAAGCTCGCGGTGGAGTGCCCGGGCACAAGGTCCGAAAGGGTTGAATATGTTCGATATGGTTTCTCGCCGCGGATTCGTCTCGCTTTCTGCTGTCGCCGCTGCCGGCCTTGGTCTTGCCGGCTGCTCGGGCAGCAAGACGTCCGAGCCGGCCGGATCCGATGCCGGCTCCGCCAAGGCCTCTTCCAAGAAGGAAACCGTCGAGCTGCAGGTCTTTGCTGCCAACTCGCTCGAGAAGGCTCTGCCCGAGGTTCAGGAGCTCTACACCGAGCAGACCGGCACTACGTTTGCCGACACGCAGTTTAAGGCCTCCGGCGACCTCGTCGAGCAGATGCGCGCCGGTGCCGCCGTCGACGTGCTCATCACCGCTTCCAAGGGCACCATGGATGACGCTGAGACCGCCGAGCTCGTCGACGCCGACACGCGTGAGGACATGTTCGTCAACGACCTCGTGATCATTCGCGCCGAGGGCTCTGACACCAAGGTCGAGGCCATCGCCGACGTCGCGAACCTGGACGGCAAGATCGCCATTGGCGACGCCAAGACCGTCCCCGCCGGCAAGTATGCCAACCAGGCGCTGGCATCCGTGGGGCTCTATACCGGTACCGAGGGCGACGACGGCGAGTATGCTCCCGAGATCGCCGACAAGGTCGCACTGGCCGATAAGGTGGGCACCGCCGCCGCCTATGTCTCTACGGGCGACTGCGTAGCCGGTTTTGTCTACAGCTCCGATATCTTCCGCTACGACGGCATCGAGGAGGCCTTCGTGTGCCCCGAGGATTCGCACAAGCCCATCGTGTACCCGGGTGCCGTTGCCGAGAGCTCCGGGCATGCCGACGAAGCCAAGGCGTTCATCGACTTTTGCCTGTCCAACAAGAAGGCTCAGAAGATTTGGGCCAAGTACGGCTTTGAGCTTTCCGCGTAGTGCGGCTTGGCGCGATAATTCCATCGTTTTGTGTTTCACTCCGTCCTTGTATTCGCTTGGAGCTTTTCGTGCTTAATAGATTCCGCATGCTTGTCGCCTGTGCTTTGACCTTCGCGCTTTGCTGGGTGCCGGGATTTGCGTTTACTGGGGACGCTGAGGACGGGGCCCAGGCTGCTGCGACCGCTCATGGGCTTTCCTATGGGATCGAGGGTTTTGAGCGGTTGGCCAAGGGGACCGCTCGTGCCATGGAGGGCCAGCCTGAGGGCTACCGATTTCCCGTTGACGAGGACGTGGACCTTGTAGTGGCGCCTGCTGCCGATCGCGTTGTGGTGTGGATATCGCCCAAGGCGGTCGAGAAATATGGATTGGATCCGCAGGACAACGAGTGCGTATCGGGTCTCAAGGCCCTTGTCTGTGAGCTCGACAGCGCAAACTGCATGGGAGGTGCGCAGCTAGGGGACGTTGATCTTCCTTGGTATGTCACGGCGGAAACAACGTTTGATGCCGGCGGGTATACCTATGGCTTTGACGAGCGCGGTGCGGATGGGGACCGCTATGTGGTGATTACATCAGCCTCGGGTGATGCCAAGGGCGGCGCGCGTTGGCTTGATAGCGCTCAAATGGTAGAGGCATCGTCTGTCGCGTTGCGGGATGAGCAGGGGCCCTTGACCTCTCTCGCCTCCTTTTTGGGCGATATCGACTATCGCCCGTTTTGGGTGTCCATAAAAACGAGCGGCCTTGCCCTGCTGATCTCCTTTGCGCTGGGCCTGTTCGCCGCGTGGAAGACTATGGGTACCTCGAGCCGCATCAAGGGTCTGCTCGACTCGGTCTTTACCATCCCTATGGTGCTGCCGCCTACGGTCTGCGGCTTTCTGCTCCTCATGCTGTTTGGTCGATCGACCGGGGTGGGCCAGTGGCTGATCGCGCACGGCGTCTCGATCGTCTTTACCTGGCCCGCTGCGGTGATCTCTGCCGTGGTGGTGTCGTTCCCGCTCGTCTATCGCACGGCACTCGGAGCCTTCGAGAGCCTCGACACGCAGATGCTTGATGCGGCGCGCACGCTGGGCTGGTCCGAGCGCCGCATCTTTACCAGGCTTATGATGCCGCTCGGCTGGCCCTCGATTGCCGCCGGCACGGTGCTCGCCTTCGCGCGTGCCATGGGTGAGTTTGGCTGCACCCTTTTCTTTGCGGGCAACTACGCCGGCATTACGCAGACCATCCCCATCGCCATCTACTTTGAGTGGATGGGCGGCAACACGTCGGTGGCGCTCTTTTGGGTCGTTGTCGTAATCATGTTCAGTTTCCTGGTCATTCTGTTCATCAACATGTACACCGCTCATTCGCAAAAGTATCGCGAGCGGGGCCTTTCCCGTGCGGAGCGCAAGCAGGCCAAAGAGCTCGCCGGACAGGGCGATTCGCTTGATCCGGTGGGCGGCGATGCACTGCGTATCGATCGCGAGGCGTTGGCCGAGCTTATGCGCGATGATGCCGCTTTGCAGGGAGGCCGATAAGCTATGTCGCTCGTTTTGGATATTAAGAAACGTTATCCCGGGTTTGTGCTCGACATGCAACTTGAGGCCGGTGAGGAGCGCGTGGCGCTGCTCGGTGCCTCAGGCTGCGGCAAGAGCTGTACACTGCGCTGCATTGCCGGCGTGGAGACGCCCGACGAGGGCAAGATTGTCGTCAACGGCGTGACCTTTTTTGACTCGGCGACGGGCATCAACCTGTCGCCCCAGGAGCGAAAATGCGCCCTGCTGTTCCAAAACTATCAGCTGTTTCCTAACATGACGGTGGCCGATAACGTGTGCGCCGGCGTAAAGGATGCGGGCGACGCCGCCGCGCGCAAAAAGCTCGCCGAGTGCTATTTGAGCATATTCGGTCTGGCCGATTTTGCCGACCGCTATCCCGCGCGCCTCTCGGGCGGTCAGCAGCAACGTGTGGCGCTCGCGCGCATGGTGGCGGCACATCCGGGCATCTTTATGTTCGACGAGCCCATGAGCGCGCTCGATTCCTATCTTAAGAGCGCCCTCGAGCAGAACATGCTCGACCTGTTCGATGTGTGCAACCGTACCGTGCTCTACGTGAGCCACGACATCGACGAAGCGTGCCGTCTGTGCCAACGCATCTGCGTAATGCATGACGGGCGCGTCGAGGAGATCGGTTCTGTCGAGGACGTGGTCCGTCGCCCACAGACGCTGGCGGCACTGCGCTTGACGGGCTGCAAGAACACAAGCCGGGCGCGCAAAATCGGCGACGAAGAAGTTGAGGCCCTCGATTGGGGCATGACCTTTAACGTGGGTCGCGAGGTTCCCGATGAGGTGGCATATCTGGGCATTCGTGCGAGCTACTTCCATGTGGACAACCGTGCTGAGCGGGGTCGCAACAGCTACGATTTGCACGTGGCCCGTGTGAGCGATTCGCGCTTTGAGCGGCTGGTGCTGCTGGACGTGCCGCGCGTCGATGCACCCACGCGTCTGCAGTGGAAGGTCAACAAGGTGGGCGTGCCTGTCGACGAGCTGCCGCAAGCAGGCGAGACGCTGCGCATGCATTTTGATGCCAACAGGATCCATCTGGTTTGTCGATAGCGCCGGGTAATGCCGTCGGGGATATAAGTCTTGGTGGCCTTGTCTTGCCGTTCGCCGAATGAGGGATGGCAAACTTTTATCAATCAAGATAATTATTTATTAAACGACGGCACACGACGCTGTCGTACGAATGTCAACGGTGTTCGCATGGTCGATGACCGTTGATATAGTTGACCTAAACTTGTAAAGGAGGGTGCGCACATGCCGCAGACGACATACATTCGCCGCGTTGACGCGCGCGCCCTGTATATGGCTCGGAGCCGCATATGAGCAGGTATGTTCACGGCTCCGGGAGAGACGACGCACAACTAAATAATCAGCTGCAAAGCAGGTTCCCCAAAATTCCGGGTTTAGGCGCGGCTGGGTTTTCGCCACCCACCGTGCAGCAATACCGTAGCTATTCATTTTTGGTTCGAGAGGGGAACCGTCATGGCTGAAGAATTTGATTTCCATCCGATGTGGGAGAGCCTCGGCATGAATCTTGCCGACCACGACATGCTGCTGGGCGCCGTGGGCCAGATGTACGGCGATATGTTCCTGACGCAGAACAATCGCCCCAAGTCCACGTCCTACCTGGATTTTGTCGCCACCAACATCCACAGCGGCCGTATTAAGGAGATGCTCGACAAGAAGGAGGCCGGCGAGGCCACCAAGATCGTCGGTTCGTTCTGCGTGTACGTGCCCGAGGAGATCGTGCTTGCCTGTGACGGCATTCCTGTTGGTCTGTGCTCGGGTGCCGACTGGGCGACCGACAAGGTCGAGGAGCATCTGCCGCGCAACACCTGCCCGCTCATCAAGAGCTTTGCCGGCTTTAAGCTGGGCGAGGTCTGCCCCTACATCGAGTCGAGCGACCTGGTGGTAGGCGAGAACACCTGCGATGGCAAGAAGAAAGCCTACGAGTTCTTTGCCACGCAAAAGAACATGTACGTCATGGATATCCCCAACGTACACGACGAGTCGACGCTCGTGACCTGGAAAGCCGAGGTTAAAAAGCTCGCCGCCAAGATCGAGGATGAGTGCGGCGTCAAGATTACGCCTGAGCGTCTGAAGGCCGCCATCCACGCCGTCAATGAGAAGCGTCGCGCCCTGCAGCGCCTCGCTGCCACGCGCGCTGCCGACCCGGCGCCCATCAGCGGTCTCGACAGCCTGCTGACCGTTCAAGCCGCCTTTATGGACGACACGCCGCGTCTGACCGGAGCCATCAACGATATGGCGGCTGAGTGCGAGCAGCGTGTCGAGGCTGGCGAGGGCGTGGCGCCCAAGGGGACCAAGCGCATCCTGTACACCGGTACGCCCATGGCCTTGCCCAACTGGAAGCTGTTCAACCTGATCGAGAAGGCCGGTGGCGTCGTGGTGGGCGAGGAGTCCTGCACGGGCTCGCGCTACTACAAGGACCTGGTCGACGAGTCCGGCGAGACGGTCGACGAGATGCTCGACGCCATCGCGGAGCGCTACTTTAAGATCAACTGTGCCGTCTTTACGCCCAACGACCAGCGTATGAAGGACATTGTCCAGATGGCCAAGGACCTGCATGCCGACGGTATCGTCGACGTGGCCCTACAGTTCTGCACGCTCTACGAGATGGAGTCATTTGCCGTGGAGAAGGCCGCCGAGGAGGCCGGCATCCCGTTTATGCACATCACGACCGACTACGCCGGCGAGGACGCCGGTCAGCTCCAGACCCGCATCGAGGCCTTCCTCGAGACGATTTAGCCGCACCTGCGCCAAGCTGTGCCGCCGGGTGTTCCTATCCGCGCGATAGGGATTTCTCTGTTGCCATGCCGGCCGGTGTCCGGAAGCACCGCAGGCTGCCGACCGGCTTCGCATAGTTGCCGGGTCGGGGATTTCCGCCGTCCCGGCAGATTCTATCCGTTTGTTCAGTCACGAAAGGAACTCAATGAACAACGACCTTTTCAAGGCGGGCGTTTCCCGTCGCGGTTTTCTGACCGGCTCCGCTGCCCTGTGCGCCATGGCGGGCCTCGGCCTCGCCGGCTGCGGCGGTTCGGGCGCCGAGAGCGGTAGCGCCGCTGCCTCCGGCCAGGATGTGGAGTATCGCGACGAGCTGCAGATCGCGCTCCCGGCGAGCCCGGACGGCCTCGATCCGCACACCACGTCGTCGCTTGTGACCATGGACATCATCTGCAACGTCGTCGAGCCGCTCTTTGGCCTCGATAGCGACTACGAGCCCCAGCCCGTGCTGGCCAAGGGCTATGAGGTCTCCGACGACGGCCTGACCTACACCATCAAGCTGCGCGAGGGCGTCACCTTCCACAACGGCAAGGAGTTTGGCTCCGAGGACGTCGTGGCCTCGATGAACCGCTGGCTCACCGTCAACGACCGCGCCGCGAGCCTGCTTCCCGGTGCCACCTTCGCCGCCTCGGGCGACCACGAGGTCACCTGCACACTGACCGAGCCCGCCATCGACTTTCTGATCATCCTGGGCAACCACTCCCAGTATCCGGGTATCTTCCCCTCCGAGGTCATCGAGGCCGCGGGCGATACCGGCGTGACCGAGTACGTGGGTACCGGTGCCTATAAGTTTGTGGAGTGGAAGCAGGACCAGTACGTCCATCTCACCCGCTACGAGGACTATGTCGCCGCCCACGGCAAGGCTTCGGGCTACACCGGCAAGGTCTCCGCGCCCACCAAGGACATCTACTATCAGTTCGTGACCGAGGCCTCCACGCGCGTGAGCGGGTTTGAGACCGGCGAGTACGATATTGCTGGCGAGATTCCCACCGAGAACTACCACGACTTCGACGGCAACGACGACGTCAAGCTCTACACCCATAA
The DNA here is from genome assembly GCA_965141245.1 of uncultured Collinsella sp. Lineage (GTDB taxonomy): Bacteria > Actinomycetota > Coriobacteriia > Coriobacteriales > Coriobacteriaceae > Collinsella. The sequence goes on from CBCSLZ010000027.1 coordinate 18,929, forward strand.
CGCCGGCGTTCTGACTGCCTTCCTCAACATGAACGAGGGCATCTTCGCCGACGAGGAGATCCGCAAGTGCGCACTCATGGCTATCGACTGCGAGGCGGCCGCTCTTGCCGCCTATGGCGAGAAGGAGCTCTTCAACATCGATCCCAACCTTGGCAACCCCGAGAACACTCAGTGGGCGACCGACGCGGGCAAGAAGTACTTCAACCAGGCCGACGCCAAGGCCGCCAAGAAGGCCCTGGCCAAGACCTCCTATGCCGGTGAGACGGTCAAGCTGCTGACCACCCCCGACTACAAGGATATGTACAACGCCACCGTCGCGCTGCAGGAGCAGCTCGAGAAGGCCGGCTTCACCGCCGAGGTCGACAGCTACGAGTTCGCGACCTTTATGGACATCCGCTCCAGCAAGCCCGAGCAGTGGGACCTCTTTGTGGCCTCCACCAACTACAAGCCCATCCCGGCCCAGTCCCTCTCGGTCTCCAAGGCCTTCTATGGCCTGTCCGACGAGAAGGCGCTCAAGCTCGTGGCCGAGACCCGCACCGCCAAGGACACCGACGCCGCGGCCAAGAAGTGGGCCGAGGCTCAGGAGCGCCTCTATGAGATCGCCGTCATCGAGCCGCTTTGCCACTACGCTTCCATCACGGGCACCCAGGCAGACGTCGAGGACGTCGAGGTGCTCGACGGCGCCATCATCTGGAACGCCAAGCGTCCGGAGTAATGCAATAGATGACGTGGCGGCTTGAGGGGTCTGGTCCCCTGTGGCCGCCATGCCCTGTCCACGTTCAGAGGGGAAATAGACGCCTCGCATGTTGAAGTACACGCTCAAACGTATAGGCGCGATGGTTCCGGTGATGCTCATCATCTCGGTCGTCGTGTTTTTGATTATCTATCTCACACCGGGTGACCCGGCCTCTTCGATGCTCGGCATGGAGGCTTCGGCCGACCAGATCGAGCGCGTCAACGATAGCCTGGGACTCAACGAGCCGCTGCCGCAGCGCTACGTTGAGTGGATGGGCGGCGTGCTTACCGGCGACCTGGGCGATTCGTATTTTATGCGCCAGCCCGTCACGCAGGCGATTGCCGAGCACTTTGGCCCCACGCTATCGCTCGCGCTTCTGGCACAGCTCATCGCGCTGTTGATTGCACTGCCCTGCGGCGTCGTCGCTGCCCTCAAACATGGGTCGCGCACCGACGCGGTCTTGCGTGTCGTTGCTCTTTTGGGCGTGGCGATACCCGGCTTTTTGATGGCGCTCATGCTTATGTGGCTGTTTGCCGTCACGTTGCGTGTGTTCCCGGTGGCCGGCTATGCGCCGCTATCGAAGGGTTGGTTCAGCCATTTACGCTATCTTGCATTGCCGGCCATATCGCTTGGATGCGTGCAGGCGGCCCTGCTCATGCGCATGACCCGTTCGAGCGTTATCGAGGCCATGCAGCTCGACTGCGTCAAGACGGCGCGTGCCAAGGGCGTCTCCGAGGTTCGCGTGGTGCTGGCCCATGCCCTGCGCAACGCGGCGCTGCCGATTCTCACCTCGGTCGGCTATTCTTTTGGCGCCCTGATTACGGGCGCCGTGGTGACTGAGGCCATTTTTAACATCCCCGGTTTGGGCCAGCTGGTCACGAGCTCTATCGAGCGTCGCGACTATCCGGTGATTCAAGGCGTGCTGCTGGTCATCGCCTTGTTGAATTCGGTGATCAATCTGGCCGTCGACCTTGCCTACGGCGCATTTGACCCGCGCGCTCGCAAATGGGGCGATGCATGATGGCAAACTTTAAGAAGGCTCTTGCCAACAAGGGGTTTGTGGTCGGCGGCTGCATTTTCCTGGCGATTGCGCTGATCGCGCTCGTCGGTCCGCTGGTGTGGACGGTTGATCCCAATGCGCAGGAGATGACGTTGCGACTTTCGGCACCTTCGCCCGCGCATCCCTTTGGCTGCGATGACTTTGGCCGCGACCTGCTTGCCCGCGTTATCGCGGGCGCGCGCGTGTCGCTTGGCGTCGGCATTGCCGTCACGCTCGCGACGAGTGCGCTCGGCCTGGTGATCGGCGCCTATGCGTGCTACAACGAGAGGCTCGATCATATTCTCATGCGCATCTGCGACGGCCTTATGTCCATTCCGGGCGTGCTTTTGGCTATCGCACTCATGGCCATGATGGGCGCCTCGGTCTGGAACGTCATCATCGCGCTCTCCATCGTCTATACGCCCAGTATGGCGCGCATCGTGCGCTCGCGTGCGATGGTGGTCAAGGAGGAGCCCTTTGTGGAAGCCCTGCGCGTGCAGGGCGCCTCGACCGCGCGCATCGTGTGGCTGCACATCGTGCCCAACGTGATGGCACCCTTCCTGGTGCAGGCGACCTTTATCTTTGCCGAGGCCGTGCTTTCCGAGGCCGCGCTTTCCTTTTTGGGGCTGGGCATCAAGGCGCCCGATGCCAGTTGGGGCAACATCCTGCAGGCGGGTAAAAATGTGATCCGTAAGGCCTGGTGGATGATCTTCTTCCCGGCAGCGGCCATCATCGCGAGCGTGCTTTCGCTCAATCTGGCCGGCGACGGCCTGCGCGACGCCCTCGACCCCAAGACCAAGGAGGACTAGCCCATGAGCGAACATCTTTTGGACGTGCGCGACCTCTGCATCTCGTTTGTGGGCCGCGATGGCAACGCGCTGGAAGCCGTCAACAAACTCAACCTACATATCGATGCCGGCGAGATCGTTGGTGTTGTCGGCGAGTCCGGCTGCGGTAAGTCGGTGTTTGCCCAGAGTGTCATGCGCCTATTGGAGCATGAACAGAAGATGGCCTATGAGGGCCAGATCGTGTTTGATGGCGAGGATCTGCTGGCGCGTCCGCTCAAGACGATGCGCAAGGTGCGCGGCTGCGACGTCGCCATGATTTTCCAGGACCCTTTGAGCTCGCTTAACCCCGTCATGACGGTCGGGGCCCAGGTCGTCGAGGCCGTGCGGGCCCACCGTAAGGTGAGCCGACGTGAAGCCCACAGCGAGGCTCTATCGCTGTTGGAGCGTGTGGGAATTCGAGATGCCGCGGCCCGCTTCGACATGTATCCGAGCGATTTTAGCGGCGGTATGCGCCAGCGCGTGATGATTGCCATGGCGCTTGCCGGTCATCCGCGACTGCTGATTGCCGATGAGCCCACCACGGCACTCGACACGACGACTCAAAAACAGATTTTGGATCTTCTGCGCGACCTCAACAGTTCCGAGGGCATGGCGGTGCTTTTTATCAGCCATGATTTGGGTGTCGTCACGAGCATCTGCTCGCGCGTGCACGTCATGTATCTGGGCCAAATTGTAGAGGAGATCGACGCCTGCGGCCTTATGGAACGCCCGAGCCACCCGTATGCCCAGGGGCTCATCGCGAGCATTCCGCCGCTCGAAGGCGAGCGAGTTGACACGCTGGCGGATATTCCGGGCACAGTGCCGCCGCTTACGGCAATACCCTGTGGATGCCGCTTTGCGCCTCGTTGCGCCCGGGCGGACGAGCGTTGCCGCGCGCAGGAGCCTTCGCTGTTTGCCGTGAATGCGTGCGATCGGTCTAAATGCTGGCTTGTCGAGAAAGGGGAGTGCCATGGCTGTTGATAGCGAAGCCCTGCTTAGGGTCTCACATCTGACTAAAACGTATCCCATGCCGGGCTCAGGTTTTAAGCGTCAGGTCTTTACCGCCGTGGACGATCTGTCGTTTGAGATCGCGCCGGGCGAGGTCTATGGCCTGGTTGGCGAATCCGGATCGGGCAAGTCGACGACTGGACGCCTGATCTGTGGTCTCGAGCGTGCGGATTCCGGCTCGATTGTCTATCGCGGGCACGACCTCGCCACGATGTCGGAGCGCGAACGCAAGCCGTTTCGCCGCGAGATCCAGCTGGTATTCCAGGATAGCTCTACGGCTTTTGACCCGCGCAACCGTGTCGGCCGCATTTTGGAGGAGCCGCTGATCATCGCCGGCGTGCGCGATGCGGATGAGCGCCATGGGCGCGCGCTCTCGGCCCTGGCCTCGGTCGGTCTTCTGGCAGAGCATTATGACCGCTATCCGCATGACCTTTCGGGGGGACAGCGTCAGCGACTCAATCTGGCACGGGCGCTTATTTGCGAGCCGCGCCTTGTGGTATGCGACGAGCCGGTCTCGGCGCTTGACGTGTCCGTTCAGGCCCAAGTGCTCAACTTGCTTCGTGATCTGCAGCGCACGACGGGCGTGGCGCTGCTGTTTATCACGCATGATATGCGTGTGGTTCGGCATATGTCCGACCGGATTGGCGTGCTCTACCACGGTCGTCTTGTCGAGGAAGGCGCGGCCGAGGACGTGATCGCGCACCCGAGCGATCCGTATACGCAGGAGCTTATCGACGCCATTCCCTAGAGGATGCTTCCTTTTGGGTATGGTGTGGGTTCGTTGTTTAATTGTCGGTATATCGGTGCAAGAGAGGGGAACTACTATGGCCGATATCGAGGAACAGCCGCTGCCGCGCACTTTTGAGGAGTTCAACGAGCAACGCAAAGCGGCGTTTATTCGCGTCAAGGATTACAAACAGGCGGGCAATCGCCTAGTCGGCTTTTTGTGCAGTTACACGCCGCTCGAGATTATCGATGCCGCGGGCGCTGCAAGTGTGGCCTTGTGCGGCACATCCGACGAGGTGATTCCCGAGGCCGAGAAGGTGCTGCCGGCAAACCTGTGCCCGCTCATCAAATCGACGTACGGCTTTGCCTACTCGCAAAAGTGCCCGTTTACGTACTTTAGCGACATGATCATCGGTGAGACCACCTGCGACGGCAAGAAGAAGATGTACGAGCTGCTCAACGAGCTCAAGCGCACGCACATTCTGCATCTTCCGCAGGGTCGCGATCGCGCCTACGAGCGTGAAGGCTGGTACGAGGAGTGCCGCCTGCTCAAGGAGGAGCTCGAGGGCTTCTACGGCATCACGATTGCCGACGATGACCTGCGCGCCGCCGTTCGTCGTCGCAACCGCTTGCGTGCTGCCCAGCTCGAGATGTTCGCGCTGCAGGCCAACCAGCCGGCGGCCATGAGCGGCGTCGATCTGATGAGCACCATGTTTGCCGGTACGTTCAGCTTTGATATCGAGGCCTATACGCAGCAGCTGGAGCAAAAGGTTGCCAAGCTGCGCGAGGCCTACGACGCGGGCGAGCGCCCGGTTGCGGCGGATGCCAAGCGCATTCTGATCACTGGCTGCCCGGTGGGCGGTGTGATCAACAAGATTGGCCGCACCATCGAGTCCAACGGCGGTGTGGTCGTGTGCATGGACGATTGCTCGGGCGAGCGCACGGCGGCCATGATGATCGACCCGGACGCACCCGACATTCTGCGCGCCATCGCCGACCGCTACCTGGACATCAACTGCTCGGTCATGACGCCCAACGACGGTCGTATGGAAAACACGCTGGCCATGTGCGAGAAGTATCATGTCGATGGCGTGGTAGAGAGCGTGCTGCAGGCGTGCCACACCTTTAACGTGGAGAGCGCGCGCATGCAGGAGGCCGTCGAGGGTGCGGGTATTCCGTATATGAAGATCGAGACCGACTACAGCAACGGCGACATGGGCCAGATTGAGACCCGCATCGCCGCCTTTATCGAAACCCTCTAGCTTCCTCAGGCACCGGATCTTGCCCCTCAAACCGTCGCTTGCGTACCAAAGTACGCTGCGCTCCTCTTTCGGGGCAATCTCCGGCACCTGAGAAACCTAGATCTAAGGCGCCTGAACGCGCCGCTGTCTTTGATGTTTAGATTGGGAGAGAGCCATGATAGGGATCGGGATCGATATCGGGTCTACGGCGGCTAAGGCTGCTGTGGTCGACGGGGAGGGTTCGGTGGCGTGGACGTGCGTGCAGCCAACCGGGTTCTCCTCGGTCGATGCTTCCGAGCGGCTGCGCGAGGCACTGGCAGCGGCTGGCTACGACGTGGCTGCCGACGACGTGCGCGTGATCGCGACTGGCTACGGCCGTGTCGCCGTGCCCTATGCGCACAAAGTCGTGACCGAGATTACCTGCCACGGCACCGGTGCCGTGCGCCTGTTTGGCGATCACGGCACAGTGATTGACGTGGGCGGCCAGGACACCAAGGTTATTCAGCTTAAAGGCGGTCGCGTGGCCAAGTTTGCCATGAACGACAAGTGCGCCGCCGGCACGGGGCGCTTTTTGGAGATCATGGCCGACCGCCTGGGTATTTCCCAGCAGCAGATGGCCGACCTGGCGCGTTCTGGCGAGCCCACCAAGATCAGCAGCATGTGCACGGTGTTTGCCGAAAGCGAGGTTATCAGCCTGATCGGTCGCGGTGAGCCGCGCGAGAACATCGCCCGCGGTGTGATCGACAGCGTGGTCTCGCGCGTGGCGACCATGGCCGGGCAGGCCGCGGGCGCCCCGTACTACCTGACCGGTGGCCTGTGCGAGAACGCCTTCGTGGTGGAGCGGTTGGGCGAGCTACTGGGGTCGCCGGTGACCACCTCGCCCCAGGCTCGCTTTGCCGGAGCGATCGGCGCGGCTGTCCGCGCCGCCGCCTTGGCCTAGGGGTGTACCGCGACATGCGCATCCTCAATATCACGGCACAAAAACCAGATAGCACCGGCAGCGGCACCTACCTTGCCGCGCTCGTGTGCGAGCAGATCGAGACGGGGCATCGCGCCGCCGTGCTTTGCGGCGCGGCACCGGGTGATACCCAAGGCGAACTGGACCGGCGTGCTGCCGTGTTTGCCGTACCGTTCGAGTCGCCCGAGCTGCCGTTTTCCATCTGCGGTATGTCCGATGTCATGCCCTATCCCTCCACGTGCTATCGTGACCTGACGCCTTCGATGCTCAAGGCATTTGAGCGGGCATTTGCTGCTGCAATCGATCGGGCGGTGGCTGAGTTTCGGCCCGATCTGGTGCTCTGCCATCACCTGTATCTGGTGACCGCATTGGCGCGCGAGTGCGTCCGGGGCGTGCCGGTTGTTGCCGTGTGCCATTCGACCGACCTGCGCCAGCTGCGTTCGCATGCGCTCGAGCGCAATCGCATCGTAAGTGCGGTTCGTCGGCTCGATGCCGTCTTTGCGCTCCATGCTGAGCAGGCTGAGCAGATTGGCCTGGTGTGCGGCGTCGATGCCGATCGCATCCACGTGATTGGGACGGGCTACGACCATCGCGTCTTCTGCCGCGACGCAAGCGTGGCGAGGAAGCCGGGATCGCTTGTGTACGTGGGCAAGATTTGCTTTAAAAAGGGCGTCGAGTCGCTGGTCCGAGCTGTGTCATTGCCGATTGACGATGGCGTCCGCCCATCTGGCTTGGTACTTGTGGGCGGTCGCGGGGACGATGCCGGGTACGCGCGTATCGAGCGCTTGACCGCGGCCTCGGATGTGCCGGTGACGCTGGCGGGGCGCCTGGATAGCGATGGGCTCGTGCGTGCCTACCGCAGTTCCGACGTCTTTGTGCTGCCTTCGTTTTACGAGGGTCTGCCGCTCGTGACGATCGAGGCCCTCGCGTGCGGCTGCAAAGTTGTGGCGACCGATTTGCCCGGCGTTCGTCCCTGGATGGAGGCGATACTTCCCGGTGCTCCCGTGACGTGGGTGGCGTCGCCGCGTATGACGGATGTCGACACGCCTGTGGCGGCCGACCTTCCGTTGTTTGAGCGCGCACTGGCAGATGCTATCGCGCAGGCGCTTGCGGCGCCGCCTTCGACGTTTGAGCCGTCGGCGGTCTCTTGGGAAGCGTGCCTGGGGCGTATACTTAATGTCGTTGATTTGCTGGAAGGGGGTTCGTATGGCTAAGGACACCATGAGGCTCACGTCCATGACGGCCGCGAGCGGTTGAGCCGCTAAGTTGGCCCCCGGAGCCCTCGCCCAGGTCCTGGGCGATTTACCCAATGTGCATAACGACAACTTGCTCGTGGGGTTCGATACCTCCGACGATGCGAGCGTCTTTCGTGTTGGCGATAACCTGGGCCTCGTGCAGTCCATCGACTTCTTCCCGCCGATGGTCGACGATCCGTTCCTGTTTGGCCAGATCGCCGCGGCCAACTCGCTGTCGGACATCTACGCCATGGGCGGGCGGCCGAGCCATGCCATGAACCTGCTTTGCATACCCAGTTGCCTGGGCGTTGAGGTTGCCGGCCAGATTCTGGCGGGCGGCGCCGACAAGTGTGTCGAGGCGGGTTGCTCCATCGCGGGCGGCCACACCATCAACGACGACGAGCCCAAGTACGGCCTGTCCGTGAGTGGCTTTGTCACGCTCGACCGCATGCTCGCCAACAGCGGCGCGCGCGTGGGCGATGTTCTGCTGCTGACCAAGGCGATCGGCTCGGGCATCATCACCACGGCCATTAAGGGCGAGCTCATCGAGCAGGATGACGCCAGCCCGATGTTCGACTCGATGCGCACCCTCAACGAGGCGCCGATTCGCCTGGCCGAGGGACTCGAGCTTCACGGCTGTACCGACATTACGGGCTTTGGTCTGATCGGGCATGCGTGCGAGATGGCCGAGGGCTCGGGCGTGCAAATCGAGCTCGCGTCGGGGGCGGTGCCGCTCTTTGACCAGGTGCTCGACATGGCGCGTCTGGGCATTATCCCCGCGGGCTCCTACCGCAACCAGGACTTCTTTGGCCCGCGCGTGGCTGCCGACGAGGACCTGGAACCGGGCATGCTCGACGCACTGTACGATCCGCAGACCTCGGGTGGTTTGCTCATCGCGGCGCCTGCTGCCGATGTGGATGAGCTTGCGCGTCGCCTGGATGCCGAGGGGCGCATCGCCGCCGTCGTTGGTCGCGTGTGCGAGGCGGAGCCGGGCGGTCCTGCCGTCCGCGTTGTTCGCTAGCCCGCACGTTTATGTAACTGTTTGCCGTTCTCTAGAACGGTTCTTTCGAAAGGAATTTGCTATGTCTACCAAAATTGAAGTCAATGCCATGGGCGATGCCTGCCCGCTGCCCGTTGTCAAGACGCTTAAGGCGCTCAAACAGCTCGATGGCGAGGGTGCCGTCGTGACCGCGGCCGATAACGAGACCGCCGTCAAGAACATCTCCAAGATGGCGCAAGAGAAGGGCTGCACGGCCTCGGTCGAGAAGATCTCGGACGCCGAGTGGCACGTGACCGTCACGACCGCCGGTGCCGTGGCCGTTGCGGATCCCGAGCAGGACGGTGCTGCTTTCTGCGATGCCAGCGCCGGCAAAGGCAAACTCGTCATTTCCGTCTACACCGATTGCATGGGCCGTGGCGACGACGAGCTGGGCCACAAGCTCATGAAGGCCTTCATCTTTGCCGTGACACAGCAGGAGGAGCTGCCCTCGACCATGCTGTTCTATAACGGCGGCGCCAAGCTCACCGTCGAGGGCTCACCGGTGCTCGACGACCTGAAGGTTCTGGCCGAGCAGGGTGTCGAGATTCTCACCTGTGGTACCTGCCTGGACCACTATGGCATTAAAGACCAGCTTGCGGTGGGCGAGGTCACCAACATGTACGTGATCGTGGAGAAGATGGAGCAGGCCGTGCGCGTCGTGCGCCCGTAGCGTATTGGTTGGAGTTGCCATGAGGGAGAAGCGCCCGGCGCTTGTCATCACGTTTCCCACCACGGCGGCCGCCATGGGTTGCGAGTCCCTGTGCGTCGAGCGCGGCCTTCCCGGGCGAACGATTCCCGTGCCCGGGGAGGTTGCTGCCGGCTGCGGTCTGGCGTGGAAGGCGTTGCCTGCCGATGAGGAGCTGCTGCGCGGCGAACTCGCCGCGGCGGGAATTCCCACCGAGGGCTTTACGGTGATTGATATGTGGGAGGTCGTGCGATGATCTATCTGGATAACGCGGCGACGACCATGCACAAGCCGCAGACGGTCATCGATGCCGTGACGCAGGCGATGTGCTCGCTCGGCAATGCCGGGCGCGGTGCCACGTCGGGTGCCCTCGATGCCGCTCGTACGATTCATGGCTGCCGTGCCAAGCTCGCGTGCCTTTTGGGCTGCCCGAGGGCGGACCATGTGTGCTTTACGCCCAACTCCACGGCGGCGCTCAACACCGCCATTAATGGCGTGGTGCGCCCCGGCGACCGCGTGGTCACAACGGTGCTCGAGCACAACTCCGTGCTGCGTCCGCTCAATCGCTTGGCGACGGAGCAGAGCGTGACCGTTGAGCATGCGGGCTGCGACGCGAAGGGCGTGCTCGACTACGACGAGCTCGAGCGGTTGGTCACGCCGGGCACGCGTGCTGTGGTGGTGACGCACGCCTCCAATGTGACCGGCAACGCGGTCGACATTGCGCGCGTGGCTGCCATCGCGCATGCGGCCGGCGCGCTGGTGATTGTCGATGCCTCGCAGTCTGCCGGCACCGTGAAGATTGATATGCAGGCCATGGGGCTCGACGTCGTGTGCTTTACCGGCCACAAGGGGCTCATGGGTCCGCAGGGGACCGGCGGGCTGGCCGTGGCGGAGGGCATTGACGTGGCTCCGTGGGCCATGGGCGGCACGGGTGTGCACAGCTTCAATGCACTGCAGCCGCTTGAGTGGCCCACGCGCCTTGAAGCGGGCACGCTCAACGGTCACGGCATCGCGGGACTTTCTGCCGGCCTCGACTTTATCGAGGCCCAAGGCGGAGTCGAGGCGATCGCGGCACACGAGCGAGCGCTTGCAGAGCGCTTCCTCGCCGATGTTCGCGAAATCCCCGGCATTGCGCTCTACGGTGCGTTTGATCAGCCCGTGCGCTCGGCGATCGTCTCACTCAACGTGGGCGATATCGATTCGGCCGAGATCTCGGACGCGCTCATGCAAGGGTGGGGGATTGCCACGCGCCCCGGTGCCCATTGCGCCCCGCTCATGCACCGCGCGCTCGGGACCGAACGCCAGGGTGTCGTTCGCTTCTCGTTTGGGTATTTCAACACGGACGAGGAAGTCGACACCGCGATTGACGCTTTGCGCGATTTAGCCTGCTAGAGCGTATATACTTGCGGGACGGGTGTTTTTGCCCGTCCCGTTTTTGTTTCGACCCGAAAGGTGTGCCTATGGCCTCATCCGCCCCGCGCGGCCTTCGCTCCGACCATGTCGTTACCGTCGGCATTGCGCTGTTCTCGATGCTCTTTGGCGCCGGTAACCTCATCATTCCGCCGTTGCTGGCACTTCAGGCCGGTACCGCCACGCCACTTGCCATGATTGGCTTTTTGATTGCTGCCATCGGCCTGCCTGTTATGGGCTTTATCGCCGTGGCGCTCGCCGGAACGGCGCGTGAGCTTGCCGGCCGCGTGCACCCCAAGTTCGGTGAGTTCTTTGTCGCGGCGGTGTATCTGGCCATCGGCCCGTGCCTGGCTATTCCGCGCACGAGCTCCACGGCCTTCGAGATGCTGGTGCCGCTGCTGCCCGAGGGCGTCTCGCTCGGTACGGCTCGCCTGGTGTTTGCCGTTGGCTTCTTTGTCGTCGCGTTTGCGCTCACGCTGCGCCCGGGTGTCATCACACGCGTGCTCGGCCGCATTACGGGCCCCGCGCTCATTGCGCTCATCGTGCTGGTCGTGGGTGCCGCTGTGATCTCGCCGCTGGGACCGGCTGCCGCGCCGCAGGCTCCCTACGATGCAGGCGCTGCCGTGCAGGGCTTTCTGACTGGCTATCAGACCATGGACCTGCTCGCGTCGCTTGCCTTCGGCATCATCATCGCCGAGACCATTCACGAGTTGGGCGTGACCGACGACAAGCGCGTCGCTTTTGAAATTTCGCGGTCCGGTGTGATCGCTGGCGTGCTCATGGCCATCATCTATTGCGGCTTGGCCCTTGCTGGTATGCAGCTCGGCACCGTGATGCCCGACGCCACCAACGGCGCCGCCATCCTTGCCCGTTCTGCCTCCATGCACTTTGGCCTTGTCGGCACGGTCGTGGTCTTTGCGATTTTCTTCCTTGCCTGCATGAACGTGTGTATCGGCCTCATCAGCTGCTGCTCGCGCTACTTCTGCGAGACGTATGTGGTCGAAGGGGGAGCAGAGGCCTCCGAGGAGGCCATGCGCCGTTCCTTTGCGATTCTCGCCTTTGTGTTCGCAGCGTTTTCGTGCGTGCTTTCCAACGTGGGCCTCGACGTGATTCTTATGTTCTCGGTGCCCATGCTCAACGCCTTGTATCCCGTTGCCATCGTGCTGGTACTGATGGGCCTGGTGCACGGCTTTTGCGACGCTCATCCGCAGGTGTGGGTCTGGGTCGGCGGTGTGGTCGCGGTGCAGAGCGTGATCACCTCAGTCCGCGATGCGTTCTTTGCGGGCGCGTGGCTGCCGTTCGATGCACTGCCGCTTGCGGACATTGGAGCCGCGTGGGCGCCGGTTGCCGTGGTGGCGCTTGCGATCGGTCTACTCCACAGCAAGTTTGTCGCACATTCGAGGAGCTAGGGTTTCTGCGCTTGCACAGGCGGGGAGTCTCCCCTATAATTTCCTTCGCTTTGGGACACGCAAGGTTTAGACCTTAGCTGCTCAACACCTTCGGGACGTGGCGCAGTTTGGTAGCGCGCCTGCTTTGGGAGCAGGATGTCGCAGGTTCAAATCCTGTCGTCCCGACCATATCTTGCGGGCGTAGTTCAATGGTAGAACCCCAGCCTTCCAAGCTGATGACGCGGGTTCGATTCCCGTCGCCCGCTCCAGATGATAGTTTTAACGGCTTTTGCGCTGGTTGGTGCCAGAGCCGTGTTCGGATGCGGGCCGGGCGCCGGGTATCGATCCCGGCA
>CBCSLZ010000028.1:0-29898 GCA_965141245.1 uncultured Collinsella sp.
TCGGACGCCGGGCGCGTCGCGGGCGGGCACGGCTTTATCTTAACGCCTTGGCCAACCACCCGGAGTGAAGATAACGCCTGCCCCGCCCGCGAAGCGCCACAAAGACCGCAGGGACGGGAGCAGCTATACTACTCTCAGTAGTTAAGGGTCGCGGATTCGCCGCGTCACCGCTCTCAACAGGAGGTCTTTGTTTATGGCAGATCAAAAGCCGGTTGTCGGGATTATCATGGGCTCCAAGTCCGATCTGGGCGTTATGGAAGGTTGCACCGCCGAGCTCGAGGCGCTGGGCGTGCCCTATGAGCTTGTCATTGCGAGCGCACACCGCACACCGGCGAAGGTCCACGAGTGGGCTTCGACTGCCGCCGATCGCGGTATCAAAGTGATTATCGCCGCCGCCGGCAAGGCCGCTCACCTGGGTGGTGTCGTGGCTGCCTTTACGCCGCTGCCGGTCATCGGCGTGCCTATGAAGACGAGTGACCTGGGCGGCATGGATTCGCTGCTGTCGATGGTGCAGATGCCTTCGGGCGTGCCCGTGGCCTGCGTTGCCATCAACGGCGCCAAGAACGCCGCCATCTACGCCACGCAGATTCTGGGCGCTTGCGACCCCGAGTACCGCAAGGTTATCGAGAAGATGAAGCAGGAGATGGCCGACGCCTAGGCGTTCCGCCGTTTCACCGCAGTATAAGGAGAGCCATGTCCGACTATCAGGGAAAACGATTCAAGGCTTCTCAGATTCCCGATCCGTCGAAGCCGGGTGCTGCCCATGCGGCACAGCAGGGTCGGACATCCTCTCCTCAGCAGCCGCGCGCGCCGCGCCCCGTGACACCAGCGACGCATTGCCGACAGGACACGCCGGCGGCGTATCGTCCCTCGTCTTATAGCACCGCTAAGAAACCGCCCCGGTCTTCATCGCATGCCGTGCCGTCGGATTACACCGAGCCGCCGCGCAAAAAGCGCCGCTCCATTATTCCCATTCTGCTCATCATCATCGGCATCGGCCTGATTGTTGCCGCCGCTGCCATCTTTATCAATGCGCAGATCGGTTACAAGCAGGCGAGCGAGTCGTACCAAAAGATCGAAAAGCAATATGCGCCCGCTAAGGACGCCAGCGGCGTGCCGATTATCGATTTCAATGCTCTTGCCCAGACAAATCCCGAGGTCGTCGGTTGGATTTACGCACCGGGCACCAACATTAACTATCCCGTAGTGCAGGCTACTGATAATTCCAAGTACCTCAACACGTTGTTCGATGGCACGTCCAACGCATCGGGTGCCATCTTCTTGGATTACGAGGACACTGCGCCCGGCATGGTGGATCAGCAGACTACGATCTACGGCCACCATATGAACGACGGGTCGATGTTCAACGTGATTTCGGACACCACTGATCAGGCGACGTTCGATAGCATCGAGTTTGTGTATTACATCACACGGGATGCTACGTATAAGCTGCGACCGCTGGCGACCAAAGTTGTCGAGGACACGTATGCCAAGGCGCGCACGCCTAATTTTGATGGCGATGACGGGCTCAAGAACTACCTGTCCGAGATGCTCGACGGTGCTTCTGCCGTGGCGAGCGATGCCACCGATCGTGCTGCTTCGGCGACCAAGGTCGTAACGCTTGTGACCTGTCGTTCGTTATCGCTGAGCAACACGCGTGCTGTCATGGTGCTCACGCCGTCGAGGAATAAGTTGTTCGAGAGTAGCTAAAAAAGCCCCGTTCCAAATTGGCTACTCGACGACGGTAAGGGAGAAATGATGCTCGAGAATGGCAAAACGATGCCTTCGGTTGATGCTTGGCTGCGTGAAGCCAAGGTCGATGCTTCGGCGGCAGGCTGTGGGATGTATCTGACGCATAACGGCGTGGTGCGCGCGACGCCCAAGGCTGAGGCGCGCGGTGTCGAGACCGATGGCGTGGCGCCGGGCCACAAGGTGGGCGGCATGGTGTTTGGCTACGACGCCAGCAAGGTGCAGGCTGCTATCGAGGCCACGCGCGCGATGCCGGGTATCGGCTATGTGCGCGTGTGGCTGGCAAGCGGTGAGCTTGCCGTAGGTGACGACATCATGCTCGTGCTCATCGGCGGGGACATTCGCCCGCACGTGGTCGATGCGCTGCAGGCGCTCGTTGGCACCATCAAGAACGAATGCGTGAGTGAGGTCGAGCGCGAGGCGTAGAGGCTTGCGTCGATAGAAGGCTCGTTTATAAAAATGCCCGCCGGTACGTGTGATACCGGCGGGCATTTTGCGTTTTGGGTGCGGTGGGCGCTACACGCGCGTCGCATCCTTGGGGCTCATGGTCATGCTCTGGAAGCGATTCTCCATAAAGTCATTATCGAAGTACTTGCCGTAGAACTGCGCAACGGGAATATCCGGTTCCGTGCCGTTGACGCGCTGGTACCAGTAGTCGAGCGACTGCAGCGTCATGACGCCATCGACCAGCATAATGATGGTGAAGATGACGGTAGCGGAGTAACGGCTCTTCCACGGAATCATGTTGATGAGCTTGAGCAGCCTCGGCAGCAGCAGCTTGATCCAGATGAGTCCGCCCAGACCCCACAGGCAGGCGAAGCCTGTGCAGGTACGTCCGCCGGTAAGGACGGCGAGCGGATCGGGCATGCCAAAGAGCTTCATATGAGAGTAGCTCCACGAGACCACGCCAAACGAGGTCTGCATAAACCAGCCCACGAACACCTCAAAGCTTGCGCCGAGCAGCGCGCTCACCAAAAAGATAATGATGGGGTTCTTTTTGTAGAAGCGGTTGAGCACCATGGTCATGAGCACGGCGCCAAATCCGTAGATGGGGCTGAAGGGGCCAAACAGCATGCCGGCGCGGTTCTGGTAGGCGCCCGGGTCGTCGACCGTCATGTGCCAGATGTCCTCGGCGATCAGGCCGAGTATGCAGCAGACAAAGAATACCCAGAACAGGTTGAAGTAGTTGAGCTTGATGTAGCCTTCGCCGGTTTCATCGCGCCCGAGCATGCCCTCGGCGGCGGCGTCGCGATCGAGCATCTCCTGCAGGCGGCGCTGCAGCTCGCGCTCCTGGCGCAGCGTGGGGTCGACGGTGGCCGAAAGCGCGACGAGGATGCCGAGCTGGATGGCAGGGCGCAGCAAGAAAGGCCCGATACCCTGGAGCATCACGTCGACCAAAAGCTCGACGACGGTAAATGCGATAAGGATATAGGACAGACGGGCGGCATTGCGGCGCTGGTTTTTGATAAGGTCCAGGCCAAAGATGATCAAGATTACGGCACTGGCAGCCGAGAGCATGATGCCGGCGACAATCAGTCCGACCGCGACGAGCGTGTTGTCGCCGAGCTTGGCGGCGGCGTTGCCGTTGATGAGTGCGGTGATGACCTGCCACATAAAGGCGCCGACCGACGGGAGCGTGCCCACGCCGGACAGGATGCATAGGACGGCGTACACCTTAATGATGAGGGGGATCTTCTTGACCTCCGTGGCGCTGGGGACGCTGGGGTCGAGTTCGTTTCGATCCATACATAACCTTTCTCGTTTTGCTGTAGGTACAAGGATACGCCGCCGACCTGCCAAAAGACAGGACGAACGTCCCAATTGCAACAATGTAAACCCCAACGGCGGGCGAGACGCGTCGCAACGGAAGCGTGCGGGATCGTCGGCCCCGAGGCGGTTGCCCAATAAAATGTTTGGCTGCAAAACGGATTATAAGCTCGGTGGGCTTTTAAAAAGCGCTGTTCATGCGCGGGAGTGCTTGTCTTGCCGTGCGTATAATAGGGCAGGTAACGCCAAATAACGAGGCTCTGAGGGGATGCCATGTCTCAAGAAACCATCCGCGCGGCCGAGCGTGCCGCGGGACAGGTGAAGACCATGTCGACGTATGATCTGGACTCCGACCAGCTGCATGAGGAATGCGGCATTTTTGGTGTGTGGGCACCCGATCGCGATGTGGCTCGACTGACGTACTTTGGTCTGCGCGCGCTGCAGCATCGCGGCCAGGAATCGGCGGGAATCGCCGTGGGTGATGGCGGCACGGTTATGGTCCGCAAGGATCTGGGCCTGCTCGACCGCGTGTTCTCCAACGCCGACCTGTCGACGCTCTCCGGCCAGCTGGCCGTGGGCCACGTGCGCTATGGCACCGCCGGCGCCAAGAGCTGGGAAGCCTCGCAGCCGCACCTCTCTACCATCAATAGCGTCATTATCGCGCTCGCGCACAACGGTACTCTGGTCAACACCGACGAGCTGCGCCGCCAGCTGATCGAGCTGGGCGTGCCGTTCCTCTCCAATTCGGATTCCGAGGTCGCGACCAAGCTTATCGGCTACTTTACTCAGCGTACAGGCCATCTGCGTGAGGGCATTCGCAAGACCATGGAGCTCGTGCGCGGCGGCTACGCCATGACGCTCATCAACGAGCAGGCACTCTACGCATTCCGCGATCCGCACGGCATTCGCCCGCTCGTGCTGGGCAAGCTGGTGGACGAGGGCCTGGACCAGGCCGATGCCGCATCCGTTTCGCAGCTGCCGTCGCAGGACGGCGCCGCGACGGTCGACTCCGCCGTCCGTGTCACGCGCGCCGGCGGCTGGGTCGTTGCCTCCGAGACCTGCGCACTCGACATCGTGGGTGCCGAGTACGTCCGTGACGTCCGTCCCGGCGAGATCTTGCGCATCAGCGCCGAGGGTCTGGTATCCGAGCAGGGCGTGCCCGCAGCCGAAGAGCCCGCAAACTGCATCTTTGAGCAGGTCTACTTCGCCCGCCCCGACTCCATCATGAACGGCAAGAGCGTCTATGCCTGCCGTTACGACATGGGTCGTCAGCTGGCACATGAGGAGCCCGTCGAGGCCGACCTGGTCATCGGCGTGCCCGACTCCGGCCTGCCGCCCGCGGAGGGGTATTCGCACGAGAGCGGTATTCCCTTTGGCGAGGGCCTTATCAAGAACCGCTACGTGGGCCGTACGTTTATCGAGCCTACGCAGGAGTTGCGCGCCATGGGCGTGCGCATGAAGCTCAACCCGCTGCGCGACAACATCGAGGGCAAGCGCCTGGTCGTCATCGACGACTCCATCGTGCGCGGCACCACCATGGTGCAGCTCGTCAAGATGCTGCGCAACGCTGGTGCCAAGGAGATTCACATCCGCATCAACTCGCCCGAGGTCATCTGGCCGTGCTTCTACGGCATCGATACCGACGTGCAGTCGCAGCTTATTAGCGCCAACAAGACGGTCGACGAGATTTGCGAGTACATCGGCGCCGATTCGCTGGCTTTCCTTTCGGTCGAGGGCCTGCTTAAGGTCATGCCCAAGGGCGGCTACTGCGATGCGTGCTTTACCGGCCGCTACCCCGTGGCGATTCCCGAGAGCTTTGGCCGCGATAAGTTTATGGAGGGCTTTAAGCCCCGCAACCTGGATAAGCCGCTGCACTTTGACGACGACGCCGTGGTCGAGAAATACGACGACCGCAGCTGGGAAGAGGAGCACGGCGAGGCCTAAAGCCTGCCATGTAGGGACAGGTTTATTCTGGTAGGTTTTACCTGCTGTTTTGTTGATATGACGGCGCGCGCCGCTGCGGTGTGCGCCGATATGAACGCAACTATGAACACCGTTTGGCGCCTGGGCGGCGGACGGTAGTGGGAGAGGAAGGCTCAGATGAGCGACAGCAAACATGTGACGTATGAGGATGCCGGTGTCGATACCGCCGAGGGCGGCCGCGCCGTCGACGCGATTAAGCAGATGGTCAAGGACACGAACCGCCCCGAGGTCATCGGCGGCATCGGTGGCTTTGGCGGCCTGTTCTCGGCTGCCGCGCTCAAGGATATGGAAGATCCGATCCTGATCAGCGGTACCGACGGCGTGGGCACCAAGCTCGTGCTCGCCCAGATCATGGACCGTCACGAGACGGTGGGCCAGGACCTGGTCGCCATGTGCGTCAACGACATTTTGGCTTCGGGTGCCGAGCCGCTGTTCTTCCTGGACTACGTTGCCATCGGTCACATTGAGGCTGAGCACATGGCAAAGATCATCAAGGGCGTGGCCGACGGCTGCAAGCTCGCGGGCTGCGCGCTCGTGGGCGGCGAGATGGCCGAGCACCCAGGCGTCATGGCTCCGGCCGATTACGACCTCGCCGGCTTTACCGTGGGCGTCGTCGACCGTCCCAAGATGCTCGACCCCGCGAACGTTCGCCCCGGCGATGTGATTCTGGGCCTGCCTTCAACCGGCGTGCACTCCAACGGCTACTCGCTCGTGCGCAAGGTCATCGGCGTCGACGGCATCAAACCGGGCACGCCCGAGGCTGCCGCTAAGGCCGAGGAGCTGAGCCGTCCGCTCGAGGAGCTCGGCGGTGCTTCGCTGGCTGACGCCCTGCTGGCCCCCACGCGCATTTATGTGAAGCCGATTCTGGAGCTGCTGCGCGGCGGTGCCAACGTGCACGCCATCGCCCACATCACCGGCGGCGGTATTACCGAGAATCTCAACCGCGCGCTCGCCGACGACGTCGACGCCGTGGTCACCCGCAACGGCGCCGAGATGGGCTGGGATGTTCCGCCCGTCATCACCTACGCGTCGCGTCAGGCCGAGCTCGCGCCCAACGAGGCATGCAAGACCTTCAACATGGGCGTTGGCCTGTGCCTGATCGTCGCCCCCGAGGACGAGGCCGCCGTGACCGAGACGCTGGTCGCGCTGGGCGAGAAGCCGTTCCGCGTGGGCGAGTGCGTCGAGGGTTCCGGTAAGGTCGTGTACTCCGATGAGCGCTAACGAGCAGATGGCTGCTGCCGAGGTCCTGGCTTGGGACCCGTATAGCCGTCCGACTGGCACTGATACCGCCGAGCCACTCAAGATCGGTGTGCTCATCAGCGGCTCCGGCACCAATCTGCAGGCACTGATCGACCTGATCGCCGCGGATAAGCTCAATGCCTCGATTGAGCTCGTGGTGTCGAGCCGTCCTTCGGCCAAGGGTCTGCAGCGTGCCGAGCGTGCGGGTATCCAGACACTCACGCTGTCCAAGGATGTCTATGCCGACCCCATCGCCGCCGACGAGATCATCGCGCACGAGCTTCTCGAGCGCGGCTGCGAGTATGTGGTCATGGCCGGCTACATGCGCATGGTGCACACGCCGCTGCTGGCGGCGTTTCCCAACCGCGTGGTCAACTTGCATCCGGCGCTGCTGCCGAGCTTTACCGGTGCGCATGCGATTGACGACGCCTTTGCGCGCGGCGTCAAGGTAACTGGCGTGACCGTGCATTTTGCCAACGAGATCTACGACAACGGTCCCATCATCGCCCAGCGTGCGCTGGCTGTTGAGGAGGGCTGGGATGTCGACACGCTCGAGGAGCACATCCACGCGATTGAGCACGTGCTGTATCCCGAGGTCGTGCAAATGCTCGCCGACGGCCGCGTCCACGTGCTGGAGAGCGGCAAGGTCGCAATTGACGCGCCTCGCGGCTAGCGGCGCACAGTACAATTTAGCCGAGTAGTCAGGGTGGTCATTGGCGCCAAGGCGCGCGTGGCCACCTTTTGTTTTTGGGTAGTCATCGGGGACGGTCTTTAACGACTGGTCATTCAAGAACGTCGCAGGTGACTAGGTGAGAGAGGTGAGCGCATGGCGGATAACGAAGCTCTGTTTACGCCTGAGCTGGTGTTTTTTGATTGGGAGTGCGCGACGCCGGATGAGGTGTTTGCGCGGCTCGAGGGCGAGCTTGCCCCGCGCGGCTACATTGCCGACGGTTGGCTCGACGCCGTTCGCACGCGCGAGGATGCCTATCCCACGGGTCTTGCCATGCCGGCGGCAAACATTGCCATCCCGCATACCGATCCGGGATTTGTGGCCAAGCCCTATATCGCGGTGGTGAAGCCCGCCGCGCCCGTGACATTTAACGCTATGGCTGGCATGGGCGCTCCGGTGCCGGTGCAGATTGTCATCAATCTGGGCATCGCCGAGCCGGGCGGCCAGGTCGAGGCCCTGCAGGCGCTCATGAATATCTTTATGGACGCCGATGCCGCAGCCGACGTGCTCGGCCAGACCACGCCCCAGGGCATGGTCGACGCCATCCGCCGCCACTTCTAAGGTGGGGCTGAGTCGGCACTTGGGGACTGTCCCTAACTGCCGGCTGCCAGAGCTGTCCCCTTTGCACCAAAATGGTGCAGATTAACCTGTCCCCAATGCACCAAGCGTGCCGCGGGGGCCGCGTTGTGACACAATGGCGTTTGTTCGATTCGTTATGCGAAAGGCCAACTATGGCAAATAAGAAAAAGAACCCCGCACCCGAGCCGACGCCCGAGCAGCAGGCTCGCGCTGCCTCCGGCTCTCGCAAGAAGCAGCGCAAGACGTACGTGTCTAAGACCGTCAAGATCGTCCTGGTGGTCATCGGCGTGCTGGCGATGCTGCTTTCCGTCTCGGCGATGGCGTGCTCCGGCCTTATGTCGCAGGCCGAGGACACCTCGGGCTACAAGCTGACCGGCGGTGTTGCTGCAACTATCAACGGCACCAACCTCACCGAGGACACCGTGACCAAGCAGATCATGAGCATGCGCACGTCCTACGGCTACACCAAGGATAAGGATTGGGCGCAGTATCTGGTTGACAACGACCTCACGCCCAAGAAGTACCGCAAGCAACTCATCGACTCCTACACGCAGCAGATTCTGCTTCAACAGGCACAGAAGGAGAACGGCGTGACGGTGTCGGACGAGGAGGTCGAGAAGGCTTGGAAGGACGCGTGCAAGAGCGCGGGCGGTGCCAAGGCCTTTAAGAAGACCCTCAAGACCTACGGCTATACCGAGGACACCTACAAGGACTCACTCAAGGAGAGTCTGGCGCAGCAGAAACTCAAGGATGTCGTCGCGCCCACGAGCAAGCCCAAGGACAGCGAGATTGTCGATTACATCAACGAAAACCTGTCCAGCTACAACGACGCCCGCCGCTCGTCGAACATCTTGAACAAGGTTGATTCCGACGCTTCCGACGAGGACAAGGCTGCCGCCAAGGCCAGGGCGCAGGAGTGCCTGGACAAGATCAACTCCGGTGAGCTGAGCTTTGAGGACGCCGTTGAGCAGTACTCCGAGGACACCGGTTCCAAGGAGAAGAAGGGCGATGTGGGCTGGGATAAGCTCACCACTTTCGTCGACAGCTACCAGACGGCGCTCGAGGGACTCAACAAGGGCGACGTGAGCGAAGTCGTCGAGTCGACCTATGGCTACCACATCATCAAGTGCACCGACTACTTCCATGTCGATAATCAGGTTGATGACATTAAGCAGGTGCCCAAGGACATCAAGAAGTATGTTTCCAACGTGGTGAAGACGCAGGCGGCCAGTACTGCATACAGCGAGTGGCTGGAGCAGTACAAGAAGGACGCCGACATCACCGTCAACCCCATGCCCAAGGACGTACCCTATAACGTGAGTCTGAAGGGCGTCACCAAGAGCTCGACCGACGATTCGTCGACGACTGAGTAATCATGGGGCGGTACTCGCGCGAGTGCCGCCCACGCTATTGAGGAGGATTTGCAGATGACCAACGAAGAGCTGCAGAAGGAAATGATCGCGGCCATGAAGGCCAAGGACAAGGTTCGCCTGTCCATCATTCGCCAGGTCAAGGCCGAGGTGAAGAATATCGAGGTTAACGAGCGCCGCGATGTGACCGAGGAAGACGTCAACAGCATGATTAAGCGTCTGATCAAGCAGACGAGCGAGACGCTGGAGATGTCCATCAAGGCCGGCACCGACCAAGAGCGTACCGACAACCTGACCGAGCAGGTCAAGATTCTGGAGAGCCTGCTGCCCGCGCAGGTTTCTGGCGAGGAGCTCGAGGCTCTGATCGAGCAAGTTATCGCCGAGCTGGGCGCCACGTCCAAGAAGCAGATGGGCCAGGTCATGGGAGCACTCGGCAAGGCTACCGGCGGCAACTTCGATAAGCCGGCCGCGGCAAAGATCGTCGGAGCCAAACTCGCGTAGGAGCCGAGCGGTACATAGTTGATGTTGAGGGGGCGTGGCCATCATGGTCGCGCCCCTTTTTGCTAGGCTGGGCACTCATTGGGGACAGACTTAAATGAGTGCCCAATGAGCAGGTACTCATTTAAGTCAGTCCCCAATGAGTGGGTTAAAGGTTGCGGGTTCTTTACGGGAATGTAGTGTGGGCTGCGGAAACGCGGTTCTTTCCGTACAATAGTTCAACTCGTGTAAACGCAGGGAAGGGACATTCATGGCAGACATGATCGAGATCAAGCATCTCAACAAGTACTTTGGCGACCTGCATGTGCTCAAAGATATCAATCTCACCGTCAAGCGCGGCGAGAAGCTCGTAATGATCGGGCCTTCCGGCTCGGGTAAGTCGACGCTCATCCGTTGCGTCGATTATCTGGAGGAGCCCACGTCGGGCGAGGTCGTCATCGACGGTACGCCGCTCACCAAAAAGAATCACCTGGAGATGGCTCGCAAGTACAGCTCCATGGTGTTTCAGCAGTTCAACCTGTATCCCAACATGACGGTGCTGGGCAACCTGACGCTCGCACCCATCAAGCTGCAAAAGAAGAGCAAGGAGGAGGCGACCGAGATCGCCATCGCCGCGCTCAAGCGCGTCGGCATGGCGCATAAGGCTGGCGAGTATCCGCAGAATCTCTCGGGCGGTCAGCAGCAGCGCATCGCCATCGCCCGTGCCCTGTGCACCAAGCAGCCCATCATCCTATTTGACGAACCGACCTCGGCGCTCGACCCCGAGATGGTCCAGGAAGTCCTGGACGTTATGATTGAGCTCGCGCAGGAGGACATCACCATGATCTGCGTGACGCACGAGATGGGCTTTGCGCGCCAGGTGGCCGACCGCGTCATCTTTATGGAGGACGGCCGTATCCTGGAGGAGGGCACGCCCGAGCACTTCTTTGATAACCCCGAGAACCCGCGCTGCCGCGAGTTCCTGTCCAAGATTCTGCACTAGGCGCGGTGATGGACATGACGGATATGACGAGGGCGGCCGTGTCGCGCCGTCACTTTTTGCAGCTGGCTGGCGCCGGCATGCTTGCGCTGACGGGGACCGTGCTTACCGGTTGCGGCAACTCCACCAGCGGCGAGGGCTCTGACAGGGGGTCCAAGCTTGCGGCCATCAAGTCGCGTGGCTATCTGAATGCCGGCGTTAAGAAGGATGTTCCCGGCTACGGCTATTACGACACCGCCAAGGGCCGCTTTGAGGGCATGGAAGTCGATTTGTGCTACCAGATCGCCGCTGCCGTCTTTGGCGTGAGCTACAAGGAGGCCCGCGCCCAGGAGCTTGTCGAGTTTACCGACGTAACGCCCAAGACACGCGGCCCGCTGATCGATAACGGCCAACTCGACGTGGTCGCGGCGACCTACACCATCACCGACGAGCGCAAGAAGAGCTGGGATTTCTCGACGCCGTACCGCACCGACTACGTGGGACTCATGGTCAAGAAACGTTCGGGCTTTACCTCGATTGAGGACCTGGACGGCAAGGTCATTGGCGTAAGCCAGGGTGCCACCACGCAGGGCCTGATCGAGCAGATGATCAAGGACAACGGCTTTAGCTGCAAGCCCGAGTTTAGGGCCTTTAGCGGCTACCCCATCATCAAGAGTTCGCTCGACGCCGGCAATATCGACGTCTTTGCCATGGACCGCTCCACGCTGGCCGGCTATATGAACGAGACCGTTGAGCTGCTGCAGCCCGAGGTCAAGTTTGGCGAGCAGGGCTACGGCGTGGCGACCAAGAAGGGCTGCGACCTTTCGGCCGTGGTCGATCGGGTGATTTGCGATCGCCTGGCCGACGGCTGGCTCGACCAAGAGGTCAAGACCTGGGGTCTTGTATAGGCGCATCGTCCAAGGAAGGAATCAAATGCTCGAAGGATTATTTGACGCCGACCGTTGGTCGACGACATTTCAAAACATGGGGCCCTTCTGGGAGGGCTTTGGCGTGACACTGCAGGTGGTCGTTGCCGGTCTGCTGCTGTCGCTGGTGCTGGGCACGCTGCTGGGCGTGTTCTCTACCACTCGTTCGCGCGTGCTGCGCGCCATAAGCCGCGTGTACGTGGAGTTTTACCAGAACACCCCGTTGCCCGTGCAGGTGCTCTTTATGTACATGGCCGGACCGCAGTTTTTGCAGGCCATAACCGGTGCCGACCAGCCGGTGCGCATCGCGCCGTTCGTGCTGGGCTTCTTGGGCGTGGGCCTGTATCACGCGGCCTACATCTCGGAGGTCATCCGCACCGGTATCGAGGCGGTTCCGCGTGGTCAGATGGAGGCGGCCCAGAGCCAGGGCTTCACCCGTGCGCAGGCGTACTGGTACATCGTGCTGCCCCAGACGTTCAAGATCATTCTCCCGCCGCTGTGTAACCAGGCGCTTAACCTGGTCAAGAACACGTCGGTGCTGGCGCTTGTGGCCGGCGGTGACCTTATGTACCGTTCCGACAACTTTGTGAGTCTGTACGGTTATCTGCAGGGATATATCGTCTGCTGCCTTATGTACTTCATCATCTGCTTTCCGCTCGCCATGCTGGTGCAGTGGCTCGAGCGCCGCTCCAAGGAGCGTCCGCGCGGCGTGAGCCTGGCCGAGCTGGGGCTCGACAACGTAGAGGAGGCCTAGCGCATGGAAATCTTCAACGCGACCAACCTGCTCTACATTTGGGGCGGCTTTGTTAAGACGATCGAGATCTCGACGCTGTCGATCTTTTTCTCGCTCATCTTTGGCACGGTGCTGGCGCTCGTCAAAAGCTATGCGCCCCGCCCGTTCCGTATTTTGGTGAGCGCCTATATCGAGCTGTTCCGCTGCACGCCGAACCTGCTGTGGATTCTGTTTATCTACTTTACGGTGCAGGGTTTGGACATTGTGATTTCGACCATCGCCTTTACACTGTTTACCAGCGCTGTTATGGCCGAGATTGTGCGCGGCGGCCTCAACTCGATCCCGCGCGGCCAGTTTGAGGCAGCACAGAGCCAGGGCTTTGGCTTCTTTGCCACCATGCGCTACATCATTCTGCCGCAGACGTTTAAGACGATCATTCCGGCGCTGTTTAGCCAGTGCACGACCGTCATTAAGGACAGCTCGTATCTTTCGGGCATTAACGTGGCCGAGCTCATGTACACGGCAAACGTCGTGATGGCCCACGCGATCGACCTGTCGCAGGTTCTTATGCTCTACGGCCTGGTGTTTGCGATGTACTTTGTGCTCAACTTTGGTATCTCGCTGCTGGTGAGAGCGTATCAGCGCCGTATTGTGGCAGCGTAGAATGTGGCAAAGGGACAGTCCCTTTGTCACATAGAGAAAGGAATCGCGATGAGCGATCTGGAGAACAAGAAGAGCCCTGTGGTCATTACCATCGCGCGCGACTTTGGCGCCGAGGGCCACGAGATTGGTCGCATGCTTGCCGACGAGTTGGGGATTCCGCTGTACGATAACGAGCTGCTGGTGCGTGCGTCGCTGCGCGCGGGCGAGTCGCTCGACAAGATGGCTGCCTACGACGAGCGCCTGGCCGTGGAGAACATGGCGTTTCTGCCCGACCGCTACGATGCGCGTTCGTACTCGGATAAATTGTTCCAAAAGATGAGCCAGGTGATTTTGGATCTGGGCGAGACCGAGAGCTGCATTATCGAAGGCCGTCTGTCCGATTACCTGTTGCGCAACAACCCCAATCACATTGCCGTGCTGGTGACCGCACCCTTTGAGGATCGCGTCGAGATCGTGCGCAAAAAGCGCGGCCTTAACAAAAAGAAGGGCGCCAAGCTGGTCAAGCAGCAGCAGAAGGCGCGCGAGGCATTCTATAAGCGCTACAGCGCCGGAAAGTGGAAGATGACGAGCGGCAAGGACATTGTCGTCAACCGCGCCAAGCTGGGCCGCGAGGGCTGCAAAGACGTTATCGCCGCAGCCTACCGCTACAAGGTGGCGCAGTTCGAAGGCTAGCCGACCAAAACCACCGCAAAGGTGCCCGTCCCCTTTGTGGTGGTTTTTGTTTTAGGCGGAGGGGAAGGCTTTGGCGGCAGTGCCTATCCTCGGCTTTTGCCAAATCTCGATCTGTAACACCAAGCCAGCGAAAATGGCTCTAACTGTTACAGATTTAGATGAACCGTTCGGCCGCCAACCTAACGTCTTGATCTGTAACACGTAGCGGGGAATTTGGTCTCTAACTGTTACAGATTGAGACAAAGCGGGGGCGGCTGGAGCAATATCTCGATCCGTAACAACTACAAGGCTCAACGGGCTCCAGGTGTTACAGATTGAGACAAAACGACCGACCAGGCTCCAGACCACCGCAAAGGTGCCCGTCCCCTTTGTGGTGGTGGGACGGCCGGCATAGAAAAAGTCCCCGCCGGGCGTGTGCTCGACGGGGACTTTGCCGTTTTGCGGCTAGCGCTGTAGGTGATTATTCGCCCAACAGGCTCTTGGTGATGGAGGCAGCGGCCTTCTTGCCGGCGCCCATCGCCAGAATGACCGTAGCGGCACCGGTGACGATGTCGCCGCCGGCCCAGATGCGGGGATCGGTGGTCTGGCCGGTCTCCTCGTCGGCGACGATGTAGCCCCACTTGTTGAGCTCCATCTTGCCGCCGATCTTCTTTGCGAAGGGGTTGGCGTTGGTGCCGATAGCCGAGATCGCGACGTCGCAGGGGATCTCCTCGATGGCGCCCTCGATGGGCACAGGGCGGCGACGGCCGGACTCGTCAGGCTCGCCGAGCTCCATCTTCTGGACCTTGACGGCGCACACGGAGCCGTCCTCGCCAGCGACAAACTCGAGCGGGGAGACGAGCGGCAGAACCTCGACGCCCTCGGCCTTAGCATGATGCAGCTCGGCGCGACGGCAGGGCATCTCGTCCTCGGTACGACGATAGGCGATGATGGCGTGCTCGGCACCCAGGCGCTTGGCGGTACGGACGGCGTCCATAGCCACGTTGCCGCCACCAAAGACGACGACGTTCTTGCCGTGCTTGGTGGGGGTGTCGTACTCGGGGAACTTGTTGGCCTTCATCAGGTTCACGCGGGTGAGGTACTCGTTGGCGAAGAAGACGTTGGGAAGGTTCTCGCCGGGGACGTTGAGGAACTTGGGCAGGCCAGCGCCGGTCGCCACGTAGATGGCGTCGAAGCCCTGCTCGAACAGCTCCTCGGCCGTGGCCATGTTACCCACGACGGAGTTGTACTCAAACTTGACGCCCATGTCCTCCAGGCCGTCAATCTCGCGCTTGACGACTGCCTTGGGCAGGCGGAACTCGGGGATGCCGTAGACCAGCACGCCGCCGCCAGTGAAGAAGGCCTCAAAGACGGTAACGTCAAAGCCGTTGCGGGCGAGCTCGCCGGCGCAGGTGATGCCGGACGGGCCGGAGCCGACGACGGCGACCTTCTTGCCGTTCTTGGGGGCCATCTTGGGCGTGGAGGCGAGCTCGGGGCGGTCACCCAGGAAGCGCTCGAGCTGGCCGATGGCCACGGGCTCGGACTTCTTACCACGGATGCACTTGCCCTCGCACTGGTTCTCCTGCGGGCAGACGCGACCGCAGATGGCGGGAAGCATGGAGTCCTCGCGGATGGTATCGAGAGCGCCGCCAAAGTCCTTCTCGCGGATCTGCTCGATAAAGCGGGGGATGTTGATGTTGACGGGGCAGCCCTCAACACAGAACGGCTTCTTGCAGTTGAGGCAGCGCTCGGCCTCGGCCAGCGCCATCTCCTCGGTGAAGCCCTTGTCGACGGGGCGGAAGTCGCAGGCGCGCTCGGCGGCCGGCTCCTCGTTATCGGGGGTGCGGGGCGACTTCATATCGGCAACGAAACGACCGTTAACTAGTGGCATGCGCAGCTCTTTTCCTCATAGGCCTTGAGGGACTCGCCCTCTTCGGAACGGTAAGCGGCCTGGCGGGCACGAAGGTCATCCCAGTCGACCAGGGTGGCATCGAAGTCGGGGCCGTCGACGCAAGCGAACTTGGTCACGCCGCCCACCTCGACGCGGCAGCAGCCGCACATGCCGGTGCCGTCAACCATGATGGGGTTGAGCGACGCGGTGATGGGGGTGTCGTACTTCTGGGCGGTGAGGGTCGAGAACTTCATCATCGGAACGGGGCCGACGCAGAAGACCTGGCTCACGGCCTTGTCCTGCAGCAGGCGCTCCAGCGGAGCGGTGACAACGCCCTGCTCGCCGTAGGAGCCGTCGTCAGTGGTGATGTGGATGTGGTCCTCGTCGAGGAGCTCGCGGAACTGGTCCTCCATGAGCAGGAGGTCCTTGGTGCGGGCGCCCATGATGGCGTGCACCTCGTGACCGGTCTCGACCAGGTGCTTGGCGACCGGGAAGGCAATTGCCAGGCCGACGCCGCCGCCAATGACAGCGCAGGGGCCCTCGGCCATCTCGGTAGGAACGCCCAGCGGGCCCACGACGTCGCGCAACGACTCGCCGGCCTCGTAGGTGGACAGCATCTCGGTGGTCTTGCCGATCACCATGAAGATGAACTCGACCCAGCCCTCGTCACCGTTCCAGCCGGCCAGGGTAAACGGGACGCGCTCGCCCGTCTCGTTGGCGCGGACCATGAGGAACTGTCCAGCGTGCGCATGCTTGGCGATTGCAGGCGCCTCGATGCGGAACTTGAACACCTTCTCCGAGAACTGCGTCTTCTCCAGGATCTTATACATAGAACCCCTCTCTTGTTAGGGCTGCCGAACCGTGCCTCCACGGAAATGGACGGTAGCCCGAATAAAACCGTACGCGCACAGGCGTTGTGCAGACATACGGTGCAAATTATACCCTCATGGACATGTCGCTTACGTGTATCTTTGGCAGGCGGGAAAAGTGGCCTGCCAAAAAGGGACTGGTTTATTTTGGTCGGTTTTATCAGGCAAAACGGCAAAGGGGGCCGGCCTCGCGCTTCGTTGAGGCCGGCCCCCTTTGGGGCGTTATGCATGCATGGTGGCAGCGCGTTTATTGCGATGTGCCGACTGCGGCGTTTCCGCATATAAAACCTGCCAAAATAAACATCCCTAAATGGTAGGTTTTAGTGTTTGCCGTTGGCGGAAGCGGCGCCGTTTACGTGATCGCGGGCGTAGATTACGCCGTGGACGATGGCCAAACCGGCGGCATCTGCGGCGCGGGCGCAGGTGTCCTGGAAGTCCTTGGCCTCGCGGGCGCGCAGCTGCTTGAGCACGTAGTCGGCCACGGCCATCTTGCCGGGAGGGTTGCCGATGCCGGTGCGGATGCGACTAAAGTCGCGGCTGCCCATCTTGTCGATGATGGAGCGCAGGCCGTTGTGGCCGGCGTGGCCGCCGCCCACCTTGACGCGAACATCGCCGGCGGGAATGTCGAGCTCATCATGGATCACGAGCAGCTCCTCGGCCTTGATCTTGTACTCGCGGCAGAGCTTGGAGATGGGGCCACCCGAGGTATTCATATACGACTGCGGCTTGACCAGCACGATCTGGCGCTTCCCGCCCTCTTCCTCGGGATCGTTGATGTTGATGAGCGCGACCTCGGCGCCTGCCTGGTTTTTCCAGTACGTGACACCGGCCTGACGGGCCAGCTCGTCGATTGCCTTAAAACCGGCGTTGTGGCGGGTCTCGGCATACTCATCGCCAGGGTTGCCAAGTCCGGCAACCATGCGAATCTTAAGCGGCTGTGCAGCTGCCATATGCTTCCTTTCGTTACACAAAAGTTTAATCAACGACAAAGGCTACCACGCCCGCCGAAGGCGAGACTTCGTTTCAGCGAAATCCCACCAGACAAAAGCACGGTCGCGGCAGAGCGAGCCGCCGAAACAGAAGAAACCCCCGCGCGACCTTTGCGAAGCAAGGGGGAGCGCGGGGGTTTCTTCTGTTTCGGCGGCGATGCGCCGGGTTGCAAGGACGATGCGACTACAGCGCGAAGTCGCCGCCGACGAGCGTGGAGACGGGCTCCTCGTGGTAAACGGCGGAGATGGCCTGAGCGAACTCCTCGGCGACCGAGATGGTCTTGATCTTGCCGCCGACCTCAACGGGAATGGCGTCGGTGACGAGGCACTCGACGATCGGGGCGTCGTTCAGACGCTCGATGGCCGGACCGGAGAAGATGCCGTGGGTGGCGCAGACGTAGATGTCGCCAGCGCCCATAGCCTTGAGCTCCTTGACGTTGGCGCACAGGGTGCCAGCGGTGTCGATCATGTCGTCGTTGATGATGCAGGTCTTGCCCTTGATGTCACCGATGATGCCCATGACCTCGGCGGCGTTGTGGCGCGGACGGCCCTTGTGGGCGATGGCCAGGTCGCAGCCGAGCATGTCGGACAGCTTCTTGGCGGCCTTGGCACGACCCACGTCGGGGGAGACGACAACCAGGTTGTCGGTGTCGAAGTGCATGTTGTTGTAGTACTGGCCAAACAGCGGCAGCGCGGACAGGTGGTTAACCGGGATATCAAAGAAGCCCTGGATCTGGCCCTGGTGCAGGTCGAGGGTGATGATGCGGTTGACGCCGGCGCGCTCGAGCAGGTTGGCGACGAGGCGGGCGGTGATGGGCTCGCGCGGGCCGGCCTTGCGGTCCTGGCGGGCATAGCCGTAGTGGGTGATAACGGCGGTGATGGAGCGGGCGGATGCGCGCTTGGCAGCGTCGGTGGCGATGAGCAGCTCCATGAGCATGTCGTTAACGTTGCCGCCGGCCACGGACTGAATCAGGAAGACGTCGGCGCCGCGGACGGTCTCGTCGTAGCGGGCGTAAATCTCACCATTGGCGAACTGCTTTAGCGTAAGGCCCGAAAGCTCGACCCCAAGGTACTCAGCAATCTTCTGAGCGAGGGGACGGTTGGAGGAACCGGAATACACGCGGATGGACTTGCGCATATTCTCCGACTTCTCGGGATCATTAATCGGCATTACCCTTCTCCTTTATATCGAATGCCATATAGATGCCTTGTTGCATTGTAACCGCGCGGCGGGGTTTATCGAGTCTTGATAACGTCTTTACCGTCAACGGACACGAACCGACCACTCATCCGGCCACGCAGGTCAGCATAGAAAAGGGAGCCGTCCCCCATGGGAACAGCTCCTTAGATGCTTGGTAAAACGTTATACCTCGTCGTCCTCGTGCAGACGGCGGCGATAATCGGCGGCCCAGCCCTCAATATTTACCTGACGGGCGCGGCCCAGTCCGAGTGCGTCTGCCGGGACCGGCTCGGTGATGACGGAGCCGGCGGCCACGAGCGCGCCGTCGCCGATCTGGGCGGGCGCGACCATCATGGTGTCGGAGCCGATGAAGGCATCCTTGCCGATGACGGTCTTGTGCTTGTGAACGCCGTCGTAGTTGCAGGTGATGGAGCCGGCGCCCACGTTGACGCCGGAGCCCATGGTGGTGTCGCCGATGTAGGACAGGTGCGGCACCTTGGAGCCCTCGCCGATCGTGGACTTCTTGATCTCCACGTGCGTGCCGGCCTTGGAGCCGTCGAGCATGTGGGTGCCCGGGCGCAGGTAGGCGCGCGGGCCGCAGTCGACGCCGTTCTCGATGACGGCCTCGATGGCGATGGTCTCATCGATGGTGCAGCCGCTGCCGACGGTGGTGTCGGTGAGGCGGCTGTTGGGGCCGAGCTGGCACTCCTCGCCCACGGTGACGTGGCCGATCAGGTGCGTCTGCGGCCACACGACGGTGTCGCGGCCGATGGTGGCGTCGGGGCCGATCCAGGCCTGCGTGGGGTCGATGAAGGTAACGCCCTCGGCCATCCAGTGCTCGTTGATGCGGTCGCGCGCGATGGCGGTGAGCTGTGCGAGCTGGATGCGGCTGTTGACGCCCAAGCCGTCGCGGTAGTCGTCACAGTGGAAGATGGAGACCGCCTGGCCGTGACCCTTGAGGATTTCGAGCATGTCGGGCAGGTAGTACTCGGACTGCGCGTTGTCGTTGCCGATCTCGTTGATGTGTGCGGCGAGCTGCGCGCCGTCGAAGGCGTAGCAGCCGGCGTTGCACTCGAGCAGCGTGGCGGCCTGCTCGGGCGTGCAGTCCTTCTGCTCGATGATGCGCTCGATCTGACCATCGGCGCCCAGCTTGATGCGGCCGTAGCCGAAGGGATCGGGCGGGGTCATGGTCATGACGGTGCAGGCGAGCTCGCCGGTAGCGACGGTCTGCGCGAACTTGGCGACGGTGTCGGCGGTGATGAGCGGCAAGTCGCCGTTGAGCACGACGACGGGGCCTTGCGTGATGCCGCAGGCCTCGAGCGCGACCTTCACGGCGTGACCGGTGCCCAGGCGCTCGGTCTGCTCGACGCACTCGACCTTGGTGGCGCTGTTGGCGTAGGCGCCGTCGATCAGGGCGCGCATCTCGTCGGCGTGGCTGCCGATGACGACCACGACGCGGCTGCAGCCGGCCTTGATGGTGGCGTCGACGATCCACTGAACCATGGGCTTACCCAGGATCTTGTGCGAAACCTTGCAGTGGTTCGACTTCATGCGGGTGCCCTCGCCGGCAGCGAGGATAATTGCGGTTGCGTCCATGCGATCTCCTGTTACGTTATAGAGACGTGTGTTTGGAAACGATACACGGCGCAATATGATACCGCAGGCATATGATGAGCGCGTAACGTTTGGGCCGCGGCGGTTGAGGCTTGCGCCGCCGGCGTGGCGTTTGCACTGCTTGCGTGCGGCGTTGGCGGTGCTGCGGAGCTGTCGTTTGAGCGAGGAGACGGGGGTGCCCGTGGACAACATGCGTGAGGAGTTTGGCGGCGAGCCCGTCGCGGCATTCTCGATGTCGCATCCGGCTGTGCCGGCCCTCTACATGGTGCTGACGCTGGGGCTCACCATGTTCTCGATGCAACCGGTGCTGATTGCACTGTCGCTTGCGGGCGGGTTGGCGTACGGGTTTGCGATGCACGGCGCCGCGCGTACGTTGGGGGCGCTTCGCTGGCAGCTGCCGGTGATTTTGATCATCGCGGTGCTCAATCCGCTGTTTAGCGCCTCGGGCTCGACGGAGCTGTTCCGTATTGGCATGCGTGCGGTGTATCTGGAAAGCATGGTATACGGCCTGTGCATGGGCGGGCTGTTTGTGGCGAGCGTGTTGTGGTTTGAGGCCGCGGCGTCGATGCTCGAATACGACAAGGTACTCGCACTGTTAGGCAACGCCGCGCCGGTGATTGCGCTCATGATCTCGATGTGCATGAGGCTTATCCCGCAGTTTTTGCGCCGCGGTCGTACGGTGCTGGCGGTGCAGGATGCGATTGATGTGCCGGGCCGCGCGCCGGCCGACCCCGTGCGTTCGCGCCTGCGGGCATCGAGTGTGTTGATGGGCTGGGGCATGGAAGATTCGCTGGAGCGCGCGGACGCCATGCGCTCCCGTGGGTGGGGCGCCGCGACGCGTCGAACGACTTATGCGCGGTATCGGCTGGGGTGCGGCGATGTTGCCGCGCTGGTTGGACTTGCGCTGTTTGGTGTGGTCACGGTGGCAGTGGCGTGGACCGCGACGACGCAGTATTCGTTTTATCCGCAGCTCTCGGTGCCGGCGCCGTGGCCGGGCTATGTCGTGTACGCTGCCTGGATGGTGCTGCCTTGCGCGTTGCACGCGATTGATGAGAAGAGGTTTGGCTGATGGCTCGGTTGGATAGCTGCTCGGTAACGGGCGGGGCGTGCGGCTCCGATGTGCCTGCGATTGAGGTACGGGGCCTGAGCTTTACCTACCCCGGGGCTGAGGCGTCGGTACTCGAGGGGCTCGACTGGTCTGTTCCCCAGGGTGCATTTGCGCTGCTTGTTGGCGGTACCGGTTCGGGCAAGTCGACGCTGCTGTCGCTGCTCAAGCCCGAGATCGCTCCGGCGGGCGAGCGCACTGGCGAACTGCGCGTGCTGGGCGAGAACGTTGCCGACATGGACGTGCGGGCATCGGCGGAGCGCGTGGGCTATGTGTTCCAGGATCCCGAGAACCAGATCGTGTGCGAAACCGTGTGGCACGAGATGGCGTTTGGCCTGGAAAACTTGGGGTTAGCGCGTGATGAGATGCGCCGTCGCGTGGCCGAGACCAGCTATTTCTTTGGGTTGGAGGATTGGCTCCACCGCGATACCGATACGCTTTCGGGTGGACGCAAGCAGCTGCTGTCGCTGGCGGCTGTGCTGGCACTGCGTCCGCGTGTGCTGCTACTCGACGAGCCCACGTCTCAGCTCGATCCCGTTGCCGAGAAGAATTTTCTGCACGCGCTGTTTCGCGTGAACCGTGAGCTGGGCTGCACGGTTGTTGTGGCGACGCATCAGCCGCGCCCAATGCTCGAATACGCGACGTGCGCGTACCGGATTGAGGACGGGCGCATATGCGAGGTGGCTGACATTGCCTCCCTGGGGCACCGTGAAGAGCTGTTTTCTGGCGAGGTGCTAGGGTGGGGTGCCTCGCGGCGTGCAAAAAACGGAGTTTTCAGCAGCGTCAGTGGCCAGCTGGGCTCTTTAGACCCGCGCGGGGGCGCTCCGGGTGCAAAAAAAGGACTGAAATCGGACAAATCGGGTGAATTTGAGGCGCAAATACTGCCGCAGGGCGACTTGGAGGCGCCATCGCGCGCCGCTGGATGCCGAATACTCCCAAAAATGCACGCTGGGTCGGCTACCACCCTGGCAGGGAGCTGGTTTCGCTACGATCGGGCGTCCGGCTGGGTGCTGCGCGGACTCGACGCGGCGTTCTCGGCTGGCGCGGTGCATGCGGTTGTGGGAGGTAACGGCTGCGGCAAGTCGACAATGCTTTCGGTGCTGGCCAAAACGGTCAAGTTGCAGCGTGGGCATATGGAGCGCGGAGCGGCATCGGCAGCGCTGCTGCCCCAGAATCCCAAGGCGTTGCTGGTTGCCGAGACGGTGCGCGACGAGCTGATGGAATGGGCTTCGACTTGCGGATATGACGAGGCTGTGGCGCGGGAGCGCGCGGCGAGCCTGGGGCTGTCGGGCCTGGATGGGCACCACCCGTACGATCTTTCGGGCGGGCAGCGTCAGCTGCTTGCGTTGGCAAAGCTGCTGCTGATCGGCCCCGAGCTGCTATTGCTCGATGAGCCCACCAAGGGTCTAGACCTGGCCAGCCGCCGCATCATCGCTCGCGCCCTGCGTGACCATGCGAAGGCTGGCGGCACCGTCATCATGGCCACGCACGATCTGGATTTTGCCGAGCAGGTTGCCGATGACATTGCCATGATGTTCGACGGTGAGATTGCCTGCATGGAGCCCCCGGCCGACTTCTTTGCCGACAACGTTTTTTATAGGGCGTAGGTGCATCGACGCCGCGCTTGGGCTTACTGTTTGAGTGCCGTGTACTGCTGAAGGAGCGCCATGAGCCCAACGCGGCTGTTGACCCGCGTCTTTCGAAAGATATTCTCCAGGTGCTTTTTAACGGTGCCGGTGCTGATACAGAGCTCTTCGGCAATGGCCGCGTTGTCCATGCCCGATAGCACACAGCGGCATACGTCGATTTCGCGCGCCGAGACATCGTAGTCATGGGCGAACACCACCTCGGATGAGCTGCGGTCGGCCCGGACGCGCCATTTGGATAGGCGATTGGTAAGGTGGGGCTCGACCAGCTCCAGAATCTGGACTTCGCGGTCGGTGAAGTCGCCTTCCTCTTTTTTGCGATTGAGATTGAGCAATCCCAAAAAGCCCTCATCGTTAAAGAAACTCACGTTGACGACATGACGGCCGCCAAGGTAGTCCTTCATATAGCTACTCTCGATATCGCCGGGGCTGAGCTGGTCGGATTCGCGCAGCACCGTCGAGCGCGTGAGGTTGCGATGCGCGACGATCATATCCTGTTGCCAGTACTCTTCGGTGTAGCGCTCGAGCATCCCGGCGGGGACGTCGATGCCGAGCGGGTCGAGAAAGACGCGCGTCTTCCATTCCTGCGGGGTGGAAACGAGGTCTTTGGAAAGATCGCTCAGGAAAAACGCTGCCGACTCGTAGGGGATAAGAAAACGCAACTTCTTGAGGATGGTCGACCGGAATTCTCGGTCGTTGTCGATGGAATTAATCGAAAGCACAAGATCGTTTAAGCAGAGCCACTCGGAATCGGACAGAAAGCTCAAGATGACCTCCGATGAAATTGCGTAGGGTTTAAGCTGGCGTTTTAGCTATTTTGCGTAGTGATACTACTCCTTTTTTCGCATGATGATAAGCCGGATGCCGAATGGTTTCGGTGAAGGGTCAATCGCAAAATGTGGGCACCGAAGAGCCAGGGCCCGGCTCTCCAAGCTGTCTGAATACTTGACTAACCAAAGGAGTCATCATGGAAGAGAAGCTTCCTTCATGGCGCTGGGCGATCGTTTCGGTCGTTTGCTTGCTGTGCTTTATGGCTAACTACATGCAGTACCAGGTCTCGGCGCTCGCCGTCGAGGTCATGCCGATGCTCAACATCGATACCGTCGGCTTCTCGATGCTGTTCCTCGTCCCCATGCTTACTGCTGTCTTCTTCTCGATTCCGCTGGGCGCCCTCGGTGACCGCATCGGTTCCAAGAAGGTCGTTGCGGTCTGCACCGCAATTTCGGTTGCCGGCGGCTTCCTCCGCTGCTTTACGCTCGACTCGTTCACGATGCAGATGGTGTCGATGTTCCTGATCGGCATGGGCATCTCGGCGCTCAACGCCAACCTCATCAAGGTGCTCGGCACGTGGTTCCGCGAGCAGACCGGCTTTGCCATGGGCTTGTTCTACGCCGCTTCGTGCGTCGCCATCGTCGTCGCCCAGATCTGCGCCGGCATGTTCGGCAGCGTTTTCAACTCCTACATGGTTGCCGCTGTCGCCATGACCATCTCCTGGGTCCTTTGGATCGTGCTCGACCGTGACGTGCCCGAGGGTCAGCCGCTTCCAGAGCCCGAGCCCGTGCTCGACTACCTCAAGGTCGCCATCAAGAGCCCCGGCGTGTGGCTGATCTCCATCGGCGTTGGCTTTGGCCTCGCCTCCACCACTGCCTATGCCGGCTTCCTGCCCCAGGCGCTCCAGCTCGGCAAGGGCATCGATGCCGCTACCGCCGGCTTCATGGCCGCCATCGTCACCGTCGGCAGCTTCTTCGGCTGCATCGTGGGACCTGCTTTCTGCGACAAGCTTGGCAAGTTCAAGGGCTTCCTCATCGTCACCACGCTCATCGGCGCTGTCTCGATGTTCGTGACGTGGTACACCCCCGTCGGCTTCCTGCTGTGGGCGATCCTGGTCACCAACGGCTTCTTCACCGCCATCAACGGTCCGATCATGCAGTCCATGCCGGTTCTGCTCCCCGAGATCGGCGACACGTACGCCGGTTCCGCTGGCGGCATCGTTGGCACCATCTCCCTGCTCATGAGCTACTTCCTGCCCATCGGCATCTCCGCTGTCGCCGGCGCCGACTACACCATGAACATGGGCCTCGAGAGCCTCTGCTTCCTGCTTTCCGTGGTGCCGGTCTTCTTCCTGCCCGAGCTCGGCCGCAAGGCTATGCAGGCTGCCGCCGCTAAGGACGGCGAGTAATCATGGAGGCGGTGGTTCCTGCCGACATCGTCATTAAGACGACGGCGCTGTTTACGGCCGAGGAGCTTGAGCCCCATGCGGGATGTGTCGCGGTTCGCGGCAACGAGATCGTCGCCGTGGGCGCACCCGACAAGGTGCAGCCGTTTGTCGGTCCCGATACCGAGGTGATCGATGCGGGCAACAAGCTGGTCATGCCCGGATTCAACGATTCGCACATGCACTTTGCGCTCGGCTCCATCCAGAAAGACGAGGACTTCTGCTGCGATTTGATGTTCTTGCCGAGCGAGCAGGCCTGCGTCGATGCCGTGGCGAAGTTTGCCGCCGAGCACCCCGACAACCCGTGGATCTACGGCCAGGGCTGGTATTCGCCCGCATGGGAGGATCCGACTGATCCCGACTGCCGTAGCCTCGATGCACTCGACATCGATCGCCCGATTGTGCTTTCGGACTTTTCGATGCACGTGGTTTGGTGCAATACCGCCGCGCTCAAAGCGGTCGGCATCGACCGTAACACCCCGACGCCCGAGGGCGGCCTCATCCGCCACTTTGACAACGGCGAGCCCAACGGTTTTCTGTCCGAGCCCCAGGCGACGAACATTCTGCTCGATGTGGTGCTCAACAAGCCGGACCTCGATGCTTCGCTGCTCAAGTCGATGCGCAAGTTTAACAGGCTCGGCATCACTTCGATCGGCGACATGCATCCCCTGGGCGTGACTACGCCCGGCGTGTACGACATTTACGACCGACTGGCAAACGAGGACCTCAGCACGCTGCGCATTAGCTATTACTCTGCGCTCGATGCTCCCATGGCGGAGTCGCAGGCTCTGAGGGCGCGCCATCATGGCGAACGCGTGCGCATGGCGGGCCTTAAGTACATCCTGGACGGCTGCCCCGAGGCCTATACGGCATACATGCACGAGCCGTATCTCAACGCCCCCATGGGCAAGGGCTTCCGCGGCGAGCCGGCGTGCAACCAAGAGACGCTCGACCGCATGGTGCTCGAGGCCGATAAGAACGGCTTTGACGTTCGCATCCATGCCATTGGCGATGCCTCGGCCACGATGATCATCGATGCCGTCGAGCGCGCCGAGGAGGCGTGCGGCGACAAGGGGACGCGTTTTGCCATCGAGCACACCGACAACCTGCAGTTTGAGGACATTGCGCGTATGAAGCGCCTGGGCATCAACGCCGCGATTCAGCCGCAGCATCCCATTGGAGGCCTTGGGCAGGGCGTGTACGAGGGCTCGCTCGGCGAGGAGCGCATGAGCCATATGTGGCGCTACCGGGAGGAGGCCGACGGCGGAATCCATCTGGGCCTTGGTACCGACTGGCCTGCGGTCATGTCGATCGATCCCATCGACACCGTATATGCCGCGGTGACGCGCAGCGAGTTCGATGGGCATCCGGCGGAAGGCTATTTCCGCGAGAACGCGCTGACGCTTGGCGAGACGCTCCAGGCGCATACGCTCGGCTCCGCCTATGTCGAGGGTTTCGAGCGCCGTCTGGGCAGTCTTGCCGCCGGCAAGCTGGCCGACATCGTTATCCTGTCGGGTAACCCGTTTGAGATTGACCCGATGGCGCTTCGCGAGCTGGAGGTCGAGACGACCATATTCGATGGGCGTATTGTCTATCGCAAGGACAAGGCATAGTTAGGGTGATTGACGTGAGCAAAGGGACGGTCGAGAAGTACGCGTTGCTGTTTGTGGTGTGCGGCGTCGTGTTTGCCGCCAACTACGCGCAGTACCAGGTGTCGGGGTTGGCGCACATGGTTGTGTCGAGCCTGCGGTTGTCGTCTGCCGAGTTTTCGGCTGTCCTGTTTGCCCCGTTTATTCCTGCCGTGGTGTTTGGTATGCCGGCAGGCGTTTGTGCCGATCGTCGCGGCGTGAAGGCGCTCGTGTTTTTCGCATCGGCGGTTTCTGCGGCCGCGGCGGTCGCGCGTGTCGCGTGTTCCTCGTTTGCGACGCTGTTTGCAGCGAGCATGCTGCTGGGCGCGGCGCCCTGCGTCATCAACGCCATTGCGTTGAAGGTGTTGGGACCTGCTTTTGGCGATGACACCGATCGCGCCATGGGGTGGTTTTATGCGGCGGGCTCCGCCGGCATTGCCTGCTCGCTTGCGACGTCTCCTCTCTTTGCGGCGGCTGGGCAGGCATACGTGCTCGCCGCTGTCTTGTTTGCGGTATTTGGGCTGCTGTGGCTGCTTGTCGCGCCGTCGGCGGACGCCGTGCGTGCGGCAAGCGATGGCGGCGCCGGTGACTCCGTGCCGATGGCGGGCGCTTTTGGAACGGTGGCCAAGATGCCGATGATTTGGCTTGTGGCGGTGCTACTTGGAGTCGCCCTCGCGTCGGCTACGGCGTACTCCGGTTATTTGGTATCGGCGCTCGAGGTTTCGATCGAGCCGCAAACCGCTGGAGTCCTGGCTTCGTTTGTAACCCTCGGATCGATTGTCGGGAGCGTGGTCGGCCCCTATATGCGCGCGCAGTTTAAGGACTACCGTGCATTTATGGCTTTGTCGGCGGTCGCCGGAGGCGTGCTCATGTGGGCTGGGGAAGCCTTTATTTCCACGTCTTCGATAGGGCTGATGTTTGCGATCGGCATCGCGAGCGCCGTTGCCGGGCCCGTCGTCCAGTCGCTGCCGTACATGCTTCCCGGCGTGCGCGATGGCCTTGCGGGAAGCGCCGGCGGTGTGGTGAGTACCGTCTCTCTGGGATTGACGTTTTTGATTCCCGTGGTGCTTTCTTGCTGCATTGGCGAGAGCTACGAAACGCTTCTTTTGGGATGCGCCGTTCTGTTTGGCGCCACGGCGCTGGCGTCTCCGCTTCTGCCCTCGCCCGATTCGCTTACGTAGTGCCACGCCCCCGTTTGTTCGATGCCGGTTGGCACAATACTAGGAGTTGATTTACTTGACGTTGAAAAAGAGCACCGTCGTGACGATCCTCAATGGCATCGTCAACCCTCTGCTCATGTGTTCGTTTTTGCCGATTATCGAGGGAAAAGCCGCACTCGATTTTCAAGGCGTCACGGGCTTTTGGGGACAGCTTGCCCTAGCCATTGCCATTGCGCAAATTGTGAGCTTTATGCCGCTCTTTGGTAAAACCGTCGGCATGTGCGTCGAGTTTTTTGGCTTTGAGCCAGGTACTCCCGGCGCGCGTGTCTGCGGAACCGTTGTGGGCGCTACGCTGCTCTTTTGCCTTATCGGACTGTTTGAGATTGCTTTTCAGACGGGCTTTGGCGTGGTCAATGGCATGCCTTATTTTTCGCGCTGGGCACGTCTTGTGACGGGTGGCTGGGCGTTTGTTGTTGTGGGCGGCTTGCTGTTTGACCCCTTTGCCGCGGCGCTTGCCGCTAAGGTGACGGGCGAATAGAGCTTGGTGCCGCTTGTGCAGCGGGTATAACAGACGAATGGCTGTCGGGGCCGACCGGGGGACTGGTCGGCTTCTTTTTTGCGCGTGCTACCATGTACGGGCATTTGTCTGATGGAGGCTGCCGTTGTCGCGTGCGTTGCAACATATGGAGATCCCGCTGCTCCTGGCGGTGCCGGTGGTGATGGCTGCTGCGCTGCCGGCGGGTATTGAGCACGCGGCGCTTGCCATGCTCGTTGTCGTGGCGTTGGTGCTCGCGCTGTTCTTTGCGGGTTACGAGGCGTCGCGTCCGGGCTTGCGCCAGATTATGCCCACGCTGGTTTTGGCGGCGTTGGCGGCGGCGGGGCGCATCCTGTTCGGGCCCATTCCCGACTTTAAGCCGGTGAGCGCCATCGCCATTATCGCGGGGGCGACGCTCGGCCGACGTAATGGCTTTATGGTCGGTGCACTGGCGGCGCTGACCAGCAATTTCTTTTTTGGACAGGGTATGTGGACGCCATGGCAGATGTATGCCTGGGGTCTGGTGGGCTATGTTGGCGGCGTGCTGGCGCATGTGGGCGCGTTCGACCGCGCCGACGGCATCGTGCGCATGCCGGCGCTGTTGGCGTATGGCTTTGCCTCGGGTTTGCTCTATGGCGTTGTGATCAACGCGTATGACATCATCGGTTTTGTGCAGCCGCTCACCTGGGCGGGCGCCGTGGCGCGTCTTGCCACGGCAGTGCCGTTCGACATCACACACGGCCTGGCAACCTGCGTGTTTTTGGCTGCCTTGTATAAACCCTGGTGTCGCCGCATCAACCGCGTTGTCGTGAAGTACGGGTTGTAAGGGGAGCGAGGCAGCTAATTTGGGCCGTAGGGCTACGCCCTCCGAACTTGCGGTGGAATAGTTCCTGTTTTCGGCCATATGGCCTCCAATCAGGAACTATTTCACCGCAACTCATATGGGGATGGGAGGATGATCCGTTTTCCTCCGTCCCCAGGGGATCAGTTGGGGTTAGAGCTCTAGCGCGAGGGTGACGGGGCAGTGGTCGCTGCCAAAGATGTCGCCGCGGATGCCGGCGTCGTGCACATTGCCGGCGATTGCGTCGCTCACCAGGAAGTAATCGATGCGCCAGCCTGCGTTGTTCTTACGGGCATTAAAACGGTAGCTCCACCAACTGTAGACGCCCTCGACGTCGGGGTTTGCCGCACGCCAGGTATCGGTAAACCCGGCGTTGAGC
>CBCSLZ010000029.1:0-26220 GCA_965141245.1 uncultured Collinsella sp.
GGACTTGCAGCGACGGACCTCAGGACGCTCTTACACCACGTCTGCGCGCGCCACCGGAATAGTTCTTAGATTCAGCCATTTGCGGGCTAAACAGGAACTATTTCACCGCAACTTAATTTCAGACCAGGCATCCGCAGCAAGAAGACGAATAACCTCGGCGAGTATGTAAACGCAGGGCCCTCCGACCCCGCCCGACGATTTCGATTGGCGACCTTTGACGGAGTCAAGGGAGGAGCCAAATCGAAATACGTCGGGCGGGGTCGGAGGGCCCGATGGGATGGATTTCGCCGAGGCTATTCGTCGCCGAAGCTGATGCCCAGCGCCTTGGCCTCGCGCACCAGATCGCTCTGGGGGTCGACAAACTTGAGCTTGCCGGCGACATCCTCAAGCGGCATGTGGCACATCTTGCCGTCGCGCAGGGCGATCATGTAGCCAAACTCGCCGCGCAGGCAGCCAAGCGCGGCCTCGACACCGCACTGGGTCGCAAAGATGCGGTCCTGGGCGTCGGGCTGGCCGCCGCGCTGCGTGTGGCCGGGGATGGCGACGCGGGTCTCGCGACCGGTCTTGGCCTCAATCTCCTTGGCGATGTCGTAGACGATCGACGGGCTCGTACGCTCGGCAAGCTTCTTCTTGTACTCCTTCTTGGGCAGCGCCGCGTCCTCCTTGGAGATGGCGCCCTCGGCGACGGCCACGATGGTAAAGCGACTGCCGGTCTCCATGCGATGCTCGATGGTCTTGATGACGTTATCCATGTCGTAGGGAATCTCGGGGATCAGGATGACGTCCGCGCCGCCCGCGACGCCGGCATACAGCGGAATCCAGCCAACCTTGTGGCCCATGATCTCGATGACGAACACGCGGCCGTGACTTGAGGCGGTGGTGTGGATGTCGTCGATGCACTTGGTGGCGACGTCGATGGCGCTCGTAAAGCCAAACGTCAACTCGGTGCCCCAGGTGTCGTTATCGATAGTTTTGGGCAGGGCGATAACGTTGAGGCCCTCTTCGCGCAGGCGGTTGGCGGTCTTGGTGGAGCCGTTGCCGCCCAGCATAAACAGGCAGTCGAGCTGCAGCTTGTGATAGGTGTGGACCATCGCCGGCACCTTCTCGACGCCGTCGGCCTCGGGAATGTTCAGGCGCTTGAACGGCGTACGGCTCGTGCCCAGGATGGTGCCGCCGCGGGTGAGGATGCCGCTAAAATCGGCGGGCGTCATGACACGGAACCTGCTGTAGATAAGGCCCTGGTATCCGTCCTCAAAACCGTAGATCTCGATAGGTTCTTCGCTATTGGTCATGAGCGTTTTGACGATGCCGCGCATGGTGGCGTTGAGCGCCTGGCAGTCGCCGCCACTAGTAAGAAGACCGATCCTGAGCATGGTGAATCCTTCCGGGCAAGTTATAACATGCGCATAAGTTTACCCCCGCACACTGTTGATACGGGGGTAAAACGTGTTAGCTCAAGCGTATAGAAATGTAAACAACGTCAGGCGAGCGTAAGGCCGACGGGCCTGGCTCCTTACAGCGCGAAGGCGTCGACGTCGCCCCAGTGGCGGCGCAGCGTGATGGCGGCAGCAGGCTCGGTATTGTCAAAGACGACCGACCATTGCGTGTTGCTGGTGATGTCTTCCGGATTGGGTTCTTGCGCTGCGGCGCGCAGGGCCTTCCAAGCGACTGCCTCGTCCTGGGCACCGACATGGGCGTCAAGGACATCGGCGATTGCGGCGGCGCGCTCCTTACCATGGCCCAGCTCGCCATTCTTTTGGTTGGGCAGCACTTCGTCGCCATAGCAGGCGTAGAAGTTCGTAACCTGGCGTACAGGAGTCGATTTGAAAGCGCGGTCCGGATCGCGCGGATCCCACTCTACTACGCGCGCGTCACCGGCGGCGTCGTTGATAAAGAAGTGGTAATCGCGTCCTGCCATGGCGTGCATGTCGTGGGCGGAAAGCAGGTCGACAGCTTCTTGCGTAGTAGCCGCGCGGTCGAGCACCAGGCGGATGGCGAGTGAGGTATTGATGACGGGGCGCTGCGTGTCCTGGTCACAGGGTTTGGAATCCAGGGTGAGCACGGCAATGGACACGCCACATTCGTTAACACCGTCGAGCTGGGCAAACGGGCCCATGAGTGCGGCGGCACGTCCGCCGACGGAGTCAAGCGGAGTGTTATCGCCCAGGTTGTTAAGGGCGGCAAACCCGATGGAGGTATAGCCGCCTCGTGGGTGATTGCGCACCAGCAGCGCCGAGGTGTCGTCCTTAAAGTCGTAATTG
Organism: uncultured Collinsella sp.; assembly: GCA_965141245.1. Classification (GTDB taxonomy): domain Bacteria; phylum Actinomycetota; class Coriobacteriia; order Coriobacteriales; family Coriobacteriaceae; genus Collinsella. The sequence continues at coordinate 2,262 of CBCSLZ010000029.1, forward strand.
CGACCGGTGCGCACGCGGCCTTCGGCATCTACGGCGACAAAAGCGCTGCAGGCAAACTGGGGTGCCTGGACATGTGCCGGCACACCGGGCAGCACCTGCGCCACCACGGCATCGATGTAGGCCTGGTCGTCGCGCACGCCAGCGGCGATGATGCGATCAAGATCGTAGTCGTAGGCGATGTCGATTGCGTACAGGTCATAGCCATCTACGTAGCCGGTCAAGCGTTTGAGCGACGCGGCGGACTTGATTTGCTTGTGATAAACGATACCGGTGGCAGCGGCAAGGCCGACGGCGACTCCCGCGACACCGCAGACGATGGCAATGTTACGTGGTTTCATGACGGCTCCTCTCGTCCTGTTAGCGCAATTGTCGCAAAGGGAGCGCGGGCATGATGGCTCAACTTGGTGAGCGGCGCGGAATTAAGCATGGAATGAAGAGTGCGGCACTGGCGTGGCGGGGTATGCTGGAGGGGACCATCAACCCAGCGAAAGGGGAGAGCATGACGGATCAGGAAACGCCCGAGCGCGCGCATGTGACGGCCGATGATATCGAGGCCGCCAACGACCTTATCGACTTTATCGAGGCATGCCCCAGCATGTTCCATACGGCGGCGACCATTATGGCCGAGCTCGACGAGGCGGGCTTTACCTACCTGCCCGAGAACGCGGCGTGGGACATCGAGCCGGGCGGGCGTTATTACACGCAGCGCAACACCTCGAGCGTTGTTGCCTTTAAGGTGGGCGAGGACCTGGCCGCGACGTGGGGCGAGGACGGCGTTGCCGGTGACTATCATTTTCAGCTCACGGCGTCGCACAGCGATTCGCCGACGTTTAAGGTCAAAGCCGTGTCCGAGCTCGACGGCGCAGGCGAGACACTGCGCCTGAACACCGAGGCTTACGGCGGCATGATCGACTACACCTGGTTCGACCGCCCGCTGGCGCTCGCGGGCCGCGTGTTGGTGCGCGAGGGCGACCGTATCGAGAGTCGTTTGCTCGCTACCGAGCGCGAAGTCGCCATCATCCCGAGCCTTGCCATCCACATGAACCGTGGCGTTAACGAGAGCTTTGCTCCCAACCGAGCCGTCGACCTGTGCCCGCTCATCAGCGCCGGCGAGCTTAAGCAGGGCGACTTTGATGCTCTGATCGCCGACGAGCTGGACGTTGAGCCCGAGCAGATTCTGGGCCGCGATCTGTTCCTGGTCAATCGTCAGGATGCGCGCATTTGGGGTTGGGCCGACGAGTTTATCTCGACGCCCAAGCTCGACGACCTGGCCTGCGCCTACACCTCGCTACAGGCATTTTTGGGTGCCGAGAACGCGCGCGACGTCTCGGTCTTCTGCTGCTTCGATAACGAGGAGGTTGGCTCCGAGACCAAGCAGGGCGCCATGTCGACGTTCTTGGCCGACGCGCTGCGCCGCATTAACGGATCGCTGGGCTTTGACGACGAGTCGTACCATCGCGCCCTTGCCGCATCGATGCTCGTGAGCTGCGACAACGCGCATGCCGTGCACCCCAACCACGCCGAGAAGTGCGATGCGCACAACCAGGTTGTGCTCAACGGCGGCATCGTCATCAAGGAAGCCGCTAACCAGCACTACTGCACCGATGCCTTTAGCCGCGCGGTGTTCCAGGCCATCTGCGATGACGCCGACGTGCCCACGCAGGCCTTCGCCAACAAGAGCGACATGGCCGGCGGCTCCACGCTCGGCAATCTGTCCAATATGCAGGCGAGCATGCATGCCGTGGACGTGGGCCTGCCGCAGCTGGCCATGCACTCAAGCTACGAGACCGGCGGCGTACGCGACGTCATGTACGCCATCCGCGCCCTCACCGCCTTCTACGAGCGAAACCTAACCATCAACGGCGCCGAAAGCGTGGAGCTCTAAATGCAAGCCGAAGACGAGAAGACCGAGGGCAGGTCTCAACTAATCGATCAGGGGTCGAAGCTGTTCGCCACCGCTTGCCATGAATCGGGAATCGACGTGTCCAACACGTGGCCAGCGAGCGATGAAGAACTCAAGCGTAGCGCCTATTCGGACCATTATGGTAAGGAGATGGACTGGCTCTAATAGGTGAAACGTCGAAAACGCCAGATGAATGCCTGATATCACTTTGACAAAAGTATCGCAGGCAAAACCAACGTAATGGTGCAAACTAACCTGACCCCATTGCACCAAAAAGGGAGAATGCCGCAGGTCGGACAAAAGTCAGCGAGAGCCCGCCAGAGCGAGCAAGGTGACGTGAAAGAGGAGGGCATAGGCCTTTTGGCCATGCCCGACGATTGAACGTCAGATTGCCACTCTGGCGGGCTCGCAGCGTCGAGGGGTTCCGGCGTTTGGTAAAACGCCGGAACAATCTAGTGTTCGATCCAACAACGTAAAGTTTCGCCGGCTTGCAGGTGACGCAGGTTCTCCGCGGCGATGTCGACCACGTTGTTGAGCGTGGCGGCTAGGTGAAACCAGCCGGAGACGTGCGGCGTGATGAGCATGTTGGGCGCATCCCACAACGGGCTTGTGGCGGGCAGCGGCTCGGGGTCGGTGACGTCGACCGCGGCGCCGGCGAGATGTCCCGACTCCAGAGCGGCAACCAAATCGTCGGCAACCACAAGATCGCCGCGGCCGCCGTTGGCAAAGAAGGCACCCGGCTTCATCGCGGCGAAGAACTCGGCGTTCGCCAGGCCGCGGGTCTCGGGTGTGCTGGGCATAAAGGATGCGACGACGTCTGCCTCGGCCAGGCGCTCGGGTAGCGTGTCCATGCCGTCCATGTCCTCAAATACAATGGGGTAGACGAGCGGATGGCGCTTGATGCCGCGGACGTGTGCGCCCATGCTGCGGCAGAGCGTGGCAAAGTGGCCGCCAATGTCGCCTGCGCCCAGCACCAGCACGTTGGCATTTTTGAGCGAGGTGACCGGGCCCAAGTCCTCCCAGCGATGCTCGCGCTGCAGGTCCTGGTAGGCGGGCAGACGCTTCATCATAGACAGTACCATGGCAAACATGTGCTCGCTTACGGCCTGGCCGTAGGCACCCACCGAGCAAGATAGTTTGGCGTCGGCCGGCACGGTGCCGGCGGCAAGGTAGTCGTCATAGCCGGCGGTCTGCAATTGCAACAGCTGGAGATGCTTGCATGCCGTGAGCATGTCAGGGTCGATGTTGCCCAGGATTACGTCGGCATTGGCGACCTGCTCGCGCGTGGCGGCGTCGGAGCTCGTGTAGATAAAGTCCTCGCCCGGAGCGCTCGACTCAAGAATTGCGCGATGGCGGTCGTTGACGGGCAGCAAAACCAGGATGTTCACAAGCAGTCCTCTCCGCTCGACCTACCAAAAAGGGACAGGTTTATTTTGGCAGGTTTTATCAGGCAAAACGCTATAAAAACGCCGGGCTTCGCAATGGTTAACATATCCATCGCGAAGCCCGGCGCATCCACGGCTACCAGCTCAGCAGCTCGTAGCCGTCCTCGGTCACCACGAGCTGTACCTCGCACTGGGCCGAATCGCTGCCGTCCTTGGTGCGCACACACCAGCCGTCGCCCTTGCTAATCTTGATATCGGGCGCTCCGGCGTTGACCATGGGCTCGATGGTAAAGACCATGCCCGGCACCATGATGGTGTCCACATCGGGTGCCTCGGTGGTAAAGCCCACAAACGGGTCCTCGTGGAACTCCTTACCGATGCCGTGTCCGCCGTACTCGCGCACCACGCTAAAGCCGGCGTCCTCGACCGTCTTTTGCACGGCCTCGGCCATAACGGACAACGGCAGCCATGGCTTGACGGCTGCCAGACCCGCCTCCACGCTGGCGCGGGTGACGTCGACCAGGCGCTGGCGCTCGACAGAGACCTCGCCGATGCAGAACATGCGGCTCGAATCACTAAAATAACCGTCCAGGATCGTGGAGCAGTCCACGTTGATGATGTCGCCCTCGTGCAACACGTCCGTATCGCAGGGAATGCCGTGGCAGACCACATCATTGATCGAGGTGCACACGCTCTTGGGGTAGCCCTCGTAGTTGAGGTCGGCCGGCGTACCGCCGTGCTCGACGGTGTAGTCGTAGATCATCTGGTCGATCTGGTTGGTGGTCATGCCTGCGGCGATATGCTCGCCCACATAATCGAGCACGCCCACGTTGATGGCGGCCGAGCGCTTGATGCCCTCGATATCGGCGGGCGTCTTGTAGAGCGTGCGAGGCAGAACCTCCCAGCCCTCTTCCCACAAGCGCTCGAGGCGCTCATCAAAGGCGCTGTGGCATTTCTTATATTTTTTGCCGCTGCCGCACCAGCAAGCGTCGTTGCGGCCGGGCACGGGTCCTTTGTCATACATGGCTAACTTCCTTTCATCCGCAGCTAGTATAGCTCACCCACGCGTCCATAAAAGTTGCGGTGATATAGTTCCGATTTAAGCGGTTTAACAGCATAAACAGGAACTATATCACCGCAGCTGATGGAGCGGGATGGCGGGCACTAGCTGCTGCGTGGTTTTGCTAGTAGCTCACCTGGCAGGGAATGCCGAGGGCGCGTACGCGCGCGGCAATGGCGTCGAGCGCCTCGGGCGCTGCTTTGGCAAGGCCGGTGACCGGCGTCTCGCGCGCCACCGTGTAGATGGTCGCTTCTTGTGGGCGAATGCGCTCAAGCGCCGCGAGCCAGGGGACAACGTACTCCTCGCCGGTGTTGTCGATGGGCTTGCCCTGATACTCACCGGTCAAATAGATCGTCTGGATAATAACGTGACCGTCAAAGCTTGCGAACGTCTCGATCTGGTGCTCGACGTCGTAGGGGCCAACAGGCTGGTCGAGCAGCTGGATAAACGCCGGGTCGACGGTATCGAGCTTAAGAATGTTGTCATCGACCATCATGAGCGCGTCGTGCACCTCGGGGCGGTCGGCGCGCGTGCCGTTGGAGAGTACGGCGATCTTGGAGTTTGGGGCAAGCTCGTCGCGCAGCGCGACGGCGCCGGCGATGGCCTGCGGAAACTCCGGTGCGGCGGTGGGCTCGCCGTTGCCTGCGAAGGTGATCACATCGGGGAGCTCGCCCTCGGCTGCCATCTCGCGCAGCTTTGCCTCGAGCGCGTCGAGTACCACGGCAGCTGTGTTATGCGGCTCATGGCAGGGGCGCTCGGCGTTGAGGCCGTTTTCGCAGTAAATGCAGTCGAACGTGCAGATTTTGCCGCTGGCCGGCATCATGTTGACGCCGAGCGAGAGACCAAGGCGACGGCTGCGAACGGGCCCAAAGATGGGGCTGGCATTCAAAAACGTAGACATAGGCATATGCTCCTCAAGACAATTGTGCCTAAGCATAGCATCGGCTCCAAAGCAAGGTGCGGGCTCTTGCTTTACAAGTTTCGTTTTTTCACGTCGCTCATTCTGCCGTGCCATGAAAAGCCTCGGGTCGGGTACAGTTAATCTGTTAACAAGGCGTAAGGCAATGCGGGTCTATCCAACCGCACCGACGTGCAACTGGATGAGCATTGATGATGGGGGCACAACATGGATTTTACGGTCGAGAATGCGGGCACCACGATTGCCTGTCGCGAATATGCCGGCCCGGATGTGTCGCCTGATGCTCCTGCCTTGGTGTGCGTGCACGGCGCTTGTGTCGACGGCACATTTTTCGACGGTATCGCTTGTGAGCTCAGCCGCAACTACCGCGTAATTGCCTACGACCGCCGCGGCTGCGGTGGCAGCAGCGATGCGGCAGACGGCAGCTATGATCTTGCCGCTCAGGCCGCCGACCTGCAAGCCGTGATCGAACACGTTGGCGCTCCGGCAAATGTGCTTGCGCATAGCGCCGGTACGTTGGTGGCGCTGGAGCTTCTTCGCACCGAACCCCATCTCGTCGCCCGTGCGATTCTGCATGAGCCGGCTGTGTCGGCCGAAGGCGTCGGCATGGGCGCAGCTCCGGTTTTGCTCGATATGATTGCGGCTGGAAAGGTTTCAAGGGCGCTCCGGCTTTTCTTGGGAGCCCTCGGCGACTTGGACCCCGAGGCTCCTGGGACGACCGAAGCGGAAGTCAAACATGCCCTGCGCAATGGTCGTTGCTTTATGGCGAACGAATATGGAACAAATATGACATATGCTCCCGACTGGGAGCGCGCCCGCGCGTCAAAGGCGGTGTCGGCCGTGTTTTTGGGCGAGCTTTCGGTCGGCACGCCCCGCGAGGCTGGTACGAGGGTGGCGGCTGAGCTTTTGGGCTGTCCACTCGTAATGGTTCCCGGCGCGCATAACGGTCTGCGCGATCGCCCCGTTACGGCGGCAAACGCCGTTCGCGATGTCTTGGAGCGTTAGCACGCCCGATGACCTGCGGGGAGAGGGGCTGTTAGCGTTTCGTCATTGTTAACGAATGCGCCCATAACCGCGCGCCTGCGGCTCCATTACCGCCGTTTGGCAGGTCATAAAAATGCAACGATAATCGCGCGTTTGCCTTCAGCTGTTAGATGTTACCCTTGTACCAATTGATATGCACTGTTGCCGTGCGTAACGATAGAAAGGGCCCCATATGCTCAATAATCACGAGGTCAATCTAACCGACGAGGAGGCTGCCGCCGAGGTCGTCCGCGTCGCGAAGACCTACCCCGTGGTGCGTTTGCTGTCGGCCGATCAGATTAAGAGCGAGCCTAACTGCTTGCTCGCCGGCGATCGCTGCCCTTGTCTGCGTCAGTCGAGTCTTGAGGCCTTGGCAGACTCCGATGAGGTGTCGGAACAACTGCTCAACGATGGTGTTGAGTACCGCGCTCGCCTGCGCCCTCTGAAGGTCGAGGGCGAGCCTCACGTCTTGCTGATGGTACGTCCGATCGATGAGCAAGAGGCTGCAGAAGAGGACCTTGTCTACACCGACGTGCTGACGAGCGTGCACAATCGTCGATATTACGAGGGAAAGCTCCGCAACGCCCGCATGAATGCCGGCGTTGCGATGATCGACCTTGATGATTTTAGGGTCTTCAACGATACGTGTGGCCGCCATGCCGGCGACCTTGCGCTCGGTGCCGTGGCGACAGCCATACGCAGCGGTATTCGTTCGACTGACGAGCTTGTGCGCTATGGCTGCGACAAGTTTGTGGTCGTCATGCCCAATATTCCCTCCGATGACTTTACCCGTCGCCTGCATCAGGTATGCGATGCCGTTCATTCCACGGTTATTCCGGGCCATGAGTACGTGAGCTTGACGGCATGTGTTGGTGGCGCTCGCATTCATGGCGAGACGGTCGACGAGGGCGTTGGCCGCGCTGTCCAGTTACTGAGCCGCGCTAAGGCAAAAGCCGGTACGGTCGTGACCGATTCCGATTCCATCGAGGCCTTCCAAAGCGAAAAGCCTTTGGTGCTTATTATCGATGACTCCGAGATGAACCGAGCCATTCTCAACGAGATGCTCAAGGACGAGTATTGCATCCTCGAGGCCGATAACGGTCGTACGGCGCTCGACATGGTCGACCGCTATGGCGATAAGTTGTCGCTTGTGCTGCTGGATATTGTGATGCCGGGCATAAGCGGCGTTGAGGTGCTGGCCGATCTGTCGCGCCGATCGGGTATCGACAATCTGCCTGTCATCATGATTTCGAGCGAAGATTCCGATGATATGGTTCTGCGCGCGTACGAGCTGGGCGCCTCGGACTATATCAGCCGTCCATTTGACTCCCGTGTCGTACGCCGCCGTGTAAGCAACACCATCCGCCTATACGCCAAACAGCGCCGCCTGACGAGCCTGCTGTCCCAGCAGTACAACGAGCGCGTCAAGAACAGTCGCATGCTCATCGACATCATGGCCGGCGTCATGGAGCTTCGCAATGGCGAGAGCGGCAGGCACGTTACGAACATCGAGAAGCTGACCGAGCTGCTGCTTGACTGTCTGGTCCAGCGTAGCGACACGATCTCCCTCGACAATGAGGAGCGCTCCACGATTGTCCTGGCTTCGGCGCTGCACGATATCGGCAAGATGTCGATTGACGATGCGATTCTCAACAAACCCGGGCGCCTTACGCCCGAGGAGTTCGAGATTATGAAGACGCATACCACGGTCGGCGCCGACATGTTGCTTGAGCTGGGCCGCCATCACGTCGGCAATGCGCTTATGGAATATGCGTACCAGATTGCGCGTTGGCATCACGAGCGCTGGGACGGCAAGGGTTATCCCGATGGCCTTAAGGGCGACGAGATTCCCATTGCCGCGCAGGTGGTCTCGGTGGCCGACGTGTATGATGCGCTGACGAGCGTGCGCGTGTACAAGGACGCTATCCCGCACAAGGAGGCGATCCAGATGATCCTGGACGGTAAGTGCGGCACCTTTAACCCGCTGTTGCTCGACTGCCTGCTCGAGGTGCAAGACCGTATTGCCGAGACGTTGGCACGCCCCGCCGACGTCGTCGCGTTTCCCACGATTTAGTTTGACCAAAGGAGTTTAATCCATGATTTCCATGCGTGAGGCGTATGAGAAGATCGGCGCTAATTATGATGACGCGTGCGCTCGGCTGATGGGCGAGGAAATGCTCGCCCGCTTTGCCCTCAAGTTTTTGGATGACGAGAGCATGGACAAGCTGGAGGCCGCAATGGCGGCGGGAGACGCCGAAGGTGCGTTTATGGCAGCGCACACGCTCAAGGGTGTGAGCCAGAACCTGGGATTCGATAATCTGTACGAGCCGGCGGTTGTGGTGACCGAAGCACTGCGCGGCGCCGATTTCGTTGACGGCGCTCGCGAGGGAATGCATGCGTTGCAGCAGCAATATGCGGCTACGATGTCGGCCCTGCGCGAGGCGGCTGAATAAGAGCTTGCGAGCCTTGATGACTATGAGAGTGGATAATCTCCCGTTTTAGGCCCGGTGGTGGCCTCGAAGTGGGAGATTATCTACTCTCGTTCGATACGTGTCCAATAATCCACTCTCACCTTTTCTGATTAGTGAATGGCCTATGCGCACTGGCGGGGCTTTCCGCATGCAATCCATATCGTTGTTCGATAAACTGTTCGAATAACGATAGAGTCGATGAGGGTGAGTGTATGTCCAACAGCGTTCAGCGTATGGCCAAGGCGGGCGAAAAAATCAGGAAGCTTGGTTTTTGCATGGCAGCCGTTTTTGCAGGGATGCTCGTCGCTTTTGCCGCGCTGGTTGTTTACGTGATCTGGTATGCGGTTGCAAATGTTGCTTCTGTCGATGCTTTCGGTGTCGTGACGCTTCTCAACGGCGGGTGCATCGTTATCCCAAGCGGACTGTGCCTGGCACTCGTCGTGGGTATTTCGCTTGTCGTTCTGTGCGGGATCAGCCGTAACATCTCGCGAGGCGTCTCGCCCTTTACCAAGACGCATGTGCGGCTTATCCGTGTTCTCGCGCTGGCCTTTGCTGTTAACGCCGCGGTTTCGCTTGTTGGTGCCTATGGATCGGTCAATCTCACCATTGGCGGACTGGAGTTTTACATCGTGCCTCATTCCTTCGTTATTGAGATTTGCCAAGGCGCTACCTTTGATACGGGGTCGTTTATCGGCGCAGTTGTCTGTTTGTTTATCTCGGCGATCTGGAGTTATGCCTCGCTGCTCCAAGAGCAGTCTGACGAGCTTGTGTAGGAGGAAACATGAGCTATCTCATCATCGAGCTTGAGACGCAGCTGCTTAAGACCGGAAAGACCAGCGCTGATCTGATTCGGGCGACGGGGCATACTCCGGCTAATATTTCTAAGCTAAGAAACGGAAAGATAAAAGCCATTCGCCTAAAGACGCTTCTCGATATCTGTGATGAGCTTGATTGTCAACCGGGAGATATTATTCAGCGCGTGAGCGAGAAAGAGCTTGAGGAGCTTATTGTCGAGCGCGCAAAAAATGTCGTGAGACAGATGCGGGACGGCGGAGGCAATGAGGCGTCGCTTCCGACATCAGTCTTTGCTGTCGATTTGAGTGACGAGTAGCTTAAGGCGAACAACTAAAACGAAGTATCAGCGTGAAGGGACCCGTGTCTAACACGGGTCCCTTCTTTTAGATTATCTTGACAAATATGAGTTATCGAAAAACAATAACAGCAATGGAAAACAATAAAAGAAAGAAGGAACGATATGAGCGATTTTTCTATCAAGCAGAACGGGGGTCCAATGAACGCATCAGCGATAAAGCTATCAAAAGTTTCAAAACGCTACGGGAAACGGCACGTTTTGCATGACGTTTCCTTCGAGGTGCATCAGTCTGAGCTCTGTGCCCTTGTCGGTGCAAACGGTGCGGGCAAAAGCACGCTTATTAAAATCGTCTTGGGCCTCTGCGAGCCATCGTCGGGGAGCGTGGAGCTCTTTGGAGGCAAATCAAAAAGAGAGCTTGGCCTGATGCGGACGCGTGTCGGCTATGTGCCAGATTCCAGCGGAGCATACCAATCCCTCAGTGCGGTTGAGAATCTCCAAATCCGATGTTCGGAATGGGGGCTTGATGCGAATCGTGAGATTCCTCGCGTTTTGAGCCTAGTCGGGCTGGACGTCGAAGAGAAAAAGAGCGTGAACAGTTTTTCTCTGGGAATGAAACGGCGGCTGGATATAGCTACGGCTTTGTTGGGTGACACAGATCTGATTATTTTTGATGAGCCAGCAAATGGGTTGGACCCGCTGGGCATCGAGAGTATATGGGCCCTTATCGGTCGATTGAATCGAGAACAGGGTAAGACCATGCTCATCTCTAGCCATGATTTGGATGAGTTGGCATCAGTTGCAACAAGTTGCGTGTTTATTCATGACGGCGAACTGCTGAAAATGGAATCGATGGACGTCATAAGGGATGAGGCGCCATCCCTAAAAGAGTATTACAGGCGCTTGATGAAGGCGGTCTCGCTATGAAGCGGGCGATCCATCCCATAAAGGCAGATATGATGCGTTTGCACAGGATGTTTCCGGCGAAGTTTGGTCTTGCGCTTATTCTGGCGTTCGGCCTTCTCTTCGGTGTCTTTCTAAAAAACGGAACAACGTTGCTCGCCTTTGGCAATAGCGTTTTTGGGGAGGATATTGGTTTCTGCTGGAATGTAATCGATCCTTCTGCACCCGATGAGTCCCTTGTGCGCAGTGCTTTTGCCGGCACGTCTCTGTTCGTTCCGCTCATCGTTTGCCTGGCGATTTTACAGGAGCGCGGCTATGAAGAGGGACACCGAATTTCTTCAGCAAGAGGTCTTACCCGCTTTAATGGGGCTCTGGCACATGTACTTTCGTCTTCTTTAATAATCGGCGCAGCATATAGTGCGCTTTGCCTTCTTCTTTTTGCAATAGCCATAATACGTGGAGGGCATAACTACTCGCACGACATGCTAACTGCATTTTTGCCCGCAATGATAGTCAACGCCGTATTGGTGATATCGCTTGCGCTGGAGACGGTGACCATCTATCGGATTACAGGCAGCGCTGTATTGAGCGGGGCTGCGATAATAATTGGATTTGTCATGAGCTTGACGCTCTACGGAACCTTCCTTCAGGCGCCCATACCATCCTTGCGATGGATTTTCTTTCTTCCGGGGCCGTACCTTGGAGTCGGATGTGCCCTTGGGTATAGCGATATGGGGCAGCTGACGCTTCTGGGATATGGCGCGGCAGCCAGCTGTCTATCGGTATTGATTTACGCTCTCGTGAGCTTTCGCGCTGGGGGTGTGCTCAATGGCTCGTCAGATTAAAAGACTTCTCCAGTCAGAACTGAAGCATGTGAGCAAATGGGCGTACGCCTTAATCCTGGTAATTTATGCGTGCATGGTGGTATTGCAGCTTAATTCTTTCCCGATGTGGTTCTGTAGCCTCCGTGAGAACAGTTTCTTGGGCTTTTTCCCAGACCCGACGCTTCGGCTATCGGCAGAGGATGTCCTTCTATTTGGTAATGCAGGGGTTTTTCGCGGTCTGCTGTTCAACGTAGCCCCGTTGGCTCATGCATTGTTCTTTCCGTTCATCGCGGCTTGCATTGTGCCGCGCTTTGTCAGTTCGGGCTTTATTGAGGAACCGTGGGGGTTGTCGGAGGCTCGGGGAGGGAAGCGTGTGTGCGCTATCGTTGCGCGAGTGGTGCTGTCTTCTTTTGCCCTTTTGGGCGCGTTTATCCTGTCGAGTGTCGTTTTGTACTGTCTTAACTGCGTAATCGTTTTGGATGCTCAACAGTATTTCAACTTGCATGTATTTTGCTATCGACTTGTTCTTGCTGCCGCTGCCTGCCTTGCATACGTGGTCTCTTGCGTGATCGCTGTTTCCTATTTTGGGTCCGGCTTCGGTCCGATTGGCATGCTGTTGCTTGTCAACGTTGTAGCGATCTACATACAGATCGGGGCCAATTCCATGCTTCCGCTTCCAGCCTCGATGCTCATGTGGATTTGTGGCGTGACCCCGTTGGGGAATAGTCAATGCATTTCGATTCTAATTGACTGCCTAATAAACGTAGCAAGCGTTTTTGCCATTTGCTTTACCGTCGACCGATTGCGGTCGAGATTTCTTTGATTGCTTGTGAGGGATAATCATACCGAGCATACCAAATACAAGGGTGGGCGGGCACCGTGGCTGGTGTCCGCCCACCTGGCATAGGAGGCTTTAAACTGAGTGGTTTGCGAGCTAACGGGCCTGCTTAACCTTTGCTGCTGCCTCGACAAACGACTTCCACAGGTTAAAGTCGGTCTCGAGCGTCTTCCAGGTGTACTCGGGATGCCACTGCACGCCCAGGCAGAACGGCTGGCCTTCGACTTCGATGCACTCGGGAACGCCATCGGTTGCCTTGGCGACCAAGCGCGTGCTTTTACCCAGACGATCGACGCAGCAGTGGTGTGCCGAGTTGGTCTGGATAAGCCTGTGCCCGCCAACCGCGCGCTCCAGCAGCGAGCCCGGCACGACCTCGACGGGGTGCACGGGATCGTTGAGCACGTGGGTATGGCGCCACTGCGTGCGGCCCTCGCGCGCACCCAGGCTCGGTACGTCCATGCACAGGGTGCCACCGGTGGCGACATTGAGCAACTGCGTGCCGCGGCAGGTGGTAAAGAGCGGCTTTTTGGCGCGGAGCACCTCGTCGACCAGCTTAAACTCAAAGCTATCGCGGATCTCGCAGCAGAGGGTGGGGTCGTAGGGTCGATCATCGCCCCAACGTTTGGGATTGACATCGGGGCCGCCGGGAATGGCGACGCCGTCGGCGATATCAACGTAATGACGGATGACCTCAATGTCCTCGGTGATGGACATCTGCAGCGGCAGGCCGCCAGCGGCAAGGACGGCATCGACAAAGACACTTGCGATTTCCTCGTTGGGGGAGAGCATCTCGGTTAAAAACGGCTCTGCCTCTTCCCAGCGCGGCGCGACGAGGATGAGCGGACGGTCGGCGGGGGCGACGTCGACATGCGGGGTGTAGGACGATGAAGTGCGAGTTCCGATCATAGGTGTAGCTTTCGAGTTTGGATGGGCATGGCGGGCGGGTGAGCGGTCTGGTTAGTGGCCCTTGATGGAGTTGAGGAAGTCCTGGGCGCGCTTGGTCTGGGGGTGGTCGAAGAACTCATCGGGCGTGCCGGTTTCTACGATCTGGCCGTCGGCCATAAACACGACGCGGTCGGCCACGCGGCGGGCAAAGTTCATTTCGTGCGTGATGACAATCATCGTCATACCCTGCTGCGCCAAGCGCACCATGACCTCGAGTACCTCGTTGATCATTTCGGGATCAAGGGCGCTTGTGGGCTCGTCAAAGAGCATGGCCTTGGGCTGCATGGCGAGTGAACGGGCGATGGCCACGCGCTGCTGCTGGCCGCCCGAAAGCTGCGCAGGCACCTTATCGGCCTGCTCGGCAACGCCCACGCGGCTCAGCAGGTCCATGACGCGCTCACGGGCCTCGTCCTTGGAGACACCCAGCACATCGACCGGTCCCAGCATGACGTTCTGCAGTACCGTCATATGTGCAAACAGGTTGAACTGTTGGAACACCATGCCCAGTTCGGCACGCATGCGGGCAAGGTCCTTGCCTTCCTGCGGCAGGGGCTCGCCTTCGATGAGGATCTCGCCCGAGTCGATGGTTTCCAGACGGTTGATGGTGCGGCACATGGTCGACTTGCCCGAGCCCGAGGGCCCGATCACAACGACGACCTCGCCGCGGTCGACCGAGAGATTGATGTCGTTGAGGACGTGTAGATCGCCATAGTGCTTATCGACGTGTCTGAGCTCGATCAGCGGCTGATTACCGGTGGAAGAGGTGCTCTGTGCCATGGTGCTCGGCTCCTTATGATTCGAAATGGTAAAGCGTTAGCGGATGATGGTCGCGCCGGTCTTGTGCGAAACATAGACAGCGGCCTTGTTGATCGCGACGTTGATGAGGATGTAAATGACCGCGATTACCAGGTAGACCGACACGAGGGCGTCGTAGTTGGTAATGAGCACGCGGGCGTTTTGCATGAGATCGGGGTAGCTCACCACATAGGCGACGGTGGTGTCTTTGACTACGACCACGAGCTGCGAAATCAACGACGGAATGATAAACCGAATAGCCTGCGGCAACACGATTTTAAAGGTGATTTTAGCCTTGGAGAGACCGAGCGCCTGGGCGGCCTCGACCTGGCCGCGCGGCACGGCGTTGACGCCGGCACGGAAGATCTCGGCGAGTACGCCGGCTGCGGCGAGCGCGACGGGAAGCGTGAGCATCCAAAACGACGGCAGCGCGATCTTGTACTGGGGCAGCACCAAAAAGAAGAAGTAGATGAACAGAAGGCTCGGTACGCCACGGAAGAAGTCGGTGAGCACACGGCAGACCAGCTGCAGCGGCTTAATGTCGCTGGTACGGCCGAGCATAAGGGCTAAGCCCAGCACCAGCGCGATGGCGCCAGCGGTGAGTGCGACTTTAACGGTGCCCTCAAAGCCGGCAAGCAGGAACTTCCAGGTGGTGAGGTGCGTAAAGAAATACCAATAGTGGACCGAAAGCTGGCCGGTCACATAAAAGCGCTGCAACACGAGGACGGCGAGCGCGGCGACAGCAACAAGCGAGATGGCGGTGCCGATGCGAATCTTGGCGCGCATCTTGGGGCCGGGAGCCTCGTAGAGCGCATCGCGCATGGTAAGCGCGGAGGTGGAGTGCTTGCTCATCGGAGGATCCTCACCTTCTTATCGATGTAGTTGCCAATGTGGCTCACCACAAAGGCCGTGCCCAGGTAGCCGAGCGCCGAAATAAAGAACGCGGCGACGCCGCCGAGCGAGCGCGTGTTGATGTAGCTCACCACGCCGGTGAGCTCCTGCGGTTTAAGCGGCACCTGGCTGCCGAGCGCGGTGGTGAGCATGACGGCGATAAAGAGGTTCGTCATGGGCAATACGCTCGAGCGCAGCGCCTGCGGAATCACGATCTTGGCGAGGATGCGGCTGAAGCTCATGCCGAGCGAGCGGGCGGCTTCCACCTGGCCGACGCCGACGGTGTTGATACCGCTCATAAAGTTCTCGGAGCCAAAGGCCGAGCCCAAAAGGACCGTGGCGACGATAACGCAGGTGCGGTAGGGCAGAACGACCTTGAGCGGCGGCAGCGCATAGACGACGATGATGAGCAGCGCGATGCCGGGGATGTTACGGAAGACCTGGACATACAGGTCGCCAAAGACGCGCAGCGGCTTGAGCGGCGACACGCGCATCACGGTGACGGCGACGGCCAGCACCATGGCGATGGCAAACGACTCAAGCGTCATGCCCCAGGTTGCTAGCAGCGCGTCGATATAGTTCTGGCCATAGAGCGACCAGAGTTCGGAGAGACTCATGCGGACCTCCCGCCGATAAGGAAAGGGGCTCCCGTGTGTACGGAAGCCCCGACAACTCTGTGAGGAAACAGTTTACCGCAATAAAGCGCATCATGCGTTTCCATATGGTTTCGTTGCGGCCGTTACCAGGATCGCTGCCTAGGCGCCGATCTCGGGCAGCTCGGGAACATTGGTGTCGCCCGTACGGTCGCCGATGCAGATCTGCCACAGCTCGGTCCAGGTGCCGTCGTCCTCGATCTTCTTAAGGAAGTCGTTGACAAAGGCGACGCCGTCGGAATCGAGCGGCAGGCCAATGCCATAGGGCTCCTTGCTGCCGAAGGGCTTGCCGGCAATCTTGTACTTACCGGGCTCGCGGACCAGGGCGCTCTGCTGCATGTTGTTATCGATGACATAGGCGTCAACGCGACCCTGCTGGAGTGCCTGGCGGGCCTCCTCGTCGGTCTTGAACTCCTGCTGGCTGGCCTTGGGAGCGAACTCCTCCAGGATGGCGGGGCCGTTGGAGCCAGACTGGACGGCGACGTTCTTGTCGACCAGGTCGTCGACGCTCTTGATGTCGTCGTTATCGGCGAGCACCAGGATAGCCTGCTGGGTGTAGTAGTAGGGACCGGCAAAGGAGACGAGCTTCTTGCGCTCGTCAGTGATGGTGTAGGTGGCAAAGACGGCGTCGACCTGGCCGTTCTGCAGGACGGACTCGCGCGTGTCCGAGGTCACCTGGGTGATCTCGACCTTGTTCTCGCCCAGAATGTAGTTGGACAGGAGCTGTGCGATACCGGCATCGAAGCCGCGGGTCTGACCGTCTTTCTCGTTGAGGAGGGAGAAGAGCGTGGAGGTCTGAACGCCACCGATCTTAAAGACGCCGGCGTCCTTGACGGCCGTGGCCCAGGTGCTGGCGGCGATGGCATCGTCATCGGCCTTGGGGCCGTTGTCGACGAGCTTGTCGAATGCCTTGGCATCGAGCGTGGTGGAAGCCTCGGTATCCTCGGAGCTCTTGGAAGAGCCGGCGGCGGAACCCTTGTCGGCCTCGGCGCTGGTGTCGGAGCAGCCGGCAAGACCAAGGCCGGCGACGGTTGCGAAGGTGGCGGCAACGAAGCCGCGGCGGTCGAGAACGACCTGCTGGGAGAGGTTCTTGCTCATGGTAGAACACCTTTCTCAATAAAATCCCTAGCGGTTGAGTAGAGTTATACCCTATCGCGCTCAAATGGGTCAACACGAAATAACTCAGAAACATACTTACCTTATGGGTTATTCTTCCTACCAAAAAGGGACAGGCACCTTCGTGGTGGTTCTGGCCGATGCAGTGGTATGCCTTACTGTTTTGTCTCAATCTGTAACATCTGCAGCCATTTTTGCCGAGTAACTGTTACAGATTGAGATTTTCTCTTCAGGGGAATTCGAATGTCTCGATCTGTAACATCTGGTCGGCCAGAAGGTCTCTATCTGTTACAGATTGAGACAAAGGTCAGGGACTAAGACGTCTTGTCTAGATCTGTAACAGTTAGACGGGAATTCGGGCCCTAGGTGTTACAGATTGAGATAATCGCGTCGCGAAAATAAAAACCTCCGCAGGGGTGCTTCCCTTGCGGAGGTTTTCTTACTCGTTGAGTAGTCTCACGGCTTCGGCGGCCATGTTCTCGACCGTCATGCCGTTCTGAGCGAGCAGCTCGTTGGGGTCGTAGCGGTCGGGGAAGCCCTTGGCGATGCCAAAGGTGCGCGTGCGCACGGGCGTGCATGCCAGATAACATGCCACGCGTTCGCCCCAGCCGCCGTCCAAGATGCCGTCCTCGAGGGTGACGACAACGCGATGCTCGGCGGCAAGACTGTCGAGGAACTCGCGGTCGAGCTCGGTTGCAAAGCGAGGGTTGACGAGCGTGGCATCGATACCGTACTCGGCAGCTAAGCGGTTTGCCACGCGCTCACCCAGCTCAAAGAAATCGCCGAGCGCGAGCACGGCAACGTCGTGACCCTGACGCACCACGTTGTAGCGAACGGCGCTGTAGTCGGTGTCCTCGGCGGGCGCCAAATCGGGGCGGCTAACCAGGCCAATGCCCGGTACGCGGATTGCCACGGGATGCTCGCGGTGGTCGAGCGACCAGCTCAGCATGGACAGATATTCCTCCATGCAGGCCGGCGCTAGGTAGCGCATGTTGGGAAGTCCGCCCAGCATGGAAATATCAAAGAACGAGAGGTGCGTCTCGGACGTGGTGCCAAAGATCGACGCGCCAAACACTAGAATGGTTGCGGGGGCGTCGTTGAGGCACAGATCGTGCCACAGCTCGTCGTAGGCGCGCTGCAAAAACGTGCCGTACACACCAAAGACTGGCTTGGCGCCCGAGCACGCAAGCGCGGTGGCAAAGGTCACGGCGTGCTCCTCGGCAATGCCCACATCGACGAACTGTTTGCCGGCGGCAGCGCGAAGCTCGGGTGTAAAGCCCATGATGTAGGGCGTGGCGGCCGTGATGCCCACGACCTGCGGATCGTGCTCGATGGCGGCGCTGAGCGCCTCGCCCGTAATGTCGGCATAGGTGCGCGGCGCAGGCTCGCTCGGATGGCCCGGGCAGAGCTTGCGTCCAGTTGCCATGTCAAACGGACCCACGTGATGCCAGCGTTCGGGGTCGTTCTGGGCTGGCTCAAAGCCCTTGCCCTTGGCGGTGGAAACGTGCAGCACGATGGGATGATCGATATCGCGCAGTTTCTGCAGCGCGTCGACGAGGGCCAACACATCGTTACCGGCGTCCAGATAGCGGTAGTCGAGCCCCATCGCGCGGAAAACGTTGCGCTCACAGGTGCCGTTGCTGGCGCGCAGCTCGGCCAGATTGCGATACAGGCCACCGTGGTTTTCGGCGATGGACTGGTCGTTGTCATTGACGACGATGATCAGGTTGCTATCGAGTTCGGCGGCATTGTTAAAGCCTTCAAACGCCAGGCCGCCCGAAAGCGAGCCGTCGCCAATGATGGTGATGACGTTGTACGCATCGCCCGCCAGGTCGCGCGCGTGGGCAAGGCCGCAGCCCAAGCTCACCGAGGTCGAGGTGTGACCCATGGCAAACAGGTCATGCTCGGATTCGTCGGGATTGGCAAAGCCAGAGGCCTCGCCAAAGCGCTCCGGATCGATATAAGTGTACGCGCGCCCCGTCAGCGCCTTGTGGGCGTAGGTCTGGTGCGAAACGTCAAAGACAATCTTGTCGATAGGGGAGTTAAACACGCGATGAAGCGCAACCGTAAGCTCAACGACGCCCAGGTTGGGGGCAACGTGCCCGCCGACGGCGGCGGAGCTTTCGAGGATGGCGTGGCGAATCTCGTCGCAGAGCTGCGGGAGCTCGGCACGATTAAGAGCCTTGACGTCCTCGGGCGTTGTCGTTTGCGTAAGCAGCATCGTTGTGGGTTACTCCATGCGAATCGAGCGCCGGCGCTCCCTCGGCCGACACAATTGCACAAGACAGTCTCGCACATTTTGGCGTTTGATATGTGACGGCGGCGCGGTAATTCGCCAACTGGTGGGGCAAAACGTTTTGTCCGATGCCATACTGATGTGTTCCATGATGTTTTTATCGATTGCGCACAGGCCGTGGCTTGTCGCCGTGAGTCGCTGGAAGGAGGCAGCATGTCCGATACCGTTCGTGTCGAGAAAATCGCGCGCGAAGTAGACCATGCTGCCCGTCAACTGGCCCAGGCGGGCCGTCTGGACCTGACGCGCGAGTTTATCCAGCATGGTGACGTGACGGTCTATGCGCATGTGACCTCGGTGGCGCGGGCGAGCCTGTCTTTTGCCGAGCGCCTGGGCCGCGTCGGTGTCTCGGTCGACCGTGCCTCGTTGCTGCGCGGAGCCCTGTTACACGATTATTTTCTCTATGACTGGCACGATCCCGACCCGAGCCATCGACTGCACGGATTCCGGCATCCATTTTTTGCTCTGGCGCGTGCCGAGGAAGATTTTGAGCTGACGCCGCGCGAGCGGAATATTATCGTGCGGCATATGTTTCCGCTGGTGCCGGTGCCGCCGACGTGTCGCGAGGCGTGGATTGTTTGCCTGGCGGATAAATGGTGTGCTCTGCGTGAGACGGTCGCCGGCCGCCTGCCGCGCAAGGACGAGACAGACGATGGCGTGAGTGGCGAATCGAGCGAAAAGAGGAGAGGGTAGACGGTGGGGACCGCGATTGATATGGCGTTTGGCGGCGCGACGCTTGCCGCCTGCCCGCTCACGGCACTGGTGCTCTCGTTTGCCTTTTACGGGTTTTGCGGTTGGGCATGGGAGTCGACAGTATGCGCCATGCTCAATCACGGACGATTTGCCAACAGTGGCTTTTTGCTGGGGCCGTGCTGCCCCATCTATGGCGCGGGCGGCATTGCCTGCTGGCTGCTGTTGCGTGGGATTCCGGATGCCTCGAGCCAGTTTGTCGCTGCAGCGCTCGTATGCAGCGTGATTGAGTACAGCGTAGGCGTGCTGTTGGAAAAAACAACGGGCGCTCGCTTTTGGGATTACTCGCACCTGCCGTTTAACTTGCACGGACGCATCTGTCTGTACTGGGCTTGCGCGTTTGGCTTGGGTGCGTTGTGTATTTGCCGTTTAGTGGAGCCGGCATTGCTGGGGCTGCTTGGCCATCTGCCGGTGCTGATTGTGCGGCTGTCCGCCTTTATCGTCGCGGTCGCGATGATGGTCGATGCGGTGTGCTCGTTGGCCAGTTGGCGCCGCCTGTCCGATCAGCTGGAGTGCGTCCGGGCCGATCTTGCCGACCGCATCAATGAGTCGCTTGCCGATGCGTCCGACTCCATGCTCGAGCGTATTCCCGATTCGGCAATTGACTCGGTTGCGCAGACACATATCCGCAGCCGTGCCGTTAATGCCTGGCTGGCAGAGCTGGGTGACGCCGCGCTCGATGCCCTGCGCGAGAAGGCTTCGATGCCGACGTTTATCTCGGACGGCGCGCGTGGCCTGGCACTTGCCGCCCGCCGTGTGGCCGATGCCGCGCCGAGCGTGCCCCGTCCGTCGCTGGGTCGCCGCCGTGTTGGCAAGCGCATGGCCCGCCCGGTGCCGAGCGTGTCGCTCAGCCGCCGCGACCTGCGTTTCTTTAATGCCTTCCCACGCCTGCGCATCAACCACTACGAAGGCGTCATTCGAGCCACTAACCTCCGTGACCGCGCCCGCGACCTGTTTCGCCGCTAGGGGATGAGGCGGCGCGACTCGCGCCCAAGCCCTCACGTTTCCCGTTCGTTTCGCGTCCGTTGCCGCGCCGTTTCCAAGATTGCGGCGTCGTTTCCATTCGACAACGCAGCGTTTAACAACGCCGTATCTGGTCTACACCAGTTGTCCCTCGGCCGCATTATGGGCGCCGACAACGTCCACGCGACCAAGGGAGAGCGAATGTACGATACGGGATCGACAACATTTATGCTCATCTGCACCATGCTCGTGTTTTTAATGACACCGGG
The DNA here is from genome assembly GCA_965141245.1 of uncultured Collinsella sp. GTDB lineage: Bacteria > Actinomycetota > Coriobacteriia > Coriobacteriales > Coriobacteriaceae > Collinsella. The sequence continues at coordinate 23,353 of CBCSLZ010000029.1, forward strand.
CCTGGCTTTTTTCTATGGCGGCCTGTCCAGGCGCAAAAATGTCATCAACACCATGCTCATGTGCTTTGGCGCCATTGGCCTGGTTGGTGTGCTGTGGATTGTTGCCGGCTGGTCGCTGGCCTACGGCGGTGACGGTTCCAGCCCGTTTATTGGAGGCCTTGACCAGCTGCTGTGCCTGCCGGTGCTCGGTCAGGTGCTGCAGGCGGCCGAGGGCAATGCCGCGGACGGTGCCGCCTACCCTCGGATTATCAACATCGCCTTCCAGATGGCATTTGCCATGATCACGGCTGCTATCGTCACGGGCAGCCTGGCCGGCCGCGTTAAGTTTGGTGTCATGACGGCCTTCCTGGGCATTTGGCTGCTTGTGGTCTATGCGCCGCTCGCCCACATGGTTTGGGGCGGCGATGGCTCCTTTATCGGTGACATTATCGGCGCACTCGACTTTGCCGGCGGCGACGTGGTACACATTTCGTCCGGTCTGACGGGCCTGATTCTCTGCTTAATGCTCGGCCGTCGTCGTGGTTTTGGCATGGTGAGCTATCGTCCGCATAACGTGCCGTTTGTAGCGCTGGGCGCCGGCCTGCTTTGGTTTGGCTGGTTTGGCTTTAACGGCGGCAGCGAGTTTAATGCCGACGCCGTTGCGGCACTCGCCATCCTCAACACCGTGACGGCCAGCGCGGCGGGCATGGTCTCGTGGCTTGCCGTCGAGCGCGTGCATACCGGCCGCCCCACGCTGGTGGGCGCCAGCACTGGTCTGGTTGCGGGCCTTGTGGTGGTCACGCCGGGCGCGGGCTTTGTCGAGCCATGGGCGGCGCTGGTCATGGGCCTGATCGTCTCTCCCGTCTGCTACCTGGCCATCAGCCATCTTAAGTCCAAGCTTGGCTACGACGACGCGCTCGACGCGTTTGGCTGCCACGGCATTGGCGGCATCTTGGGTGGCGTGCTCACGGGCCTTTTCTGTGTGCCGGAGCTTTCGTGGACCGGTAAGGGCGGCCTGTTCTACACGAGCGATGTGTCGCTGCTCGTCTCGCAGGTCCTGGGCATTGTGGTGACGGTCGCTATTGTACTGGTGCTCGACTTGGTGATCGCCGCGGTGGTCAAGGCACTGTTCCACGGCAGCCTGCGTGTGGACGAGGCCGACGAGGCGCTGGGCTTGGATGCGAGTCAACACGGCGAGAGCGCATATCCCTCGTTCTCCGGACTCGATTAGCAGCACGGCTTTCCCAGGCACCCGACCTTGCCCCTCAAACCGTCGCTTGCGTACCGAAGTACGCGGCGCTCCTCTTTCGGGGCAATCTCGGGCACCTGGAAAACCCGTGCCACATGAATGAGCGGTTCATTTCTTTATTAAAGAGAGGAATTCACTATGAAGAAGATTACGGCGATCGTTCGTGCCGAGAAGCTTGAGGTTCTTAAAGACGCGCTGTTTGCTGCCGATGTTCGTGGCATGACTATCAACCAAGTGCAGGGCTGCGGTGCACAGCATGGCTGGAAGGAATACGTGCGCGGCAACGAGTTGCTTGTCAACACGATCCCCAAGGTGCAGTTCACGCTCATTTGTGCCGATGAGCATGTCGACGGCATTGTCGACATCATCTGCAACGCCGCCCGCACCGGTGCCGTCGGCGACGGCAAGATTTGGGTCGAGCCGGTCGAGGAGGTTATCCGCATCCGCACCGGCGAACACGGCCCCGCCGCGGTGTAGGACAATCTTTCGCCTGACGGATGTGCCTCTCTTGGGATGCGCCCGTTCTCGTCTACAATATCGTGCAGACGAAGGAGAGGCATGTCCATGATCAAGATGTTTGCGAGTGACTTAGACGGAACGCTGCTGAACGCCCTGCACGAGGCAGATGGGACCATCCGCCGTGCCATTCGCGAGCTGACCGAGGCCGGCCTGCATGTGGTTCCTGCGACCGGACGCTCGACGCTGCCGATCGGCGAGCATGGCTTTACGGGCCTGGCGCTTGACGCCTGCTGCTCTAACGGCTCCATCGTGCGCGACAGTCATGGCGAGGTGCTCAAAACCTGGACCATCGATTCGCAGGTTACCGAGGAGCTGCTCAAGGCATTCCCGGACATTTGCTTTGATTGCTCCACACCCGATGGCATGTTCTCGAGCGGTTCGTTCGAGATGCATCAGGCGGGCTTTAAAAAGGATAGCCCCATCAAGCGTATTGTGATGCGCGGCATGCGTGCACGTGGCGGGTATCACGAGGAGCAGTATTTCGACCAGTCGATTGGTGACATCCTGCGCCACGATGTGTGCAAAATCAACTGCCGCGTGACCTCGCCCGAGCTGGAGCGCGACCTTAAGGCGTATTTGGCCGAGCGCTCGGACCGTGTGGTCAACGCACCGTTCGATCCGGTGATGTTCGAGATTACGGATGCGGCGTGCAACAAGGGCGAGAGCGTGGCCTGGCTGGCGGGCTACTACGGTATTGCCGAGGACGAGGTCGCGGTCTATGGAGACGGCGGCAACGACATTGCCATGCTCAAGCGTTTCCGCCACAGCTACGCGACCAAAAACGCAAGCGATGCAGCCAAGGCCGCCGCGAGTGCGACCATCGGCAGCTGCATGGTCCATGCCGTCCCCAAACACATGCTTGCCACCATACACAAGCAGAACTCCCGCACCGTCATCGAATAATGTGACAAAGGGACTGCTACTTTGTCACGAGCGCCCTGCACCCTTGGCATGCGAACATATATTCGTATATATAACTAAGTTTTGATAGAATCGGTATCGTTGACGGCAGTTCCATGTGCCGGGCAGTGCCCTCCATCCGATGGGAGGTGATGCCCATGACCGATTTGATTCAAGACTTTAGTCTGCTGGCCGCGCAGCGGCCAGCTTTAAACCACCCG
>CBCSLZ010000030.1:0-25790 GCA_965141245.1 uncultured Collinsella sp.
TACGCTTGAACTGAGAAGGGGGAGGCCTCGCGGCCTCCCCCTTTTTTGCGTTGTACACACGGTGTACTTTGGGACCTAGCTCCCCCGTATGTACTCTTACTGTTTGGCTGTATTTTGAGTCCTTCTAGAGTATTTGAGCGATAATTACTCGCATTGGCGTTAGGGAGGGCTTGATGTTTACCGTATTTGTTTTGGGCAATATTGCTTCGGGTAAGTCGACTGCCTGCCGCTATTTCGAATCTCGTGGCGCTATGCTTATCGATCTGGATGAGCTTGCAAAATCGCTGTATGTGCCGGGCTCTGATATCGTCAATGCTCTCGCGGATGAATTCGGTTGGGACATTTTGGATGAGGAAGGCGGCATTCGCCGCAGCATCCTCGCCTCTCGAGCTTTCGCTTCTCCTGATTCGGTCGCACGGCTCAATGGCATTGTGCATCCCGTTCTGATTGAACAGCTTTCGCTTAGGATTCTCGATCCGGTTTGTTGCACGGTTTCATCTCCCCGTTATCCCTTTGCGGTGGTCGAGGTTTCTGCTCCGACTGGTTTTGAGGATGCATTTGGCTTGGCTGATGAAATTCTGGTCATTAGCGCCCCTTTGTCAGTTCGTCGCGAGCGCGCTATTCAACGTGGCATGGAGCCATCCGATTTCGATGTTCGTTCTGCTTGCCAGCCCGAAGAGTCTGCGCTGTGCAATCTCGCTACAACGGTGATTGATAATGCCGCAGGCGATAATTCGCTCTTTGAGCAGCTTGACTCATGGCTTGCATGCCACGGGTTTATAGATACTGCGGATAAGGAGGAGGCCGATGCCTAAGGCACGTTTCTTTACGTGGTATCGCGTGGCGCCACTTGCCGTTGTGTTCGTCTTCGGCCTTATTTCGCTCGTCTACTCGTGTGCTCCTGCCGCTTTCTTCAAGCCGCTGTATCCGATTGACTACGAGGCGTATGTAAAGCAATCCAGTATTTCGCATAATTTGGATCCGTATCTGGTGTGCGCTGTCATTAAGTCTGAATCGAATTGGGATCCCGAGGCCGAGTCGAATCAGGGTGCTCAGGGATTGATGCAGCTGATGCCTGAGACTGCCCAGGATATGATCGCCAAGGGCCTTGTCGACGGTGGCGAGTATTCGGCCGACAACCTTAACGATCCGGCTACGAATATCGAGTTTGGCTGTGCGTATCTCTCGTATCTTCTAGCGTATTTTAACGGGTCGACTGACAGTGCCATTGCCGCCTATAACGCCGGCATGGGCAATGTCGACGGATGGGCGCAGCAGAGCACGTCGCTTCATAATGCGATTACCTTCCCTGAAACTCAGGCTTATCTGATTCGTGTCAATAATGCCTGGGTTCGATATAAGACTCTCTATCCCGATCGCTTCGTATAGGACTAAGCCCACCGCCTGCGTATACTGCAGATGTATGAGTTAGGAGTATCCATGGCGGAATTTGAAGTAGAACGCGTTGGTGGTGAACTTAAGCGCTTTGGCGTTGAGGGCGCTGAGGTGCCGTTTGAAGTCGTTTCTCCCTATGAGCCTGCCGGTTCCCAGCCTAAGGCCATTGAGTCGCTTGTGCAGGGCGTGAGGGACGGAGACCGCTATCAGGTTTTGCTGGGTGTGACTGGTTCGGGCAAGACCTTCACGATGGCAAAGACTATTGAGGCCCTGGGAAAGCCGACGCTGGTCATGGCTCCGAATAAAACGCTCGCCGCTCAGCTTGCGAGCGAGCTCAAAGAGTTCTTTCCCAATAACGCTGTGGTCTACTTCGTCTCGTATTACGACTACTATCAGCCCGAGGCGTATGTGCCGCAAAGCGATACATATATCGAGAAAGACTCCTCGATTAACGAAGAGGTCGAGATGCTGCGCCATCAGGCGACCGCGTCACTGCTCTCTCGACGCGATGTGATCGTTGTCGCATCGGTCTCGTGTATCTATGGCATTGGCTCTCCGGAGGACTATGCGGGTCTGGCTCCGAACGTCGACAAGAAGGTGCCGCTCGAGCGTGATGACTTTATCCATGCACTTATTGACATTCAATATGATCGCAATGACTATGACCTGGCACGTGGCACGTTCCGCGTGCGCGGTGATGTTGTCGACGTGTATCCGCCTTATGCCGAGCATCCGTTGCGGTTTGAGTTCTTTGGCGACGAGGTCGAGCTGATTGCCGAGATCGATGAGGTCACCGGTGAGATGCTTCGTGAGTACGAGGCCATTCCCGTATGGCCGGCATCGCACTACGTGACCGAGAAGCCGAAGGTCAAGGCGGCTCTGAAATCGATCAGCGAAGAGTGCGAGAAGCGCGTCGCGGAGCTCAAGGCGACCGACAAGTTGCTCGAGGCGCAGCGTCTGCAGCAGCGCACCGATTATGATCTTGAGATGCTCGAGACGATGGGCTTTTGCAACGGCATCGAGAACTACTCGCGTCATCTGGACGGTCGCAAACCGGGTGAGCCGCCGTTTACCCTAATCGATTACTTTCCCAAGGATATGCTCTGCATCATCGATGAGAGCCATGTGACGGTGCCGCAGATTCGCGGCATGCACGAAGGTGACCGCTCGCGTAAGGTGACGCTGGTGGAACACGGTTTTCGCCTGCCCTCGGCGCTCGATAACCGCCCGCTTCGTTTCGATGAGTTTGAGGCAAGGATACCCCAGTTTATCTATGTTTCGGCCACGCCGGGCGATTACGAGCTGCGGGTGAGCCAAAACGACGTGGAGCAGATCATTCGTCCGACCGGCCTGCTCGATCCCAAGATCGACGTTCGTCCGGTCCGAGGCCAGATTGACGATCTTGAGGACGAGATTCGCGAGCGCGTTGCCCGCAAGGAGCGCGTGCTGGTGACCACGTTGACCAAGCGCATGGCCGAGGACCTGACCGACCATCTGCTTGATGCGGGCATTAAGGTCAATTACATGCACTCCGATACAGCGACGATGGACCGTGTCGAGATCCTGCGAACGCTGCGCGAGGGAAAGATCGATGTTCTCGTTGGCATCAACCTGCTCCGCGAGGGTCTAGACCTTCCCGAGGTGTCGCTGGTGGCAATTCTCGACGCCGATAAGGAAGGCTTCTTGCGCAACCGCCGTTCGCTAATTCAGACGATTGGCCGCGCGGCCCGTAACGCCGATGGCGAAGTCATCATGTATGCGGACGTTGTGACCGATTCGATGGAAGAAGCCATCGAGGAGACGCAGCGCCGTCGTGAGATTCAGATGGCATATAACGAAGAGCATGGCATTGTGCCCAAGACGGTGCGCAAAGCCATCAACGACATCTCAAGTTTTATTGCCGAGGCCGAAAAAACCGTGGGTTCCAAGGGGCGCTCGAAGGGCGACTCTCTTGGCCATGGCGCATTCTATACGCCCGATGAGTCGGGCGAGGGCGGCGTGCCGGAAACGGTGGCACCCGAGCAGACACTTGCGAAGCAGTTGGAAGAACTGCCGCATGACGAGCTTGTGCGGATCGTCGAAACCATGGAAGAGGATATGCGCAACGCTTCTGCCGCCATGGACTTTGAGGAGGCGGCGCGCCTGCGCGATGCCGTCGTTCAGATTCGGGCGATGCTCGAGGGTGCGTCTGAGGACGAGACGATCGAGCGCTTACGTTCGCAGGCCCGCAAGGGTTCCACGTTCGCATCGGGCAGAAAACGCCAGGGTGCACGGTTTAAGAAATAGCGAACAGGCCCCGAGTCCCCTGTGGAGCTCGGGGCCTGTGTCTTTTGCGTGCTGGAATTCGTGCGCTAGAGGTCTGCGATCAGGGCTTCGGCACAACGAATGCCGTCGGTGGCCGCGCTCATGATGCCGCCGGCATATCCAGCTCCCTCACCGCAAGGGTAGAGGCCCGGGGTCGACACGGCATGGCACGTTCGGTCTCGGGTGACAGTGACCGGTGAGCTCGAACGAGTCTCCACGCCGGTAAGAACGGCATCGGGGCGGTCGTAGCCTCGTAGCTTTTTTCCGAGTAGGGGAAGTCCCAGGCGGAGCGACTCGACGATATGCTGCGGCAGGGCTCCGTCAATTGCCGTCCAGGTCACACCGAGCGGATAGGTGGGCTTTACCTTTCCGGGCGCCTTGCTGGCGCGTCCTGCGAGGAAATCTCCGACGAGCTGTGCCGGTGCGTTCCAGTTGGAGCCGCCCAGGCGATAGGCGGCCGCCTCGCAGGCACGCTGGAGCTCGATGCCGGCGAGCGGCTCATCGTTGGGAAGGTCCTCAGGCGTGACGTTAACGAGCAGGGCGGCATTTGCGTTGCGTCCGTCGCGGGCATTGAGACTGGCCCCGTTGACGCACAGATGGCACGGTTCTGAAGAGGCGGCAACAACCTGTCCGCCGGGGCACATGCAAAACGAGAACACGCTGCGGCCGTTGGGAAGATGGGCGACGAGCTTGTAGGGGGCTGCTCCGAGGGCAGGATGTCCCGCCAAGGCTCCATATTGAGCTCGGTCGATGTCGCACTGCGGATGCTCGATGCGAACGCCCATGGCAAAGGTCTTTTGTGCGAGGGTCACGTTGTGGCCGTTAAGGAGCTCAAAAATATCGCGAGCAGAATGCCCGCAGGCGAGAATGAGGTGCTTTGTCTCGATTGGCTCGCAAGCGGCGTCTTGGGACGATTGGACATCAATACCGGTAATGGCGCCAGACGCGTCGATGTGAATGTCGACGAGCTTTGTTCGATAACGGACGACACCTCCGAGCTGCTCGATGCGCTGGGATATAGCGGTGACAACCGTGGGAAGGATGTCGGAGCCAATGTGCGGCTTGGCATCCCACAGAATATCGCGGGGCGCACCCGCCTCGACGAAGGTTTCGAGGATAAGGCGATGGGCGGGATTTTTGGTTCCCGTATTGAGCTTGCCGTCCGAGAAGGTCCCCGCGCCGCCCAGGCCAAACTGGATATTGCTCTCGGGGTCGAGGATGCGCTCCTTTAGAAAGAGGTCGATCGCCTGCGAGCGGCGAAATGCCGGGTCGCCGCGCTCGATAAGCAAGGGCTTAAGACCTGCTTCGGCGAGCGTGAGCGCAGCGAAAAGGCCGGCGCATCCGGCGCCGACAACGACAGGGCGTTCTTGAGGTGCGTCGGAGACGGGGGAGGGGAATGAAGGCTCATCGTCTTCTATCGCGCGTACGCGCGAGCGGTCACGCTCGGCAACGCTGTCGACCGCTTCTCGCTCGAGGTGGGGACTAGTCAGCTCAACACGAAAGCTCAGGATAAAATGGACGTCTCGTTTTTTGCGAGCGTCGATTGACTTGCGGTGGAGCTCGATGGACTTGATCTCGGAGTCCTTGCAACGTAGGACGCGCTTGGCGACTCGCTTGCCAACAATGAGGCAGGCATTTTCATCGCCGGCTTCATCGAGCGAAGCGTTGACTTGGGTGATTTCGATCATCGAGGTCTCCTTAGAGGCAAGAAAGAGGCCGTCCGGTATCCCAGACGGCCCGAATGCGTTTTTGATTATAAACTGCGCGGCTACAGGCTGCTTGCAGCGCGAATGCCCGAGAGCCAGGCCCACGCAAGGTTAAAGCCTCCGCAATCGGCGTCGATGTCGAGCACTTCGCCGCAGACGTAAAGCGGGGCGTCGACAGCGCTGCGCGCGCGTAGACTGGGTGTTGAGATGCTCTCGACAGATACGCCACCACGCGTGACCTGCGCCGAGCGCTCCTCGGCTGTTCCCTCGACGAGCAACTTAAAGTGCTTGAGGATCGAGACCAGGTGGATGACATCGTTGGAGCCTGGATGGCACTGCTCGAACGCCGTGCAGACGACGCGGGAGAGTTGCGGGGCGAGCATGCCGTCGAGCCAACGGGGATCGCGGGGCGAAAAGCCGCCGAGCAGCTCAACGCGCCGGTTGAGCATATCGAGCAGCTCGTCTTTGGAGAGGTCGGGGAAAACGTCGAGCAGGATCGTATCGCCGTGCTGGATACGACGGGAGAGGTTGAAGACAGCGACGCCCGAGATGCCGAAGGTTCGAAACAGGACTTCACCGTCTTCGTGCCAGAGCTCATTATGATTGCGGGTGAGCGTCAAGCGGGCACGGACGCGCAGACCATCCAACGTCTTGAGTGCCGCCCGATCGCCAACGACCGTTGCCGATACAGGGCAGAGGATGGGGCGCAGCGAAGTGAGGGGGAGGCGAAACGTATCGGCGATACCGGTGGGGTTGCCGCCCGTGGCGATAATTACGGCATGTGCCTGCAGGGCCTCGTTCTTGCGAGAAACATCGGCGAGTGCCTTCCGAAGCGAGCGGAGCTCCGATTTTCGGTCGTCGTGCTTTTTTGCCTTGAGTGCCCGCGCTGGACGGTCTATTTGGAGTGTCCAGCCTTCGGAAGCCTTGTGCGCCGAGGCAACGTTGGCTCCGCAGATTAAGGTGATACCTAGGCGGTCGCAAACGTTGAGAAGCGCGTCGCGCACCGATTCGGCGCGAAGGGAGCGCGGGTACAGTCGGCCTTCCTCGGAGGTTGTCATGATGCCCAGCGAGGAGAAGAAACCCATAAGCTCTTGTTCGGGCTGGGGGCCCATGACGGATTCGACGAATGCGGGGTGGTTATACCGCCGAGGATCAATCGATTCGTTGGAGAGGTTGCAGCGGCCGTTACCGGTCGCAAGGAGCTTAAGGCCGCAGGCGACATCGCGCTCAACGATGCAGACGCTTTTGCCAGCACGTGCGGCCGTAATGGCGGCAGCGAGGCCTGAAGCCCCGCCGCCGATTACCAGGACGTCATAGAAGGCGCTCGTGTTCACTTAGGCCTCGTCGGTCTCGTGCGGGGTAATAGCCTCGACGGCAGAGACTGCCTTGGGCAACATGCCATCGGGCAGCGCGGTCTCGACCTCGCCCTTATCGCAGGCCTCGGCGAGTGACGGATTGATGGGAAGCGTGCCCAAGATGTCGAGGTTATAGCGCTCTGCGACCTCGGGGAGCTTGCTCTTGCCAAAGACCTCGATCTTCTTGCCGCAGTCGGGGCACTCAATATAGCTCATGTTCTCGACAATGCCCAGAATGGGGACGTTCATCTTCTCGGCCATGTTGACCGCCTTGGCGACGATCATCGAGACCAGATCCTGCGGGCTCGTGACGATGACGATGCCGTCGACGGGCAACGACTGGAAGACGGTGAGCGCGACATCGCCTGTTCCCGGAGGCATGTCGACCAGCAGGTAGTCGATGGGGCCCCACGAGGTCTCGCTCCAGAACTGCCTAATGGCGCCTGCGATGACCGGACCGCGCCAAAGGACGGGGTCGGTCTCGTTTTGGAGCAGCAGGTTGGAGCTCATGACCTTGACGCCGTGCTCGGAGATTTCGGGCAGCATAAGGTTGCCAAGGGCATGGACGTGGCGTCCGCTCATACCGAACATCTTGGGGATGGAGGGACCGGTGATGTCGGCATCGAGGACGCCGACCTTGTGGCCGTGGCGGGCAAGCTCGGTGGCGATGGCACCGGTGACAAACGACTTGCCGACACCGCCCTTGCCGGAAAGCACGGCGATGACGCGCTTGACCTCGGACAGCGTATTCTCCTCAAATTGCGACGGCGACGTTTGTCCGCCGGCAGCTTGTGCGTGCTCGCAACCCATGTATGACTCCTTTGTATATGTTGGGGCCGGGGCCCCGTGATGTGACACGAGCGTCATTGTACCCTCGTTTGCGAGCGGGAGTCATTTGCGATGCATTTGGGCCGAGCGTGCTTGCAATACGATGTGCCCAAGCGAATGGGCGGGCTTACTGAACTTTGCTGGCGAACTCGAGGTATTGTATGCGCTGCAGCTTGTCGATCGTCGAGGCGTATGGGCTGTCTTCAGATTCCAAGTCGTAGCGCAGCCCGTCGGCACCAAGGTAGCCGGCGACATTGATGGTGGGCACATCTGACCTTGTTGCAAGCAGAGCCTTTTGATAGTCGGTGAGCGGGGCGCCGATCTTATTAAGGGTAATGGCTGCAATCTCGTTTGCCCCGACGGTGTCGTAGACGTTGAGCTCGGTATTGCCGGCGATTTCATAGTTAGCCCAGACGAAATAGGTCGACTGATAGATACGGAAAGCGTGGCTTGCAGTATCTTCCTGAGGGTACAGCTCGTCGTTGAGAGTCGTTGCGGCGCTCGGCTGATGGTCGCCAAAAAAGACAAGAACAACCGGTCTGCCGATATTGCGGAGCTCGTTGATAAAGTACTCGAGGTCCCGGTCGGATGCGTTGATGCAGGTGAGATAGGTGTTGAGTGCGCTATTGGCGCCCTCGCTGGCTCCCTCGACCCAATAGTTTGTCAGCTCTTCGGCGGGAACGGTGCCATAGTCGTAGCCGCCGTGATTTTGCATCGTGACGTCAAAGATGAACTGCGGCGCTTCGTCGGTTCTAAGCAGGTCGAGTATCTTGTCGTAGGTGGCGTAGTCGCATACGCCGGCATGGTAAGAGGGCGCACCTTCGAAATCGCCGATTGAAAGAAAGTCTCCAAAGCCCAGCTGCTGATAGATTTTATCTCGATGGTAGTTGACGGGGTTTTGCGGGTGCATAGCGGTAGCGGTATACCCAAGCTCCTTAAGGTCCTTTGCCAGGCTGTTGACGCCATTCATCTGATACAGCTGATAGGGAATCTTGCCTAATCCGACAAAGGCCGTTGTCGCTCCGGTCAAAAATTCGAATTCGGAGTTTGCCGTTCCGCCACCGGCGACCGAAGCGAGCATGGTGCCGCGAACAAGTGTGTCGGGAAGCGAGTTGTAGAATGCGGGGCCGGTGTACCCGGCCGCCTGGAGCTGCTCAAAGCACGAAAGGTCGCTAAAACTCTCGTTCATGACGGCAACAATCGTCGGCTTGATTTCATTGAACTGGGCAACGGCCGCCGCGCGCTGCTCGCTCGAGCCATACGTGCTGTCGTAGGTGGCGGCGAGCTCCTGCTCGATGCTCTGCGCCTCATCGGGCGTATAGTCTTCGGGCTTCTCAATGGGCAACTCGTTGACCATTTCGGTGAACGAAGTGATAAAACCCTGAGACGCATACGTGGTGATGGGCTGCCAACGGTCAAATCCAAAATTCAGCGCCTGCTCCAAGTCGATGCTGGAAAAGCCCGAGAGCCCCACAACGGTCACTAGCAGAAAAGCGCAGAGGTTAGCGGCGATTGCGGGGAAGACATGGGTGGGCGTACGGAGCTTTCTCGGTCGGATAAGCGAAAGAAGCCCCAGGGAAATCTCCAGCAGGGCTAGAGAGGTTACGATTCCGGCGGTAAAGGTAAACTCGTATCCCTCGCTCACTTCCATTGCGGTGCCAAGGGCCAAGATATCGCTTGGCAGGATGGCCTCGCCTTTAAACGTTATGACGAAGTGCTCGGCAATGCCAAGGATGCAACAGGCGACGGGCACGAGGGCCATGACGCCTCCATGACGCTGTCCCAGCAAATAAAGGGAGAGCAGAACCGTCACGAGCAGCCCGACGGAAAACCCGAATGAGTTGGCGGGAATGCGATAGAACGTTTCGTTGCAGGCAATTTCAAGTGAAACGAACGAGAGCGCTGAAACAGCGGCGATGACAAGGATGTCACGGCAAATACAGGCAACCGTTCCCGTCGCAAGATCGGTTTGGTCGATAAGTCCCGAAACCAAGGGCTCGACAAGAAGTATAACGGCGGCAGCACCGAGCGCCGAATAAGAAAGGACCCATAGGGAACTGTCCTCATTTACGAGCAATTGATTCGTAATCCATGCAGCTACCACGCCGAGCGGGATGAGGAGCGTCGCGCACCAAAAGACGCGGGCAATGGGCGGCTTTTCATTGTGTTTGATTGAAAAATACACGCGCACGACGACGGTGGCCACGATAAGGACGGCGATGAATATGGGCAGATTGGCCATGTCGCTCGAAGTGATTTCAAGGGGGATATCTTCGGTCATGGACGTTCCTCTGTTACAGCAAATTAAGTTCAGTAGTAGATTACTGTAACCTTTCCACGGCATTTCGAGAAACAAAGCACCCGATACGCAAAGCTAAAGGTCTGCGAATCTTGTATTACGAACATCTGTGCGCGTCGAGTGCGCTAAACTCATCGGCAGTATGATTCGATGCAATAGGAGGCAAGGAGCTTCCATGTCTGATTCTTCTATCGTTATTCGCGGCGCTCGTGAGCACAACCTCCGTGATATCGATGTTTCCATTCCGCGTGACCAACTCGTGGTCATTACCGGTCTTTCTGGCTCGGGCAAGAGTTCGCTGGCATTTGACACTATCTATGCCGAGGGCCAGCGTCGATACGTCGAGAGCCTTTCGAGCTATGCGCGCCAGTTCTTGGGCCAGATGGACAAACCCGACCTGGATTCAATCGACGGCCTTTCGCCGGCGGTGTCGATCGACCAAAAGACGACGTCTAAAAACCCTCGCTCGACGGTTGGCACCGTAACCGAGATTTATGACTATCTGCGCCTGCTGTTCGCCCGTGTGGGCACCCCGCACTGTCCCGAATGCGGCCGCGTCATTGAGCGTCAGACGACCGACCAGGTTGCCGACAAAGTCTTGGCGGCGGGGGAGGGTCGCCGCGCGTTTGTGCTGGCACCGGTGGTGCGCGGGCGAAAAGGCGAGTACACCAAACTGTTTGAGGACCTTCGCGCCGAGGGCTTTAGCCGCGTGCGTGTCGACGGCGAAGTGCGCTCGCTCGATGATCCGATCGACCTGGACAAGAAGTTCAAACACGACATTGAGGTCGTGGTTGACCGTATCGTGATCCGTGAGAATTCTCTGGGCCGTATCGCCGAGTCTGTTGAGCAGGCGACCGCGCTGGCTCACGGCAATGTAAACGTGTACATGCTGCCCGATCGTGATGCTCCTGAGGGGACCGAGGGCGAGCTGCTGGAGTATTCGTTGGCCTTGGCGTGCCCGGAGCATGGACACTCCATTGACGATCTTCAGCCGCGTGATTTTTCGTTCAACGCTCCCTATGGCGCATGTCCTGAGTGCGACGGCCTGGGCTTTAAGAAAACCGTTGATGCCGAGGCGCTGATCGAGGACCCCTCGAAGTCCATTGCCGACGGAGTCTTTGGTAGCCTGTTCGGCAATTCGAACTACTATCCGCAGATTTTTGCTGCGGTCTGCAAACACTTTAAGGTGAGCACCGATACGCCGTGGAAGGACTTGCCCCCTCGCGTGCGTCGTGCATTCTTGGATGGCCTGGGCGATACGAAGATCTCGGTCGACTACCAAAAGCTCGACGGACGTCGCAGCCAGTGGGATACCAAGTTTTCGGGCGTTCGCAACATCCTGTACGAACGCTATACCGAGACGACGAACGAGAACACCAAGGCGCGCTTGGAGAAGTACATTCGCGAGGAACCGTGCTCGAGCTGCCACGGCGCTCGTTTGCGCCCTGAGATGCTCGCCGTCACCGTGGGCGGCAAGTCCATTTACGAGGTTTGTTGCCTGTCGTGCCGTGAGTCGCTCGAGTTTTTTGAGGGCCTGGAGCTCACCGAGCGCCAACAGTTTATCGGCGGGCGCATCGTCAAGGAAATCCTGGAGCGCTTGCGTTTTCTGGTCGATGTTGGACTCGACTATCTGACGCTCGATCGTGCCTCGGCGACGCTTTCCGGTGGCGAGGCGCAGCGTATTCGTCTGGCAACGCAGATCGGCGCGGGTCTCATGGGCGTGCTCTATATTCTGGACGAGCCCTCGATCGGTCTTCATCAGCGTGACAACGAGCGCCTGATCAAGACGCTCGAGCGCCTGCGCGATATCGGCAATACCGTTATCGTCGTCGAACACGACGAGGATACAATCCGTGCCGCCGACTACGTGATCGACATGGGGCCCGGCGCCGGTGTCAACGGCGGGCACGTAGTCGCGGCGGGAACGCCTGCCGATATCATGGCGTGTCCTGAGTCGATGACGGGCGCTTATCTGACCGGCAAACGAATGATTCGGGTGCCTGATGAACGGCGCAAGCCCGGTCGCGGCTGCCTTAAAATTACGGGCGCTCGAGCCAACAACCTCAAAAACGTTACTGCCAAGATCGAGTTTGGTACGCTTACGGTTGTTACCGGCGTGTCGGGATCGGGCAAGAGCTCCCTGGTTACCGACACCATTGCACCTGCCCTTACGAATGCCATTCACCGTTCGACGCGCCCCGTGGGTCCGTATAAGAAAATCGAGGGCATCGAGTGTATCGATAAGGTTATCGATATCGACCAGTCGCCGATTGGCCGCACGCCGCGTTCCAACCCTGCTACCTATATCGGCCTGTGGGATGATCTTCGCGCGCTGTTTGCGAGTACGCCGGAGTCGAAGGCGCGCGGCTACTCGCCGGGTCGTTTCTCCTTTAATGTGAGTGGCGGGCGCTGTGAGGCGTGCAAGGGCGACGGGCAGATCAAGATCGAGATGCACTTCCTTCCCGATATCTACGTTCCCTGCGAAGTTTGCGGCGGTAAACGCTACAACCGCGAGACACTCGAGGTCACCTACCGTGGCAAGACCATCTCGGACGTGCTCGACATGAGCGTCACCGAGGCGCTGGCCTTCTTTGGGAATATCCCGCAGATTAAGCGCAAGCTCCAGACGCTGTACGATGTAGGCTTGGGCTACGTGAGCCTGGGCCAGCCCGCCACGACGCTTTCGGGCGGCGAGGCGCAGCGTGTGAAACTCGCCAAGGAGCTTCATCGACGCCAGACGGGCAAGACGTTCTATATTTTGGACGAGCCGACGACCGGCCTTCATTTTGAGGACGTCCGCCAGCTGCTCGATGTGCTGCAGCGCTTGGTCGATGCGGGCAACACGGTGCTGGTGATTGAGCACAACCTTGATGTCATCAAGGTTGCCGATCGTCTGATCGATATGGGTCCCGAGGGCGGTAACGGCGGCGGAACCGTTGTGGTTTCGGGCACACCGGAGCAGGTTGCGGACTGTCCGCAGAGTTATACGGGCAAGTTTTTGGCGCCGTTGCTCAGGCGTGACCGGGAGCGTCAGGCTCAACTTGATGCTCAATAAATAGGCGATTCAGTTTATGGGCGCCATCGACTCCTTGTGATTCGATGGCGCTTGCTGTGCCGAAGTGACGTATGCAGCCGAATTGGACATATACTTAATCCTTACGTCCGAATGCGAGGGAAAGGATATGTCATGGCAAAGGCTGTAAAGACGCCAAAAACCAATGCGATGCGCGAGCTGGAAAGCGCCGGCATTTCCTATGTTCTACATACGTACGAAGACGATGGTGATGAGTCGGTGGGCCTGGGGGTCGCGATTTCGGAGCAGCTTGGCGAGGAGCCCGGTCAAGGATTTAAGACTTTGGTCTGCGTGACACCGTCCAACGACTATGTCGTGTGCTGCATCCCTGTTGCCGACGAGCTCGATCTAAAGTCCGCCGCGCGTGCCGCGGGGGAGAAGTCCTTGGCCATGATGCATGTGAAGGATTTGCTTGCGGCGACTGGCTACGTTCGCGGCGGCTGCAGCCCGGTCGGTATGAAAAAACGCTACCGGACGCTCATTGATGAGACGTGTGTCCTTTGGGATACCATTTTTATTTCGGGAGGCAAGCGTGGTTATCAGCTCGAGCTTGCACCCGATGATTTAATTGCATTTTGCGGGGCGACGGTTGCCGCGATTACGAGAGAGGACTGAGCGATGCCGCAGGAAGAATTGAAGCGCGGAGCTCATTTTGCAAAAGATTCTGCGCCTCAGACGCCCTCATCCGAAGCTTCTTCGTCGCGAGATGACACTGACGACATGGGCTCGTCGGACTACTCCACGGTTGGTCGTTCCGCCGGGCTTATGACCATCCTGACCATCGTGTCTCGCGTTACCGGTTTTATCCGAACGTGGGCAATGGCGGCCGCTATTGGCATGTCGCTACTCTCGTCCTCCTATCAGGTCGCCAACAACCTGCCCAATATGCTCTACGAACTCGTGATGGGCGGCATGCTCGTGACGGCGTTTTTGCCCGTGTACATGGGCGTGAGGCGTGAGCAGGGTCGCGAGGCCTCGAACGAGTACGTGGGCAACCTGCTCGGCATTCTGCTTTTAGTGCTGGGTGGCATTTCGTTGCTGGGGACCGTGTTCGCCCCGGGCTTTATCTGGACGCAATCGTTCCTTTCGGGTGACGGCGGCAGCATGGATACCGCTGCGTTCATGTTCCGTTTCTTTGCCATCCAGATTCTGTTTTATGGTTTGGGCTCGGTGTTCTCGGGCGTTCTCAACGCACACCGCGACTACTTCTGGTCGACGTTTGCCCCGGTCCTCAACAATGTGATCGTCATTGCGAGCTTTATGGGTTTTGCGCCCGTGTCCGCACAGTTTGGCGAACGTGCCGGCATCATCTTGATTGCGGCCGGTACGACCCTCGGTGTCTTTGTTCAGATGGCATGTCAGATTCCCGCGCTTGGCAAGCACGGCGTGCATCCCCATATCCATATCGACTTTAAGGACCCCGCACTGCGCCAGACGATTGCGCTCGGTATCCCGACGCTGCTCGCCACGGTGTGCATGTTTGTCTCGACTTCTATCACCAACGCTGCCGCGCTGGTGGTCCAGCCCGAGACTGGCCCTTCCGTCATCGCCTATGCGCGCCTGTGGTACACGCTGCCCTACGCGCTGATTGCCGCCTCGCTTTCGACGGCGCTCTATACCGAGCTCTCTCACGACGCACAGGAGAAGGATTACGACAGCGTTCGCACGGGCATTTCGCGTGGCGTCGCCCAGATGCTGTTCTTCCTGATTCCGTTCGCGCTGTACCTGATTGTCTTCGCACGTCCGCTCAACATGATCTACTGTGCTGGCAAGTTCGATGAATCCGGCGTGACGCTGGTGTCCGAGTACCTTGTCTACCTGGCGCTCTCGCTGCCGCTCTACGGCGTGGTCGTGTTGATGCAGAAGAGCTTCTCTGCCTTGCTCGACATGAAGCCCTATAGTCGCTATTGCCTGTATTCCGCCATCGGCCAGGCCGGCTCGGTTCTGCTGTTTGGCGTTGTGCTGGGCTTCGGTATGCCGGCAATCGCGCTTTCGTATGTCGTCGACTACGTGATCTTGGTCG
Source organism: uncultured Collinsella sp. (assembly GCA_965141245.1). Classification (GTDB taxonomy): domain Bacteria; phylum Actinomycetota; class Coriobacteriia; order Coriobacteriales; family Coriobacteriaceae; genus Collinsella. Next base: position 14,984 of record CBCSLZ010000030.1, read on the forward strand.
GCTGTTCGCTGTGGTGGCTGCGTCGTCGCCTGCGTGGCCTTCAGGTCAAATCTATCCTACATGGCGGTTTCTTTGGCCTTTTGCTCGGTGGCCTAGGTGCTGCCGCAGGCGCCGGCGTCATGTGGGCGCTTGAACACTTTGTCGGGGCACTTGGCGGCTCGATTCTGATTACTCTTGGCTACGTTTGCGTTGCGGGTGTCGTCTCGCTTGCTGTTACCTTTGTCCTTGCCGTCGTCCTTAAGATGCCCGAGGTCTCGGCGCTGCTTCGTCGCAAGTAGGTGCGCGTGGCCGGTCACGACAACATTCCAACGCTTGCCGAGCAGGTTTCGCGCGTTCCCACACAGCCCGGATGCTACCTTTGGAAGGATGCCAAGGGCGATGTCATCTACGTGGGCAAGGCGAAAAACCTGCGCGCCCGCATGCGTCAATACGTGACACTGCAGGATGAGCGTCAAAAGATCCCGCTGATGATGCAGCTGGTGGCGAGCTTTGACTACATCGTTGTCGAAACCGAGCATGAGGCGCTTGTACTCGAGCGCAACCTGATCGGCCAGTACCATCCGTACTTTAACGTCGACCTCAAGGATGACAAGAGCTACCCCTTTATCGCCATTACAAAGGGCGACCTGTATCCCGCTATCAAATACACGCGTGAGCGTCATAAGCCGGGAACGCGCTATTTTGGACCCTATACCGATAGCCGTGCGGCACGTGAGACGATAGATACGCTGCGCAAGGTTATCCCCATCTGCTCTGCATCCTGTGCGGAGTGGCGTCGTTGTCGCCGTATCATCGAGTCCCACAAGGGCGAGGAAGACATCGTCAATATGATTTGCGCACAAAACGGGCGTCCCTGCTTCGACTACCATGTCGGGCGCGGGCCGGGTGCGTGTGTCGGCGCGATTTCCCCGGCAGACTATGCCAAGAACGTCAAGCGTGTCGAGCGCTTTTTGTCGGGCCATCGCAAGGATGTCGTCGACGAGCTGACTTCCGAGATGGCGGATGCCGCCGAGGCACTCGACTTTGAGCGCGCGGCACGCGTCAAACGTCGTTTGGAGGTCATCAGGGGTCTGGACGATCGTCAGCAAGTCGTTTTTCCCTCCAGTGTCGATATCGATGTCATCGGGTTCTATCGCGAGGAGACCATCTCCGCCGCTTGCGTCTTCGTCGTTCGCGAGGGCCGAACAGTTCGCACCTGCGAGTTCATTCTCGACAAGGGTCTTGATGTTGACGAGGAAGAGCTCCAGTCGGGCTTTCTTAAGCGCTATTACGACGAGACGGCTGATATTCCAGCTGAGATAAACCTCTCTGTCGAGCTTGAGGATGCGGAGGCACTGGGGGAGTGGCTTGCAGGCAAGCGTGAGCGTTCCTGCCATCTCCATAGGCCGCAGCGTGGCGAAAAGCACCGTTTGCTCGATATGGCATCCAAAAATGCGCGCCATGCCCTCATGCGCTACATGATGCGAACGGGGTACGCTGACGACCGCACCAATCAAGCGCTCCTGGAGCTCGAAAGCGCGCTGGCGCTGCCGGCGCCGCCGATGCGTATCGAGTGCTTCGATATTTCGACGCTGCACGGAACCTTTACCGTCGCCTCGATGGTGGTGTTTACCAACGGGCGCGCCGACAAGAGCCAGTACCGTCGTTTTAAAATTCAGGCCGAATTGGACGAGGCAAACGACTTCGTGTCGATGTCCGAGGTTTTGGGGCGACGCTATGCTCCCGAGCGCGTGGCCGACGAGCGCTTTGGCTCGCGCCCCGATTTGCTCGTTGTCGATGGCGGCAAGCCGCAATTGACCGCTGCGATCAAGCAACTTGAGGCTCTTGGGCTCGATATACCAGTTTGTGGCTTGGCAAAGGCCGATGAGGAAGTTTTCGTGCCTTGGGACGAGACTCCCGTCGTGCTGCCGACCGGGTCCGCGTCGCTCTATCTAATTAAACAGGTGCGCGATGAATCGCACCGTTTTGCCATCACGTTCCATCGCGAATTGCGCGATAAAGCCATGACGGTTTCGGTACTCGATGACGTTCCAGGCGTGGGACCCACCAGAAAACGTGCCCTTATGCGCCATTTTGGCTCGATGAAGCGTTTGCGCGCGGCGAGCGAGCAAGAGATCGCGGAAGTTCGCGGCATACCTGCCGATGTTGCCAAGGCGGTCCACGAGGCGCTCGTTGCATGGAATGCCGAGCGCGCCCAGACATCGGCCAACCGCTCCGAAAACTAAATGCGCTTCTAAACAACTGATATACATGATTGCGCGATTTTCAACCATTTATTTCGCCATGATTGCCTGCTGGTTTCGGGTTTTATTAACGCTAAAACGTTTGACTAACCCAAGCGAAAACCCTGCTATCCTGCGGGTTGACGAAGACTGATATCTCACCTCGCCGATACATACTGTCTGGCGAATCGTTTGTCAACGAATTCGGTGAACGGTAGTAAATACCGTTCAAGCGTATGTATGTATCGGTCGCCGAGCGCGGCACCTCAGTTGGGTTCGTCGGTAGGTAAGGTATATATCGTCCGCAAGTTGCGCGGGGGCAAGTCTAGGTGCTCCCGAGTAAGATTCTCTATTGATAGGAGAAGACATGGCCATCATCAACAAGGGTATGTCCAGGCGTTCGTTCCTCGGCCTCACCGGCAGCGTCGCTGCTGTCGCAGGGCTTGGTCTCACCGGCTGCGGTGGCAGCTCTAGCGACGAGGGTTCCGCTTCCGGTTCCACCGATTCCGCCAACCGTGGCGGCGGCGTGATCACCGCTGGTTCCGCTTACGCTCCGTCCAGTTTCGATCCCGCCAGCACCGGCTCCGCTGTGGGCCTGGGTGCTAACTGGCACGTCGTCGAGGGCCTCTACGGCATCGATTACCACGACTACAGCACCTTCAACGAGCTCGCCACCGACGATCCCAAGTCTGTGGACGACACCACTTTCGAGGTCACCATCCGCAAGGGCGCCAAGTTCTCCGATGGCACCGAGGTCACCGCTGACGATGTCGTTGCCTCCTACACCGCTTGCGCCGCTTCCGCTACCTACGCTCCGTTCTTCCAGCCCTTCGAGTCCATCGAGGCCAAGGACGCCAGCACCGTGACGGTCAAGACCAAGGTCCCCAACTTCTCCCTGCTCAAGGATCGTCTGGCCATCGTCCGCGTTACCCCGGCCACCCAGACCGAGGAGGATCGCGCCAAGCAGCCGATCGGCTCCGGCCCCTGGATGTACGACTCTATCTCCGATACCGAGATCACCCTGGTTCCCAACCCCGAGTACAACGGTGAGTATGCTGCCGAGGATAAGAAGATCCAGTACAGCATCCTGACCGACCCCACCGCTCGCGTTACCGCTCAGCAGGAGGGCTCCACGCTCGTTATGGAGCTCGTTACCGCTGACGCCGTCGACCAGCTCGAGAGCGCCGGCTGCAAGATCGATAACGTTCAGGGTTTCGGCACCCGCTTCATCATGTTCAACGTCGCCAAGGAGCCTTGGAACAACGTCAAGGTCCGTCAGGCTGTCATGTATGCGCTCGACACCGAGAAGATGGTCAGCAACACCTTCGCCGGCCTTGCCACCGCTGCCAGCTGCTACCTGCCCAAGAGCTTCACCAACTATCATGAGGCTTCCACGGTGTACAAGACCGACGCCAAGAAGGCTAAGAAGCTCATCGAGGAGTCTGGCATCACCCCGGGTGCCATCACCCTGCGCACCACCGACAACGAGCAGATTAAGGGCATGGCCGCCCAGGTCAAGAACGACCTCGACGCTCTCGGCTTCGATGTGACCATCCAGACCGATACCTCGCCGGCCACCTACGCTGCCATCGACGGCGGCGAGGCCTACGATATCCTCCTTGCCCCTGGCGATCCTTCCTGCTTCGGCGCCGACCCCGACCTGCTGCTCAACTGGTGGTACGGCGACAATGTCTGGATGCAGACCCGTTGCCCGTGGAAGGAGTCCGCTGAGTGGCAGAAGCTCCACGGTCTTATGGACGAGGCTCTTGCCGCCGAGGGCGACGAGCAGCAGAAGAAGTGGAACGAGTGCTTCGACATCATTGCCGACAACGCCGTTCTGTACCCCGTTGTCCACGTCAAGACCGTCTCCGCTTCTTGGGACGATCCGTCCACTGCGCCCAACGGCGAGGCCCTCGATGGCTTCAAGGGCATCGGCACGACGAGCATGTCCTTCAGGGGCGTTGCGACCGTCAAGGCGTAAGACTCGCTTGAGTCTGTATGCAGGATGTCGGTCGTTGTGACCGTATCCTCATAGTTGACACAAAGACCCGGGCGGCAACGATGTCGCTCGGGTCTTGTAATGAGTATCCGTACTCATATACCAGTTGGTCCTACCGACAAAAGAAAGGGGAGAGAACGTGAACAACTTGCTACGTTTGATTGGAAGGCGTCTTGTGGCGCTGCCGATCATGGCATTGGGCGTCACCGTCCTGGTGTTCTTCCTTATGTCGTTCTCCAAGACCGACCCCGCCTACACGGCGTTGGGTGACGGCGCCTCGCCCGAGGCGGTTGCCGAGTACCATGAGAAGTATGGTCTGGACGACCCCTGGCCCGTGCGCTACGTGCGTTATATGGGCGATTTGATCCATGGCGACATGGGCACCTATGGTGCTGCTCGCAACTCCGTTGCCAAGCGCATCTCCACGGCCCTGCCCGTCACGATGCAGCTGACCTTTATCGGTCTTGCCATCGGTGCGGTCGTTTCGTTTTTGCTCGGCGTCATCGCGGCACTGTATCGCGACAAATGGCCGGACCAAGTGATCCGCGTCTTTTCCATCGCCGGCTTGGCAACCCCGTCGTTCTGGCTTGCCGTTCTGTTGATTCTGCTGTTCTCTTCCTACCTTAAGGTGCTCCCGGCATCGGGTGCTCTGCCTCACTTCACCACGAATCCGGTTGGTTATCTGGGACGTATGATCATGCCCGCCATCGCCTTGGCGTTTCCGCTGACGGGCCAGATGACTCGTATCGTGCGTACCGCCATGGTCGAGGAACTCGACAAGGATTATGTCCGTATGGCTCGCGGCGCCGGCGTTCCCGAGAAGGTCGTCGTCGGCATCAACGTTCTTCGCAATGCGCTGATCACCCCGGTTACCACCCTCGGTCTTAAGATCGGTTACCTCATGGGCGGCGCCGTCGTCATCGAGGTTATCTTCAACCTCCCCGGCATGGGCACCGCGATTCTGCAGGGCGTTCAGGGCAACGAGGCGAACCTGGTTCAGGGTGTCGTTATCGTCGTTGCTCTTGCCTTCATCATCATCAACATCGTGGTTGACATGCTCTATCTGCTCATCAACCCGCGCATCAGGACGGTGTAGATTATGGTAAAGATTCGAGAGAAGCAAACCGAGCAGCTCGAGAAGGCTGCCTCCAAGGGGCTCAAGCTCGGTGGCTGGAAGAAGATGACGCTGTCTTCTAAGATTGCCGCCGTCGTGCTGGTGCTGGTCGCCCTGACTGCGATTCTGGCGCCCCTTCTTGCCCCCTATAGCCCGGTCGAGATCTTTACGGCTCGCCAGGCTCCCGGCAACGGATTTATCTTCGGTACCGACGATAAGGGTCGCGACATCCTGTCGCGTATGCTCTACGGTGGTCGTTACTCGCTGATTATCGGCTTTGGCGCCACTGCCATGGCTCTGGTCTGCGGCTCGGTCGTGGGCGCCCTTGCAGCGGTTTCGCGCAAGGCCGTCTCCGAGACGATCATGCGTATCCTGGACATCATCATGTCCATCCCGGGCATCGCCCTCGCGGCCGTCTTTGTCTCCATCCTGGGCAACTCCGTGCCGTCGATCATCTTCGCCATCGGCTTTATGTACACTCCGCAGATTGCCCGTATCGTGCGCGCCAACATCGTGTCCGAGTACGGCGAGGACTATGTCCGCGCGGTCATCGTTTCCGGCGCCAAGGCTCCGTGGATTTTGATCAAGCATGTTCTGCGTAACTGCATCGCCCCGATCATGGTCTTCACCGTTACCCTGGTCGCCGACGCCATCATCTTCGAGGCCTCGCTGACCTTCATCGGCGCTGGTATCCAGGAGCCCACCGCTACCTGGGGCAACATCCTCGCCGACGCCCGCGGCGGCGTGCTCGCCGGCCGTTGGTGGCAGGCGCTGTTCCCGGGCCTGGCCATCATGATCACCTGCCTGGCGCTCAACATCCTCTCCGAGGGCATTACCGACGCCATGGCCGCTGCTCCCTCCGCCGCCCTGGATCCGACCGATTCCTCCAAGCGTCGCGAGGCCGACCTGCTGGTCTCCGACCCCGTTCGCGCCTACAAGGAGCAGGCCCAGTCTCTCTCCGCTCGCCTTGGCGCCCTGCGCGATGTCGAGCTCAAGCGTGATGATCGCCATGTGCCCGACGAGTCTGTCGAACCGATTCTCTCGGTCCGTGACTTCTGCATCCAGTTTGAGCATCACGGTGATATCAACGTTGTCGACCATGTCAACTTTGACGTCCGTCCTGGTCAGACCATGGGCCTGGTGGGCGAGTCCGGTTGCGGTAAGTCCATCACCACACTGGCCATCATGGGCCTGACCGATGAGGACGAGCACCTTTCCGGCGAGGTCCTCTGGGAGGGCCGTGACCTGCTCAAGATGAGCAAGAAGGAGTGGTTCGGCCTGCGCGGTACCGATATCGCTATGGTCTATCAGGACGCCCTGTCCTCGCTCAACCCCTCCATGCTCATCTCTGCCCAGATGAAGCAGCTCACCAAGCGCGGCGGAACCCGCAGCGCCGAGGAGCTCCTGGAGCTCGTCGGCCTCGATCCCAAGCGCACGCTCGAGAGCTATCCGCACGAGCTTTCCGGCGGCCAGCGTCAGCGTGTCCTGATTGCTATGGCCCTTACCCGCGACCCCAAGCTGGTCATCTGCGACGAGCCCACGACCGCTCTGGACGTTACGGTCCAAAAGCAGGTCATCAAGCTGCTCAACGATCTTCAGGCTAAGCTCGGCTTTGCCATGATCTTTGTTTCGCATGACCTGGCTCTGGTCGCCGAGGTCGCCCATAACATCACGGTTATGTACGCTGGCCAGGTTATTGAGCAGGCACCTACCAAGGAGCTGCTCACCAACCCGATTCACGAGTACACCCGCGGTCTTCTGGGCTCCGTTCTGTCCATCGAGAGCGGTTCGGGCCGCCTGCACCAGGTGCCCGGCGCCGTTCCGAGCCCGCGCGATTTCCCCAAGGGCGATCGCTTCGCGCCTCGCTCGAGCCATCCGCGCATCGGCCTGGACACCCGTCCGGTCTTCAAGCGCGTGCCCGGCACCGAGCACTTCTATTCCGAGCTCCCCGACGAGGTGCTCAAGGCAAATGGTTTGACCCCTCACGCGGAGGTGATGTAGATGAGCGAGACCGCAGTCAACGGCGTCGAGCCGATCATCTTCCTTGATGACGTTCACGTCACCTTTAGGACCCGTACCGGCTCGATTCTGCACCCCAACCTGGTTCACGCCGTCCAGGGCGTAACGATTAAGCTCATGCCCGGACAGACCATCGGCATCGTCGGCGAGTCCGGTTGCGGTAAGTCCACCACCGCCAACGTCATGTGCGGCCTGCAGGCCCCGACGAGCGGCAAGGTTTACTTTAAGGGCAAGGACGTCACCAAGCGAACCGCCGAGGATCGTCGTCACATGGGCCGCGTCATCTCGGTCGTGTTCCAGAACCCCGCGACGGCGCTCAATCCCCGCATGGTCGTTCGCGAGCAGCTGCTTGATCCCATGCGCGTCCACAACCTGGGCACCGAGGCCGAGCAGGAGAAGCGCGTCAAGGAACTCCTGGAGCTGACGGGTCTGCCCAGCTCTGCTGCCGAGGTTCTTCCCGGCCAGCTTTCGGGCGGTCAGCGCCAGCGCGTGGCTATCGCGCGTGCCCTGTCGCTGAACCCCGATGCCATCATCGCCGACGAGCCCACCTCAGCTCTGGACGTTTCGGTCCGCGCACAGATTCTGAACCTGCTGACCGACCTTAAGAAGGAACTCGGCCTGGCCATGGTGTTCATCAGCCATGACATCCAGACGGTCCGCTATATCTCTGACGACATCATCGTTATGAATGGCGGCAGGATCGTCGAGCAGGGCGAGGCCAAGCAGGTCTTCCAGCACCCCCAGGACCCCTACACCAAGATGCTGCTCGGCGCTGCGCCGTCGCTGCTGCATCCCAAGCTCGGCGAGTAGCCTCGCTTTCCCTCCCGTGCGCCCGGTTCCCTTGCCGGGCGCACCTCCGTTGCGATTTCGAAAGGTTGGGTTCACGAGCCATGCCAAGTGCTCAGGAGCTACAACATCAATTTGGTGAATATCGAGGCGCCATGCCCCGTCCATCAGATTTCGATCTCTTTTGGAAGGATCGCATGGCCGAGGCCGACGCTGTCGGGCTTGACTATGCGATCGAGACGGCATCGGTCGCCGATGCCGTGACCTGCCAGCTTTTCGACCTCTGGTATACCGGCATGTGTGGCGCGCGCCTGCATGCCAAGTACCTTAAACCCGTCTCGGACGAGCCCGTGCCATTGGTACTTCAGTTCCATGGGTATCCGGGTGCAAGCCGCAGCTGGTTTGAGCAGGCGTCGTTTGCGGGCATGGGCATGGCACTCATCGCCCTCGACTGCCCCGGCCAAGGAGGTCCCTCCGAGGACATTGGTGGATTTGAGGGCACAACGGTTGCCGGGCATATCGTCGCCGGTATCGACGGCGACCCGGCCAACCTCTACTATGTCCGCTTGCACCAAGATATTCGCATCTTGTGCCGCATCGTTCGCGAGCTCGAGGGCATCGATCTTGCGCGTGTGTTTGTGAACGGCGCGTCTCAGGGCGGCGGTTTGGGCATTGCGACCTGTGCGCTTAACAGCGAGCTTATCAATCGTGCCGCCATCCTCTATCCCTTCCTGTCAGATTTCCGCCTGGTCTGGGATTTGGATGCCGACGACATTGCCTACGAGGGCCTGCGCTATTGGTCTCGCTGGTTTGACGAGGACTCGACTCGTATTGACGAAGCCTATGCCAAGCTGGCGTACTTCGATTCCAAGAACTTTGCCCCTATGGTCAAATGCCCCGTGCTGTTTGGCACCGGCACAGCCGATATCGTCTGTCCGCCAGCGACGCAGTTTGCGGTCTATAACAACCTGACCTGCGAAAAGCGTCATGAGTTCTTTGAAGGCTTTGGCCATGAGGAGATTCAGGATTTTGACGATCTGATCATTCCGTTTTTCTGCAAGGGAGGGGAGGCTCATGCCTAAGTGCGAGAGCAATGTCAATGAGCTGATTGTCCCCGGGCTCGTGGGAATTCCTGGAACGGTTTCGTCAAGGCTCGCAGAATATCGAAGCTGGCGCGGTGATGTCCAAGCAGATGTTTCTGATTTAGAGACATGCGCTTCGAATCTTGAGATTCAAGGCCTGACCATTACGGCGATTGACTTTGTTAACCCCTGCGCCCGTTACTCGGAGGTCTCCTTTGAGCTCGGTGACGATGCGATTCACGCTCGTTTGATCGAGCCTGTCGGTCGTGCCCGAGTATCTGAGCGCGTGCCGTTGTGCCTGATGTTCCACGACATCGATCGGCCTGTGCGTGGCTGGCATCACATGACGAGATTTGCCGCCATGGGGTATGCCGTCCTCGCGCTGGATGACGATGTTGCTGGTGCGGGCGACCTGCAGCGGGGGATTTCTTCGCCCGCTTTTGTCAAGCGCGTCCGTTGGGGTTGCGCGCTGGCGAAGGTGGCGCGCAATCTTGATGGCATGGACCCCGACCGCATCTTTGCATGGGGCGAGGGTCTTGGCGGCGGAGTCGCGCTGGCGGTTTCTGCTCTGGACGAGCGGGGCCTCGCCTGCACGGCGGTTGCCAATCCGCTTCCTGGCGGCCTCGAGGCGCTGTCGTCTCGGGTGCGCGGATCGGTGCTCATGTGCACATCGCTTATGGATACCGTGAGCGATCCCAAGGATCAGTTTGCCGTATTCAACGGTCTTGAGTGTGACCGGAGGCATATCATCTATGCCAAATACGCTCACGAGCGCATCAATGCGTTCGAAAACGAAGTCGTCGACTTTTTTAACCAAACGTTCTACCCGTGTTCTTTGGCCTAGACGGCCTGGACACTGCCAACAAGAGTGGGCGGCATAGGGCTGCCCGCCAGACAACTAAGGAGATTCTTGTGGCAACTCAGAAATTCACCGGCGTTATCCCTCCCGTCGTTGTTCCCGATACCGAAGACCACCAGCTCGATGTTGCCTCCTTTGAGCGCAGCATCAACCGCATGATCGATGCCGGCGTCGATGGCCTGTTCTTCCTGGGATCCTCGGGCGAGGTCGTCTTCTCCACCGACGAGCGCCGTCGCCAGATTGTCGCCGAGGCCGTGCGCATCGTCGACCACCGCGTGCCTGTTCTGGTCGGCATCATCGACACCGAGACCGAGCGCATGATCGAGCACGGCAAGGTCGCTCAGGAGCTGGGTGCCGATGCACTTGTCGCCACCTGCCCGTTCTATGCCCTGCAGGGCATGACCGAGGTCGAGGAGCACTTCCGCATCCTTCACGAGGAGCTCGACCTGCCCATCTTTGCCTATGACATTCCCGTGTGCGTTCACACCAAGCTCCCCTGGAAGCTCCTTGCTAAGCTCGGCGCCGAGGGCGTCCTGGCCGGCGTCAAGGATTCCTCGGGTGATGACATCTCTTTCCGCTACCTCGTTCAGGAGAACGAGAAGAACGGCCATCCGATGAGCATCCTCACCGGTCACGAGGTTGTTGTCGACGGCGCCTACCTCGGTGGCGCCGACGGCTCTGTCCCGGGTCTCGCCAACGTTGAGCCCGAGGGCTACGTTCGTCAGT
>CBCSLZ010000031.1:0-24420 GCA_965141245.1 uncultured Collinsella sp.
GTCCCCCCCGCCCCCCAATTTTTGGGTTTTCATTTTTTCTTTTTTTTGGTGCTTACTGCATTTAACATTAAATATACCACCGAAAATTATGGGGGGGGCGGGGGATGCGATAGTATTGCATGGTGGTATTCGATTAACCGAGGGTTTATCCGAGGGCTTTATGGAACAGCACCAGCATTATCAGAGCCTGCAAGATCAGGCATACAACGCATTGCGCTCCAAGATCATCTATGCCGAGCTCAAGCCTGGCACGCGCCTTTCGGCGATTGGTCTGGAAAAGGAGACGGGAATCGGGCGCACGCCCATTCGCGAATCCTTTGTGCGCCTGCGTGAGCAGGAGCTGGTGGAAACGCGTCCCAAAAGCGGCACCTATGTATCGAAAATCAGCATGGAGCGCGCCGAGAACGCCTGTTTCTTGCGCGAAAAACTCGAGAGAAGCGTGCTCATTAAATGCTGTTCGGCCGCCTCGCCCGAGCAAAAGCAGCGGCTTGAGCAGATTCTTACCGAGTCCGAGTCGCTCGACCATGGCGAAACGCGCCGTTTCTTTGACCTGGATAACCTGTTCCATGAGACATGTTTTGAGATTGCCGGTCGTCACATGTTGTGGGATTGGATGAAGAGCATCAACACGCATTTTGAGCGATACAACTGGTTGCGTATGGTGTCGCAGGATCTGGATTGGGAGCCGATTCGTCGGCAGCATCGTCGGATTCTCGAGGCCATTAAGAGGGGCGATACCGACACGGCGAGCTATCTGGCAGAGACACACTTGCATCTGATGCCCGAGGAGCAGGGCCCGGTTATAGCCTTACATCCCGACTATTTTGAGCTGTCCAAAGACTCGTTCATCTAATCAATCCCCATATAAGTTGCGGTGAAATAGGGACTGTTTTGCGGCCTAGGTGGCGCAAACAGTCCCTATTTCACCGCAACTGCGTTGGGGCGTAACCGGGGCACAAAGCTGCGGCGCCGCTTGGAGGAAAAGACCGGAAGCAAAGGTCCATTCCTCCAGACGGCGCCGCAGCTGTTTTGATGGCTCGGCTTTGGTCGAAGTGGCTCAGTTGAGCGCGACTGCCAGCCGATTATACAAAGCGGCTCGGGGGCGTGTCGCTTCCGTCACGTTCTATCAGCATACAAGACGGTTTTTGGTTCTTGTTCGTGACGGAAACGGCGCGCTTCCGAGCCGCTTTAAAAGAAAGGGGGCGAGGTCTAGGGCACGCCCCCTTTCACGATAGAGAGCTAAACCTAGCCGCGGACCTTCTTGACGACGTCCATGGCCTCGCGGGCGATCTGCTCGACCTTGGAGAAGTCGCCGTCGGCAAACAGGGCCGGCTTGACCATCCAGGTGCCACCGCAGGCGATGATGGCGGAGGAGCTCAGGTACTCCTCGACGTTGGCGGTGCTCACGCCGCCGGTGGGCATAAAGCGGTGACCGACAAACGGAGCGGCGAGGGCCTTGATGGTGCTGAGACCACCATACTGGGACGCGGGGAAGAACTTGGTGACCTTGAGGCCCAGGTTCTCGGCTGCGGTAACCTCGGAGGGGGTCACGGTGCCGGGAAGGACAGGCAGGTCGATGTCGATGCAGTGCTTCACGACGTCCTCGTTGTAACCCGGGGAGACGATGAACTTGGCACCGGCTGCGCGGGCCTGCTCAACCTGCTCGACGGTCAGGACAGTGCCGGCGCCAACGCACATCTCGGGCTCGGCCTCGGCCATAGCGGCGATGCACTCGGCGGCGCAGGCGGTGCGGAAGGTGACCTCGGCGGACTTCATGCCAGCTGCCATAAGGGCGTGGGCGAGCGGAGCGGCGTCCTCGACCTTGTCGAGCACGACGACCGGCACGATGCCCAGGGACTCAAGCGTGGTGTAGAACTGATCGAACATAATGTTCCTTTCGATATATGGCGCGCATGGGCGCGTGATTGCCAAATATGCTGGTCAGGAGCCGATTTTGGATTGGTTATCGGAGGCACTGCTTGGGGTCACAAGCAATTCCAAAACCGGCTGCTCGACCAGTCATGTAGGGAATGCCAGGCAAAACCGGAATGGGACTGGCGGTTTTGCCCGGCCGGAGGAATCGGGGAGCGGGCCGCAGGGGTATGGGATTGGAAAGCTGCGGCCCGCGGAATGGAGACGGACTAGCGCGCGACTCGGGTGCCACCGTCGGCGGCGTTTGCCACGGCGGCAATCTCGTCTGCGGTCACCAAGTTGGAATCGCCCTTGATGGTGAGCTTGAGGATCGAGGCTGCAATCGCGTAGTTGACGGCATCCTGCGGGTCAAAGTCATTAATGAGGGCATGGACGAAGCCGGCGTTGAAAGCGTCGCCGGCGGCAACGCCCTCGAGCACGTGCACATCGTGAGCGGGGGAGAACCAGTGCGCGCCGCTCTCGGCGTCATAGAGCATGCCCATCCAGATGGAGCGCTCGACGCAGGAGATGTTGCGGACGACCGAGGCGACCTTCTTGCAGCCGTACTCGGCGCAGATCTGGCGGGCCATCTCGACGTAGGTGTCGCGCTCCTCGATGCCGTGGGCAAGGGAGCCAGAGACGCAGGTCATGCCAAGGCCGGCAGGCGCGTCCTCGTCATTGGCGATGCAGATGTCGACGAGCGGCAGGAGTTCCTTCATGGTGGCCTGCGACTTCTCGGGCGACCACATCTTTCCGCGATAATTCACGTCGCACACGGTCGTGATGCCCTTGGCGCGGCAGGCGGTGAGGGCATCCTTGCAAGCGGCAGCCATCTCATCGGAGACGGCGGGGGTCACGCCGGAGAAATAGAAGACATCGATGCCCTTGAGGATCTCGTCCCAGTTAAAGACGTCGCGCTTGGCCATGTTGATGGCAGAGTACTTGCGGTCGTAGACGCAGCCGTTGCCGCGCTGCGAGGCACCGACCTCAAACACATAGGAGCCAAGACGGTCGCCCTGACGCACGACGCGCGTTGTGTCGACGCCGTAGGCCTTCAGCGAGCGCAGCGCGCACTCGCCCAGACGGTTGGCCGGGACAACGGAGACGTAAGCGGCCTTGTCGCCCTGGTAGGCCAGGGAAAGCGCGGTGTTTGCCTCGGCGCCGCCGTAGCGGACATCAAACTCGGTCGCCTGCTCAATGCGCAGGTGGTCTTTGGGCGATAGCCTCATCATGATCTCGCCGAAGGTAAGAACCGTTTTACCCATGGTCGCGTAGCTCCTTCTTGCTCGTGCGTACACCTTTGATAGGGCGTGGGCACGCTGGTGCCAAGCCGGTTGGGGGCGTATTTGCCCCTGCGTGCCAACGCTCACCGAAATCGGTTTACGAAATCGGTTTCGTTTCGAGTTGTAGTATACTCACATACAGCGTTTTGCAACCGAGATTTTTAAAAAAATGCCTAAAATGGCTCAGATTGCCGACAATTGGGAAACGGGGTTCGTTATGGCGCAGATGAGAATCAAGGACATTGCCGCCGAGGCGGGCGTGAGCCCGGCCACGGTCTCGCGCTATCTCAACAACCGCCCCGGGCAAATGACCGAGGAAACCCGTGCTCGCATCGCGGCGGTTATCGAGCGCACCGGCTATCGCCCGCGTGCCGCCGCGCGCAATCTACGCAGCTCGCGCACCAACCTCATCGGCGTGATCCTGGCCGACATCGCCAACCCGTTCTCCAGCGCCATGCTCGAAGGGCTTTCCGTCAGCGCCGCCGCGCGCGGCTGCTCGCTCATGACGGCCATTAGCGGCAACGACCCCGCTAAGGAAGCGGAGTCGCTCACCAGGCTTATCGATGCCGGCGTGGACGGCCTGGTCGTCAACACCTGCGGAGGCAATGACGAGGCGATCGCCGCGGCAGCGGGACGTCTGCCCGTTGTGCTGCTCGACCGCGATGTTGCCGATGGCGGTGTCGATCTGGTGACATCTAACAACCGTGAGCTGGTCTCCGGCTTGGTAGACGAGCTCGCCGCTGCGGGCTGTGAGCGCCTGTGCCTGCTCACCGAGGCAAGCGACGACAGCCCCGTGCGTCGAGAGCGCGCCGAGGCCTTTGCCGACGAACTTTCGCGACGCGGCCTTGCGGGTGAGGTCGTCACTCTGGCCGACGGTGGCGCCTCGGGCGTCGGCCGCTTGGACGAGACCATCCGCGGCTATGCAGGCAAAAAGCTCGGCCTCATTGCCGTCAACGGCCTGGTCTTCCTGCGTCTGACCGAGGCGCTGGCACAGCTGGGGCCCTCGTTGCCGGCGGGGCTCAAGATCGCGACGTTTGACGACTACCCCTGGAACCATGTGCTCTTTGGCGGTGTGACCACGGCAGCGCAAGACACCCTTACCATTGCCGAGCGCGTGGTCGAGCGCCTGTCCGAGCGCATCGACGTCGTTACCACCACCGTGGGCGAGGCCGCAAAGCTCGCCCCCAAACGCATCGAGATTCCCGGCCACATCGAACACCGCGCATCGACCTCGCGCTAGCCGCTCGTTCGCAACTGCCTGTTCGCGCACGTTTTTTGAGCGCTTGATACGCTTTAACCCTGCGGAAACATTTTTCTGCGATAGTATCTGCGATATAGACCAGTCGAAACCCGCCCGAAAGAAAGGGGAGCGACATGAACCAGCAGAACATCGATTACGTACTCCGCTCCGTAGAGCAGCGTGACATCCGCTTTGTGCGTCTGTGGTTTGTCGACATTCTCGGCCGCCTCAAGAACTTTGCCATTAGCCCCGAGGACCTCGAGGTCGCTTTTGAGGAGGGTATTGGCTTTGACGGCTCCGCCATCGAGGGCTTTGCTACGCCCGAGGAAGCCGACATGCTGGCGTTTCCCGATGCTTCGACCTTCCAGATTTTGCCGTGGCGCCCGAGCCACAACGGCGTCGCCCGTGTGTTCTGCGACGTGTGCACTCCCGATTGCAAGCCGTTTGCCGGCGACCCGCGCGATGCCCTGCGCCGCATGTTCCGCAAGGCCGAGAAGGCCGGCTATCTGCTCAACGTGGGCGCCGAGCTGGAGTATTACTACTTCCCCGACGAGCACACGCCCGAGCCGCTCGACAACGTGGGCTACTTCGATCTTTCGGTGAGCGATGCCGCCCGCGACTTGCGCCGCAACACGGTCCTCACGCTCGAGAAGATGTCCGTGCCCGTGGAGTACACCTTCCACGCCGCCGGCCGCTCACAGCACGGCATGAGCCTGCGCCACGCCGAGGCCCTGAGCATGTCCGACGCCATCACCACGGCAAAGCTTATCATTAAGCAGCAGGCCTACGAGAGCGGTTGCCACGCCTCCTTTATGCCCAAGCCGTTGGCGGGCGAGGACGGCAGCGCCATGTTTTTGCATCAGTCGCTGTTCGACCACGACGGCAACAACGTCTTTTGGGGCGAGGACGACGAGAAGTACCACCTCTCCGATATCGCCAAGCATTACATGGCCGGCATCTTGGCGCACGCGCGCGAGATCAGCGCCATCACCAACCCCACGGTCAACTCGTACAAGCGCATTACCACGGGCGGCGACTCCGTGCCGCAGTACGCCACGTGGGGCTTGCGCAACCGCGCGAGCATGGTCCGCATCCCGGTCTACAAGCCCGGCAAGCAGCTGTCCACGCGCATCGAGCTGCGCAGTCCCGACCCCATGGCCAATCCGTACCTGGTCAACGCCGTCACGCTGGCGGCTGGTCTGGACGGCATCGAGCGCAAGCTGGAGCTCCCGCCCGAGGCAACGGCCGAGACGCTCAAGCTCACCGACCGCCAGATGGTCGAGGCCGGCTACACGCCGCTGCCGCGTTCGCTCAAAGAGGCGCTCGACGTGTTTGAGGACTCGCAGTTTATGAAGGATGCCCTCGGCGAGCACATCCACAGCTTCTTCCTCAAAAAGAAGCGCGACGAGTGGCATAAGTTTGAGTCTACGATCACCGAGTGGGAGATTAAGCACTACCTGGCGAACTCCTAATCGCGCTGGCTTGTTCCAGTACGATTGAGCTCATTTCTTTGGAGGCCGATATGTCCGAAAAGAGTGCCCTGTTCATGGCGCGCACGACGCGCTTCCACGAGTTTGCCCGCAGCTTGACGACCACCCTGGGTGTCGAGGTGAGCCTGGCAACCCCCGATTCGCCGACTGCGGCGCACGACTTTGACCTGCTGATTCTCGATTCCGATGGCATCCGCAGCGACCGCATCGATCAGATTGCCAAGTGGCTTGACGATCGTGGCGGCGTCCCCATGCTGGTGATCGTCGACGACGAGGCGCTCGGTACCTTGCGTTTGCCCAATCACGCGCATGCCGACTTTGTATGTCCCACGGCGACGCCCAACGAGCTTAAGGCTCGTGCGCAGCGCCTGATGGGCGAGGAGGAGACCGTCACCGCCGACGATGTGCTCAACATCGATAACCTCGAGATCAACCTGGCTACCTACCAGGTGACGCTCGATAACGAGCCCATTGACCTGACGCTGATGGAGTACTCGCTGCTGAGCTTTTTGGCGACGCACCCCAACCGCGCCTACAGCCGCGAGGTGCTGCTGCACCGCGTGTGGGGCTTTGAGTACTGCGGCGGCACGCGCACCGTCGACGTGCACATCCGACGCATCCGCTCCAAGGTGGGCCCGCAGATCGCGGCGCACATCACCACCGTCCGCGGCGTGGGCTATCTGTTTAAGGACTAGATTTCCACCACAAAGGGGACAGGCACCTTTGTGGTGGTTTTGACGAAGGTACGGATTCCTTTCGGGTCTGCGGCAGAACTTAAGCCTTCCTAAAAGATTGCGTTCTCATACACTTGCGCCCGCATATTGGGGTACAACTCAACGTGAACAATGATGGCCCGCCACATGTTTGGCGGGCCTTTGGTTATTTGACGAAAGGATCGCAGCCATGAGCGAGTACGATTCCCAGCGTCCCCAGGATGCGGGCAACGCCGGCGAGACTCAGCAGCAACCGCGCGTACAGGTTGAATCGACGCCTGCCGACAACAACATTCCCTACGTGCAGGCCTACGACACGCAGACCGGCAAGCCGCTGGGCGGCCAGCAGGTTGTAAACAAGCACACAGTGGTCAAGACCAAGACCAAAAAGCTGCCGATCTTTATTACGGCGCTCGCCGGTTGTGCCTGCGGAGCTCTGCTGGTCATTGCGCTTATCATGAGTGGCACGCTCGATATCGGCGGCGGCAAGAACGCCGTGACGGCGGGTGCTTCGGGTTCGTCGACGCAAAAGATCACCATTGACTCCGAGGATACTACGCTGGCCGAGGCCGTTTCTGCCAAGGCGTTGCCCTCCGTGGTTTCCATCACCGCCACTTCGAGCGGCAGCCAGAATGGCTCGCTTTCGCAGTCTGCTGATGAGTCGGACAGCTCGGGCAGCGTCGGCTCGGGCGTGGTGCTCGATACCGAGGGCCACATCCTCACCAACAACCACGTGGTCGATGGTTACGACCAGTACGTGGTGACCATGGACGACGGCACCACCTATGAGGCCGAGTTCGTGGGCAACGATGCTTCGAGCGACCTCGCCGCCATTAAGCTCAAGGACGCCGACGCCTCCAAGCTCACGCCGATCGAGATCGGCGACTCCTCCAAGCTCAACGTGGGCGAGTGGGTCATGGCGATCGGCTCGCCGTTCGGCAACGAGCAGTCTGTCTCCACGGGTATCGTGTCGGCGCTGTATCGCTCCACGGCTATGAGCTCTACCAGCGGTAACACCATCTATGCCAACATGATCCAGACCGATGCCGCCATCAACCCGGGCAACTCTGGCGGCGCGCTCGTCAACGACAATGGCGAGCTTGTGGGTATCAACTCGCTCATCGAGAGCTACTCGGGCTCCAGCTCGGGCGTGGGCTTTGCTATTCCCGTTAACTACGCCAAGAACATTGCCGACCAGATTATCGACGGCAAGACGCCGGTGCATCCGTACATGGGCGCTACGCTTTCGAGCGTCAACGCGCTCAACGCCCGCACCAACAAGCTGAGCACCGATAGCGGCGCGTATGTGGCGAGCGTCGTTGAGGATGGTCCTGCCGCCAAGGCCGGCATTCAGGAGGGTGACGTCATCACCAAGCTGGGCGACGACGAGATCACGAGCGCCGACGGCCTGATCATCGCACTGCGCAGCCACGAGGTGGGTGAGAAGGTCGAGATCACGCTCATGCGCGGCAAGGAAGAGAAGAAGGTCACGGTCGAGCTGGGCTCCGATGAGGAGCTGCAGAACCAGCAGCAGGATGACAGTTCGACCGATACCGGCAACGGCGGTATTACCGACGAGCAGCTGCGCCAGTACCTGGAGGAGCTGCTAGGCCAGCAGGGCCAGGGTCAAGGCTACGGTCAGGGTTTCTAACGAGCCGTATCGCACATACCGATGCCAGAGGGGCTGTCCCGCCAACGCGGGACAGCCCCTCTTTTCGCGATGATCCCTTGGCGACGGAGGAAAACGGATCGCTTGGAGCTGATAAGAGCATGGTTTGATTGCGCGATCCACCCCAGTCTGGCGGCTGCCGATTCGGTGCGGTTTGAGACCGCTATTCGGCCCCATCGTGACCGGTGGTACTCTAGTATCCGTTTGAAATCGAGCGAAGGAGTGCCGCTATGGAGCAATCGAGCCTGTTTGGTGACGGCGTGGACATCGATACCGAAACGCCCGCGAGCGCGGAGGCCACCGCACCGACCGATGCCCGTGCCCAGGCGGCAGCGCGCGCGGCCGAACTGCGCCACGAGCTCGACTACCACGCCTATCGCTACTACATGCTCGATGCGCCCGAGATCACGGACGCCGCCTTCGACAAAATGCTCGTTGAACTGCAGGAAATCGAGGCCACCTACCCTGACCTGGTGACGCCCGACAGCTATACCCAGCGCGTGGGCGGCTACGTGAGCGAGCAGTTTACGCCGGTCACGCATATGGCGCGCATGTATTCCATGGACGATGCCATGGACCTGGACGAACTCGACGCGTGGCTCCAGCGCACTGAGGATGCCCTCGGTGCCGGTAGCGTCACCTATACCTGCGAGCTTAAGATCGACGGTCTGGGCGTGGCCCTTACTTACCAAAACGGCACCTTCGTACGCGCAGCCACACGTGGCGATGGCACCACGGGCGAGGACGTGTCGCTCAACGTGCGCACCATCAAGGATGTTCCCATGCACCTGTCCGAGCCGGCGCTCGCCTACATGGGCGCCGACCGCGAGCGCACCATTGAGGTACGCGGCGAGGTCTATATGCCCAAGGGCAGCTTTGTGCGTCTGAATGAAGAGGCCGATGCCGAGGGCCGCGACCCCTTCGCCAACCCGCGCAACGCCGCCGCCGGCAGCCTGCGCCAAAAGGACCCCAAGGTCACGGCGCGCCGCGACCTGGCCACCTTTATCTATGCCATCGCCGATACCGACCCGTTGCACGTCCACAGCCAGCGTGAGTTTCTCGATTGGCTGCGTAGCGCCGGCTTTAGCGTCAACCCCAACGTGGCACGCTGCGCCACGCCGGCCGAGGTCCACGAGTTCTGCGCCCAGGCCCTCGAGCACCGCGGCGACTTGGACTACGACATCGACGGCGTGGTCGTAAAGGTCGACAGCTTCCAGCAGCAGCTCGACCTGGGCTTTACCGCCCGCGCGCCGCGCTGGGCCATTGCCTTTAAGTTCCCGCCCGAGGAAAAGCAGACTATCCTGCGCGAAATTCGCATCCAGGTGGGCCGCACCGGTGTGCTCACGCCGGTCGCCGAGTTCGACCCGGTGACGGTTGCCGGCTCCACCATCGCGCGCGCCACGCTGCACAACATCGACGAGATCCGCCGCAAAAACGTGCGCGAGGGCGACACTATCATCGTGCACAAGGCGGGCGACGTGATTCCCGAGGTCGTGGGCCCGGTGCTCGACAAGCGCCCGGCCGATTCGGTCGACTGGCACATGCCCGAGATCTGCCCCGTGTGCGGCAGCCCCGTGGTCCACGAGGACGGCGAGGTCGCTTACCGCTGCGTCTCCATCGACTGCCCCGCGCAGCTCAAGGAGCGCCTGCTCCACTGGGTGAGCCGCGGCTGCATGGACGTCGATGGCCTGGGCGACGAGATTGTCGACAAGATGATCGCTGCCGGGCTGATTCACGATGTCGCGGACTTCTACCAGCTCACGGTCGACGACATCGCAGGCCTGGACACAGGGCGCACCTATGCCAGCTCCAACAGCAAAAAGGGCGTCAAGAAGGGCGACCCCATTCCGGTGGGCCTCAAGACGGCCGAGAAAATCATCGCCGAGCTCAACAAGTCCAAGAGCCAGCCGCTCGGTCGCGTGCTGTTTGCCCTGGGCATCCGCCACGTGGGCAAGAGCGTGGGCGAGGTTATCGCCGAGCGATTCCTGTCGATTGATAAGCTCATCTTGGCGAGCGAAGAGGACATCGCCGAGTGCGAGGGCATCGGTCCCAAGATTGCGGCAAGCGTCAAGCAGTTCCTGGCCGTGCCCGAGAATCTCGCCGTGCTGGAACGCCTGCGCCAGGCGGGTCTATCGCTCGAGGTCGACCTGGGTGCCGCACACGCGCAAGCCGCAGCCGATGCCGGCGTGGCAGGCGAGCTCGCCGACGCACAACCACTCGCGGGCCTGACCTTCGTGCTCACGGGCACGCTCGTCAACCGCACGCGCGACGAGGCGGGCGCGGCGCTCAAGGTGCTTGGTGCCAAGGTTTCGGGCAGTGTGTCAAAGAAGACGAGCTACCTGGTTGCCGGCCCCAAAGCGGGCTCCAAGCTCACCAAGGCCGAGCAGCTGGGCGTACCCGTGCTGGACGAGGACGCACTCGAGCAAATCTTGGCTACTGGTCAGGTGCCAGAGGCTTAGTGCATCGATAATCAAATTAGAAAACCTCCCGGAAAGGTTGATACTTTCCGGGAGGTTTTTATTTGGGCGTGGTGGCGGGCAGCATGATCTGCGTCATGTAGGTTGCTGAGGGTGACCCTGCGGAGCGGTGTCGTTCCGGAGCGATAGAAGATTCATACAAAGCAAAGGGGCCCCGCAGTGAGGTCCCACAACGGGGCTGCCCCATTGTGATGAGTTTTATACACTTTAACATTAACATTAACGTGTATACTAAGCAGTAAAGATATATGTTGAGAGGAGCCGTTATGGTTACCGTCGCGTTTTCGGAGCTGCGCCAAAACCTTACGCAGGTGGCCGAAAAGGTTGCCAATGAGGGCGAGGAGGTTGTGGTCTTCAAGCGGAGCAAGCCGTTGTTCAAGATCGTACCGCTCGACTATGAAGGTCCAGTTACGGTGGAATATGACGCTGCCCAGGAGCGTGGGGGCGCAAAACCGACGTGCGGCACGGGCAAGCCCAAGCGCGACGTGGGTACGATGTGGCATCCCAAGATCACCTGGAAGGAGATTCGCGAGATGCTCGCGGAGAATGAGGACTACCAGGAGTATCTCGATATCGTAGCCAAAATGCCAAAAGGAACGCCGCTCGATACGATGACGGTTGAAGATGAAAAGCGCGTCGCGAGGGAGCGCTACCTATGAGAGCATTTCTCGATACCAATTTTCTGCTCGATTGCGTGCTGCCGGGCCGGCCGGAGCATGGGGCGGCGCAAACCATCAAGGGGCTTGTTGACGTGGGGCTTATCGAGGGCGTTGTTTCGGCCTGCTCTCTCAAGGACGCGTACTACATTCTCACTAAACAGGCCGGCGAGGCGCGCGGGCGCGAGGTAGTGCGCGGCTGCCTTAAGAGCTACTCGGTAGAGTCTCTCGACCAAGAGGCTTGTTTCGCCTCCGCCTATTCCGATGAGCCGGACTTTGAGGACGGCTGTATCCGTGCGATGGCCGAGCGTGCCGGTGTGGACTTTATCATCACGCGTGACCGCGCCGCTTTTGTGCGCTCGACCATCAAGACCTTCTCGCCTGCAGAGTTCATCCGTGCGTTTCCGATTCCGGAGGAGTAAAACCGCCATATCGGGGATTGTCCCCGGCGTTTAGCAAGCTTGTTGGGAGGCTCCTGGTCCAGTGACTGTTACAAAAAACGGCTATAGCAAATTTGTTGTACTTCGATCTGAAGACTATGACCTCATGGTTCAGGAACAGGCTAAGGCTCGTCTGATGGCTCGTATAGCTGTGGCCGAGCGGGAGCGTGCTGCTGGCACGTCGCGTGATGCCTTTGAGGCTCTCGATGACCTTGAGGCAAAATATGGCCTATAACGTCAAGATTCTGCCTTCAGCCGAACGTTTTCTAGGCAGTTCTTATCTGAACGGGGCAACCGGCACCGTGATCTGCGTCACATAGGTCGCGGGGTCGTCGCTGATGATGTCGTCGATCAGGGCGATCTCACGTTGCCCCGCTACGCCACCAGCTTGTCAAAAGCTCCGCGCCGGTTGAGCACGGTAAACGCGATAACACAGATGACTGCCGACAAAATCGACCCGCACGGCGAGGCGATGCCCATGGGAAACAGCGTGTCGGAATAGGCATTCGACAGCAGCCACGCGCCCGGCACGCGAATGAGCGCTACGGCCAGCACGTTGTGCGCAAAGCCGATGTAGCTCTTGCCGTATGCAGCGAAAAAGCCGCTAAAGCAAATGTGGATGCCGGCAAAAATCGCGTCGAAAATGTAGCTGCGCATATAGCCGGTGCCGGCCGCGACCACCGCGGCGTCCTTGGCAAAAAAGCCGATAAACGCCGGTGCCACCAGCCACATCAGCGTTGTGATCAGACAGCCGTACACTACCGAGATGGTCATGGCGTCTTTGAGTACCTGGCGCGCGCGGTCGCCCTTGCCCGCGCCGGCGTTTTGCGCCGTGAGCGCGCTGACGGTGGCGCCCATGGAGCTCGGCACAATGAACAAGAAGCTGATCATCTTCTCGACCAGGCCCACGGCGGCGGCGTCGACCAGGCCGCGATGGTTGGCGATGACGGTGATAAACATAAACGCCACCTGGATGCAGCCGTCCTGCACGGCCACGGGCACGCCGATCTTAAGAATGCTGCCGAGCACCTCGGGCTGGGGGCGCAGGTCGCTGCGCTTAACGTGGATGTTCGTGCGACGGCTCTTGAGCCATACGAGCGCGAGGGCAACGCTGGCCGTCTGCGCGGTCACCGTGCCGAGCGCCGCGCCCACGGGGCCGAGCCCCATGTGGCCGATAAACAGAAAGTCGAGCGCGATGTTGATGATGCATGCCACGCCGATCACGTACATAGGCGAGCGCGAATCGCCCAGCCCGCGAAAGATGGCCGAGAGGATGTTGTACGCGGCGATAAAGGGAATGCCGATAAAGCAAATGCGCAGGTAGGCGGCGGTGTCTTCGACCGCCTCGGCCGGCGTGCCAATGAGCGCCACGATTTGCGGGCACAGTGCGAGCAGGACGGCGGCCAGCACTACCGAGACGCCCATAAAGAGCGTGATGGTGTTGCCGATGGCGGTCTCGGCGCGGTCAAACCGACGCGACCCCACGGCGTGGCCGACGACCACCGTCGTTCCCATGGCCAGGCCCACGAGCGCCACGGTAATCATATAGAGCGTCTGCGCGCCATTTGCCACGGCGGTGATGCCGGCGGCGCCGCTAAACTGCCCCATCATGTACAGGTCGGCCATGCCGTAGAGCATCTGCAAAAAGTACGAGAGCATATAAGGCAGGGCAAAGACCGCGATGGTCTTGAGGACATTGCCGCGTGTGAGGTCGTGTTCCATGGGCGGGGCTTTCTTACTTGGTTCGGTTAGGTACCAGTGTAGTGAAAACCCTACAACGATTGTAGAGTCAAGGTTTGTGTTGACGCCGGAGCGAAAAAGTCTCGCGCATTATTATTCCGAGTGAATATGGACACACATCACGAGAACTCGCCGCCGGCGCTAACCTTGCAGAAAACGATTTCGGAATACTTGACACCATTATTCGGCGCGCAATAATACGTGCGTTTGCGAACAACGTTTGATGGGGGTTGAACCTGCGTGCGCAATCTCAAAATACTGTTTTCCTATCTAGGGGCATACCATCGCGATGCCATCCTCGGCGTGTTCTCTGTGTCGGTCGAGACGGTGCTCGAGCTGTTTATCCCGGTCATCATGGCCAACATCATCGATATGGGCGTGCCTGCGGGTGATATCAACTACATGCTGCTGCAGGGCGCGTACATGTTGGTGTGCGCTGCGCTTTCGCTGGTACTGGGCTTGGGTTATGCCCGCACGTCCGCCCGCGTTGCCTCGGGCCTAGGCGCTAACCTGCGTGAGGCCGAGTACAAAAAGATTCAGACGCTCGCTTTTGGTAACCTGGACAACTACGACGCCAGCTCGCTCGTCACCCGCATGACCACGGACATCACCGTTATCCAAAATGCTGTGGGCAACGGCTTTCGCCCTATGGTTCGCGGCCCGGTGACGCTTATCGTCGGCCTTATCTACGCGCTGATGCTGTCGCGCCCGCTCGCCACCGTCTTTGCGATCATCTTGCCCGTGCTGGCAATCGTGCTGGGCGTCATCACCTATCGCGTCAGTCCGCTCTACCGCCAACTCCAGACCTCGATGGACCACCTCAACGGCGTGGTACAGGAAGACCTCACCGCCGTGCGTGCCGTCAAGGCCTACGTTCGTACCGAGCACGAGGAGGCCAAGTTCGACACCGTCAATACCGAGCTCGCCGGCACTGCGACGAAGACCTTTGGCAACGCGGTGCTCAACCTGCCGGTGTTTCAGCTGTCGATGTACGTGGCTGCGCTCTCCATCCTGTGGATTGGCGGCCACATGATTCTCGCCGGCAAGCTGGGCGTGGGCTCGCTCACGGGCTTTATGAGCTACGTGCTGCTGATCATGAACTCGCTCATGATGATTTCCAACGTGTTTTTGCTGCTCACGCGCGCTCTCACGAGTGTGGGCCGTATCGCAGAGGTGCTCGATGAGGAGCCCTTTATCGCCAACCCTGCGGGAGACCTCGCGACTGCGGCGCCAGCGGACGGCAGTATCGAGTTTCGCGACGTTTCCTTTAAATACCGCGCGGATGCAGCCGAGGATGTGCTCGAGCATATCGACCTTCGTATCGAGAGCGGCTCGACGGTGAGCATCCTCGGCGGCACGGGCTCGGGCAAGAGCTCGCTTGTGCAGCTGATTGCGCGCCTGTACGACGCTACCGAGGGCGCCGTGCTTGTGGGTGGACACGACGTGCGCGACTACGACCTCGCGACTCTACGCGACGCCGTGGGCATTGTGCTGCAAAAGAATGTGCTGTTTACGGGTACCGTGCGCGAGAACCTGCAGTGGGGCAATCCGCAGGCGTCGGACGATGAGCTCCTCGCGGCTTGCCGCGCGGCGTGCGTGGACGAGTTCCTCGATCGCATCGGCGGGCTGGACGGCGAGTTGGGCCAAGGCGGCGCCGGAGTTTCGGGTGGCCAGAAGCAACGCCTGTGCATCGCGCGCACGCTGCTCAAGCATCCGCGCGTGCTCATTTTTGATGACTCCACCAGCGCGGTCGATATGGCGACCGACGCTAAGATTCGCGAGCACATCGCTCAGATCCCCGATACGACCGTGCTCATCATCGCCCAGCGCATCGCGAGCGTCATGGATGCCGATCGCATTGTGGTGTTGGACGACGGTCGTGTCCACGGCGTTGGCACGCACGAGGAACTGCTGGCGGGCGACAACATCTACCAGGAGATTTACGCCTCGCAGATGGAGTTTGCGGGGAACGCGGACGCCGGCGACGGCTGTGACGATGGCTGCGCGAATGATTCGTTTTCCTCCGTCGCATGCGGATCACCCTTGGAAGGGGGTGAGTGCCATGCCTAAGACCGCAGCCCAAGCACGCCCGGCCGACCTCAAGCGCACTGTGCACCGCTTGCTCTCCTACATGGGGCATGCCAAGTTCTCGTTGCTCGCGGTGGGCGTGCTCGCCTCCGTTGCCGCCATCGCGAGCCTCGCCGGCACCTACATGGTGCGCCCCATCGTTAACGGTTTGGCTACGGGCGGGGAGGAACTGCTCGCCAAGCAGGTCATCCTGACGGCGGTCATCTACGCCGCGGGCGTGCTCTCGGCCCTGGGCTACTCGCAGATTATGGTGCGCGCGGCCCAACGCGTGGTGTCCGATATTCGCCGCGATCTGTTCGCGCACATCCAGACGCTGCCGCTCAGTTATTTTGACAGCACGCGCTCGGGCGACATCATGAGCTTTTTCACCAACGATGTCGACACCGTCTCCGAGGCGCTCAACAACAGCTTTGCCAACGTGATTCAGGCCGCCATTCAGGTAGTGGGCACCACGGCCATGCTCATCATCCTTAACTGGCAGCTCACGATTATCACACTCGTGTGCGATGCGGCCATTGTGCTGTATGCGCGCTATTCGGGCGCGCGCTCTAAGCGCTTCTTTGCCGCCCAGCAGGCATCGCTTGGCGACCTGGACGGATATATCGAAGAGATGGTCTCGGGCCAAAAGGTCATCAAGGTCTTTAACCGCGAGGCGGCGAATGTTGCCGGCTTCACCTGCCGCAACGACGAGCTTCGCCGCACCGGCACCGCCGCCGTGAGCTATGCCAACTCCATGGTGCCCATGACCGTCGTGATCGGCTACGTCAACTATGCCATCGTCGCCGTGGCGGGCGGCATGCTCTGCATCAAGGGACTCGCCGACGTAGGTGCGCTCGCGAGCTACCTGGTCTTTGTGCGCCAGGCCGCCATGCCCATCAACCAGTTTACGCAGCTCGGCAACTTCTTGCTCAACGCGTTGGCCGGTGCCGAGCGCCTGTTTGCGGCTATGGACCTTAAACCCGAGGTGGACGAGGGCTGCGTGGAGCTGGTGCAGACGGGCGACGCCGCGTGGGCGTGGAAGATTCCCGAGGGCCAGGGCGTGGGCGCGTACGGGCATTTGCATGATGTGGCAGCCGTTGATGAGTCGGGCCGCGCGGTGGCTGCCGACGGCACCGAGCTCACGTGCGGCTTGGTCCCGCTTGCCGGCGATGTGCGCTTCCATGCCGTGGACTTTTCCTACGTGCCGGGCACCCGTGTGCTCACGGACCTCAACCTGTTTGCCAAGCCGGGGCAAAAGATCGCGTTTGTGGGCTCGACGGGCGCCGGAAAGACGACCATTACCAACCTCATCAACCGCTTCTACGAGGTCGATGACGGCGAGATCACGTACGACGGCATCGACGTCAAGCACATTGCCAAGGCCAGCCTGCGCGGGTCGCTCGGCATTGTGCTGCAGGACACGCACCTGTTTAGCGGCACCATTGCGCAGAACATCCGCTTTGGCAAGCTCGACGCGACCGACGAGGAGGTGCGCGCCGCTGCCGAGGCCGCCTGCGCGGATTCGTTTATCCGCCGCCTGCCTAGAGGGTACGACACACCGGTCACGGCCGATGGCGCCAACCTGTCGCAGGGCCAGCGCCAGCTGCTCGCCATCGCGCGCGTGGCCGTCGCCGACCCGCCGGTGCTCATCCTGGACGAGGCCACTTCGAGCATCGACACGCGTACCGAAAAGCTCATCGAACGCGGTATGGACCGCATCATGCGCGGACGCACCACCTTTATGATCGCGCACCGCCTGTCCACCGTCCGCGATGCCGACGCCATCATGGTCCTCGAACACGGCCGCATCATCGAGCGCGGCACGCACGAAGAGCTGCTCGCCCAGCACGGCGAGTACTGGCAGCTGGCGCATGGTTTAAAAGAGTTGGATTAGCCCGTTCGAGCACGATGCTTTGACCCCTCCGTGCCCCTCACCTCGCCTCAAACCATCACAACATTCGACGTTTTTTGCCAAAAACGGGAAAAGCATCGAATGTTGTGATGGTTTTTTCTGCCACTCGACTGGGTGGAATCGCTTTCTTGCGCACGAAGGTGTGCGGACCCGTGGGCCGGGGAATAAGGTTGGTTATCCGACTCCATTGGAGGGCTCATGGACCTGCCGATCGTCCTGTCCCATAAGACTGCCTGGCTGTACCACAACGTGGCGCGCCCGTCCGAGCCGCTCTCGCGAGCAAGCAGCCTATACGATGAGGACTTGCTTGCTAACGAGGCGGAGCCGACCGCGAGCCTGCCCAAATTGGGACTCGATGCCAAGGGGCTGAGGGCTTCAACGGCAGTCGGGATTGTTACCGACTATCTGGTTTCGCTTGGTATTCCACGAGAAGAGCTCGATCATATCGACGCGCTCGTCAACTTCGATTTTGAGCGCTCGACACCGGCTGGATTTAGGTGCCACGTGTTTGGAGCGCCGGTACCTCCAGGCCATCTTATCGAGGTGGCAGAGGGCCTTCTGGTGGTTGATGAGGCCATGTGCTTTGTCCAAGCGGGTTCGTGGATGAGTGAGCCCGAGCAGCTGGAATATGGGTATGAAATCTGCGCCCGGTACCATTTGAATCATCTGTCGACAGGCGATTATATCGAGATGGGGCAGAGGTATACCGTTGCCGACTTGATTGCTTATTGCAATGAGAACCGATCTCGTCAGGGGGCTATACGCGCGGCCGCCGTGCTCAGGCGCGTGCACGATGGCGCGCGGTCGCCCATGGAGACGGCCACCGCAATCATGGTCGCTGCAAAACGTTCCCAGGGAGGGCTGGGATACGCCAAGATCGAGCTCAACCATCGGGTCGATGTTCCCAACGAGTTCAAGTATCTCGCAAAGGCCGGGTATTTCGAGATCGACGTATATGCGCCTGCGAGCGGTACGGGGATTGAATACAACGGCTCGGACCATCTTGATAAACAGCGCAGCGCGTCGGATGCGGAGCGTATGACCGTGCTGAGCGCGCTGGGCTTTAGGATGATCGTCCTCACCGGGACTCAGTTTGCCCATCAGCTGCAATTGCATCGGGCGATGAACGCCATCGCGCTCGCTATGGGTCTCAAGTGCGACCGAAGCGAAGCGTTCCAGAAACGTCAGAACGACCTGCGAGAATTCGTGATTCGGCACTGGGATGGCGGCCTCTAGGGGCGTTCCGGTCCTTCTACGGGGTGCTGTGGGCAGGCAAACCATCACAACATTCGACGTTTATTGCCAAAAACGGGAAAAGCATCGAATGTTGTGATGGTCTGTGCTGAGGATGGGCTTGGAAAGTCCGTTTTGCTCGAAGCGACCTGTCCTGTCGTACGGGTGTCGGCATGATTCTCCCGTGGGGTATTATGTTTTCCGAAGAATAAAACGCCGCGTGAGGGGAGGGCTGCGTGGACGGGCACGTGCAACATGACGGCTTTGGCCGCGATATCAACTACCTGCGCATTGCCGTTACCGACAAGTGCAATTTCCGCTGCATCTATTGCATGCCGGCCGATGGCGTGGCGCCCCGCGCGCACGACGAGCTGCTCAGCGCCGAGGAAATCGCCCGTTTTGTGCGCCTAGTGGCGGGGGAGGGCATTCGCCGCGTGCGCCTGACGGGTGGCGAGCCGCTGGTCAGCCGCCGTATCATCCCGCTTATTCGTGACATCCGCGCGATCCCGCAGATCGAGGACATCTCGCTCACCACCAATGGCGCCCTGCTGCCCAAGCTGGCGCTGCAGCTCAAGGACGCGGGGCTTAACCGCGTTAACATTTCGCTCGACACGCTTGATCCTACGCTCTTTGGAAAGATCACGCGCCTGGGTCGGCTCGAACAGACCATGGCTGGCATCGACGCGGCGCTGGCTTGGGGCTTTGAGCCCGTTAAGGTCAACTGCGTTGTGGTGCGCCGGCTCAACCAGGATGTGGCGGCCCTTGCGCGGCTCACGCTTGATCGCCCCATCCACCTGCGCTTTATCGAATATATGCCCATTGGCGACGAACACACGAGCTCGCATTGCGCTGTGGACCCGCATGCGCCCGCGCTCAATCCCGAGCTGTGGGACGCGAGCGATACCGTGCCGAGTGACGAGCTGCGGGCGCGCATCAATGCCGGGGCCGCCGCGACGGGACTGGGCGAGCTCGAGCCACTCGACATCAACGACGCTCCTGCCGGCGCGGGCCCTGCGCGCTATTGGCACTTTCCGGGCGCGGCGGGAACGGTCGGCTTTATTAGCGCCATGTCCAACCATTTTTGTGCGAATTGCAACCGCCTGCGCCTGACGGCCGATGGCAACGTGCGTCCGTGTCTGTTTAGCGATGCCGAGTATTCGGTGCGTGAGGCGCTGCGCCGTGGTGATGATATGCAGGTACTTTCGATTTGGCGCGATGCCGTGGCCCACAAACCGCAGGAACACGCGATAATTGAGGGCACGCAACGATTTATGTCCCAAATCGGAGGATGATCATATGGCCAAGAGCAGGTACGCCGATGCTACCAAGGCCGCTCGTAGGGCCGCGATGTCTGCCCACAAAGTCACGGCTGCGGCGAATGCTGGCAACGCCGACGCGTCCGCGCAGCCGTCTGCCAGTGCTGCCACCGAGCCCGCCCGTGACGCCCGCCGCGACGAGCTGACGCACGTGGACGCCAAGGGCGAGGTACGCATGGTCGACGTGTCAGACAAGGCCGAGACCCATCGCATTGCTATCGCCGAGGGCACCATCCTCATGCACCCCGAGACGCAAGCCATGGTGTTGCAGGACCGCGCCAAAAAGGGCGATGTGCTTGCCTGTGCGCGCGTGGCGGGCATTATGGCCATCAAGCGCACGAGCGACATCATCCCCATGTGCCATCCGTTGCTCATTACCAAGAGCAAGTGCGACATTGCGCCCATCGCTGCGGCGGGGACGCCGGCCGAGGACGTGCCCGAGGGCTGGGCACCGGCGCGCGCGGACGGGCAGGTTGGCTTTCACGTACTGGTTACGGCCGGCGTGACGGGCAAGACGGGTATCGAGATGGAGGCCCTGACCGGTGCGAGCGCCGCGTGCCTAACGATCTATGACATGTGCAAGGCGGTCGATCGCGGTATGGAGATCGTCGACGTGCGCCTGCTGCACAAGGAGGGCGGCCGCTCGGGCGTGTGGGATCGTGCAGAGCGTCAGGCCGCTGCCGTTGAGGCCGTGGCCGCTGACGGTGCCACGCTCGCAAGCGCGCCCGTCGCCGTCGCGTCCGCAGCTCCGGCGCCGGCCGTCCCCGCGATCGCGTTTATCGGCTACCAGAACTCGGGCAAGACCACGCTCGTTGAGAAGGTTATCGCCGAGCTCACCCGCCGCGGCCTGCGCGTGGGTTCGCTCAAGCATCACGGGCACCACGGCTTTGATATCGATGTGCCCGCTAAGGACACCTGGCGCCATCACCAGGCCGGATCCAAGCACGTGGGCCTCATCTGCGCCACGCGCTGGGCGGAGTACGCCGACACGCGCGAGGAGGACGAGATGCCCGCGCGTGAGCTGCTGTCGCGCTACAACGATGTCGACGTGGTGATCATCGAGGGCTACAAGACTGAGGGCTTCGACAACATCGTCGTCGCGCGCTCCGGTGTCGACCGTCTGCGCGGTAAGAGCTCGCTCGACTTGGTCGATGGCCACACGCTGGCCCTTGCCTGCAACGAAGCCCTGGCACGTCAGGCCTTCGACGCCGGCTTTGCGACCCGAGCCATCAACATCAACGACGCCCGAGCCATCTGCGATCTGATTCAGGACCATCTGGCCTAAAACCTGCCAAAAAGGGACAGGTTTGTTTTGGCAGGTTTTATCTGGGCAAACGTCATTTCCGCCACAAAGGGGCCAGGCACCTTTGTGGCGGTTTTTGCTTTGGTGGATGTGTGGGACATGCCTTACAATCTACCAAGTAGTTCGTGCTGGCAAAAACGGAGAGAAGGGGCTTGATGCGTCCTTAATGTTTCATGCGGATAGATTGATTTGACAGACGGTGGCGAATGCCCGCCGTCCGCATTCGTATGAAACAAGGAGTCTCCATGCTCGCCTCTCTTTTCTCAAAGCCTCAACCTTCGCTGTCCGTGCAGGCCAAACGCCTGGTGGCGATGCGCTTTCTCATCTACACCGGTTTTCAGACCAGTTACTTTATCGGCGTCATCGGAACGCTCACCTATGCAGACGATGCCTCGGTCGTGGCGACATCGCTGGCCGTCCTGTTTATGAACGTATTCGTGATCTTGGGATCCTTTGCGGGTGGCGCGGCGCTTGACGCCTGGGGCCCGCGCCGTCATTTCTTGCTGAGCATCGTGGGCACGTTGGCAACCGGCGCGGCGATCCTCGTTTTTGGCAGCGCGACCGGCATCGTCCTGCTCGGCGCGGTGCTCCTGGGCTTTGTGATGGGATTCGCCCAGCCCATCGCCACATCCTATCCAGCCTACCTCACTGACGATCCTGTCGAGCTCAAAGACATCAACTCCGCCATCGCCATGTTCTCCAACGTGAGCATTATCGTCGGCCCCACACTGGGCGGCTTTGTCGCGGCGGCTGCGTCGTCGCGCGCGGTGTTCGTGCTCATGATGATCTTTACAGTGTTGGCGCTCGTCGCTGGTTGGGGCTTTAGGCCGCAGACCAGCCATGTCGCCGGGGATGCGGATGCCGATTCGGCAGAGGAAGGGGAGCGTGCGGGACAAAGTCCCGATCCCAACGCATCTTCCCGCGCTACCTTCGCAGCCAGCATCAAGACGGTCTTCACCAACAGCGTCCTCGCCCTGCTGTTCTGCATTATTTTCCTTTCAAACTTTGGCTACGGTGCCTTCGATCCGCTGGAGTCGTTCTTCTACCGCGATGTCCTGGGCGTCGGTGTCGAATGGATGGGCTGGCTCTCGTCGGCCTCGGGCGTGGGCGCGGTGCTGGGCGCCGTCGTTGCGCTCCGTTTGCCGCCGCACCTGGTCAACCTTAAAACGCTGCTCGTGGCGCTTATATCCGTGGGCCTGGGAAGTTTGCTCTACGTGGGAACGCCGTACGTGGGCGTAGCCCTTGTCGGCCAGATTGTCCTGGGCGTGGCCTGGGGCCTTGTCAACCCGCTCCACAACACGATCGTGCAAACGACGGCCCCGCTCGAGCAGCTCGGTCGCGTCAACTCGGTCATGGGTTTTGGCAACATGTTTGCCGGCGTGGCCCCGCTGGCGATTGCCCCCTGGCTGGTGGCGACGTTTGGCGTGCAGCAGACACTCGTTGGTGCGGGCATGGTCGTGACGGCGGTTCCCGCGGCGTTGCTGCTGTTTGGACGCCGGCATTTGGATCGTGCCGCAAAGCAGTAAAAACCATCACAACATTCAGCGAAAATCGCGATTTTGCCGAAAAACGTCGAATGTTGTGATGGTTTGCGCCCCGGGCCGGGACACCCTTCGGGTCCGGCCACCACAAAGGAGCCAGACACCTTTGTGGCGATCGGGCCCCAACGGCCTGCGCCTTGGTATACCATGTACGCCGTTCACGAATACACCCCACACCGCCGCACAACCCAGAAAGGCCCCCATGGACACCACCTTCAGCCACATTAAAGCCGTGTTCTGCGATATCGACGGCACGCTGCTCACGAGCCAGCACACGGTGTCCCCGCGCACCGTGGCGGCGATTCGTGCCCTGCGCGAGCGCGGCGTGCTCTTCGGCCTGTGCACCGGGCGCGACGCCCACGCGACCGAGGCCATGTACGAGCTCTGGGGCATCGAAGGCCTGGTGGACGTGCTCGTGGGCTGCGGTGGCGCCGAGGTCATCGACCGCGCGCACGATATCAACGAGCTGAGCTATCCGCTGCCGGGCGAGACCATCGCGCGCATCTGCAAGCACATGGCGGACCTTCCGGCAACGCCCGTCTGCCCCCGAGACGGCGTGTTCTACGTGCCCGAGAGCAACGCGTGCGTCGAGCACCTGTCGCGCGTCGACGGCGTGTCCTACAAGGTGGTCGATTTTGCCGAGTTTTTGCGCGAGCCGCAGCCCAAGGTGATGTTTACCATGGCACCCGAGGTAATGCCGCAGGTGATTGAGCGGGCGTCGACGTTTGCCGATGACACTGTTAAGGCAGCGGCTCTGCAAACCACGCAGCGGCTCTACGAGTTCATGGATCCGCGCGTGTCCAAGACGCGCGGCCTTGTGCGCGTGGCGGAGCTCAACGACATGGAGCTCCAGGACATCTGCGTGTTTGGCGATGCGGACAACGACACCTGCATGGTGGCCGACGCCGGCGTTGGCGTTGCCATGGCAAACGGCAGCGACGCCACCCGTGCCGCCGCCGACTTTGTAACCGCCAGCAACGACAAAGACGGCATCGCGATCTTTATCGAGGAGCATCTGCTGTAGCGCCGGGGGAGAGCCGCCACAAAGGGGCAGGCACCTTTGTGGCGGCCTCAGGCGATTTGGGCGAATTGATGCCTAAAATCTGCGCGAAAATTCAAATATTGTTGTCTGAACATTACGCTTCTAACTACCGATGGGTTAAAGATATTCCCATCAATTTAGTAGTCTATTCCTCCCGGTTAATGACTTACCGTTCACGGTCGATTTTCGACCGTTCACAGGACGCTTGCTCTTGAGCAAAATGTTGTGCAAATAAATCTAATGCCATTAAAAAATAATAGGCAACTAAATTACCAGCAGAAACAAAAAACAGATAGCGAATAAAAGAAAGCAAATCTGAGTAAATGTCAAGAGAATTGAGAACTGGCTACAAAAATGTCGGTTTTGTTGCTCGGATGTTTGAATAAT
>CBCSLZ010000032.1:0-23520 GCA_965141245.1 uncultured Collinsella sp.
GCAACGGAAAAGAGCCGCCCTTTCGGACGGCTCAAACTGTAATGGGGATTAAAAATCATCCCGCGAGGCTTGTGGCTCACGCGGGATGATGGCGTCTTATTTTTTCTTGTCCTGCTCCAGCAGTTCGGACGGTGTGCGATCGGGCTTGCCGCCGCGGAAAATCTCGCGGCCATGCAGACGATGCTCCAGATCGCGCTCAGCCTTTTCCTCGTCAATCTTGGTCTGGCTCACCACCGGGTCCTCAATCAACGACGACACCGAGTTCACCTGCTTCTGAATGCGCTCGGCGATGGTGTCATCCATACTCACGATGCGCATCTTCCAGTCGATACTCGTGGCGTTGGATGAGCTCTTGGTCCACACGAACGTCAAAATGGCGCTCTGGTGGCCCCGCGCGGGGAACATGCCAAAGAAGGAATCGTGCTGAATGTTGCTATCCTCGTCGATATAGGCGTGAACGTTATACACCACGCGGTCGATCTTATCGTTGAGCAGCGCGTTGGTCGCAAGCGCCGCGGCCTGGATCTGCCCGTTGGACAGCAGCTCGAGCTCGCTGGCAGACGATGTGTCCAACACCGTCACCTCGACCGTGCCCGTACGCTCATCGGCTTCATCGACGGTAAAGTCGAGCGGGAACTGCGTAAAGCCGTTGCCCCACTCAAGGCCGCCCTTCAGCGCCGTCGAAACGGTATCGACCGAAACGCTCTCGGACAGGTTGGCGGTGTTCAGACGACGCATCACGCCGTAGCCAATCTGCATGCCCACGATCAGCACCAAAATACCAATGACCACGGCCATCGCGGTCTTCGTAATGGTATGACTCACCTGCGAGCCCGAAGGATCGTCCTCGGACAGCGGGTCGATATGTTTTGCCTGGCTCGCGCGGTCCTCGCTGCGCAGCTGCGCTAGCGCAGCTTTGTCACCGCGCTTGGCCGCAGCCTCCTTCTCGCGCATGCGCTCGGTTCGCTTTTTGGCAAGCGTGGGATCCAAAACACCGGATGCATCGATTTCGGAGAATAACTCCGTCACTTCTTCCGGAGTCAAAGGGTTCTTGTCAGCCATAAACTTCCTGTCATATCAATCAGTCGAGCTCGTGCGCACGCGCACCTTCGAACTGCATTCGATAGTAACGGGCATAGGTGCCGCCACGGGCGAGAAGCTGTTCATGCGTGCCACGTTCCACAACGCGACCATGCTCAACGGTCGCAATCTCGTCAGCATGCTTAATGGTCGAAAGACGGTGGGCGATGATGATTGTGGTACGGCCGCGTGCCAGCTCTTCGAGCGACTCCTGGACCGCCTCCTCGCTCTCGTTATCCAAAGCACTCGTCGCCTCGTCCAAAATCAGGATCTTGGGGTTCTTGAGAAACACGCGCGCGATGGCAACGCGCTGCTTCTGTCCGCCCGAAAGACGGCTGCCGCGCTCGCCCACGACCGTGTCATAGCCCTGTGGAAGCGACTCGATAAAGGCATCGATGTTGGCGCGATGGGCGGCGTCAGCGATCTCTTCTGCCGTAGCACCCGGCTTGCCGTAGGCGATGTTCTCGCCGATTGTTCCGTCAAACAGGTAGACATCCTGCTGCACCAGGCCGATGGCACGGCGCAGGCTCTGCTGCGTCACATCGCGCACGTCTTGACCGTCGATGCTAATGGATCCGGCAGCCACGTCATAAAAGCGCGGCAGCAGCGAACAGGTCGTGGACTTGCCACCGCCCGAGGGACCAACCAAAGCGATGGTCTGGCCGGGCTTGATAGACAGATCCATATGGTCGATAACGGGACGCTCGTCGGCATCGCCCTCGCCCAGCTCAACATCCTCGTAGTTAAAGCACACGTCGTGATACTCCACGGCGCCGGCAGTCACCTGCAGATCCGTGGCGCCCGGCTTGTCCTGGATATCCGGCGCGGTCGAGAGCACCTCGTCCATACGCTTAAAGCCGGCGATAGCCTTCTGATACGTTTCGGCCGAATTGACGAGTGTCTCGAGCGGCGTACAGAACAGCGAAATATAGAGTGCAAAGGTCGCCATATCGACCGCTTGCAGCTGTCCCTGGGCGACCAGCCAGCCGCCCAGCAGCACCACGATCACATAGAGCACACCCGAGAGCAGGCCATACGTCGCGGTATAGACGCCCATGGCGTGATACATGTTCTCCTTGGACGAAAGGTAGCGATTGTTGGAGGCGCGGAACTTGAAGCGTTCGGTCTCCTCATTGGCAAAGCTCTTGACCACACGCATACCCGCCAGCGAATCCTGCAGCTGCGCATTGATGCCACTGATTTTTTTGCGATTGTCGCTAAAGACCTCGCGCATGCGCATGTTCTGCCAAAACATGATGACCGCAAACACTGCCGTCACCACAGCCATGGCAAGCGCCAGCACCGGGGCGATGGTAAAGAGGATCACAAACGAGCCGATGATCTCGATGCCGCAGATGATGATCCACTCGGGCACGTGATGCGCCGCCTCGCAGATATCGAACAGGTCGTTGACCACGCGGCTCATCATGTCGCCCGAGCTGTTGCGGTCGAAGTACGCAAAGCTAAAGCGCTCATACTGGTCAAACAGGTCCTCGCGCATCTTGGACTCCATGCGCGCGCCCATCACGTGACCCCAATAGCTCACAAAATAGCGGCAGGCGCAGCGGACGGCATACATCAGCACCAAGCCCACCGCGATCATACCGAGCGCCTGCATAATAGCAGCCTGTCCCTGGGTAAAGAGCCCGCCGGTCAGATTGCGCAGAATGATGGGAAACGCAAGGTCAATGGCGGCAAGCACCAGAGCGCAAACAGTATCAGCAACAAAAAGCCCCATCTGGGGCTTGTAATAAGACAAAAACCTTTTCAGCATGTGATCCTTAAAGAAATATCAGCAACGTAAGGCCCTGGGACAAAGCAATCAGTAGTACTTGTCCCAGGGCTATCCCCACTCGTTACAGTTCGGCTCCGCCCAGCCTGTGTGCGATGCTATCGCAGGCAAGCGCGCCTACGACGGTCTTGGCGTCTTCGATCTTGCCGTCGAGCACGGCGTCGATCAGCTCGTGCAGCGGCACCAAGTCCACGTTGACAAACTCGTCATCATCGGGGTTGGGCGCGTCGAACTCGAGCTTGGTAGCCAAGTAGATGTGGATGATCTCATCGCAAAAACCGCAGGACGTGACAATCGACGTCAAAAAGCGAATGCGACCAGCCCTAAAGCCCGTCTCCTCATGCAGTTCGCGCTTGGCGCAATCGAGCGGGTCCTCGCCCGGGTCGAGCTTGCCGGCGGGAATCTCGACCGTCACGCGGTCGATGGCGGTGCGGTACTGACGCACCAGTACGATCTTGCCGCTCTCGGTCAGTGCCACAACGGCCGCCGCACCCGGATGGCGAACGATATCGCGGGCGCTGCGGTGACCGTTGGGCAGCTCAACCTCAAGACGGTGGACGTCGAGGATCTTGCCCTTCCAGGCGCACTCCTCCGAAAGAATCTTCTCGTGCAGCTCGGCATCGTGCGGGTCGTCATCGCCCAGCACCAGTGCCGGCTCGTCAGCGACCTCGCCACCAGGCTCGCCCTCGGCGTGCCCATACATGCGGCTGTCCTCTTCGACGATCTGCGCGTCCACGAGCTCTTCGTTCTTCTCGTCCATCCGTCTCATTCCTCTCGGATTTTAGGCATCCCAGGCGTCGCGACCGCGCAGCGCGCGCAGGCCGATGTCGTGACGCAGGGTCTTGCCCTCAAAATCAATCTTCTCGCAGGCCTCGTAGGCAAGGTTGCGAGCGTTCTCGAACGTGTCGCCCAGAGCGGTCACGGCAAGCACGCGGCCACCATTGGTCACGAGCTGGCCGTCCACCACGGCAGTGCCCGCGTGGTACACGGTCACGTTCTCCATGGCCTCGGCATCCTCAATACCGGTGATGACCTTGCCCTTCTCGTAGCTGCCGGGATAGCCCGCGCTCGTCAGGACAACGGCCACGGCCCACTCGTCACGCCAGTCGAGCTCAATCTGATCGAGCTCGCAGTTGGCACAAGCCAGCATGACCTCAACCAGGTCGTTCTTAAGGCGCGGCAGCACGACCTGCGTCTCGGGGTCGCCAAAGCGGGCGTTGAACTCCAGTACCTTGGGGCCGGCGGGGGTGAGCATAAAGCCGCCATACAGGCAGCCGCGGTAGTCGATACCCTCGGCAGCGAGCTCGGCCACGGTCTGCTCCATGACCTTCACCATGGTGGCGTGCTCCTCGTCAGTCACGATGGGCACCGGGCTGTAGACGCCCATTCCGCCGGTGTTGGGGCCCTTGTCGCCCTCGAGCGCGCGCTTGTGGTCCTGCGAGGTGGCCATGGGGCGCACAGTCTTGCCGTCGGTAAAGGCCAACAGCGAGCACTCGGGGCCGGTCAGCATCTCCTCGATGACCACGGTATTGCCGGCATCGCCAAAGGTGCCGCCAAAGCACTCGCGCACGGCCTCCTCGGCCTGCTCAAGTTCGGTCGCCACGATAACGCCCTTGCCCGCGGCAAGGCCGTCGGCCTTGACGACCAGCGGGGCGCCCTGCTCGCGCACGTAGGCGAGAGCCGAAGCCTCGTCGGTAAACGAGCCGTAGGCTGCCGTCGGAATACCCGCGCGCTCCATGAGCTGCTTGGAGAACAGCTTGGAGCCCTCCATCTGGGCGCCCTCGGCACCCGGGCCAAAGCAGGGAATACCCGCCGCACGCACGGCGTCGGCCACGCCCGCCACGAGCGGAGCCTCGGGGCCAATTACCACGAGTCCGCATCCGTGGCTCTGGGCAAACGCCGCCACGGCCGCAGGATCGCAGTCGTCGAGAACAACGTTCTCGCCGCAGCTCGCGGTGCCGCCGTTGCCCGGCGCAATGTAGAGCTTGCCGGCGCGCGGTGATGCTGCGAGCTTAGCTGCCAAAGCATGCTCACGGCCGCCGCTGCCCAACAACAGGATGTCGATGGTTTGAGTGTCCGCCTTCAAGGGTGCCTCCTCTATGGATGAATGGCCCGCTCCGCGCGAGCCCTTTGCAAGCAAATATACCCCTCGGCCGCCCGTCCGGGCTGCAAAGGGGTATATCGCAATAACCAAATAGTCCCGATTACTTCCAGAATCGGTTGATGATCTGCTCGCGACCGGCGCCAACGCCAATGAACGTCACGCGGGTGTGTGCCAGATCCTCGATAAACGCCACGTAGTCCTGAGCCTCCTGCGGCAGCTCGTCAAAGCTGCGGCAGCCGGTGATATCGCACTTCCAGCCAGGAAGTTCCTCGTAGATGGGCTTGGCATGCTCAAAGCGCACCTGGTGCTCGGGCACGCTGGTGTAGCGCTCGCCATCGACGTCATAGGCAACGCACACCTTAATGGTGTCGAAGGCCGAAAGCACGTCGAGCTTGGTCACGGCGATGTCGGTGAGGCCGTTGACGCGCGAGGCATAGTTGGCGATAGGGCCGTCAAACCAGCCGCAACGACGACGGCGACCGGTGGTCACGCCGTACTCATAGCCCTCCTCGGTCAGCGTGTGACCGGCCTCGGACTCATAGGAAAGCTCGGTGGGCATGGGGCCCGAACCGACGCGGGTGATATAGGCCTTCATGACGCCCAGCACGCGGTCGACGTTCTTCATGCCCACGCCGGAGCCGGTGATGGCGCCGCCGGCGGTGCAGTTGGAAGACGTCACGTACGGATAGGTGCCGTGGTCGATGTCGAGCAGCGTCGCCTGGGCGCCCTCAAACAGCAGGTTCTTGCCCTCATCGATCATGTTGTTGAGCAGCAGGCTCGTCTCGGTGATGTAGGGGCGCAGGCGCTCGGCCATCGGCAGGTACTCGTCGCAAATCTGGTCCACGGTGTAGGTGGGCAGGTTGTAGATGAGCTCGAGCTCGGGGTTCACGCGGGCGAGAGCGGTCTCCAGCTTGTCGCGGAACAGCGTCTCGTCCAGCATGTCCTGCATGCGCAGGCCAATGCGGGCCATCTTGTCCTGATAGCACGGACCGATACCGCGCTTGGTGGTACCGATGTTCTTCTTGCCGAGCTTCTGCTCAAAGGCGCCATCCAGATCGATGTGGTACGGCATGATGACATGCGCGTTGCCGCTAATCTTGAGGTTCTTGGTGGTGATGCCGTCGGCCTCGAACATGTCGATCTCCTCAAGGACAACCTTGGGGTTGACGACGCAGCCGTTACCGATCACCGACACGTGGTCGGAATACATGATGCCGGAAGGCACCTGGTGCAGGCCGTACTTCTTGCCGTTGACGACGATGGTGTGACCGGCGTTGTTGCCACCCGAGTAGCGCACGACGGCATCGAAGTCGCCGGCGACCAGATCGCAAATCTTACCCTTGCCCTCATCGCCCCACTGGGCACCGACCAAAACGGTTGACGGCATGTTTACTCCTTACATTCATGGACTGTCTACGCGCCACGCCGGCACGCAGAAGCACAAAACATTCCCAGTATACCCGTGCAACGGGCGCCTGTCCTACTCCTCGGCATGTGCCCCATCAAGCTCATAGAACTTGGTGGATGCCGGCAGGAACATCAGGTCGACGTCGCCGATCGGGCCCGAACGGTTCTTGGCCACGACGATACGT
Source organism: uncultured Collinsella sp. (assembly GCA_965141245.1). GTDB lineage: Bacteria > Actinomycetota > Coriobacteriia > Coriobacteriales > Coriobacteriaceae > Collinsella. The sequence continues at coordinate 6,569 of CBCSLZ010000032.1, forward strand.
GTAACGCCCTCGTCGGGTCGATCGTCGCGCGAGGCCTCGGCCTCGTCGGCGGAGCGGTCCAAGAACATGACGATATCGGCGTCCTGCTCGATGGAGCCCGATTCACGAAGGTCGGAAAGCTGCGGGCGCTTGCCGGTACGGGATTCGACCTGACGCGAGAGCTGCGACAGCGCGATGAGCGGGATCTTGAGCTCCTTGGCCATGATCTTCAAACCACGCGACATCTCCGAGACCTCGACGGTACGGCTCTCGGAGCGGCGTCCCGGCGGAGGACTTACCAGTTGCAGGTAGTCCAGGATGATAATCGCCTTCTCCTTGTTGTGGAGCATGCGGCGGCTCTTGGCGCGAATCTCGGTCACTGTGGTGCCGGGCGTATCGTCAATCAGAATATCGAGCTTGGACAAGGTCTGCGTGGCCTCGTTGATATTGGCCCACTGCTCGGGGCTAATGCGGCCCATGCGGAAGTCACTGATCGAGATCATGGCGTAGGCGCAAATCAGACGCTGGGCAATTTCCTTGCCCGACATCTCCAGCGAGAAGAAGCCGACGGTATAGCCCGCAGCGGCAGCGTTAAGTGCCAGGTTCAGAGCGAACGACGTCTTACCTACAGCAGGACGGGCGCCGATGATGATGAGCTGGCCCTCGCGGAAGCCCATGAGCATGCGGTCGAGCGACGGGAAGCCCGTGGGCACGCCCGCGGCCTGGCCACCGGCCTGGCACACTTCCTCGGCCTCGTTATAGGCCTCGACCATAAACTCGGTCAGCGTCTTGTAGCTCGACTTGACCTCGCGCGCTGTAACCTTGAGCAGCTTGCTCTCGGCCAGCTCGACAACCTCTTTGGTGTCGGTGGGGGCGTTATATGCCAGCGCGTTGATCTCGTTGGTGGCGCCGATCAGCTCACGCAGCATCGAATCGCGGCGAACGATGGCGGCATGGTGCTGCCAGTTGACGAGCGACAGGGTCTGACCCATCAACTCCAAAATGTACGCTTCGCCGCCCACGGCATCGAGCTTGTTGATGCTTCGCAGGTAATCGATCAGCGAGATGGAGTCGATGGGAATGCGGCTGTTGTACATATCGACCATCGCGGTATAGATGGTCTTATGAATGGGCCGGTAGAAGTCATCGGGCTGCAGCTCGACCTGGGCCTCTTCGACCACCTCGGGCGATAGCAGCATAGCGGCCAGTATATTGGCCTCTGCATCTTGGTTTTGGGGAAGACCCAACTTTGAGCCGCGGTCCTCAACCGTCAGCCCGGTCTCCCTATCGTCATATGCCATGAGCATCCTCATTCATATCGCTTGCGAGCATCCATAGTATCAGCCACGGTCCCAAAACGCGCCGCGCGCCGCCAATCATCACCGAACCAAACGGATGAACGGTCCTGTATATAGGACTTCGACGCAATGTTCACCATGACACTCACTCAGCGCTAAAAAGCAAAAAGGACGCCCTGGTTTCCCAGAGCGCCCTTCTTAGAACAAGATTGTTGCGTTGCAGCAAATGCTACTCGGCAGCAGCCTCAGTCTCGACCTCGGCGGTCTCGGCCTCGGCGACCTCAGCGGCCTCCTCGACCTCAGCCTCGGCAGCGAGCTCCTCGGCGGTAACGCCGACGAGAACGACAACCTCGGCCTTGATCTCGCGGTACAGCGAGATGGCAACGGTGTGGGCACCGGCAACCTTGATGGGCTTACCGAGCTCGACGCGCTTGCGATCGATGTCCATACCGAGCTGAGCCTTGATGGCGTCAGCGATCATAGCAGCGGTAACGGAGCCAAAGAGGATGCCCTCGTCGCCGACCTTGACGTCAACGGTGACCGTCTTGCCCTCGAAGGCAGCCTTGGTCTCGTTGGCGGTAGCCAGACGGACGGCCTCGCGCTTGGCGATGTTGTTGCGACGCTCGTCAAGCTGCTTGAGGTTGCCCTTGGTGGCGGCAACAGCGAGCTTCTTGGGGAACAGGAAGTTCTCAGCGTAACCCTGAGCGACCTCTACGACGTCACCCTCGCCGCCCTTGCCCTTGATCTCATCGAGAAGAATAACCTTCATGATGCGTCTCCCTTCTTAGCCGCGGTCGCGGTTGCCACGAGAGGAAACCACGGGGACGGTGTACGGCAGGAGAGCCATCTCGCGGGCGCGCTTGATGGCGTTGGCGATGTCATGCTGATGCTGCGTGCAAGCGCCAGTGACGCGACGGGGCTTGATCTTGCCACGGTCGGTCATGTACTTACGGAGAAGCTGAGTGTCCTTATAGTCGATGAACTCAGTGTTCTCCTTGCAGAACTGGCAGTACTTACGACGCGGCTGACGTGCAGAAAAATCATTAGCCATGTCAAAATACCTTTCATTTGGCAACTTCGGCGAACCGAAGCCGCCTCTCACTCAAAAATAGGTGAATAACCCTTAGAACGGGATGTCCTCATCGTAGACGTCGACCGCGGGCGGCGTGGCCACCGGTGCGGCAGGACGTGCTGCGGGCGCGGGAGCTGCGGGGGCGTAACCGCCCTGATCGTAGCCACCCTGGCCACCACGGGAGCTCATAAACTCGATCTCATCGACGATGACCTCAAGCTTGCTCCGGCGCTGGCCGTCGCGCTCCCAAGAGCTGTAGCGCAGCTTGCCCTCGATCGCGACCTTGTTTCCCTTTGCCAGGAAACGGCTCACGGCCTCGGCGCGGGTGCCGAACATGGTGCAGTCGACAAAGTTGGGATAGTCCTCCCACTCGCCAGTCTGCGCGTTACGGCGACGATCGTTGACGGCGACGCCAAAGGACAGAACCTGGGTTCCGCCGGCGGTGGCGCGAAGCTCGGGATCGCGGGTGAGGTTACCGGTGATGTTCACTCGATTGATGCTCATAACTCACTACTTCCTCTTGGGGCACAAGCCCAGTCCAAAACGACAGTCTTACTCCTGGTCGTCGCGACGGACGATCATGTGGCGGACCACAGCGTCGGTGATGCGCAGGACGCGATCAAGCTCGGCGATCTGGGTAGGATCTGCGTGGAAGTTGATGAGGGTGTAGTCACCATCGGTGAGGTCGTTGATCTCGTAGGCGAGCTTGCGCTTGCCCCACTCGTCAACGGAGTCGACCTTGCCAGCGCCCTCAGCGATCGTGGTATCGATACGCTTCATAACAGCGAGACGAGTCTCGGGGTCGAGCGACGGGTCAACAAAGAACAGCAGTTCATAAGCCTTCATATTGTCACCTCCTCTGGGCAAATGTGGCTTCAGGTCGTGAAGGTGCGCCTGAAGCAGGAAAAGACTTTGTAATAATATCTTTCAACCTCCTAGGCTGCAAGAATATGCAGCTACAACCTCATGACCTCCACATATGCCCATACTCGCACGGTGTTTCATGCGCATTCCAACCAAATGCCGACCAAATGCTTGACGGATTTGTGGACAAGATACGGTGCCGCGGGGACAAGCTGAGCCAAGCCGCAGGTCAACGGGCACAAGGCTGTGGTCGCAAAATGCATACCAGTGGCCCACAGCACCAATCAAAGATTTTTAAATTCATTGCCAAGTCGCTTATGAATACCCTTTTTGAACAATTGAGTTGATCAACCACGCTGGTCGGAAGCCGTTTTTTGGCACCTCAAACCCCACTGCAACGCCAAGTGCGGCCAAGCGTTTTAAAAAATGCTAAGTTTTCGGCTTGCACCTTGCGATTCCTCGTGTATACTAACTTTCGCATTTAACGGAGAGTTGTCCGAGTGGCCGAAGGAGCACGATTGGAAATCGTGTAGGCGTCAAAAGCGTCTCCAGGGTTCAAATCCCTGACTCTCCGCCAGTTAATTCCAAAGCAGGCCTTCGAGCCTGCTTTGTTTTTACCCCACGCGGAGGGGTGGCAGAGTGGTTGAATGCGGCGGTCTCGAAAACCGTTTGGCCTGTATAAGGTCACGAGGGTTCGAATCCCTCCTCCTCCGCCATTTTGGTTGAGAAAGCTCCCGGGAATGGGAGCTTTTTTGTTATCGAAATACGTCTCGATCCCACGCTTCCCCAAACATGTACGTCACCCTCCAAAACCGACATTTTTCGACATCTTTGAAGGCTGATGTACACGTTTGGATTGAGTTCACGGGAGTGGCACTATTCGGAAGGTGCCTCTTCGTCTCGCATGCCCTTCCAGTTGCGGATAAGCGCCTTGCGTAGTTCGTTTTGCTCTCGCTGGTACCCGGTGTCGGTACAGCGAGGCATGCCGAGTGCTTCGCGAATGTTGTTCATGGCACGGTGAAAGGCGAGCTGGCTGCCGAACTGAGCCGAAGTGAGCGTAACGATTCGATATCCCATTTGGGAGAGAACGGCTTCTCGCTCCGCATCTGCTCCCTTGCGCTCGAGCTCATCGTGAAAACCGCCCTTATATTCGATACCGAGCTCCCTGCGCTTATAGGTAATGAGGGCATCGATTTTGAGTGTTCGGGCTTTTGTGCAATGCCAGAGACGTTGAGGGATCTCGAGCGGTTTGTTGAGTTCGATACCTCGGATACCAACGCCGCCTTCGCTTGTTGGGAGCGAGAGGGCGATTGCCGAAGCGGTCTCCATAGGCGAGGCCGAGTGATCGTAGATGTGCCTGAGCGCGAGCCGTGCACGTGTGGCACCGGGTTTGCCGGGGTGCCGATCGAGCAGTTTGGTTATTTCATCCTTGGAGGTAGTGGCTGGTTGCCCGGTATAAGGGTCGGCGGGATTGAGCCTCATGCGATAATCGCCGCAAACTTCATAGCCATATTCGAGATATTCGATCCTATCCATCCACTCGGCAGCGAGCACAAAGGTGAAGGCTTCGTCGGTGATGAAGATTCCGGGCGTCAACTCGTTAATATGCTCGTAGGGAAGATTTTGTCCAAGAATGTGACAAACGACGCCTTTGGTACGAATTCGCTCGAATTCGAATACAACCGCGATATCGATAGTCTTAAGCATATCGGACGGAATGCCGCAGTCGGTAAGAGCCTGTCGTATGCGCGCAACACGTTGCTGAGCGGAGATGCCTTGTGCGCCTATCTGGTAGTCGTGCCGCGCAAGAGACTGAACCAAATTCTGGGGTGCATGATGGACAAGCCATGCGGTTTTATGCGAAATGAGAACAGGGGTATCCATTGAGGGCCTCTCGCTCTGAGCCGGTATCCAACTCTTATGTCCGTTGAAGTGGGGAAATATACCGGATATGAGTAAATCAACTCACTCATGCTGTGAGCTCAATCCAAACATGTACGTCATCCTCCAAAGATGTCGGAAAATGTCGTTTTTGGAGGGTGACGTACATGTTCTGGACCCCTGGCATTCCAGCAACGCCATGCCCCCACCCAGTCCCGACCGTTTACCGAGCAATAGGGTCGCCAGACCCGTCAACCATGTACTATGTACGGGCATTGTCTAAACTCGCAATCAGAAGGACCCCATCTTGCCCGTCGTCGCCGCTATGACCGTTACCTCACACGCCACGGATGCCATGGTCGCCATCCCGTTTTGGCTCGAAATGTTCGCCGTCGTCGCGGCTTCAATCTCGGGTGTGCTGGTTGCGCGCGAGCACAAGCTCGACCTGGTGGGCGCGGTCGCACTCGCGGTGGTCTGCGGTCTGGGCGGAGGTCTCTTGCGCGATATGACGCTGCAGGTGGGCAACGTCTACATCCTCAACCAGCCGATGGCGCTGCCGCTTTCCATTGCCACGGCAGCCATCATCTACATTTTCCCGGCAATCGTCGACAAGCCCGACAAACTCATTCCCCTGCTCGACATCATCTCGGTCGGCATCTACGCCGCCACTGGAGCAGACAAGGCGCTGGTCTACGGATTTGCGCCGGCGGTGTGCATCATGATGGGCTTTTTTACCGCGGTGGGCGGCGGCATGCTGCGCGACGGTTTTATGGGCGTGGTTCCGGGCATTTTCCAACGTACTAACTTTTACGCCATCGCCGCCATCGCCGGATCGACAAGCTACGTGTGTCTCGTTATGAGCGGCATCATGAGCAATGTCGCCGCGCTGATCGTATGCGTTGTCGTGACCATGGGTCTGCGCTGGCTCTCGCTGCGCTTTGACATCAAAAGCCCCACCGAGGAAGACATCGCACGCTTTTTGCACCGCAAAAAATAGGTGGCGCGGGCTCATCCTTCGAAATGCAACCGAGAGGTTCTTTTAGAGCGCCCACGCGTTGGGTACCCTGTTAGGTGCATGTCGAGCATCTGACGAAGGATTCACTATGCCCTGTAATCAATTCCCGTCGACCCAGCGCCGTAAAGCGTGGGGCCGCATCACGATCTTATTCGCGCTCATCGCTCTAGCGGTCACCGCGCTTCCCACGGCGTCGTTCGCCGGCACGGACACCGCAGGCAACGTACTTGCGACCGACAATGACGCCAATTCGTCCGGCGTCGAAGGTGACCTGTACTGGGCAGGTCAGGCCCTCAACTTGGACGATGCGTCCATCGGCCGCGACATAATTGCAGCAGGCGAGAGCCTCTCCATCCGCGACTGCACGGTGGGCGGCGCCGTCCGCTTGGCCGCACGCACTATCGATATCGCCAAGACCACGGTTGATGGCAGCGTCACGGTCGTCGGTCAGCACGTTGTGCTCAATTCCGACAGCACCGCCAACTGTTTTTACGCGATAGGCGAGACGGTTGCCCTGCGCGGCTCTACCCAGTCGGCAGCGCTTGCGGGCGACACGGTGACCATCGATGGCACCGTCGAGGGCGATGTCGAGGTTTGGGCCGACAAGCTCATCCTGGGCAAGAACGCCCACATCACCGGCACCGTGAACGCGCACGTCTCCGAGGACCCCGAGCGTGCCGCAGGAGCCGAGGTAGGCGCGCTCAAGATCGACCGCACCGAGAACGAGGATACTTCCACCGTTAACGATGTCATCGGCGGTATCGTCGCCGCGGCACTCTCGACCTGCTTTGTCGCTCTGCTGCTCGAGCTCGTCTTCCCGCGTGCGACTGTCAGCGCCGCCGGCATGCTCCACCAGCACCCCACGCCCCTGTGGGTGAGCGGTCTTCTGGGTACGATCGCTATCGTCCCCGCCGTCCTACTGCTGATTATCTCTATCGCCGGTCTGTCGCTTGCCGGAGCCCTCTTATGCGGCGTTATCGGCATCGCGTTGGTGTCGAGTGCCTTTGCGGGGTGTGCGATCGTCCGCATGGTCGGACACAACCAGAACCGCTACGCCATGGCAGCCGTGGGTGGCATCGCCGCGGGCACGCTTACGGCAATCCCCCTCGTAGGCGATTTCATCAGCGGCGTGGCCTTTGTCTTTATGCTCGGCTACGTTATCCAAATCATCTGGCGCAACGCCCACCTCAAGCCGCAGCAGCCGGTTAACATGCCAGGACTCCCCACCGCTTAGCCACCAACCACCACAAAGGTGCCAGGTTACTTTGCACCAACAAACGAGGCGGGGCACTCGGTCATATCGACCGGGTGCCCCGCTTTTCTTGGAGGGTTCTCTAGTAACTTTTTCAAAACCAATGATCATCAGGTCGATAGGCCTGCGTGTCACTCACTACGAAGGCAGTACGCCACTGAGCAAGGGGGCAATTATTTTTCACGGCGACCTCCTCCTCGCTTGACGACGAGCGCGACAACAATAGCTGCCATTCCGATGGCAGCCAAAACCGCCACCAGCACCAACGTTCTATCTCCCGTCAAGGGCATAAAGCCTCGACTTGCTTCTTTGCTTGGGGTGTTGAGCACCGACAGCTCGATCGAACCCGTCCCGGCATCGGCGGTATCAACCCGCAGAGGGCTTTCGACCGATACGGTCACCTTGGGCTTCGCGGCCGACACCTGTTTAACGTCCAATCCCTCGGACGTAACCGTTACCGTTCGTTTGTCTTCAAAGGCGGTGTATCCCTTGGGAGCCGCGACCTCCTCGACGGTGTAGACACCCGCGTCAACACCGCTCAATTCCACATGTCCATCCGCGCCCGTGGTGACGCACGCGTCGGCATCCATCGACCACGAGCCGTCAGCCGTTAGAATGCGCCCGCGGTCATCGATGATGCGCAGTTTGGCGCCCGCGAGCGGTTTACCGTCCGAGCTTGAGCGCTTGATCAGACTGAGTCCCCAGGTGTAGGCCGCAGCGTCATCGCTCGGCGTGCGGGTGAATCCGGCGTCGCCGGACTGGTCGGCGAGGGGAGAGCGCGGGTAACGCAGGAAGACCTCGTTGGGATTGCCCTTGGTAGCGCCTCGATTGCAGTTGGCCCCCAACGGAGCATTGTAGACAGCGACCACGCGGGCGCCCGCGGTAAAGGCGTCTGCCCCGCCGAGCGCGGCGATGAGGTCGCCGGTACGCACGGTGAAGGCATTGCCCTCGACCGAGACCCTGCACTGGACCGTGATGTCGGTCCAGCCCTTCGCGGGCTCGGTGTCGGCGCGCCCGTCCTTGCCGGTCGAGACGGCATCGAAGCCGCCGTCCGTGCCCGCCGCCGCGTACACGCGCACGCTCGCGGCGACCTTGGAGGGGTCGAGCCCCACGCCCATGGTGTCGACGAACTGCACCGTATAGGCGTCGTAGGCCGTGAGCCCGGCCGGGACCGCGGCCGAGAGGCGCCAGTACAGGTCGTCGGCGACCGTGGCATCGGCGGCCTTGCCCCAGGCGGCGGTGCTGTCCTCCAGCACGTGCTTGGCCACCTTGGGCGTCGCGGCCTTGGGCTTGACGGTGACAGCGCTGCCGCCGACCAGGGCCATGACCGGCGCGGTGCCGACCTCGCCCCGGGCGATGGCGTCGTCGTCGGCGACGATGAGCCAGTAGCCACAGGGCAGCTCGGCCGCCGTGCCCGCGTTAAGGGGAACAGAAGCGGCATCTGCATTGCAAATCGCACGGGCGAGCTTTGCCGTCAGCGCAGTCGACATATGTCCGTCGGCATTCAGCCACTCGGCAGCCTCTTGCGCCGTCGATGCCGAGCCGTCGAGCCCAGCATCATGAAGCACGGGAAGAACGGCCTGGCAAACGGCATCATTCGCCCACGCCAAGTCCGTCGCAACCTTTTGATCGGAGCCGGCCTTATCGGCAACAGTTGCCGAAAAGAGCTGGTACGCATCGTATTGCATTGCGACGTCGCCGCCAATCGTGATGACCCCGGCATCGGCAGCACGGACCGTCTCGGGCGACACTGCAAAAGCGAGGATAGCCATCATGACCACCATCATGACGGTCAACAAGCGGCGGCTAAGCCTACTCACGGCGACCGCCTCGATCTTGATCGCGATGGCGGCGAGTATGCATCCACGTCGCGGCAAAGCACAGCAGCGAAGCGCCAGCCAGATACGTCATAGTCAAGCCAGCACCGCCCGCCTCGGGAAGCGTGGTCGAATACCTGTTGGTAAAGGTCGGCGGGGTCGAGGAGCCGTCGTCGTAGGTGACGGTGGCGACGAGATTCCTCTCACCGTTGTCCACCTTAACCGTGACCTTATGCTGGGTCCTGTCGTAGGTGATGTGGTCCTTGACGTTGCTCTCGGCGTCCTCGGGGACAACCTCGGAGATGGTGTAGCTGTACTCGCCAGCCTTGTTGTACTCGACGTTGAAGGAGAGGTTGCCCTTGGCATCGTTGGTCACCGTTTGGAGCACCTTGCCCTTGTCATCCTTGAGCGCGAACGAGAACTGCCCGTCCTTGAACGTTCCGCCTTCGAGCACCTTCTTTGCGTTGATGACAGCCGTCCCCGTCATGCGATTGTCGTAGACCCAGATCTCGTCCTTCTTTGTATCGTCGATGATCTCCGCGTTGCCAACGATGCGCTTCGCCTGTCCAAGCGCAGCCTGGTAATGCTCGTCGCTCGCGTTGCCCTTGAGCATGATCCACTTGGGCTCTGCCGCGACGTAGCCATCAGGCGCCTTCGATTCCACGAGCTGGTAGAGCGTGCAGTTACTCATCTTCTTGTCGCTTGTGCCGAACGAGATCTTGCCGTTGGCGTCGGTCGTGGCGGGGAGGGCGAACTGCGTTCTGGCGTTCTCTACATTTCCGTCGCCCGCAGCCTGGTCCATATTCACGCTATAAAGGGTGAACTCCGCGTCCTTGAGCGTCGCTCCGACCTGTTGGGCATCGTACTTGGTCATCGTGATACCGTAGCCGTTGCCGCCCGCGCTGGCCGAGGCTTTCCTGACGGTCCAGGTTTGAGCATCGGTCGCGGCGCCTTCCACCACACCCGTAAGCCTGGCGGTGTTGGAAAGGGAAACCTTATCGCCGGGATTTCCGCTTGGAATGACCTCGTACTCGATCTTAAGGTATTTATCATCGGGCACGTTGAGGGTCAGCTTTGTGCACGTACCGGTGCCGCCGTCAACCTGTTCCATCTTCGACGAATAGGCGTTGTCGCCCAGCAGCTGCCAGGAGCCGCTTCCCCACTCATAGATCTTCAGCGTCGACGGCACCAGTGTGCATTTGGCATCCATGGTGTCGACAAGCTCAAGGAAATCACTTGTGCGCATGAGGTCGACGGCCGACTCATTGACCAGGATGGTGTACTTGATGCGGTTGCCGTTGCTCAGCGCTCGCCGGTCTTCTTGATCACGTTGTTCTTGATGATGACGGTACCGTTGCCGGATTCGAACTTCTTGCTTCCCGACTCGGCGCTGGCCGAGTTTGTGAACTTCACCTCGTTCGCAGAGGTGTCGAGCTCGCTGCGCTTGACCGCCGTCTTGTACGTGAGCTTTGCGTAGCCAGCATAGTTGCCGATCGCCGTCGTGGGGATGGAGAAGGTAACTGTGTTGCCGTTGCTGCTCACATTGCCGGCGGCAAGCTGCTGGTCGGTGACAACAGTTCTGCTTTCATTTCCGCCATAATACCCCGTATGTCTATCGTAGGTGTTCTGCACCAGCGTGAACTTGGCCGAGCCCGAAACATAGCTCATACCGTCCGGAAGGGCATCGATGATGTTCAGCGGTGCGCCGCCAAGCTTTCCAGCTCCGTAATATTCTCCTGCCGCGCTCTTCTGGCGATTCGCGTACACCGTCCAGTCAACGACCCATGCGCCCTTCTCGTTCGAGCCATCAACGGCGCTCCAATCGAAACCCTCGTCCCAAACGACCTTCGACTCCGCCTCCGGCTTCTCGACCGCAGGCGTCGTTTCTTGATCAAGGTAGTAATAGATAGGGTTCGTGAGGTATGCCCTGCCGTTGACGCTGACCGATGCGAAGTTCGAGTACCAACCCGGCAATGCATCGGATGTGGTGGTGTATGTGATAACAGCGTAGTCCTCGTTCTTAAGGGCCGCTCTCACTTTGTCGTTGACATTTATGTCAAGGTTGAAGTTTCTCTTTGTTCCACCGACAGCGTAGTTGTCCGTTAGCTTCCAGTCGAGGTTCTGTCCCCGCTCCAGCACGGTTTCGCCGATTGTGATGGTAATGGAATTTACATCGACGCCGATATTCTGCGACCACGCCGTCTGAAACGTGTCCTTCACCGTCACTCTGTCTGGATTAACCGCATTGACGATCGCCTTCAGCGCGACGCGCGTCTCCCACGTCGCCCTTCCCGTCGTAGCCGCCTCATCGGAGCTCACGAGTCTCTTGGTGATCGGCGTGCCCTTCAATTGCGGCGTGAACTTGCCTTCGGCAGAGCCGGAAACGGAGCCCACGCGCTCGATGGTGGCGCTGTTACGCACGGTGTCGTACGAGCTCGTGTCTTTCATCTTGGTGCGATAGACGATGCGGTAGGTGGCGTACTTGTCGGTGAGGTTAGACGGGAACGCGTAGGTAAAGGAGCTCTTCGACGAATCGAGCTTTCCGGTTGTAAGAACCTCCGACCCCGAGCTGCCCTTGTAAACCGTAAAGTAGTTGCCCATATACGTCTGTTTTTCATCCAGCTTGTCGGTGAACACGTAGCCGCTCATATCAGCTTTGAGCTCACCTCGGTTGAGCGTGACCGTCCACGTGATATCGGACGGCGTACCCGAGCCATTGGACTTGCCGATCATGTCGTAGCGGAACTTGCCAGGAGCAGCCGTGACCGTGCCGTTCTGGCGATCATTGGCACCGCCCCACTCCCACGACGCCGTGTTCTTGGATGATTCCTGACCGTTGATGAACTCGCCGTTTTTCGCGGTAACGCCGCTCTTCAGCACCGTTTCGTACGTGATCGTGTGGTCGCCCTTAGAAAGGTTGCTCAGGCTGTCGAGGGTCGCGGACTGGCCGTCGATCGTCGGCTGGGGGTCGAGCTTCTTGCCGTCGAGCGCGAAGCTGCCTTCCACAAAGCTGAAGTTGTCGCCCAGTGTATCGGTGAAGCTAACGTTCGTGGCGTACGACTCGACGGTAAGCGTAACGGTCCAGGTAACCTTGGCCACGCCGTCGGATCCCTGGGAGAAGGTCCCCGGCTTCGTCCCCTTGACCTTGCCGTCCTTGGTGGGGATATCAATCGATCCCCAACCGGGGAATACTACGGACGTACCGCTGCCTGAACCGGTGCCCTTGTTTGCAAGCTGGAACGAGAAGTTTGCCGCAACGTAGATATCAGCGGGGTTCTTCTCGAGCCAGCCCTCGTCAAACGTAAAGACGACCTTATTGTCCTCGATCTTCCATGTGCCGGCTATTTCGGCGTCAGTGCCCGACCCCTCCATGAGGTCGCCGCCGTCGTTGTCGTCAACGACAATGGTGTCGGGCAGCTTATAGACAGCGATGTTCTTCTCGGGCGTAGGTGCCTTGCCGCCTTTGAATTGTGCCGAGAAAGCTCCATAGAGCGACGAAGTGGACGTTACGGGATCCTCGAGCTTTTGAGTGTGGCGCTCATCGGTATACAGCCTGACATCAACCGTCGCCGTATCCCCATCGATCGCAATCGGATCGGGCTTCGCAACATCATCGGCGCGCACGGGGGATGCGCCGTGAAAAACTGCGGCGGTGAGGCTAATCAAAATAAAGACCAGGGCCGCCATACCCAGCGACCGTGAGCGGTGTGCGTCCATAGTTGTCCCCTAATTCCTACAACACAGTGTGGAATACGGCGAATCGTCGGATCGAACACAAGCCCCAACATCAACGAGAACCTACCTAGCGCATTGCAAGAACCCATTGGGGAGCACCTTCTAAGACGGTTCGCCTATGCCACAATGCATAAAATATAATATAGATATCAATCATGCAAACCGCTGGTAAAGAGGTCTTTTAATGTAATACCAGTTGATATTTATCTGTTAACAGTTTTGTATCATACCGGCTATATTCAGTGGAATTATGTATATGTTTAAACAATTTTACTTTGGCTGGGAAGCCGATCGGAGGGATAGTCGCCCCAGTTTTGGTGCAAACTAACCCGTCCCCCTTGCACCAAAAAAGGCGCCGACCATCGCGGTCGACGCCCTTTCTTGTTAGTCGCTATAAAGCCCAGCGTTTATTTGTTGACCTGGCCGGCGCGAACGGCAGCCTTCTTGCGGTCGGTGGCGTTGAGCAGACGCTTGCGCAGGCGGATGTTCTTGGGAGTAATCTCGACCAGCTCGTCGTCGGCGATGTACTCCAGCGCCTCCTCCAGCGAGAAGGTGCGGGGCGGCACCAGCTGGACGGAGATATCGGAGGTCGAGGAACGCTGGTTGCCCAGGTTCTTGGTACGGGCGATGTTGACGACCATGTCGCCAGCCTTGCTACGCTCGCCCACGATCATGCCCTCGTAGCACTCGGTGCCCGGCTCAACAAACAGCTGGCCGCGCTCCTGCAGCGTACCCAGAGCGTAGGCAACGGCCTTCTCGGTGGTCATGGAGATCATGGCGCCGTTCTGACGGTTACCGATCTCTCCGGCATAAGGACCATACTCCAGGAAGGTGTGGTAGAACACGCCCTCGCCGTGGGTGACGTTCATGATGCGGTTCTTGAGACCCATGATGCCGCGCGTCGGGATCTTAAACTCGAGGTGCGTCACGATGCCCGAGGTGTCCATGCTCGTCATGATGCCGCCGGAGGTACCGAAGACCTCAACGACCTTGCCTGAGTACTCGTCCGGGCACTCAACGACGGCCTGCTCGACAGGCTCCATCTTGTTGCCGTTCTCGTCCTTCTTAAACAGAACGCGGGGACGGCCGACCTGGAACTCAAAGCCCTCGCGGCGCATGGACTCCATCAGAACAGACAGGTGCAGAATGCCGCGGCCCGAGACCTCGACGCCGCTCTTGTCCTCGAGCTCCTCGATCTTCATGGTCACGTTGTTCTCGGCCTCGTTGAACAGGCGCTCCTTGAGCTGACGGGCGCCCACGATGTCGCCGTCGCGACCGACGAGCGGAGAGGTCGAAGCCTCAAAGACGATGGACAGGGTCGGCGGGTCGATCTCGATGGGCTCGAGCTCGACGGGGTTCTCGGGGTCGGTGTAGACATCGCCGATATCGGTGCGATCGATGCCCACGACGGCGGCGATGTCACCGGCGCCGACTTCCTGGCACTCGGTGCGGCCCAGGTAGTCGAAGGTAAAGAGCTGCTTGACGGTAGCGGTGGCGCTGGAACCGTCATTCTTGACAACCAGGATCTGGTCGCCCTGGTGGATGGTGCCGGAGTACACGCGACCGATGCCGATACGGCCAACGAAGTTGGAGTGGTCGATGGTCACGCACTGCATGGCCAGCGGGGCGTTCTCGTCAACCTCGGGCGCGGGCATGTCGTCGATGATCATATCGAGCAGCGGATACATGTCCATGTTGCCGTCGTTGGGGTCAAGGCGGGCAAAGCCATTCATGGCGCTGGCGTAGACCACGTGCTCCATGGCGAACTCAAGCTGGTCGTCGGTAGCGCCCAGGTCGGCCATGAGGTCGAGGCAGTCGTTGTAGGCCTTCTCGGGGTTGGCGCCCGGACGGTCGATCTTGTTGATGACGATCATGATCTTAAGGCCGGTGTCGATAGCGTGACGCAGCACGAAACGGGTCTGGGGCATGGGGCCCTCAAAGGCGTCGACCAGCAGCAGGGCGCCGTCGGCCATACGCAGCACGCGCTCGACCTCGCCGCCAAAGTCGGCGTGGCCCGGGGTGTCGATGACGTTGATCTTGACGTCCTTGTACTCGATAGAGATGTTCTTGGCGAGAATCGTAATGCCGCGCTCGCGCTCCTGGTCGTTGGAATCCAGGACGCGGTCCTCGACCTGCTGGTTGGCACGGAAGGCGTCCGTGGCACGCAGGAGCTTGTCGACCATCGTCGTCTTGCCGTGGTCGACGTGAGCGATGATGGCGATGTTCCTCAGATTGTCTACGCGCATGTAGTTCCCCTATCTTCTATCCATATACAAACGGCACGCGTATGCGACCCGCCCAGCAGCACAACGCTCAGCGGGAATATTGAGCCTTTTACCGAAAACTCGTTTATTTTAGCGATTTTAGATGAGAGGGGTTTCCTCACCTGCAGGTTCAGGGTCGCTCCACATAAAACCATCGCCGGCGCCCATGCCCTCATACAGCACATATGCCGAAAAACCGCTCTCGAGCGTAGTCTCAAAGAAGCTCACGAGCAGAGCGTCGTGGAAGCCGCCGTCAATCTCGACGCAGCCGGTATAGCCGATAGCATAGCGGGCGATACGGCCCAGACCCTCGTCCTTAAGGCCCATCTTGTGCTCGGAGATAAAGTTGGTGGCCGCCTCGAGGCACGCCTCTTCGCCATCCTCGTCGAGCGCCGCCAGATAACGGTTGGATGCGGCGTCCTCAATTGCCACGACCACGCCAGGGTTTTCGCCGGCGGCAAGGTCGTCCAAGAACGCACCAATCAGGTCACACACCATGGCGTCGAGCTCGGCGGAGACGTTACCGGCGTCCTGCATATCCTGTGCCATCTTTAGACCTTCCCATCGAGTCTGGCGTCGTTACAGTTCTTGTGCCTCGGCGGCGATCTTGGCGGCAGCGTCGCGGGCGCGCATCATGTCCGCCGCGCGCTTGTCGAGCACCCTGATCTGACTGGTCAGCATGACCGCATCGACCACACCCCAGATCACAAGGCCCGTAGAGATCGAAAACCCAAGCGCACCAACTGTACCACGAAGGCGCGAGCAGATTGCCGCGACAAGGGCGGAGACGACAACCATCTTGATAAACGAGCCGCGGCGCTCGCGAAGCGTGCGGGCCTGCGTCACATAGGCAATGCGAGCCGCCTCAGAGGCCTCCGCGCGCATCTGGGCCTCACGCGCAATGGCCGCCGCCTCAGCCGACACACCGCCAGCCATCAGCGAACGCTCCGCATCCTGGACGCCCCGCATTTAGAAGTCATCGGGGGAGAGCGTATGGACGAACTCGTCGAACTTCTCGAACTCCTGCTCGTCGTCGACTTCCTCGGCATGGGCAGAAACGGTACCCAGGCGATTCATGATGTCGTCCTCCACAAACATGGGGGCATTGCTGCGCACGGCAAGGGCGATGGCATCACTGGGACGGGCGTCGATCTTGCGCTCGTCACCATCGGCCAGTACTACGATCGTCGCGTAGAACACCGGCGGCTCGGCGCGAACGATCTCGATGCGCTCGAGCTTGGCGCCCAGGGCGCCAACAGTATCGAGCAACAGGTCATGGGTAATTGGGCGCTCGGCGCGGCCGCTATCGATGCCACGGCTAATGGCAGCAGCCTCAAACGAACCAGTCTGAATGGAAAGGGAACGCAGTGGCGCGGGCGAGTCCGATTTGCTGCAGCGCTCGCGAAGCACGATAAGCGATGGCACGGGACCGGCGGCCATGACGATAGTCTCTATGTCGACACGAACCATGGAACACCTCCGGTACGTAGCGGTTAACACGCGGCAGCTCCACCGCATTGAATAGCTATACTACCCAATCTTTCGCACAGCACACAAAACCAAAATGAGATTTATCGCAGACAAGAAAAAAGCCCCGAGGCAATGCCCCAGGGCTCTTCACAGTTCTGATGGTGGACCTGACAAGATTCGAACTTGTGACCTCCCGGTTATCAGCCGGACGCTCTAACCAACTGAGCTACAGGTCCATCATGGTGGAGGTTAGGGGGATCGAACCCCTGACCTCAGGCTTGCAAAGCCCGCGCTCTCCCAGCTGA
>CBCSLZ010000033.1:0-22174 GCA_965141245.1 uncultured Collinsella sp.
AAAGATCGAGTCGTCCTCGCAGACGCTCAAGCAGGAATACCTCGATACATACGAGGGAGGTGAATGACATGATAGGCAAGAGCTATGCAAAGATAGTGATTGTTGGCTTTGTACTTTGTCTTGCAATGGTGCTATGTGCATCATTTACGAGGTATAGGTCCGAGCAGTCGTTCATCGATGGCGCTGAAAATGGGTTTGGCATAGACGGGATGTATGTCAACGATGGCGCGAACAGGCCGTCTATGGCAATTCTTGCAGGCGAAGACATGGAATGGCAAATCTGTAATGACGATGGCTCTTGTCTGAGTGGTCGTTTGGCCGCAACGAGCGACCCGAATTCGTTCGATCTTCTCGACAATGATGGATCGGATTGCGGTTCAGTTCACCTGTCGTATGCATCACGAGATGGGATGGACGGCATTCTCTACGTCTCCCACGAGACCGGCGATTTCAAGATGCGCAGGACTAACCGAGTGCCGGCTTTTTTCGAGGAGTGAGAATTCCCGGCGGTCTGCCGATCAGGCCGCCGGGGTATTGAACCCCGCATTCATCCGTACACACACGGATGAATGCGGGAAGTGCCCGGATGAAGTTGATAATCAAGGAAACAAAGCCGTTCTGCCTGGGACGGCTTTGGCCTGGACCTTAACTACAACATCGCAATCGACACTTATCAGCTCGCACAACGCGCATGGCCAGATCTCGGACGCTGGTGCATGGAGGACCTTCGAGATTTACTGGACATCCAAAACGACGACGCACACCGCGTGCTCGCCGACTGCGAAGACGAGATGGCTGTCTACAATGCGATCAGAAACGGCGTGAAGTCCGGAGATCTTTCTGTGGAACCGCCGCGCCGTCGCGCGAGCCGACCGGGCAACCCGGGCAATCTGGTCCCGGCTCTCCCGGTCGTATTCCTACGATATCGCCCCTAGATCACCAATGTGTCAGATAAAGAATGAGGCAATGGCTATGATCACGCCTACGGCAGATGCAACGACTACGCCTTTTTTCCTCTCCTTTAGTCCGACGAATAGGGTTGCCGTAAAGTAAAGGGCGGAAATGCAGTCTATGGCAAGCAAAACGAGTTCCTTGGGCGGTTTCAGCAAAAGGTCGCTAGCAAAGAGTGATGCGAGCAGGGCAAAGCCGATTGTGTTCAAGTATCTCGATTGATTTTGCGACAACATGGCAACTTCCTTTCAGAACATGCAAGTGAAAAGTCGGTACGATGTCATTGCGGTTGCAAACAAGCCGCCGCCGGGACCGGTTGTCACGAGACCGGCGATAACGCATTTTCTCGGTTTCCAGCTCATGACAGACCCCTCTCTCATGGTGCAACGTATACATTATGAGATATACACATTTTGTCCTATAAGCCCCAAGGATGACGATTCCAATACGGACGACGACACCAAAACCGGCATCGACGGCTCCATGGACGATTCGGATTCCAAATAGGCCCTGTTAGTTGAGCCACTTCTTTGCCGGTGTCGTATACGAGACCGCTATACCCGCGGCAATTGCCATCAGGCAGCTCGCGATGAATCCGAACTCATACTTCAAAACGTTTGTTGCGGTCAGGGCGATAATCAACACTGTCAGAATTTGCAGAATTATCGTTATTGCGAAGAGATTGATTCCTTGTTTGGCCGAAGTCGCTGAATGAGTTTGGCTTCGTTGATTCAGGTTGAGGCAGACAAGGAAAGCGACCAGTTCGCTTGATAAGGGGCCGACTACATAGAAAAAGATTGCGTCAATGAAGCCAATAGTGTTGTAAGTGTTGTAAGTTGTTTCGCCGGAAAACACAGCGTATAAAGCATATCCAAATCTTGGCTGATTCATGTATGAGTCCGAAAAGACGAAGAGCGTCAATATTGCTACTACCAGAAGTGCATTCAGGGCAAATCGTTTGCTTTTCATCGATCGCTCCTTCCGGGTGAACTTTATTATGTAATTATACAGCAGTCATTTGTTATTCAAAGAATTTGACTGTCTTAAATAACATGCACTTTCGCTGGAGGGTCGCTGTTTGGCGGCCCTCTTTTTTGCACAGGCGCAGTGGGATGGTAATATCGGGCGGGAGTCAGCCGCTCTGATAGAATCGTCCTTGCTGTCGGCAGCCCTCGTGCCGGGCAGAGCCCTCCATTTGATGGGAGGTGATGCCCATGACCGATTTCACCGAGCTCGTGAAGCTCCTGACCGCTATGGTCTCGCTCCTCACGGCCCTTGTCGGCCTTTCCAAGGCACTCAAGCAGGGCTCGAAGCCTAAAAAGAAAGGCCACCGTCGCTAAGACGATGACCCAACTTCATTAAGCAACGGCTCTGCCCAGCTCTCTACAACTTGGGCTGCCGTCGGCATCATTCTACCCTCCTGACAAGGAATTCGTCCATATTTCAAAAACCAAATTGCGTTTGCTATCGAAGTTCATTCATCGTCCATGTACATGAGCGGAACAGCGGAAACCGTTCGCTATGCTCCTGACCGTGCCAAAGAATTACTCGAAACGGGACCACGAGAGTACGATCGTTTGCCGGATAGCCGCCACTACGACGGATATCCTTGATAGTAAGCGCTAGAATGATTTTGCTCTTATGGAGCTCAGCCCCGGCTGGTAAACCTGACGTTCGGCGCGGTGTACGTGGACGCGCCTGGAGAGCTTGACCTCAAGTACGTTCAAGACTAGGGGCCTAAGCCCCCCCGCGCTCAAGCCTAGGCTTGAGAGGGCAGACTGGCAGGCAGCAACCGGGATGTAAACGATTTAGGGGGAGTACTGGCGTACTCCCCTATTTTTTACTGAGTAGCCGAAAAAACGAGGCAACGAGAGGCGATTTAAGGTGCCTGAAAACAGGTACCCCTAGCGGGTATCCAAGTAGGTCTTTTTGGGGTCGTATTCGCGATTGTGTTAAGCCGTTTACCTGGGCGTTTGGTTTCGAATGGGCGTTTTGGCTATTTTTGCGGTGCGCTTGCCGCTGGGGTGTCATCGTCTGGGTCGTGAACGACATACCAGCTGTTTTGGTAATGGCAGATGTCGCGGCACGTACCGTCCCCGACGATCACGCGCCAGGACTCGGACCGCTTGTTCCTGCCGAGCGCCCACGAACGGGAGCTGTAGGACTCGATGCGGTCGAACGGGTAGACGGTGCCGTCGTACCATTTGATGCCCCACGGGGCGTACTCGCCGTCGGGGCGGCACTCGACGAGGGCCGTGACCAAACGTATCGACTTATCGCTCTCCCCCACGACGGCACCCCTCTCGAATCAATAACGAACGCGTGTTCTATAATAGCGTAATCACGATTGTTGACCATCGGTGCGGTTGCCGCTGCGGCAAGACCGGAGCAGAATTATGGAATAGCCCTACGCTCGGCAATGTATCTACAAACCCTGAGCGAAGGGAGTGTCGCAAATGCATGCAGCGGCAGTTAACCTTCGGGGGGGGGGTATCTCCTAGAGGTACTCTTCTCCGAGGACAGTCAATCATCGAGTACGTCCTGATCATCGCGGTTATCGGCCTGGTGATCGTGTTCGCGGGACCCGGCGTGGCCGGTGCCATCCGCAACCAGTTCAACCTGGTCGGCAACACGGTGAACAGCGGGACGGCCGGCGGCGTCGAGAGCGGAGGAGCGTCCGGCGGCGGTTCCGCCGGGGCCGATTCCGCGACCGTCCAAGCGGCCGTCGCCAAGGACGCGAAGGACTGGACGCTCGAGGAGCAGAAGGCCGTGGCCGAGGACATCGCCAAGGATGGCACGGCTTCTCCCGCATACGCCAAGGCGAAGGCAGCGATGGATGCGGGGACGAAATTCTCCGTCAAGTTGACCAATGGCGAGACGCTCGAGTACCGCATCGTCGGCATCAACCACGACGACCTCGCGGACGGCACCGGCAAGGCGGGACTCACATTTGAGGCGACCAACGGCGCAATGGGCAAGCAGCGCATGAGTGACTCATATTACAATTTCGGCGGATGGGAGCAGTCCGAGCTGCGCGGCCGCCTCAACTCCGGCGACCTCTGGGCGCTCCTGCCGGCTGAGATCCAATCTAGGGCGAAAGCCGTCACGACAATGACCGACAACAAGTTGGACACATACCCCGGCACCGTGACGGCCACGACCGACAAGGTCTTCCTGCTCTCGACGACCGAGGTCTACGGAAACCTCCAGGCCAATGGGCACCTCCAGTCCGACGGCTCCCAGTACGAGTATTACGCCTTCAAGGGCGTGACGCAGGAAAAATTTTCCGGGGCTTCGTCCGGCTCTAGCCACTGGACTCGCTCCGTATGTCTGGATGGCTCCCAGTACTTCCGCTATGTCCATAGCAACGGTGACTGGAGCAACCACGGCTACACGGCAACCGACTTCGTGTTTCCCGCTTGGTGTTTCTAGACAGTTTGTCCTATAAGCTGACATATGGATAAAGGCCCGCGCTATCCTGCGCGGGCCTTTCTTTTAGCAGCAGAACGAAGGGGTTTGAGGTTCATAGCACAGGTTATCGAGTTGAGGAGAAATGGGGTCATACAGCGGCTCTCAGAGCGCCTGCCGCACTCCCCCGCCATTACCTCTGCGCGTCCTCGTATAGAGCCCATCCTGCTTGGCGTTTCGTTGCAACAGCCCACTTGTCCACCGATCAAGTGAACTACTGGAATAAATACAGCGACACGCTTGTTCGTTACAGTCGCTATACCTATGTAAATCGCCGCGATAAATACAGCCTGTACTCGGCTGTATACCAGCTACGCGTATGTAGATTCACATCGCGTTAATAAATCGGCTCAAGCGTGTGCAAAACACGCAAGTAACCGCAAAAAGCGAATATCGCGCAGCTAGATTTTGGCGTCCTGTTGCTTAATCAAAATTAAGCAATTGCTTAAAACAAAAAAGGTCAGGCACTAGGTGCCTGACCTGTAAACTTCTGGTCGGGACGACTGGATTCGAACCAGCGACCCCTTGACCCCCAGTCAAGTGCGCTACCAAGCTGCGCCACGTCCCGAAGCTTTTGTTTGTTGCTCTGCTCTCGCTCGCAACAGGGAGTATATTAACCCGAAACTTTGTCCTTGTGCAAGAACTTTTTTACAAATTTTGAAGCAAGTCCAAAATTGTATCTGCGAGCTGGGGTTTTGTTAATACGGGAAGTTCTTGCGTGCCCGTTGTGCTCACAATCCAGGCCTTGTTGGTGTCAGTCCCAAAGCCCGAATCGGCGCGCGATACATCGTTGGCGATAATGGCATCGCAACCCTTGCGCGCGAGCTTGCGCTGCGCGTACTCCACGACGTTATCGGTCTCGGCCGCAAAGCCGATCACGCTGCGATTGCCCTTTTGACGTGAGAGCTCGGCCAAGATGTCAACGGTCTCGACGAGCTCAATTCGATCCAGGCGTTCGTTGGCCTTTTTGAGCTTATGGTCCGCCGGGGCCGCAGGCGTGTAGTCGGCGACGGCAGCCGCGCAAATGGCCGCATCGGCCGTCTGAAAGGCGCTCAGAGCCACCTGCAGCATTTCAGCGGCGGTCTGCACGCGCACGCACTCCACGCCGCGGGGAACATCGAGCGATGTCGGTCCCAGTACGAGCGTGACGGAGGCACCGCGGCGTGCGGCCTCCCCCGCCAGAGCGATACCCATCTTGCCCGATGAACGGTTGCCGATGAAGCGCACCGGGTCGATCGGCTCGTGCGTGGGGCCGGCGGTTATCACAATTCGCTTGCCTGCCAGGTCTTGCGGGACGGGGTTCAGCACCTCGCAGACGGCCTCGACGATGTCCTCGGGCTCGCTCATGCGTCCCGTGTCCACGTCGCCGCAGGCAAGGTAGCCACTGCCCGGACCCACCACATGCACGCCGCGGTCGCGCAGCGTGGCCATGTTGGCCTGCGTCGCCGGCGCCTTCCACATGCCGTTGTTCATAGCGGGTGCGATCACGATGGGTCGCGGCGTTGCTAGCAGCGTGGTGGAGATGAGGTCGTCGGCGATGCCGTTGGCCATCTTGGCGATGATATTGGCCGTCGCGGGCGCCACGACCACCAAGTCGGGCTCCTGTGCCAGCGAGATATGGTGGATGGGGTCGGAGGGGTCGTCGAACAGGCCCACGGCGACCGGCTCGCCCGTGAGCGCACGGAAGGTGAGCGGGCCCACAAACTCGGTGGCATGCTCGCTCATAACGACCTTGACGCGCGCGCCGCGCTTTTGCAGCAGGCGCACGATATTGCACGACTTATAGGCGGCGATCCCGCCGGTAATGCCCAGCAGGATCGTTTTTCCCTCAAGTTGCATTGAATTGTTGGATGCCGCCGTCATCGCTAGGCTTCCTTGCTCGGGAGTACCAGGAGGCGGTGGCAGTACGGGCAGTGCGTAATCTCGCTGCCGTCGTGGTTGAGGTCGCTCATGGACGATGCCTGCAGCGCGGTGTGGCAGACCGTGGGGATGTTGCCTTGGATGGTCTCGACGGCCAGGCCGCGGAACTGCTTGAGCAGACGCTCGTAGTCGGTGAGCACGTCGGCCGGCAGCGTAGCTGCAAGCGCGGTGCGCTCCTTCGTGGCGGCGTCAATCTGAGCCTGCAGGTCGGCAGCCTTGGCGCGGGCGGCCTTGGTATCGGCCTTCACGCCCTCCTCGAACTTGGCGATGATAGCTTGCGCGCGTGCCTCGCGGTCGAGCGCCTCCTTATGGGCGATAACGACATCCTTGCGGGTGTGCTCAATCTTGTCCAGACGCTTGGCCAGGGTGGCGAGTTCATTCTCCAGGTCCTGAACCTCGCGGTAGTCGGAGCCGTCGACGTGGCGCTTCTTGGCAGCCTCGATGGCGTTGTTGGTCTGAATCTCGGTGGTGTTGAGATCGTCGAGCTCAATGTCCAGATCCTTGCGCTGGGCGTAGAGCTTGGTCATCTCGGACTTGAGCTTCACATAGGTCTTGCGCTTGGAAGCGAGCTCCTTGAGCTCCGGCATATTGGCAAGTTCGCTCTTGTTGCGGGCGAGCTCCAAATCGATCTGTTGCAGCTTGAGTAGCGTAGCGCCGGCGCTCATAAGTTCTCTCCTTTTGTCACAGTCCACCATTGGCAAGGGTTCAGTATTTTAATCGCATGACGGGGGTTGACCCCGGCGTCAACTGCAGAGTTCATCAATATATCAACGAACGGTTCCTCAGAGCGGTCGTGACCGAGCAAGATCACCGGCAGCCCGCGTAAGGCAAGGTCTTGCGCCACGTGGTAGCCCGCCTCGCCCGTCACGACAACGTCCGCGCCCGCGGCGATGGCGAGCTCTCCAAAGTCGCCCAGGGAGCCGCCCAAAATGGCGACGGTGCGGCACGGGCGATCGGCTTCGCCCCACACACGCGGGTCGCTGCCGAAGGCCGTGGCAGCACGGGTGGCAAGATCGCGCAGCGTGCACGGGTCGTTGAGCGCTGCAAGCGCGCCCAGGCCGGTTGCCTCGGGGTCGTCCACGTGCTCCAGTGAGCTCACGGGTGCGGCACCCAGCAGCTCGCTCAGGCAGACACGGGCTTCGTGCGAGCGGTCCAGGTTGGTGTGGAGCGATATGATGCTCACGCCGCAACGGGCAGCCTCGTAGAGCGCCGCACTGCACTGGGGGCGCGTCGCGCTGGGCGGACAAAAGGCCTCGGGCGCCTTGATATAGATGGGATGATGCGTCAGCAGTACGTTAGCGCCGGCTTCCAAGGCACGCTGCGCGTTGGCCTCGGTAGCGTCGAGTGCGCAGGCCACGCCGCGGATCTCGTCGTCGGGGTCGCCTACGGATAAGCCTACATGGTCCCAGGGTTCGGCGTCCGTCTTGGGATAGCGTACCAGCAGTGCACGCTCGAGCTCGGAGACGATCATGCGGCACCTACGATCGAGAGCAGCGTCTGGGCAAAGTCGTTCAGATCGTCCGGATTCACGCGGTCATCGAAGGAAATGCGCAGTGCGCCCAACGCCTGCTCGCGACCGATACCCATCGCGCTCAAAACGTGGCTGGGGTCCATGCTGCCGCTCGAGCATGCCGAGCCTGCCGACACCTCAAAGCCGGCGGCGTCGAGCTTGATGATGAGCTCCTCGGAGTCCATGCCGTCAATGTAGATCGATACCATGCCGGGCAGACGGTCGGCATGCGCATAGTCGCCCATCGTGGCGTGAATGCGCGGATGGGCCGTAAGCGTGGCGTAGAGCTTGTCGGAAAGGGCTTGCAGCTTCTCGCGCTCCTCGGCCACATGGGGCGTCAGCGTGCAGGCGGCAGCGGCAAAAGCCAACTGCGTGCGCAGATCCTGCGTGCCGGCGCGACGGCCGGCTTCCTGTCCGCCACCAAAGATGCGCGGACGCAGCGGCGTGCGGCTCTTAAGGTAGAGTGCGCCGGATGCCACGGGACCGCCAATCTTGTGAGCGGCGACGGACATGGCGTCGACGCCCAGCTCGGCGGCATCGAGCGGAATATGCAGATAACCCTGGATGGCATCGGTGTGGAACAGGGCGCCGACAGCATGTGCAGCGGCGGCCAGCTCGCGGATGGGCTGCACCACGCCGGTCTCGTTGTTGGCAACCATGATGCTCACGAGCGCCACGTCGTCGCCGAGCAAGTCGCTCAGCGCGGCAGGCTCAATATAACCTGCACGGCAGGGCTGCACCAGGTCGACGGTAAAGCCGGCAGCACGCAGCAGCGGCAGGTTGTCCAGAATCGAATCGTGCTCGATGGCAGATACGATCACGCGGTTACGCTTGCGATCGCGCTGACGAGCGCCCTCGGCAAGACCGAGCAGCGCCAGCTGGTTGGCTTCGGTGCCGCCGTTGGTCAGTACAATCTCGGACGGGCGGACGCGTGCGCCAAAGCTGCGGGCGATCTCGCGACGTGCAACCTCCAGACGCGCGGCAGCCTTGCGGCCGAGAGAGTGCAGCGAGTTGGGGTTAACGCCGGCAAGCTCACTGTCGTCATATTCGCGCTGCGCAAGGAGCGCCTCGGCGCGCATGGGCGTCGAGGCGGCATAGTCAAGATTCACGGGTATGCGGTTTTGACCTGCGGTCATAAGGATTTATGCCTCCTGTGCAGCCTCGTTGCCCAGCTTCTGCAGCAGCGCAACCTCGGCAGCGGGATCTTCGGACTTAAATACGGCGGAACCGGCCACGAGCACGTTGGCACCGGCCTTGACGACCTCGGCGATGTTCTTGGAAGAGATACCGCCGTCGGCCTCGATCAGGGGCGACGCGCCGTGACGCTCGCACATGGCCTTGAGCTCGTGGAGCTTAGCGATGGTGCCCGGGATAAAGCTCTGGCCGCCAAAGCCGGGGTTCACGCTCATCAGCAGCACGATGTCGACAACGTCGATGATGCTCTCGAGCACGCAGACGGGCGTTGCGGGGTTGAGCACCACACCGGCCTTGACGCCGCGCTGCTGCAGATGCGTGAGCGTGCGGTGCAGGTGCGTGGAGGCCTCGTAGTGCACGGTGATCATATCGGCACCGGCATCGGCATACCAATCGACCGTCTCGTCGGGATTCGACACCATCAGGTGCGCGTCGACCGGCACGCCGGTGGAGCGCTTAACGGCCTTAAGGATGTCAACGCCAAAGGTGAGGTTGCCGGTAAAGTGACCGTCCATAACGTCGAAGTGCACGTAGTCGGCACCGGCGATCTTGTCGAGCTCGCCCTTGAGGTTGGCCATGTCGGCCGAAAGGACGGACGGAGCGATTTTGATGGAACCCATGGTAGTAGCCTTTCTGCGCTAGTCGGCGAGTCCGTAGAACTCTTGAGAGGGGACGCGGTCGGTAAGGATCTCGAGCGCCCTATCCAAAGTAACACCGTTGTAGAGCGTTTGCTCCACGGCAAAGGTGAGCGGAATGTCTACGCCCAGTGAACGGGCAAGCTCGCTGACGCTGCGGGCCGCGACGGCACCCTCGACCACCATATGCGTGCGTGCCTGGTACTCGTCGAGCGACACGCCATGAGCGAACTCGTAGCCAAAGGTGCGGTTGCGTGAATGCTCCGAGGTGCAGGTGGCAATGAGGTCGCCCATGCCAGCAAGCCCCATGCAGGTCATGGCCTGGCCGCCGCGGGCGTGCACCAGGCGGCTGATCTCGGCAAGGCCGCGCGTCATAATGAGGGCAAGCGTGTTATCGCCCGC
Source organism: uncultured Collinsella sp. (assembly GCA_965141245.1). Classification (GTDB taxonomy): domain Bacteria; phylum Actinomycetota; class Coriobacteriia; order Coriobacteriales; family Coriobacteriaceae; genus Collinsella. The sequence continues at coordinate 10,081 of CBCSLZ010000033.1, forward strand.
ACCCGAGCCGGCAGAAATGCCGCACACGATGGCGATGACGTTTTTCATGGCGCCGCAGACCTCGACGCCGGTCATGTCCTGCGACAGGTAGATGCGGAAGGCCGTGGAAAGCAGCAGCTCCTTAAAGGTCTCCCCCACCTGCTGGTCTTTGCTGGCGATGACGGCGGCAGAAAGTCCGCCGCGGCAGATTTCCTCAGCATGGTTGGGGCCCGAAAGCGCCGCGACACGTGCTTCGTTGCCGATCTCGCTGGCGATGACCTCGCTCATGAGCAGGCCGGACTCGGGCTCAATGCCCTTGGTGAGGCAGAGCGCCGGGGTATCGGCGTCGATAAAGGGCGCCGCCTGGTGGCACACGCTGCGAAGGTGCGTCGAAGGAACGGCAAAGATGATGGCCTCGGCGCCGTTGAGCGCCTGCGACAGGTCCGTGGTGGCGACGACGTTGCCGGGCAGCTCGTAGCCCACAAGGTAGCGGGGGTTGCGGTGCTCGCCATTGATGCCGGCGGCCGTCTGCTCGCTATGGGCCCACATGGTCACGCGCTCGGCTCGCGCGGCGGCAAGGCCGGCGACGGCGGTTCCCCAGGAGCCGGAGCCAATCAGCGCAACATTCATGACTCTCTCCTACTTATCGTCGGGCTCGGTGACGCGCTTGGTAAACGAGAGCTTGGACTCCTTACCGGCCATGAGCTTATGGATATTTGAGCGATGGGCCCACACCACGGTGATTCCGATCAGCGCCATGCAGAACTTGAGGCCCAGGCTGCTGTACGGAAAGACCGCGCAAGCAGCGATGGGAAGACCGATGGCAGCGGCTAGCGAGCCCACCGACACGTACTTGGTTATGGCGACGGCTACGATAAACATGCCGAGCAGCGACAGGCCAATAGGCCAGTACCAGGCGAGGATGACGCCCAGACCAACTGCGATACCCTTGCCGCCATGGAAGTTAAGGTAGGGCGAGAAGATATGCCCCCACACGGCTGCCAGGCAGATGACGCCGAGCATCCAGTCGCCGGCGGCACCGGGGGCCATAATGCTCACGGGGAAGCCATAGCCCAAGTCAGCAATGAGCGGACGCGCGATAAGGACGCAGATGGCGCCCTTAAGGCAGTCGAGCAGCAGCGTGAGCGCGGCCACCTTGGGGCCGGCCACGCGCAGTGCGTTGGTGGTGCCGATGTTGCCGGAGCCAGCCTTGCGAATGTCGGTGTGGTTGAACACGCGGCCCAGGATCAGTCCAAACGGAATCGCCCCGATAAAGAACGAGACCACGGCGCAGATGGCGGTCAGAAGAATCGGATTATGCATCCTTTTGCTCCTTCTTCCTAAAGAAGAGTCGAATGGGCGTGCCGGCAAAGTCGAAGGTCGAGCGCATACGGTTCTCCACATAGCGCTGGTAGGTGTCGTTGACCAGGTCGCTGTGGTTGACGAAGAACGTGAACGTCGGCGGGTTGACGCCCGTCTGGGTCACGTAGTGCATACGCAGGCGGCGCTTGCCGTCCACCACGGTATGACCGAACTCGCGCAGGTCGGTGAGGAACGTGTTGAGGCGTGAGGTGCTAATCTTCTGCGAGCGCGTCTTCTCGGCAGCGTCTACCATCGCCCAGATCTTCTCGACGCTGCGGCCAGTGAGGGCAGAGATGCGCAGGTACTGGGCCCAGGGAGCCATGACGCCCAGACGGCGGTCGATGGTCTCCATGCAGGCCTCACGCTTACGGTCGTCGTCAAGCAGATCCCACTTGTTGAGCAGCACAATGATGGCGCAGCCGCGCTCGATGGCAAGACCCATGACCTTCTGGTCCTGCTCGGTAACGCCCACGGAGGCGTCGACGACGAGCAGCGCCACGTCGGCGCGATCGATGGCGCGCAGGCCGCGGACCATGGAGTAGTACTCGATGTTCTCGTACACGGTGCTCTTCTTGCGAATGCCCGCGGTGTCGACCATGCGGTAGTGCTTGCCGTTACGCTCCACGACGGTGTCGATGGCGTCGCGCGTCGTGCCGGCAATGTTGGACACGATAGAGCGGTCGGCGCCCAGGATGCGGTTGAACAGCGACGACTTACCGGCATTGGGGCGGCCGATGATGGCGACGTTCAGCGCGTCGGGGAACTCATCGGCGACCTCGTCCTCTTCCTCCGGAAGCAGGGCCACGATATCGTCGAGCAGGTCGCCCGTGCCATGACCATGCAGGGCCGAGAGCGGCGTTGGCTCGCCGATGCCGAGGGAATAGAACTCCCAGATGCTGTCGTTCTCGCGATCGGGGTTGTCGAGCTTGTTTACCAGCAGAAAGACCGGCTTGTCGGAGCGCTTGAGCATGCGGGCGACCGACTCGTCCTCTTCGGTGACGCCGGTGCGGCCGTCGACCACAAACAGGATGACGGCGGCCTCCTCGGCGGCGGCGAGCGCCTGGTCGCGGATGGACGTGGCGAAGACGTCATCGCTCTTGAGCGGTTCGATGCCGCCCGTGTCGACGATGGTGAACTCGCGGCCGTTCCAATCGGCCGTGTGGTACGAGCGGTCGCGCGTGACGCCGCGGGACTCATGGACGATGGCGTCCGAGGTCTGGGCCAGGCGGTTAACGAGCGTGGACTTGCCCACGTTGGGGCGTCCGACGACGGCGACGATAGGTTTCATCTGCACTCCTTTAATGGGTAGGGTCAGTGGAAGTGTTAGAGTCGGCAGGCACAATGCCAAGGGTGTGCTCCAGGGTATCGAGCAGCTCATGCGGCATGGTCGACACCACATGAACCTCGGCGCCGCGACTGGTAAGGCTTGCGAGTAAATCGTCACGATGATACTCGTCAAGCGTCATGCCGTCAGCGTTGAACATGAGCTTAGGCACAAAGAGCATAACCCCCGAGAGGTCCTGCGGCAGCTGTTCCAGAATGTCGCAGGCGACGATGAGGCCGGTCACGTCCACGTTGCCGCCAAAGTAGCGGTTCTTGATGGCCGTGACAGTGCCGGCGAGTCCCCGGGGCGACTCCACAAAGCGCGCCACGGTGTCGCGCGCGCTGGCGCCCGAGAGGCACAGCAGGTGCTGGCTGCGGGCGGCGATGCCAGCGCGGACGCGGGCCAGACGCTCGGCGTCGGCGGCAAGCACGTCGTCGGTCTCGTCCAGATAGGAGCGGATCATGCCGATGCCGTCGTAGTACTGCGGGTAACCGTCGTAAAAGTCTGCCTCGGGCGGATCGATGCCGGCGTCCAGGTAGAACTCGTCGCTCATCTGGAAGGTGTGGCGGCCAAAACGCTCGAAGGCGCGGTCCTGGTAGGGACGGATCATGGCAATGGTCTCGCGTGCCAGTTCGGGCTTGTCGCTGTATGACCAGCTAAAGCGGTTCTGATGCTTGGTAAAACCGAGCGGCACAATGCCCAGGCTTGTGATTTGCTCGTGCTCCTCGCAAAAGCGCAGGGTCTTTTCCAGCTCTTCGCCGTCGTTCATGCCAGGGCACAGTACGATCTGGGCGTGGATCTCGATGCCGGCGGCCATGATGGTCTCGAGCACGTCCATGCCTCGCTGGGCGTTGCGGCCCATCATACGACGGCGGACGTCGGGGCTCACGGCGTGGACCGATACGTTCATGGGACTCATGTTGCGCTGGATGACGTTTTGCACGTCCTCGTCGGTGAGGTTGGTGAGCGTGACGAAGTTGCCCTGCAAAAAGCTTAGGCGATAGTCGTCGTCGCGAATATAGAGCGTGGAGCGGCCGCCCTTGGGGAGCATCGTCATAAAGCAAAATACGCAGGCGTTCACACAGGTGCGCATACCATCGAAGATGGGGCCATCGAATTCAAGGCCCCAGTCCTCTTCCGGGAAGCGGTCGAGCTCGACGGGGGTGACGCTGTTGTCGCGCGGGTCGAAAACCTCGAGGTCGACGGTGTCGTCGTCGGCCTCCCAGAGCCACACGATCATGTCGGTGAGCGCCTCACCGTTGACCGTGAGCACGCGCATGCCCGGCTCGATACCCACATCCCACGCGGGCGATTCGGGACGCACGTTCTTTACGAGCGCGCCCTCACCCGGCTCGGGGTCGCGGCTGCGCCCGTAATCGGCCACCTCGGCGGCGTATGCGGGTACGGTCTGGTCCATGATTAGCGGCAAAGCTCCTTGATGCGCTCGACGGCGCGCTCGATGTGTTCTTGCGGGGTGGAGGCTCCGGCGGTGATGCCGATGTGGTGAGCGTCGGTAAACCAAGCGGTCTCAAGCTCTGAAGCTTCCTCGATGTGATGCGTGCGCTCGCAGGCGTCTGCGCAAATCTGCGCCAGGCGGCGGGTGTTGCCCGAGTTCTTGCCGCCCACGACGACCATGCAGTCGCAGCGGTTGGCAAGTGTGGCTGCTGCCTGTTGACGCTCACTCGTGGCGGCGCAGATGGTGTTGATCACACGCAGCTCCTGCACGCGCGGGGTGATAGCTGCCACGACCTCGGCGAGGTTCTGCGCGGTCTGGGTGGTCTGCACGACGAGGCCTACCTTGCCCTTGAACGACAAGGCGTTGGCGTCGGCGGCACAGCTCACGACCAGCGCATCAGTGCCGGCGTGGCCCAGGATGCCCTCCACCTCAGGGTGACCTGGCTCGCCTACGACCACCACGCGGTAGCCCTCGCGCACCAGGCGCTCGGCTGCCATATGGACCTTCTTGACGTAAGGGCAGGTGGCGTCGATGACGTTAAGGCCACGCTCGCGAGCGGCATCGATGACCTGCGGCACCACGCCGTGGGCGCGGATGATCACGGTGCCGGTTGCTGCGTCGTCCAGGGTTTCGGCCAAGCCAACGCCTGCCTCAGCGAGCTCGCGTACCACGATGGGGTTATGGATGAGCGGACCCAAGGTATGGACCTGAGCGCACTCCCCTGCCTGCGGCGCGGCGGCCAGAGCCATGTCGAGCGCGCGCTGCACGCCGTAGCAAGTGCCGGCGTGGGCGGCGATCTCGATGGTAGGCGCTGTTGCCTGGTCGGACGCGGTCGCGGAGGCGTTCGTCACGTTCTCGCACATGGCTAGAACCTGCCCGGGTGCTCGGCGCACAGGTCATCGCGCATGGCGTAGACGCGGTTCATGGCCTCGGACTCTAACCATTCCAGGCGCTCCGTGCGCTTAAGCCCGGCCGGTGCGTCAGAAAGCGAGACGGCCTTGCCGGCGCGGATCCAGCACTTCTTGGGACGCATGAGCTTTTTGCCCGCGGGCGTGATGTCGGACCAGCCGCAGATGGCGAGCGGGTTCACAGGCGCCTTGCCCATCTGGGCGATGAGCGCAAAGCCGCCGTGGACCTCGGGCTTGATCTCGCGCGAGCGGATGCGCGTGCCCTCGGGGAAGATCAGAACGTCCTCGCCGCGCTGCAGCGCATGCTGGGCGGCGCGCAGGCACTTCATATCGGCAGTACCACGCTCCACGGGGATGCCGCCAACGCGGCTAAAGGCCCAGCGCACAATCTTGCTCTTGGCGAACTCGGACTTAAAGATGGGACGAATGCGGCGCCCCCCAAAGAACAGCGCCGTCTCCACGGCCAAGAGCTCGGCCATCGAGGTGTGGTTGCAGATGACCACGCTCCCGCGGCCGTCCTGGCGTTCAAACAGCAGATCGGCATCCTCGACCTTCCAGCGCCACATAAGCTTGGAGAAGACCCACAGGATGCCCATGACCACGGCGACGGTGCCGCGGATGAGCGCCGGGAACTCGGCGTAGGGGGCGTTGTAGTAATCCTCGGGCGTCTGCTTAAACAGGCGCATGGGCTACCTCCTTTGGTTGATGAGGTCCTCGATAATGTGGACGACCTCGTCGATGGTGTGGGCGGTGGAGTCGACATGTACGGCGTCCTCGGCTGGCACGAGCGGCGCGACCTCGCGGCTGCTGTCGAGCTTGTCGCGCTGCTTAAGGGCGTCGAGGGTCTCGTCGACCTCGGCTTCGAGCTGCTCGGACGTGAGCGGCTGGGCATCGTTTTGGTGGCGCTGAAGCACGCGGCGGCGGGCGCGCTCGCGCGGGTCGGCGGTCAGGAAGACCTTGACCTGCGCGTTGGGGAACACGACGGTGCCGATGTCGCGACCCTCGGCCACGATATCGCGGTCCTCGGCGGCACGGCGCTGATGGATGAGCATGGCGGCGCGCACGCCCGGATAGGCCGAGACCTTGGACACGTTGGCGTCGACCTGCGGGGTGCGGATGGCAGCCGAAGCGTCCTGGCCGTCGATGGTCAGGCGCGTATCCTCACCGGTGCCGTTGGTAAAGCGAATCTCGATCTGCTCAGCGAGGGCGTCGATGGCCGCCTCGTTATCCAGGTCGATGCCGCGATCGAGCGCGGCGAAGGTGACGGCGCGATACATAGCGCCCGTGTCGAGCTTGTTAAAGCCCAGCTGGCGGGCGATCTCTTTGGCGATGGTTGACTTGCCGGAACCGGCGGGGCCGTCGATGGCGACGATCATGCAATGCTTCCTTTCGATGGTTGACGTACTGGTATGGTTCGCGGGCGCTGGGGCGCGGCGGGTTGCCTAGCCCGTGTAGCGCTCGCGGTAGGTGTTGCGCTTGGGTGCGGAGCCGTGGCTGCCGTGGTGACGCGTGCGGCTGGCGGGCGTGTCTTGGGGCTTGCCGCCGTTGCTCTTGGCGCTCGCCTGCTTGGGCGGGATGCCGCCCTCTTTAAGGATCTGCACTTCCCGGTCGGTGAGCTCGCGCCACGAGCCCTTGGCCACGTCCTTGAGCTCCAGGCCGGCAAAGTTGCAGCGGTGCAGGCGGATCACCGGATGGTGGATCTTGCTCAGCATGCGCTTAACCTGGTTCTTGCGGCCTTCGCGGATGACGACCTCCACGGCGGTGGTACCGGGCTTGACGCCCTGTGGCGCCACGGCCTCGGCCTCGCGTGCGGTGATGACGCGGCAGATTGCCGGCTGGCATAGGCCGTCGTCGAGCTCGATGCCATGGCGGAGCGGGTCTAGATCGCGTTCGGTCAGCTGCCCGTCAACGAGTGCCTGGTAGGTCTTATAGACATGCTTGCTGGGGTGCAGCAGGTCCTGCGACAGGTCGCCGTCGGTGGTAAAGAGCAAAAGGCCCGTGGTGTCGCGGTCCAGACGACCCACCGGGAAGAGCCCCGGAAAGCGGTCGCGCGGGACCAGATCGGCCACGCAAGGGCGTTCCTGCGGATCGCTCATGGTGGTGAGGTAGCCGGTCGGCTTGTAGAGCATCAAGTATACGGCGCCCTGGTTGAGCTTGACGGGCATGCCGTCGACCTCGATATGGTCGCGGTCGACGTCGACCTTGGTGCCCAGTTCGGTCGCGACCTGGCCGTTGACGGTCACGCGGCCGGCGGTCATCAGGTCCTCCGAGCCACGGCGGCTCGCCACGCCCGCGCGCGCCAAAAAGCGCTGCAGGCGCATGGTGTGCGGATAGACGGGCTGGGTGTCGGTTGCGGGTACTGCGTTGCCTATGGCGCGCGTCTCCCCTACTTCGTTAGTCCTCGTCATGCAAATCCTCCGAGGTCTCGTCGACGACCAGGGTCTCCAAGTCCTCGACTGCCTCAACATCTTCAACATCGGTATCGAGCAGTTCACGCTCTTCGTCCAGGTCCTCGGCCTGTTCCTCGAGCGTGGACTGAATACTGCGGCCGCTCAGACGCTCGCGGATAAACTGGCGCGACTGCTCGTCGGGGGCAAACTGCTCCAGATCGGGCAGGTCGCGGGTGGAGCGCAGGCCGAACTTTTCCAAGAAGGCGTTGGTCGTGCCGTAGATGATGGCTTGACCGCGCTGGGGGTCGCGGCCGAGCTCGCGCACCAGACCTTTGTCTACGAGTGACGCGATGACGCCGTCGGAATTAACGCCACGGATGCCCTTGACCACCTCGCGCGTCACGGGCTGGTGGTATGCGATGACGGCCAGGGTTTCGAGCGCCGCCTGCGACAGCTTTTGCGTGTCCCAGCTCAGAACATAGGCCTCGACCACGTCGTGGTAGGCGGGATGCGTAAACAGGCGCCAGCCCCCGGCGACCTCGCGCAGCTGAAAGCCGCGGTTGGTCTCCTCGTACTCAACCTTGAGCTCGGCGAGCAGCGACGCGCACTCGCCGGGGGCGATATCCAGTGCGCCGGCCAGCGCGGGCGCACTTACCGGGTCGCTCGACACCAGCAGTAGCGCCTCAAGAGCGCCTTTGAGGCTGTTTGCATCCAGCGTGGAAAGGGTTGTCATGATTGCGGCTCCTATTCGGTGAGCTCGGGGCTCTCGCCGGGCACGTAGGCCTCGACGCCCTCGACGCGGTTGATGCGGATGGTTCCAAAGATCTCGTCCTGGCTCAGCGTGAGCGAGCCGCGCTTGGCGAGCTCAAGCATGGCAAGGAAGGTGACGACGAGCTGCTCGGTGGTGGCATCGCCGTCCAGCAGCTCGCGGAAAGTGCAGGTTTGGTGCGCCATGGTAAAGCGGTCGACCGAGGCCACGGTCAGGTCGAGCGGTACGCGATGCGGCGCCACGTGCTCGGCCTCCAGCAGGAAGGTCTGGCGCTTGCCGTCCAGGTCGGCGCAGATGACGGCGAGGCCGCGCAGGGTAATGCCGGCCAGGTAGTCGGGCATAAGGCCCAAAAACTCGGGGTCGGGGCCGGCCACACGCGGGTGCATACGGCTTTCGGCCTGCATGCGAGCACCGAGGGCTGCCGCCGCGCCCTTAAACTGCTTGTAGGCGATCAGGCGCTGGATCAGGACCTCGCGCAAGGCGTCGCCGTCGAGCGCGCTAAGCTCCTCGAGGTCTTCGTCGAACTCGTCATCGTCGTCATCGGCTTTGCGCGGTGTCTCCTGGGGGACCAGCGAGGCGGCCTTGATGTCCAAAAGGGTTGCCGCGACCAGCAAAAAGTCGCTCGCCACGTCCAGGTCTAGCGCCTCGATGCGCTCGGCCTCGGCCAGGTATTGCTCGGCCACCTCGCTGATGGAGATGGCGCCGATATCCACTTTTTGGCGGGTTACCAGCTGCAACAGCAGGTCGAACGGTCCGCTGTAGACCTGCGTCGACACGCGATACGACATCTTCGACCTCCTTTGACGGCGCCTTCGCGGCGCGGTTTGGGTGCATGTTACGACCGTTTTGCACGGTCGACCTGTTAGTTTACCTTAGATGCCGGCGATTGCGAAGTTGAGCAGCTGCTCAGCTAGCGGATACACGGTAACGTCGAAATAGCGGCCGATCACATCGAGGCCGGTCCACATGGGCAGCAGGTACAGCACGATGATAAGGATCGGCATGGCGTATTGTTGTAGACGGTAATAGTTGTTGAGTGCCTTGCCATTGAGGAAGGGCACGATGATCGACGAGCCATCGAGCGGCGGAATCGGGATGAGGTTGAAGAACGCAAGCGACAGGTTGACCACGATGAACGTGGCGCCGAAGTTCATGATCTGTGATGCCACGGCAAAGGACATGCTTGCATAGAGGTTGCCGTACGTTACTTGCATGAGAGCGGCAGCGAGGCACGCGAGGGCGATGTTTGATGCGGGGCCGGCAACGCTCACCAGGACCTCGTCGCGCTTGGGGTGCTTGAGGTTGTTGAGGTAGACAGGCACCGGCTTGGCAAAGGCGAACACCGGGCCTCCGGCGGCGAGCATCAGCAGCGGTAGGATGATGGTGCCAAACGGGTCGATATGGTTGAGCGGGTTGAGCGACACGCGACCGCGCGAACGGGCTGTCTTATCGCCGAGTGCCCAGGCCGCGGCGGCGTGTGCACTTTCGTGGATAACGATGCCGACGATGACGGCGGCGGCGCTGGCGAGCAGGTTCATGAAGTAGCTGCTGGACATGGCGCTCCCCTAGCGGACGCGGCGCGAAGCGCGCGTGAGCAGGTAGTCGGCCACAAACAGGATGACAGCGACGATGGCGTAATCCAAGCGGAACACACCGCCAAAGGGCGACGTGATGACGCCGTAGCCGGCGATGGCGCTCGGCAGTGCGCGCGAAAGCTCAACGACAAAGCCCACGATCTGCAGCTTGGCGGTGAGGCCGCTAAAGCACAACAGCACAGTCATCGCACTCATAATAATGCCGCAGATGCGACAGGCGATGGCGATGATGCTCATCGCCACGGCAGTGGCCTTACGAGAGTTCACGCGCGGTCTCCTCTTCGATCTGGGTGGAAAGCTCCAGCCATTCGTCCTCGAGCTTGGGCAGCTCTTGCTTAAGGCCGTTATATTCCCCCAGCGCGGCGTTGAACTTATCCTGATCGGCATAAAGCTCTTCGCTCGCCATCAATTCCATAAGCTCGTCATAGCGGGCACGCTTTTTGTCCAGCTCTGCCTCGATCTTCTTGAGCTGGTTGCGCACGCCCTTGAGTTTTTTGTTGAGCGCGGCGCGGGCCTGAGCCTCGGCACGCTTTTGCTCCTTGGTCTTTTTGCCCTCGGCAGGCTTGGGTGCTACGACGGGGGTGTTGGCCTGGGCGGCGCAGGCGGGCTTGCCCGCCGCCGGCGCACTCTCCCCTGCCGCCTCGGCGGCGGCGCGGGCCGCGAGGTCCTCGCGCTTGTAGAGGTAGTAGTCGTAGTCGCCGTCGTAGACCGTGACGTTACCATCGCGGATGTCGATTACGCGATTGGCCACGGCACGTACCAGGTGCTCGTCGTGGCTGATCAGCACGATGGTGCCGGGGAAGCTTTGCAGGGCATTCTCGAGCATGTCCACCGAGTCGATGTCTAGGTGGTTGGTGGGCTCGTCCAGGCACAGGAGTGCCTCGGGGGCCACGAGCATCTTTGCCAGGGCCAGACGCGCCTTTTCGCCACCGGAGAGGACGCGAACCTGCTTCTCGATGGAATCGTTGTCGCTAAACAGGAAGGCGCCCAGCAGGCTGCGCTGCTGCGGCACGGTCCACTTGGGCGTAACGGTGTCGATCTCTTGCAGGACGGTATTGGACTCGGTCATGCCCTCGAGCGCGTGCTGGGCGTAATAGGCCACGCCCACGTTGGTTCCCAGGTCCCGGGTTCCGGTGGTGGGCGGCTCCAGTCCGGCGATAATCTTCATGAGCGTGGACTTGCCGGCGCCGTTGGGGCCGACGAGTGCCACGTGCTCGCCGCGGTAGAGCTTGAGGTCGATGTCGCTGTAGATGTGCTTTTCGCCGTAGGACTTGGAGACGCCCTCGAGCCCCACGACCATGTCGCCGGAGCGCGGCGGGTCAGGGAACTTAAAGTCGATGTGCTTGTGGCCCTCGGGCAGGATGACGAGCTCCTTTTTGATCTGCTCGATCTTGCGGATGCGCTCCTGCGCCTGGGCGGCCTTGGTGGGCTTATAGCGGAACTTGTCGACGAAGACCTGCATGTGGGCGATGTCGCGCTCCTGGGCGGCGCGCTTGGCGCGCATCTGCTCCAGGTTGTCCTCGCGCTGCTTGAGGTAGCTGCTGTAGTTGCCGGTGTAGGTGGTCACGCGACGGTTTTCGAGCGCGGCGACGTGATCGACACAGGCGTCCATGAAGGCGCGGTCGTGGCTGACGATGAGGACGGCGCCGTCGTAGTTGGCGATAAATCCGCGCAGCCACTGGACGCTCTCGAGGTCCAGGTGGTTGGTGGGCTCGTCGAGCAGCAGCAGGTCGGGGTGGCGCAGGAAGAGCTTAGCAAGCGCGATGCGCATCTGCCAGCCGCCCGAGAACTCGGAGCACGGGCGCTCAAAGTCGGTGACCTTAAAGCCCAGGCCGGACAGGATTTTGCGGGCGTTGCTCTCGAGCTCGTAGCCGCCCAGGTGCTCAAAGCGGTCCTGGACCTGGCCGTACTCGTTGAGGAGTGCATCGACGTCCTTCCCCTGTTCGGAGAGTTCGGTGATCTGAGCCTGCAGCTCGTTGGCGCGCTCACCCATGCGGCGAATTTCCTTGGCGGCGGCCATGACCTCTGCGAGGATGGTGGTGTCCTTGTGCTCCAGGTTGGTTTCCTGCTCTAGGTAGCCTACCTGGCAGTCCTTTGCGTACTGGACCTGGCCGGCGTCGGGGCTGTCGATGCCCATGATGATCTTGAGCATGGTGGTTTTGCCGGCGCCGTTGGGGCCCACGAGCGCGAAGCGCTCGCCGGGGTTGATCTGGAAGGATGCGCCGCTAAAGAGGACGCGCGCGCCGAAGCTTTTTTCGATCTTGTCGACCAGGAGGATCATGGTGCCGCCTTTGACCTTGTGTGCCTATAT
>CBCSLZ010000034.1:0-21856 GCA_965141245.1 uncultured Collinsella sp.
GGTGCGGATCCGCGCAGCGGATGCGCGGAATACTATACGCCGCACCATTTGAGATTAAAGCTCAAGGCAACGGGGGCTTTTATTTTATGCCGCCGCTGCATGGATTCGAACCTCGGTCGAGGCGCGAGCGTAAAGCGGACGATTTCCTGTCGACTCGTGTAAGATTCCGAGTAGGTGTCGCGGCCCATCCGCGACCGCTCCTTCTCTCAACGACCGATCAGGGTGATACTTCGTGGCAGAGCGTCCGACATACAAGCTCAGGTTTCTCGATCCCAAGAAGCGCTTTCCGGCGATGCCCGAGCAGCCTGCGGGGCGCTCATATGGCGTGGTCTGGAAGCTCTTTGGCGAGGATCAGCATGAATCTTGTTATGTCGTCGAATTCGTTGGCAAAAGTCATGTGTCGCTTTTGGGCTACGTAAGCGTTTCGGGTGAGGTGTACAAGGTAGACCGCCCCGTCAGCGAGGCTCCGCTGCCCAACGATCCCGACATGGAACTGGTCCTTGACGAGTCGGATTCCAGTATTGGTGAGATTATGGTAAGGGAAGCCAGCGGTGCAATGCACGCATGTGCGCAAACTGTCGGTTCTCCCGAAGGCCCCATGCGCGAGCAGTCCGACCACGAGACATGGAATTCGATCCGCGCCCTTCCTTACGGCGAGTTCATGGCATCGATGTTCCTGCGCTACGTGATATTCGCTGACTCCGAAAATGCCATTGCGAGCACGGCGAACGCCGGCGGACTCGACGAGGGTATGCAAAATGTTGTCGACAAGATCAAGCTCGTAAAGTTGCCCGAGCCGGTCGAGGTGTTTTTGGGCTTTAACACGGCACCGCTCCCCGATGCTATCGAGACGCTGCTTTACCGCGTTGACCATGCCGAGAATCCGAGCGGTATCGAGCGTTATGCCGCCGCCCTTATGAGCGAAATTGACTTGCCCCGCCTGCGCACCATCGCTGCCAAGTCCGAGATGAGCTTGGCTCGCATTGATCGCTCAAAGCTTTTCTATCTCAACTTTGATCGCAGCCTGCTGGACCAGGACGAGATTGACATGCTGCTTGCAATAGAGTGCCGTCTCAACCGCCTTTCCGGCATCCTTGAGCGCATCGGGGCTGGATTGGCCCCCGCGGCATCCTCGCCGAGCCTTGAGGGCTGTGCACTCTTTGATGCGTGGCATATCGCTAAGACGACCAACGATGTTCCCCGACTGCTCGATACGGCCTCGAGCGATAACCCGTGGGCAAAGCCGGGAACGGTTTCGTGCCAACCGGGCGGCGAGTGGGACGTGCGCACCCGTTTTGCGCGAATCGTTGAGGCGCTCAACGTGGTCACGCGGCTCGACTATACCTATCGGGCAAACGTTGCCGAGGGGATTATGCTCGTTCGGTTTGGGCAGTCTGTCGTTGATGCCATGCCGCAACGTGAATACGACGCTCAGGATGACGCCTGGCGCGAGCTGGACGCGGACGCGCGCGCGATCTGGGCCGCGGAGCACGATGCGCGCGTGGCACTCACGCTTGCGGCAGCGTGTTTTGCCGCGGGCACCTGCATCACGCGCTGCTATGTGCAGATTGCTGTTCCCGACAGTGAGCAGGGCGAGCGCGTTGTTGCAACGTATTTCTTTGGGCGCGCGGCCTATCTGGCCGATTGCGTGCCTGTCGCCAAGGATCTTGAGAGCATGGACATGGACGATATGCCGTGCAAGCGTGTGCTTGAGGCGTATGAGTCAACCGCTCCGGAGACGATTGAGCCTGCGGGGGTTCATGCTCGTCCGCGTGATGACCATCGCACACTGCCGCCGGCGCTGCGCGATCTGCTGCTTGCCGATACGGCTGACGAGTTGGAGGTCATGGAAGAGGACGACGACCCATACGTGGCCCGTGTTGTTGAATTGCGCGAGCAGGCAAAAGTCGACCGCACAGGTGCTTTTGAAGGCTTTTCCCGTCTTGTCGAGGAGTTGGAGACCAAGTGCGCCGTCGCCGAGCTTTTGGCGACAGGTCCGGTTCAAACGCAGTTTTGCGATAACCAGCTGGTGCGCATGGTGCTACCGGTGTTGGAAGAAGACCGCTCTGTGCGAATCCTTCGTGCGCCCGATGCGCTGTACTTTGCCCAGCACGAGATCTGCAGCTTTTACGCCGAGCAAGAGGACTTTGAACGAGCACTGCCCGAGGTGCGCCATCTTTACGATCTGGCGCGCTCGTCCATGCAATCGCACTTTGCGCTCATCAACGTGCTTGCGCGTCTGGAGCGCTTTGACGAGATTATCGAGGTGGCGCGCCACGGCCTACGTATTGCCAGCGATCGTTCTGCAATCGGCTACCTGTTCTATCGCTTGGCGTTTGCCTATTGGAATTGCGATCAGCTCGACCTGGCGCTGGCTTGTTACCGTCTGGTGCCGCGCGGTGAGGAGTCGGGTAGCAGTGCGCTGGAAGAAATGCAGGGCCTTATGAACGAGATGGGCGTCAGCGAGCCGCCGACGTTCGAGGAAGCGGTCGAGACCATCCGCAAGGCTGGACTCGAGCTGCCGCCAGTGTCCGCCGTGACGAATCAGCTGGCAGATGCTGCTGTGCAACTGGTCGACAACGGCTTCTTTTTCCTTGCGCGCGGTTGCATCTTTCAAATGTGGCGCACCATGGGCAACGATGAGCTCGGCTCCCTCAATCGCTCGCTGGGGTAGGGGCGGTATAGAGGGGCCGCACCGCGCTATTTGTATCGGCGCGGGCGGGAGGACCCGTCAGAATCGGTAAGGCATAAAGCCGCCGAGCCTGCTAAAACTGTTAAACTCTGCTAAAGTTGCTAAACTTTGTTAAAGTTGTTAAAACTGGCAGAGGAGGTCGAATGTCAAAAGCTATTAATCCCTTTAAGCCAACAGCGGGCATGAATCCACCTGAGCTTATCGGACGCGACGCTGTTTTGGATGACTTTGCCGAAGCTCTTGAGAATGGCCCTGGTGCCCCCGATCGACTCATGCGCATCTCGGGTGTCCGAGGCACGGGTAAAACGGTGCTCCTCAACGCATTGGGCGATCTTGCGCGCAAAAAAGGATTCGAGGTTGTCGACGTCGCCTCAAATGCCGGTTTTTGCGACAGAATTCTCGAGGCTCTGCAGCGAAATGTTCGTCTTGCATCAATGTCGATTTCCCCATCGATTTTAGGAGTCAGCCTTGGCTCCGTGGAGCTGTCGAAGTCAGCCTCTCATCTGGGCGAGGCGATGTACGATGCCGCGAAGCGAGGTGGTTTGCTCATCACACTCGATGAGATTCAGGACGCCTCAACTGAGGAAATGCGCGAGCTGGGTAATGAAATGCAGCTCTTGATTCGCCAAGGGGCGAATGTCGCCTTTGCATTCGCTGGTTTGCCAACCTCGGTGGATGGCGTGGTGGTGGATGATACGTTGACGTTCCTTCAGAGGGCGAAGCATATCGAACTCACGCGGCTTTCAGATTTTGAAGTCGGCGGATCGTTTGAGGATACGATGAGACGAGCGGGCAAGGAGCTCGACAAAGGTGCCGCTGAGCTATTAACAAAAGCTTCGGCAGGCTATCCCTTTATGGTCCAGCTGGTCGGATATTACGCTTGGCAGGTTGCTGCGCGCAGTGGGGCGGAGAGCGTGAGCGAAGAGGCGGCTCGCAAGGGTATCCAGGCGGCTCTTGATAGCTTTAATGCTATGGTGATTGCCCCAGCGCTGCGCAGGGTGTCGGAGCGGCAGTTTCAATATCTCGCGGCGATGGCACAATGCGAAGGCGACGAGATCGCGAACGGCGATATTGCCAAAAAGATGGGATTGCCGGCGAATAAAGTCGGGTCGTATCGCAAACGTCTGATCGATACGGGGCTGATTGAGCCTGCTGGCTACGGCTATGTTTCGTTTGCAATTCCGTACATGCGCGATTATCTGTTGGAGACCGTTCGAGCGGACTAATAAAGACTGGAGGCATCGACGCCGCCGCTGGGGTTACCCCCGTATCTTTGTCTCAATCTGTAACATCTAGAGGGGATTACGGTATGCAGGTGTTTCAGATTGAGACATTTGCGGATGGCGCTGACTGTTTGTCTAAATCTGTAACATCTGGACGAAGATTCGGCCTGTAACTGTTACAGATTGAGATGATTGACTGAGACGTCTACTGGCAAATTGGAATCGCTCCAAAATTCCCCTTGCCCATCTTCGACTGTTTGGTTACTATAGAACGGCTGTTACGGAGAGCTGACCGAGAGGCCGAAGGTGCTCGCCTGCTAAGCGAGTATGCCCCAAAAGGGCATCTGGGGTTCGAATCCCCAGCTCTCCGCCAGTATGAATTGAAAGAAGGGTCCCATTTGGGGCCTTTTTTTAATTAGGAGAATGTTAACTGGGGATTCGAACCCGAGAGGGCGCGGGCGTTAAGCAAACGCGAAAGCGTTTGTAGCCCGTGGGCGAAAAGCCGCCAGGCTTTGAAGCCGGAGGGCATGCATAGCATGCCCGGATATCCCCAGCTCTCCGCCAGTATGACTTGAAAGAAGGGTCCCATTTGGGGCCCTTCTTTAGTTGAACCACGTTAGCTGGGGATTCGAACCCTCAAAAAATGAGGCGCCCCGTTGGACGCCTCATTTAGTTCGATGTGATATCGCTCCGGCCCTACACCTCGGGCGCCTTGGCGACGGTCTCGCTTTCTGCCGTGAGTGGGCGGTTGTCGATGCGGCGGCCCAGGCGGTCGAGCTTCACAAGGAGCCACTCAATGGGATTCGGCCCTGCGCCTTCCTCGTCGGCAACCAGGTCCATGACGGCGATCTTGGTGCCGTTCTGCTTGAGCGTAACACTGCCCACCTTGTCGCCCACATGCACCGTGCCCGAAAGATCGTCGTAGCTAACCTTTTCGGTCACCTCGCCGGCAAGGGAAAACACGGTCGCTTGCGCCGTAGGATCGGCGAGCGTGGCGTCGATTGTCTTATCCGTCCAGTCGGTTTGACTAATGCGCGCCATAAGCGGGTTGCCGTTGGCGGTCTTTTCCTGCGTGTTGGCGATTGCGACCGTCACCTTGTGACCGTAGTACCAATTGGCAAGGGTTGCGGTATCGGTAAAGCGCTGGTCGGTGGTGGTGGAGTTCAAAACGACGGTGTAGATCTCGTCGCCATCGCGGTTGTAGGCGCTCGTAAAGCAATAGCCCGCGTCGTCGGTGGTGCCGGTCTTGCCACCGATGTTGCCATCTTGGCCCAGCAAATAGTTATGCGTATCCATGGAATGCGAATGGTCGGTGCCGTCGGCACCCGTGACCTCGATCCAGGAATCCTCGCTCGCTACGACCTCGCGGATCGTGTCGTTTTTCATGGCCTCCTGCATCATCAGCGCTACGTCGTGTGCGGTTGAGTGCATATTGCCAGCCCACTCATCAAAGTCCAGACCATGCGGGTTTTCAAAAAGCGTACCGGTGCAGCCGAGCTTCTTAGCGCGCTCGTTCATGGCCTTCACAAATGTGGCCTCGGCGTCTTTGGTCTTAGGGTCGATCTTCTTGCCCACATATTCGGCGAGCACGATGGCGGCGTCGTTGCCCGAGGGAATCATCAGGCCGCGCAGTGCCTGCTCCACGGTAAGCTCGTCGCCTTCGAGCAAGCCGGCAGTCGAATTACCCACGGTGGCTGCGGCGTTGCTCACCGTGACCTTCTCGTCCATCTTGCAATTCTCGACGGTTAGGATTGCGGTCATGACCTTGGTGATCGAGGCAATCTTGACCTGCTCATCGGCGTCGCGGGCATAGTAGACGGTGCCGTCTTTGCCCATGACGAGGGCATTGGTCGCATCGATATCGGGCAGGTTTTCGGCCGTGATGCCGCGCGCATCGGCGGTTTTGCCGCAAACATTGTCGGTCGTGAGCACTTGGGCGCCGGCGACGGTGGGCACGCCAGCGGCAAGGGCGATAGCGCAGACAAAGCCGGCGGCAAGCTGGGCTGAGCGCTTTGCAAAAGAGGTGAGGGACTTCACGGATTTCGCTTTCGACGGGATGGTCTCTTCTGGAACTAGAGTATATCGTTTGCCGGCGTCGGCGATCATCGCGTGCGCGCGTGGCCCACATCCGCACCCGAACGGGCACAAGGGTGCTTAAGGCCGGCTTAATCACCCACGCTTGTTGTGTGTGGCGTGCGTCGCCTCAGGCATAATGGAGCGCGAGAGGAGCACGCATGAACGAGCGCATTTTGGTAGTTGATGACGAGAAGGCCATCGCCGACTTGGTTGGCATCTACCTTACAAAAGAGGGCTTTGATGTCCAGATTGCCTATAGCGGGGCCGATGCTGCCAAGGCGATTTTGGAGCAGGAGTTCGATCTGGCGCTGCTGGATGTCATGCTGCCCGATATCGATGGATTTGAGCTGCTGCGTACAATCCGTTCCAGCCATACCTATCCCGTGATCATGCTGACGGCGCGCGATGCCCAGCAAGACAAGATCGAGGGCCTTTCGCTTGGCGCGGACGATTACGTGGTTAAGCCGTTTCGTCCGCTGGAGCTCATCGCGCGCGTGCACGCTCAGCTTCGCCGCTACACCAGCTACGGTAGCCGTGCACAGGCGGCCGAGTCGCCGACCATTCAGCTCGACGGCTTGGAGATCAACCGCGATGCTCGTTCCGTAACGGTGGACGGTTCACCGGTACGTCTCACACCCACCGAGTATTCAATCTTACTGTATCTGGTCGAGCATCGCGGCAGCGTGGTGGCCGTGGAGGACCTGTTCCGCGCAGTGTGGAACGAGGACTTTATGCCCGGCTCCAACAATACGGTGATGGTGCACATTCGCCACCTGCGCGAAAAGATCGGCGACGACGCACAAAAGCCACGCTTTATCAAAAACGTCTGGGGCGTCGGCTACATCATCGAATAACGCTTTTTGCTTGTGAGGATCTTGATATGACAAAAGACGATAGGCAAGCGTTCGAGGTGCTCGATCGGCTCTTTGAATACGTGAGGTCGGTCGTCGACAACCGCGCGCTTGCAACGGTGCTGCTCTTTTTGCTGAGCCTGCTGCTGATTGGCATCGACAACATCGTCGGAATCTTGGCGGTGCTGCTTGTCGGCTTTTTGCTGATCGATCGATTTGAGATCGTGTGCCGCTGCGTGGTGATTGGCGGCGCCGCGTGGGCCATGACGTTGGCGATTGGCGCCATGGCGCTCGGCGGCATCGAAGGGCCGGTGCTGTTCGATGCCGGCTTTGTATTCAACATGCTTGGCTTTGTGCTGGCGCTTGCCGCGTGCGTGCTGTTCTTGTGTGGCCGCGCCCTGTACTACCAGGGCTACGAGCAGGGCGAGCAGCATGCCGATTGTGTGCTGGCCGCTCGTATTCAAGATCGCCTGATCGATCACCCCGACACCTGGGATAACATCGACGGCGACTTCTTGGAGGTCGAGGGCGCCCTTAACCGCGTGCGTGACCGTGAGCGCAAGGTGCAGCAAGCTCTGCGTGACGAGTCGCATCGCAAGGACGATTTGGTCACGTACTTGGCACATGACCTACGCACCCCGCTTGCCAGTGTGGTGGGCTATCTTTCGCTGCTGCAAGAGGCTCCCGAGCTGCCGGTTGAGCAACGTGCGCACTTTACGGGCGTGGCGCTCGACAAGGCGCACCGGCTCGATACGCTCATCGAAGAGTTCTTCGATATCACGCGCTTTGACTTCCACGATATCGTGCTCACGCGCGGCTATGTTGATCTGGGGTTGCTGCTGGCTCAGGTGGCTGACGAGTTCTATCCCATCCTCTACGAGCAGCATAAGGAAGTCCAAGTTGATATTCGCGAGGACCTGACGGTGCTCGTGGATGGCGACAAAATGGCTCGCGTGTTCAACAACATCATGAAAAACGCTATTGCCTATAGCTATGAGGGCTCGACCATCACGATCGAGGCCAGACGCCGGGACGACGGTGGCGTGCGCGTGCGCTTTATCAATCAGGGCGATCCCATCCCTGAGGCAAAGCTCAAGGTGATCTTTGAGAAGTTCTATCGCCTGGATGCGGCGCGTGCGACCAATCGCGGCGGCGCTGGACTGGGGCTTGCCATCGCCAAGGAGATCGTATGCGCGCACGGCGGTACCATCGCATGCGAATCGACGCCCGAGCATACTGTTTTTACTATCGAGTTGCCCGCCACGTAGCGTAGGCGCCCTTACAAACACTTGACAATGCGCTCACGTACATATGAGCCGCGATTTCTACTATCGATACTGCTGAATTGATATCGATGTGGAGGTATGCGGTATGACGGCTGCTGCGGCTGTGGAGCCCACGGAGCTTGAAGAACTCATGAAAGCGCAGGCCGAGGCCGCGCGCGAGCGCGAGGTTGGGGATGCGACTCGCCCCACGGCAGAGGATCTTGCCGCCTCGCCGACGCGCATCGACGTCGAGGGCCTCGACCTGTTCTATGGCGACCATCATGCGCTCAAGGACGTGAATATCAAGATTCGCGACAAGCAGATCACCTCGTTCATCGGGCCTTCGGGCTGCGGAAAGTCCACGTTGCTGCGCTGCTTTAACCGCATGAACGACGGCATCAAGGATTGCCGCATCGAGGGCAAGATTGCGCTCGATGGTCAAGATATCCTGGGCGATTACGACATCTGCCGTTTGCGCCAGCGCGTGGGCATGGTGTTCCAGCGCCCCAACCCGTTTCCCATGAGCATCTACGACAACGTCGCCTACGGTCCGCGCGGCATGGGAGTGCGCGACCGCGTCGTGCTCGACGAGCTGGTCGAAGACTCCCTGCGACGCGCCGCCCTGTGGAACGAGGTCAAGGACAAGCTCAAGGAATCAGGCCTGGGTCTTTCGGGTGGACAGCAGCAGCGCCTGTGCATCGCCCGCGCGCTTGCCGTGCAGCCCGACATTCTGCTGATGGACGAGCCGACCTCGGCGCTCGACCCTGTGTCGACGCTGGTGGTTGAGCAGCTGGCCTACGAGCTCAAGGAGACCTGCACGCTCGTGGTCGTTACACACAACATGCAGCAGGCCGCGCGTATTTCCGATTCGGTCGCATTCTTTTTGCTGGGTGAGCTGGTGGAGCACGCGCCCACCGCGCAACTCTTCAAGAATCCGACTGATCCGCGCACGGCGGATTATTTGACGGGCCGTTTTGGCTGATACCATCTAGTACAGGCACCTTTAGGGTTAAGATGCGGTCATGTCGGCCGCAAAGGGGTTCAACATGATCTATTACGTCGAGGACGATGACAACATCAGGGATTTGACGGTCTATGCGCTGCGCAAGCAGGGAATCGAGGCCGAGGGCTTTTCGTGCGACGGCGAGTTTAAGGCCGCCGTGGCGCGACGGGTACCCGATGCCGTGCTGCTCGATATCATGCTGCCCGATACCGATGGTTTGGCGATTATGCGCCGCCTGCGTGCCGATCGCCTGACGGCGACGGTGCCCATTATGATGCTTACCGCCAAGGACACCGAGCTCGACAAGGTGATGGCGCTCGATGGCGGTGCCGACGACTACCTGACTAAACCCTTCTCGCTCATGGAGCTCGCCAGCCGCTGCCGCGCACTGCTGCGTCGCGGCGGCATGGTCAAACAGGCAAGCGATGTGCTCAGCGTGGGCGACATTGTGCTCTCGCCTAGCCATCGCGAGGTGACCGTTGCCGGCGAGCCGCTTAAGCTCACCCTGCGCGAGTTCGACCTGCTCGAGTACCTCATGCGCAAGCCCGGCGTGGTCTTTACCCGCGAGTCGTTGCTGCAGAGCGTGTGGGGCTGGGACTTCGACGGCGGTTCGCGCACCGTTGACGTGCACGTGCAGACGCTTCGCCAAAAACTGGGCGAGCATGCCAGCGCCATCGAGACCGTACGCGGCGTGGGCTACCGCTTGGCCGAGCCTTCTGCCGGTGATGGTGCCGAAGGTGACGACACCGCGGCCACCGCATCGGAGGAGTAACCCGTGGTCTTCGCCCCCCAGGGAAAACATACGCTGTCGCACCGCGTTTTTGTGACGATCTTTGTCTGCGCCATGGCGGTTATCGTGGCGTTTACGGTGCTGGGCGCGTTCTTTGTGCAAAACACCTTGGCGGATGCCACGAGTGCCAACCTGGCGCAGGAAACCGAGCTCATTGCTGCCGCCCTCGACGAGCAGCAGGAGCCCATCCCGTTCTTGCGTAGCCTCGATCGTGAGGACTTGCGCATCACGCTGATTAACAAGGATGGATCGGTTGCCTACGACAACGAGGCGTCAACTTCCACACTGCCCAACCACGGCGATCGCCCCGAGGTCATCGAGGCCTTTGAGAATGGTTCGGGTTCCGCGGAGCGCGCAAGCTCTACGCTCGACGAGATTATGCTGTATCGCGCCGTCGCCCTTGATAACGGCCAGGTTGTCCGCTTGGCGCAGGCCCAGCCTGGCGTTGCGGCGATTTTGCTGTCGATGGTGGCGCCGATGCTGCTTATCGCAGCAGCGGGTGCGGTACTCTCGTTTATTATGGCGCGCCGCGAGTCCCGTGCCATCATCGCGCCGTTACAAGAGGTGGATTTGGACCATCCACGTCGTAGCTATGAGCACGCCTATGCCGAGATGGTCCCCATGCTTGAGCGTATCGAGTCGCAGCGCCAGGAACTCAAGCGCCAAATGGCGGTGCTAGCGGACAACGACCGTATGCGCCGCGAGTTCACGGCGAATATCACCCATGAGCTCAAGACGCCGCTTACGGCGATTTCGGGCTATGCCGAGCTCATCGCAAACGGCATGGTCGAGGGCGAGGACGACCTGCGCAACTTTGGCGGCCGCATCTATCGTGAGGCGGGCCGTTTGGCGGCGCTTGTCAACGACATCCTTACGCTGTCTAACTTGGACGAGGCCGAGCGTGCAACTGAGGGCGAGGCGGTGCCCATTGGGTCCACGGAGCCTATTGAGCTCTCGCGTGCCATCTACGCGGTTGAGCAGCGTCTTGAACAGGTCGCCCGTCAGGCGAATGTGACGATAAGTCATGAGACCAAGCCTGTGGTCATCGAAGGCGTGTCACGCTTGATCGACGAGCTCATCTATAATCTGGCAAGCAACGCCATCCGCTACAATCGACCCGACGGTACGGTTACGCTGCAGTGCGGCACCAACGACGAAGGCCATCCGTTCCTTGCGGTCGCCGACACGGGAATCGGTATCGCGCCTGAAGAACAGGGCAAGGTATTTGAGCGGTTCTATCGCGTGGACAAGAGTAGGTCCAAGGCACGCGGCGGAACCGGTCTGGGGCTTGCCATTGTCAAGCATGCGGCCCTGTATCATCACGCCACGCTCGATCTGTCGAGCGAGTTGGGCGTGGGAACCACCATTACGGTGACGTTTCCCATACAGCAGGACGAGCCATTCGCATAGCGATACAACATAGGTATTGATGTAGACGCCGCATTTGACTTTCGGGTGCGGCGTTGTTGTGCAATTTTACGATTGCTTCCGACATTTTTACAGGAGAGCCTGTTTCTTATGTATAGAGTTTGGTCTCGGTAAAAAGATGCGATAACATACGGACAGTTTTGTCAATCCGAACTGGGGAAATGAAAGGCAAGCTGCATGACCCTTCTCGAACTGTTCCAGCTGCTCAAAAAGCACCTTAAGCTGGTCATCACCCTTCCGGTGGTCTGCGCGATCGCCATGGGCATCGTGTCCTTCGTTGCGATGGACAACACCTATACCGCGACGACGAGCATGTACATTCTCGCCAAAACCGACGATAGCGGTCAGATGAGCTACAACGATCTCTCGGCGAGCCAGATGCTTTCCAACGATATTGCCACGCTGTTGGATAGCGATAGCGTTAAGAGCGGCGCCGCCAAGGAACTGGGCCTTACCGATCTGGATGACTACAAGGTGTCTGTTTCCTCCGAGACCACCACGCGTGTCATTACGCTTTCGGTTACCGGCACCGATGCCAAGGAGACGGCTGAGGTCGCAAAGGCCATAGCTAGCTCGGTGAGTACGGTCGCTCAGAACGTCGGCGCTGCCCAGAGCATCAACGTTATCGACGAGGCTAAGACCCCCGAAGCCCCCAGCGGCCCCAAGCGTATGCTGTACGTTGCTGTCGCGTTCCTCGCGGGCATCTTCATCGCAGTTGCCTATGTCGTTTTGGCAGACATGCTCAATACCCGCATCCGCGGTGCCGAAGAGGCAGAAGAGCTCCTGGGCATTCCCGTTGTTGGCCGAATTCCGGCTATGAAAGGTGGTAAATAGGCATGGCTAAGGCAAAGAACACCGATAAGCTCGTTGTACAGAATGCCGCCAAGACCCTTCTGGCCAACATCCGCTTTGCGAGCGTGGACGACCCCATTCGCACCATCACCGTTACCTCCTCGATTCCCAACGAGGGCAAGTCTACGGTTTCCATTAACCTTGCTCAGGCAATCGCCACGAGCGGCAAGTCCGTGCTCCTGGTCGAGGCCGATATGCGCCGCAGGTCCCTTTCCGATATGCTCGGCGTTCGTTCGCGCGGCGGACTCTATGCGGTCCTTTCCGAGCAGATCTCCATTGACCAGGCAATTGTCGAGACGGGTCAGAAGAACTTTTACTTCCTCGATGCCGAGCCGCACATTCCCAATCCTGCCGACATCATCGTCTCTCACCGCTTTGCCAAGCTGGTAAAGGCACTGTCCGCCAAGTTCCAGTACGTCATCTTTGATGCTCCCCCGGTTGGCACCTTCATCGATGCTGCCGAGATTGCCAGCCTGACCGACGGCACGCTGTTCGTGGTGCGTGAGGATTTCACCAAGCGCGAGGAGGCGCTCAACGCCATCGGTCAGCTTAAGAAGTCCGAGAAGGTCAAGCTCATCGGTACCGTTATGAACTACTGCGAGACCGAGACCAGCGAGTACTACTACTCCTACTACACCAAGGACGGTAAGAAGGTGAAGAAGGGCTCCGACGATCAGGGGACTTCCAAAAAGGGCATCTTCACCAACCGAGCAAACGTTTAGTTGATTAAGGCTGACCTATGCGTGACATTCATTGCCATATCTTGCCGGGTGTAGACGACGGCGCCGCCGATCTCGATGAGAGCTTGGCGATGCTTGAGGCTGCCAAGCGGGCCGGTGTAACCAGAATCGTTTGCACTCCTCACTGCCGTGATCCCTATTTTGATTACGACAAGATGTGGGATGCCTTTGAGCTGCTGCGTGATAACGCTGACGGTTTTCCGCTTCAGATGGGCTTCGAGGTCAACCATCGAAAGCTCGTTGAACTTGGTATCGATGCCGCGGAGCACTTGCATTTCGATGGAACCAACGAGTTCCTGCTTGAGCTTTCGACGCATGCCGATGCGTATGCGTTTAGAGAGTACGAGAACACGATTTACGATTTGCAGTGCCGTGGCTACCAGGTGATCATCGCTCATCCTGAGCGCTATCGTGCGGTTCAAAAGGATGTAAGCGTGGCGGAGCGCCTGGTCGATATGGGCTGCAAGCTGCAGGCTTCGGCGGACTTTATTGCCGGCGGTCGCTTTGGTCGCGAGAAAAAGCCGGCACAGCGCCTGTTCGATCAGAACCTGTACAGCTTCATCGCGAGCGATGCCCATAACGTGGGTCATTACGATTGCCTGGCGAAGGCTCGCGCGAAGTTTAGCGTGCGCGGAGCTCATTTTCGCTAAAATCTGTCCCTAACGTTCGCATTGAATGAAAGGGCAGCCATGGATATCCAACTTAAGACGGGATGCTTTGATGACGCGGCGTTGGTGCGCCGCGTCATTTTTATGGACGAGCAGGGCTACGAGAATGAGTTCGACGCTATCGACGAGGATCCAAACTGCATTCATGTGACGCTCTATGTAGACGGCGAGCTTGCCGGTTGCTCGCGCGTGTTTCCCGAAGAGCTTGAGCACGCGGCTGACGCAGAGGCTCCGGTGTCGCCGGCGTGCGACTTGGACGAAGGTGTCGCGGCGGGGGAGACCTACATTATGGGGCGCGTGGCCGTGCTGCCGAGCATGCGCCGTCGCGGTTTGGCGAGCAAGATTGTCGAGGCCAGTGATACGTGCGCGCGTGATGCCGGCGCCAAGCTCATTAAGCTGCATGCTCAGGAATACGTGCTGCCGCTCTATGCCAAGGCGGGCTACACGCAGATTGCCCCGGTGGACTACGAAGACGAGGGCCAGCCTCATGCCTGGATGGCCAAGCGCGTAGATGGCAGATAGGAACGTTCCTTTCCTGCCGGCAGTTGGGGACACTCCTTGGCAATTGGCGCATCGGAGCGCTCGGACATACAGTTTTTCGATTCCGTATGTATATATGCGCGTTAATGGGTTATAAAATCTAAGTCTGAACATAGCAGGTCTGCGATGCGGCTCGGGCGACCGAGCCGTTTTTGCGGACAGGGGTAGCGCGAAAGGACTGCACATGCGTCAATTTAAGACCGAGAGCAAAAAACTGCTCGACCTCATGATCAACTCCATCTACACCAATAAAGAAATCTTCCTGCGCGAGCTTATCTCTAACGCGAGCGACGCCGTCGACAAGCTCAACTTTAAGAGCCTGCAGGACCCGAGCGTCAAGATCGACCAGGGCGACCTGGCCATTCGCGTCTCCTTTGATAAAGACGCCCGCACCATTACCATCTCGGATAACGGCATTGGCATGACCGCCGAGGAGCTGGAGCGCAATCTGGGCACCATCGCCCATTCCGGCTCCGAGGAGTTTAAGACCGAGAACGCCGAGCAGCAGGGCTCCGATGTCGACATCATCGGTCAGTTTGGCGTGGGCTTCTACTCGGCTTTTATGGTCGCCAGCCATGTGAAGGTCGTCAGCCGCGCCTACGGCGAGGATGTCGCCCATGTGTGGGAATCCGACGGTCTTGAGGGCTACACCATCGAGGACGGCGAGCGCGCCGAGCACGGTACCGATGTCATCCTGACGCTGCGCGAGAACGAGAAGCTCGATGCCGACGGCGAGGCCGAGACCTACGATCGCTTCCTGACCGAGTGGGGTCTCAAGAGCCTGATTCAGCAGTACAGTAACTATGTGCGTTACCCGATCCAGATGATGGTGTCCAAGAGCCGCCAGAAGCCCAAGCCCGAGGATGCTGGCGATGACTACACGCCCGAGTACGAGGACTACCAGGAGCTCGAGACCGTCAACTCCATGACGCCGATCTGGAAAAAGCGCAGCTCCGATGTCGAGCAGAAGGACTACGACGAGTTCTACAAGTCCACGTTCCACGACTTTGACGATCCTGCGCGCACCATCAGCTTCCACGCCGAGGGCACGCTCGAGTACGACGCCCTGCTGTTTGTGCCGGGCCGCGCCCCGTTCGATCTGTACAGCAAGGACTACGAGAAGGGCCTGGCGCTCTACAGCTCCAACGTGCTGATTATGGAGAAGTGCGACGACCTGCTGCCCGACTACTACAACTTTGTCCGCGGCGTCGTGGATTCCGCCGACGTGTCGCTCAACATCTCGCGCGAGACGCTGCAGCAGAACCGTCAGCTCAAGGCCATCGCCAAGCGTGTGGAAAAGAAGATTACCGCCGACCTTGAGGATATGCGTGACAACGACCGCGAGGCCTACGAGAAGTTCTTTGAGAACTTTGGCCGCGGTCTTAAGTACGGCATCTACTCGAGCTATGGCATGAAGGCCGATGAGCTCGCCGACCTGTTGCTGTTCTGGTCTGCCAAGGAACAGAAGATGATTACCCTGGCCGAGTATGCCAAGGGCATGCCTGAGGATCAGAAGGCCATCTACTACGCCGCCGGCGACTCGCGTGAGCGCTTGGCCAAGATGCCCGTGGTAAAGGGCGTGCTCGACCGCGGCTATGACGTGCTGCTGCTGACGCAGGATGTGGATGAGTTCACGTTCCAGGCTATGCGTGAGTACGTTGCCGCCGATATGCCCAAGATCTACGAGGACGATGCTGCCCGCGAGGCTGCCGAGAAGGCTGTGGCCGACGGTGCCGAGCCCGAGGTCGAGGATCGTCATCTAGAGCTCAAGAACGTTGCGACCGGTGATCTTGACCTGGCGACCGAGGACGAGAAGAAGGAGGCCGAGGACGCCACCAAGGAGAACGAGGACCTCTTTAGCGCTATGAAGGAGGCGCTCGGTGACAAGGTCGAGAAAGTTGCCGTCTCCGCGCGCCTGACCGATGCCCCCGCTTGCATCACCACCGAGGGCCCGCTTTCGCTTGAGATGGAGAAGGTGCTCCAGAAGGGACCCGAGGGCGCGCCCGACGGTATGCCCAAGAGCCAGCGCGTGCTCGAGCTCAACGCCAAGCACCCGGTCTTTGACAAGCTTGTCGCTGCCCAGAAGGCAGGCGACGCCAACAAGATCAAGCAGTACTCCGGTCTGCTCTATGACCAGGCCCTGCTGGTCGAGGGCATTTTGCCCGAGGATCCCGTTGCCTTCGCAGCGGCTGTTTGCAACTTGATGTAGTTAGGTAGTTACGCGGTTCTACGAACCGCGTAACGGCTCGACGCTGCCCTCAGTTCCGCCGTTCTAACGAACGGCGGACCAGTCGACGCTGCGCGGGCGCCAGAGCGACAACTTGTCATTCAAAGAGGACGGCATGACCAGAAGGTCTATGCCGTCCTCTTTTCATGCCAATTTGTTCGCTCTGGCGCCCGCTCGCTGGCATTGCTAAAACATCGATGTTACCGTGGTCCAAACTAGTCGTTGGGGGCGTTCTTGTTTGACCAGTCGTTTAAGAACGTCCCCGATGACTATTTGAATTGCTAATTTGTGCGGGTTGTGGTTTTGTGACCTGCTGAAATTAAAGATACTGTACAACTGTACGTTAATTCGTCTTCGTAGTATATTGCTACCCGCAAAACTCAATACCATTGTGCTCTGAGACGCTAAAGCGCTTACGTACAATGGTTATCGATAGTACGATTCGATTCAACGACAGGATGGATGGTCCAAGCGTGAGTCTCGGCAGCAAACTATCCAATGCAAAGGTCTCCTTTGCGATATTTAAGCGCGACATTAAGCGACTGCTTGTGAACCCCGTCGCCTTGGTGGTTACCCTTGGCGTGTGCGTTATTCCCTCGCTGTATGCCTGGTACAACATCGTGGCCAACTGGGATCCGTACGGAAACACCCAGGGCATCAAGATTGCCATCGCCAACAACGATCGGGGCACCCAAAACGACCTGGTGGGCGAGCTCAACGCGGGCGATCAGGTCGTCGATCAGCTCAAGGAGAACGATCAGCTGGGCTGGACCTTCGTCGATTCTGCGGCCGATGCCAAAGAGGGCGTCGAGAGCGGTGAGTACTATGCGGCCATCGTAGTCCCCAAGAACTTCTCGGATAACCTGGTTTCGATGCTCGACGGCAACTACCATCAGCCCAAGCTTACGTACTACGTCAATGAGAAGAAGAGCGCTATTGCGCCCAAGGTTACCGACACCGGTGCAAACACCATCGAGGAGCAGATCAACTCGGAATTTGTCTCCACGGTGGGCGAGACCGTTGCCAGTATTGCCAAGGATGCCGGAGTCGATTTAAAGGACAAGGCAACCCAGACTCAGGATTCGTTGGCCGGTTCGGTATCAGAGGCTTCCGATACGTTGGGCGAAGTGCGTGATTCGATTGGCGACATGAATGCCGCCATCGATAAGACGAGTGGTTCCATTGCCTCGGCAGATGCGGCACTTGCCGGTCTGCAGGGTCAGGCGCCGTCGCTGACGCAGGCGATCTCCCAGGGCAATGACCTGCTGGGCGAGGCTCGCGCCACGGCGGGCAACTCTGTCGCCTCGCTCTCCAAGGCGCTCTCGGAAGGCAGCCTTGCGCTCACCAAGACGTCAGCCTCCGCAAACGCTGCGATTGGCAAGCTGACGGGCACGGTCGCATCTACGACTACCCGTATCGACAACTCGCTTGAGTCTCTCCAAGCGACGATCGACCACAATAAGGCCGTTATCGGGCACTTGGAAATTCTCGTCAATGACACGTCGACAGGTTCCAAGGAAATTGACGCGCGCATTGTATCGATCATCGATTTGCTCCGCGAGCAGAATGAAAAGCTTCAGAGCATCAAGGACGGTCTGTCTGCGCAGTCGAGCGCCATGGCGAATGACGCTGCGGCTGTCTCGGGTGCCAGCGACGCTATCAATAATGCAATTCAGACCGGTGCGACCAACCTTGGCCAGGCTCAGACGGACCTGGGTCAAAACGCGCTGCCGAAGGTCTCGAGCGCACTTGATTCGTTTGCCGCCGTCTCGGGTGATCTGACGGGAATCGTGTCTGGCCTCACGCCTACTATTGCAAGTGCGCGCGGTACACTTTCGCAACTCAACGCCACGCTCGGTCAGGCCAAGACCACGCTGTCCCAGACCGATGCCTCGCTTGCCAAGGTCCAGGACAAGCTCGCAACCGCCGCCAACGACATCGCGGCGCTACAGACCTCCGAGTCCATGGGCGAGCTGGCCGGCCTGATGGGCGTCGACGTCGATGATGTTGCAGACTTCATGGCATCTCCGGTCGAGCTGACCTCAAAGTCAATTTACCCGGTCAAGAGCTTTGGTTCGGGCATTGCCCCGTTCTATACCAATCTGGCGCTGTGGGTGGGCGGCTACGTGCTTATCGCCATCTACAAGCTCGAGGTCGACCGCGAAGGCATCGGCAGCTTTACCGCGCGTCAGGGCTACTTTGGCCGCTGGTTGCTCCTGGTGATCCTGGGCGCGTTGCAGGCCATCATCGTTACGGTAGGCGATCTGGTGATCGGCGTGCAGTGCGTCAGCCCGCTGCTGTTCGTGCTGGGCGGCATCGCCATCTCGTTCACCTACGTCAATATCATCTATGCGCTGTCCACCACGTTTAAGCATATCGGCAAGGCTATCGGTGTCATTCTGGTTATCGTGCAGATCCCGGGTTCGTCGGGTATGTACCCCATCGAGATGATGCCAGGCTTCTTCCAGTGGCTGCACCCGCTGCTGCCCTTTACCTACGGCATCAATCTGCTGCGCGAGACGGTCGGCGGCATGTATTCGTTCAACTACCTGTTTAACCTGTGCATTCTGGGCGTGTTCTTGATCGTGGCGCTCTTTATCGGCCTGCAGCTGCGTCCGCTGCTGCTCAACCTTAACCTGCTCTTTGATAAACAGCTCTCCACGACCGGTATGATGATTTGCGAGTCCAACGACCTGCCGCGCCAGCGCTACTCGCTGCGCACGGCCATGCGCGTCATGCTCGATTCCGATTCGTACCGTCGCGAACTGCTCGATCATGCGGTCGCCTTTGAACATCGCTACCCGTACTACATCAAGGGCGGTTTTGCCGCCGTGGTAGGCGTTCAGGTCCTGCTCTTTGTCCTGTCGACGGTTCTCGATATCGACAATAACGGCAAGATCATCCTGCTTGTCATTTGGATCATCTCGGTTATTGCCATCTGCGGCTGGCTGATCAATATCGAATATATCCGAGCGAGCCTCAATACCCAGATGCGCATCTCGGCGCTTTCGGATGAGGACCTGCGTCGCGAGATGCGCGAACACACGGCCGCCATTCCTGCCGCCCGCCACATGTTTGGCCTCAACGCCAGCGAGCGTGGTGCCAAGGGCGGCGATCAGTCCACGGGCCGCTTGCCGCATATCGGCTCGCACCATAAATCTCAGGGCAGCGACAGCACAGCCACAAATGATGGAGATACCACCGCGCTTGGCAAGCACTCCAAAGGAGGTGAGGCATAAATGAAGAACATCCTGCATCTGTTTAAGCGCGATGTCCAAAACGTGTCTCGCTCCGTAATCGGCTTGGTTGTCGTGATGGGCCTCATTATCGTACCGTGCCTGTACGCGTGGTTTAACATCGCCGGCAGCTGGGATCCGTACGGCAACACCGGCAATCTTAAGATCGCCGTGGTCAACACCGATGAGGGTTACGAGAGCGATCTGATCCCCGTCGAGGTCAACGTGGGCGAAAACGTGACCGCCACCCTGCGCGGCAACGAGAACTTCGACTGGGTTGTGCTCAACGATCGAGAAAAGGCCATCGAGGGCGTCAAATCGGGCGCATACTATGCGGCTGTCGTTATCCCTAAGACGTTTAGTGCCGATATGATGACGCTCTTTTCGACCGACGTTAAGCATGCCGATATCGAGTTTTACGAGAATCAGAAGGCCAACGCCATCGCGCAGATCGTGACCGAGAAGGGTTCGAGCGCCGTTCAGAACCAGGTTAACGAATCTTTTACCGAGACCATTACGAGCATCGGTCTTAAGACGGTGTCCAGCCTGCTCGATTACATGAGCACCGACCAGGTCAGCAACTTTATCGCCAACCTGTCCTCGACGCTCGGCGATTCGATTGGGGACCTGCAAGACGTTCAGGCTAATGCTTCGTCGCTGGCGGGCATTTTGAGCTCTACGTCCGATTCGTTGACGTCGGCGAGCGGTATGCTCCAGCAGACGGGTACGGTCGATGAGTCGACCAAGCAGTTGATGGAGCATGCCAAGAGCGGCATGAGCGATTCCAAAGAAGCGCTGAAGGCCGCCAACGACGCCATCAACGCCGCGATTGACGGAAGCGCGGGCTCGTTCGACAACGTGTCCGCCGAGCTTGCGAAGGCATTCGATGCCGCGAATCAGCATGTCGACCTTACGGTGTCTCAGCTCAACGATGCCGCGGCGGCGCTCAATACACGTGCCGACGATATCGACGCCACGGCCGACCAGCTCCGCGGCTTTGCCGAGCAGGTCAGTGACGAAAAGCTCCAGGAGAGCCTTAAATCTGTGGCAACATCGCTGGGCAGGATCGCGGTGGAGTATCGCAACAACGCCAAGGACCTGACGGCAACTGCTAAGTCCCTTTCTGACAGCATGGCAGAGGTCAACAGCACGCGTGCCGAGGTCGATCAGGCCATCGCCGATGCCAAGGCGGGCATTTCGGGCGCCAAGTCCGACTACGATTCCACGTTCTCGGTTAAGGCCAAGGAGCTCAAGAAGACGGTTTCGGGCATCCTGGACTCGCTCGATGGCATCTCGGGCGATCTGGATAGCGCCGTAGACGGCCTGACCGACGCATCCGGTTCGCTGGCAAAGGGCCTCTCCAAGGCTGCAAAGCTGGTCAACAAGGCTTCCGATCAGCTGGGCGAGGCGTCGGACAAGATCAGCGCGTTTAAGGACGAGCTCGATGGCGCCCTGATGTCGGACGACCTTGCCACGATCAAGACGATGATTGGCAACGACCCCGAGGGTTTGGCCGTGTCGCTTTCCGGCCCCGTCGCGCTCGATCGCAAGCCGGTCTATCCGATTCGTAACTACGGTTCGGCCATGGCGCCGTTCTACACGATTCTGTCGCTTTGGGTCGGCTCGATCGTGCTGGCGGCCATGATGAAGGTCTCGGTTGACGATGAGCTCATCAACGAGCTCATCCCCGTGCGCCTGCACGAGATTTACCTGGGTCGCTACCTGTTCTTTGGCGGTCTGGCTCTACTGCAGGCAACGCTCGTGTGTGCGGGCGACATCCTGTTCTTTGGCATTCAGTGCGACAACCCGCTGCAGTTTGTGCTGGCGGGCTGGGTCGCGAGTCTCGTGTTCTCCAATATCGTCTACACGCTCACCGTGTCGTTTGGTGATATCGGCAAGGCGCTCGCCGTCGTGCTTCTGGTCATGCAGGTCGGCGGTTCGGGCGGCACGTTCCCCATCGAGATGACCGGCCCCGTGTTCCAGGCGATCTATCCGTTCCTGCCGTTCACTCACGGCATCAACGCTATGCATGCTGCCATGGCCGGCGCCTACCATATGGAGTACTGGGTTGAGCTGGGTATTCTGGCGAGCTATCTGATTCCGTCGCTGGCCCTGGGCGTCGTCTTCCGCCGCCCGGTCATCAAAGCCAACGACTGGATCATCGAAAAACTGGAGTCAACCAAATTAATCTAGTTACGCGGTTTTACCAAACCGCGTAACGGCTCGACGCTGCAAACGCCCCTAAGCGGCAATCTGACGTTCAAT
>CBCSLZ010000035.1:0-20157 GCA_965141245.1 uncultured Collinsella sp.
CGGGTGGTTTAAAGCTGGCCGCTGCGCGGCCAGCAGACTAAAGTCTTGAACAAAAAACGCGGTTCGTTAGAACCGCGTAAGATAGTTGGAGCGGACAACGGGGCTCGAACCCGCGACCCCAACCTTGGCAAGGTTGTGCTCTACCAACTGAGCCATGTCCGCATATGTAAAACAAAACGGGCGCCGGAGCGCCCGGATGTTGCCTGGAGGCGAAGCCCGGATTCGAACCGGGGGTAAAGGCTTTGCAGGCCTCTGCCTTACCACTTGGCCACTTCGCCGAAAAAGGACCGCCTAAACGGTCCGGAAATGCAATGGAGCGGACAACGGGGCTCGAACCCGCGACCCCAACCTTGGCAAGGTTGTGCTCTACCAACTGAGCCATGTCCGCTTGCGGTTTATTAATTTACGCGAGTTGTCCAAAAGACGCAAGTACTTTTTTCAAAAAACTTGTCTGCCGCATGTTCTTAATAGCCAAACGCGCTAAAGCGATTGGCTAGGCACACGATTCCAGCGCTCCGCTAAACAGCTTCACCATCTGCACGCGCGTGCCGGCGCCGTCCGTACGACGAGCAACCTCCACGTTATCGACGAGCATACGCATAAGCTTGATACCACGGCCGCGCTCCTCAGATGCGACCGGTTCGCTCGTTTCATCGATAGAATAGCCGGCACCTCGATCAAGCACCTCAACCACAACGCGATCGCCATAGGCTTGAATCGTCAGGACGCACCCGATACCGCCCGCATGGTCATAGGCATTACCCAGCGCCTCCCCCGACGCCAATGCGACATCGTAGCGCTCGTCACGGCGCAACGGAAGCGATTCAAGGAGTTCGGCGATGCGATGTCGGTAGTATGGAAGATTCTCGATACCCTGACGGACCTCGACGCTCTTACTCCAGCGAGGCAGCTCCCCCACCGGAATAGCGGGAATAGACTCCCGTGCCGGCCCCGCGACATGAAGGATATCGACAAGACGAGCAATCTCCAAAAAGCGAACAACTTCACCTGATGCATTGACGAGCGAAAGCAGGCCTTCTCGCCTCATGAGCTCACGAGCGCGCGTAAGCAGGAATGCCAAGCCCGTCGAATCGATAAAGCTAACAGCCTGACAGTTGATGACGACACGACGCACGCCGCGGCCAATCAAAGCATCCAACCGCCGACGCAGCGCAGGCACCGTGGCGATGTCGATATCGCCTGGTGGCGTCAAAACCGCTATGTCATTCCACTCATTCATACGACCATGGTTCCCCAAAAAAGCCCACTCGATGCATTCGTTTCCCCAACCGTACGGATTCAGCCCGCCCAGCGTCGTCTATGAACGACCCCGTAAAAACTCAAGGGACACCAATGCAATGTCATCGTCCAGCGCCGATTCGGTAAATCGGTCAAGCTCGCCCAAGACCTTGCCACAAATGCCCGACACGCCCTCCCCCGAAACAGAAAGCAGAAGGTCGCGCAAGCGCTGCTCGCCAAAGAACGCTCCGGTGCGGTCGCGGGCCTCAATCGTTCCATCCGTATACATGAAGAGCATGTCGCCGGGGGCGAACGTAAACACGCCTGTCTCGTACACCATGCTCTCAAAGGCACCGATTACACCCGATTGGCATCCAAGTAGCTCGACCTCTCCCCCACGGGCCTCGCCGCCACCCAGCGGCATCGACTCTGGCCTGATGACCATGGTCGGAGGATGGCCCGCCGAACAATACGTTGCGCGTCCGGCTTTAAGGTCAATCTTGGCGATAAAGGCCGTCACGAACGTCTCGACCCTCGAAAAGCCCATGAGCATACTGTTAAGAGAGCGTGCCATACGGGCCGGTCCAGCGCCCTCCCACGCATATGCCGTCAGGGCCGTCTTGACGAGCGCGGACATCGATGCGGCCTCAATGCCTTTGCCAGACACATCACCCAGAATCATGACGGCGCAGTCGTCGGGAAGACGGATGAGCGTATAGAAATCGCCGCCGACCAACGCCGAGTTCGTGGCCGACAGGTACACCGAATCGGTTGCGATACCCGGAACATCCCCCAGGGAATTTCTCATGCCAATCTGAAGGGTCTGAGCGATATGACGCTCCTCGCGCTTTTGAGATTCGCCTTCGTAGATCAGTTCAAAGTCATGCGCCAAGTGCACCAAGTAGTCATATTCAAGGTCATCAATCGGCTCTTGGCTACCATCACGAAGCAGTAGCGCGCGCGTCGTCGGGCTCTTCGCAACAGAAGCAGGAACAATTGCGTCGTTACTGTGCTTGCCATCACCCTTAGAGCGTGGTCGCCCCGCCTCGATGCCGGAGTCGACGTAGAGACCTTGACAAGGCAGACCATGCGCCCTAAGCCAGCCTCCCATAGGCATCGATTCGTCAACGCGAGTTATACGGACGTGTTTAAGGTCCTCGGCACTCGTACCGCCCAAAACAGATGCCTCAAAGCCATCAGGGCCAGCCCCCAGACGTGCCGCTGGCGCCGTCGTGGAAAAGAAAAGCTTCTCGGGATCGTCCGGCAAAGCAACGCGACTGCCACCTTCAAAATCTATGACGTAGGAATCCAGACTGGCGTCATACTCAACAGGGCAAAAATGGCAGTTAAGCATATTGCAGATCTCGGACGATACCGCCTGGGTAGCCGCGGCGGAATCGTCTAGAAAGGTAAACAACTCATCACGCAAGACATTGAGCGAGCGGCCAAGCTCGGCCGTGCGACGGGAGCGAAGGCTCGATGCCATGCCGACCAGCTGGATAGACAGGTAATCGCAAATGACCTCGAGCACATTAACGTCATAGGCGAGCGGTGCCTGAGGGCGCTTCCAACCAACTTCCAGCACGCCAAGAATCTGCGTACCGTAAAAAACGGGAAGACAGATCTCGCTGCGGTACGGAGGCATATCCTGCACGCGCAACAGGTGCTTAGAACGATTGTCCAGGTCCATGAACATACCGGAGGCGGCCCTATCGCCCTCAAGGTCCTGTTGAATCGACAAGCGACAGGCACGCGACTCCCGAAGAACATACGTCGGAATACCAGCGCCATACGGCAAGAACTCGGGCAGGTAGCTGTCGTACAGCTCCTTGGAAACACCGCGCAGCTTAAAACCGCCGCTCTCAGAAAAATAGATAGCGGCACCCGAAGCATCGAGCGTTCCTACAAGCTGGTTCAAAACGGTATCAAGTAGGCTGGGCAGCTCATCGGAGCCCACGGTACTCATAATGACCGAGAGCGTGCCAGAGAGGCGCTTGTTCGCCACTCTAAGCTCCGAAAGCGCACGCTTGAGCTGACGGTCGTGCGAATACTGCTCTTCGATGCTATGGAGCGCCACCAGGACACGTGGCGCGCGGCGCCCAAAGATGTGTGGAGGCGTCACGGAGCCCGCACGAACCAAGACGGGGATAAAGGAGCCGTCACTCAGCTTGAGCATCAGTTCGTTCTCGGAGCCATCAGTTTCAAATGGCAGACGATGTTCCGTCGCACGTTCAAAAGCGGACGAGTACAGGACGTCTTTAACATCTCCACCGATGACATCGGCGCGTTCCTCGCACATCAACCCAAGTAAGCGATTATTCACATGCAGAATGGTTCCGTCGAGCTCGCAGATGATGACAGCATCGCTCGTGATCTCGACCAGTTGGGCAACGTCTGCCCACTCGTTGCGCTCAAGCGTTTCCATCGTGGACCTCACCGTCTATCGGTAACAAAAAAGCCCCCGAAGAGGCTTCTCAAATGCGATGGTGTCGGAGGCGGGACTTGAACCCGCATGACCAAAAAGCGGTCACTAGCACCTCAAGCTAGCGCGTCTGCCAATTCCGCCACTCCGACATGCTATGTTGTTGATTCACGGTTCGTTTTGTTGGACCCGCGCGTTCAACGAGGAAGATAATAACCTATGATTCGAGAACTGTGCAAGCACTTTTTTGAAAAAAGTTTACTATTTTGTAAATGCGCTGGTAGATCCGCGTGTCCGGCCCCGAATCGGTGTTGCCTCCCGGCGCGTCCTCGGGCATGAGCGATATTTTGCTGCGCACTTCGTGCTGCAAAATATCGCTCCCCCTGCGGAATGCGCCGGGAGGCAACACCGATTCGGGGCCTGCAAATACGTACTTCAGGCACAGTTCTCAAGCATGTTCTAGGGGCTGATGCAAATTTGGTGGCTCGGCTTCGCCGAGCCCTTATATAAGGAGGCCGGAGCCAAAGCTCCGGCCTCACTAACTTTCCTATTAGATTAAGTGAGCGATCAAGGAATCGCACCCCTCCCTGCCGCGTTGCCGCAGGGCCCGTGCTGGACTTAATTTTCAGAACATTCCGCAGACCAGGAAACCCCCTTATCCGCAGCTCCGAAGGAGCAGGATAAGGGGGTTTCCATGGTCGAGGACGTTCTGAAAACTAAGTCCAGCACGGGCCCGGACGATAACAACCGGCTACAGGTCGATGTGCGATTCCTTGATCGGGAACGGCTCCGCGAAGTGACAGGCGCAGCAGTGACCCGGTGCGACTTCCTTAAACTCGGGAAGCTTCTCAGAGCAGATACCCTGCGCGATCGGGCAGCGCGTGTGGAAACGGCAGCCGGTCGGCGGATCCAGCGGCGACGGCGGATCGCCAGCGAGGATGATGCGCTTGCGCGTCTTCTGGATATCAGGATCGGGCACCGGTACAGCAGACAGCAGCGACTGCGTGTACGGATGGTGAGGCTCGCTGTAGAGCGTCTTCCAGTCCGAAACCTCGACCATCTTACCCAGATACATAACGGCAACGCGATCGGAGATGTGCTGCACGACGGACAAGTCGTGGGCGATAAACAGATATGCGGTACCGAACTTGTCCTGCAGTTCCTTGAGCAGGTTCAGAACCTGGGCCTGAATGGACACATCCAGAGCGGAAACCGGCTCGTCGCAGATAATCAGCTTGGGCTTCAGCGCAAATGCACGGGCAATGCCGACACGCTGACGCTGACCGCCGGAAAACTCATGAGGATAGCGGTTAATGTGCTCGGGGTTCAGTCCGACAACGTCGAGAAGCTCGCGGACACGCTCAATGCGCTCCTCCTTGGTGCCCACTCCGTGAATGGTCATGGGCTCGGAGACAATCTCGCCGATGGTCATACGGGGATTGAGCGAAGCATAAGGATCCTGGAAGATAAACTGCATCTCACGACGCATGTCCTTGATCTCATGTTTGCTCATCTCGGCAACATCTTTGCCCTGGAAGAACACCTTACCGGCAGTCGGCTTGGTCAGGCGCATGATCGTGCGGCCCGTGGTGGACTTACCACAACCAGACTCGCCAACCAGACCAAAGGTCTCGCCAGGATAAATCTCAAAAGAGATGTCATTCACAGCAGAGACGACACGCTTGGAGAAGCGCTTGGCGAACATGCCGGACTCAGCGGGAAACTCCTTAGAGAGGTGCTCGACCTTCAGCAGCGGAGTACGCTCGTTGGTATCTGCCATTACGCCTCGCCTCCCTTCTTGGAATCCTTGCGCGTACGGGACGTCTCAGGAGCGTTCTTGAGGAACTCGGGGTCACCGGAGTAGTGGCACGCAGAGTAATGACCAGACTCGGTGACAACGCGCTCGGGGCGCTGCTTGCGGCACTTGTCCGTCGCATAGGGGCAGCGAGGAGAGAAGACGCAGCCCTCAGGCAGGTTCATGAGCGAAGGCGGGTTGCCGTGAATCGGCGTAAGAGGCTTCTTCTCTTCGATGGCCTGCTCCGGGATGGAGCGGATAAGGCCCCAGGTGTAGGGGTGGCGGCTCTCGTAGAAGATTTCCTCAGCAGTACCGAACTCGACGGGACGGCCGGCGTACATAACCATGATCTTATCGGCCATATCGGCGACGACGCCCAGGTCATGGGTAATCATGATGATGGCGTTGCCGTTCTTCTCCTGCATCTCCTGCATGAGCTCGATAATCTGAGCCTGAATGGTAACGTCCAGAGCCGTCGTGGGCTCGTCGGCAATCAGGATATCGGGATCGCAGGCAAGTGCCATAGCGATCATGACACGCTGACGCATACCGCCGGAGAACTGGTGCGGATACTCATTGACGCGCTTCTCGGGCTCAGGAATGCCAACGAGGTCCAAAAGCTCGGTGGCGCGCTTGAGTGCCTCCTGCTGGGAGTAGCCACGGTGCAGACGAAGGCCCTCGCCCACCTGCTTGCCGATCTTATAGACCGGGTTCAAGGAGGTCATAGGATCCTGGAAGATCATCGCGATATCGTTACCGCGAATGTGCTGCATCTCTTCTTCGGTCATCTCGAGGATAGAACGACCGCGATAGCGAACGTCGCCGCCCTCAATCTTTCCCGGAGGCATCGAGATGAGGCCCATAATGGTCATGGCGGTCACGGACTTACCGGAGCCGGACTCACCGACGACGCCCAGGGTCTCGCCGCGATCGAGCGTGTAGGAGACACCGTCGACAGCGCGAACGACGCCATCCTCGGTATGGAAATACATCTTAAGGTCATCGACCTCGAGCAGATGCTGGCCCTCGGGAACCGGCTGGTCCTTCAGGTCCACATAGTTCTTGTTCTTCTTCATCCTTATGCGTCCTTCATCTTGACGTCGAGGGCGTCGCGCAGACCGTCACCCAGCAGGGTGAAGGCGAGCACCGTCGAGAGAATTGCCAGACCGGGCATGATCATCATCCAGGGAGCAGTCAGAAGATACTGCTGACCGTCCTGAATCATGGAGCCCCACGAAGGCGTAGGCGGAATAACGCCCATGCCGAGGAAGGACAGAGCGGACTCGGTCAGAATGGCGCCACCAATGTTCATGGTCGCGTAGACCACGATGGAGGCAACGGAGTTCGGGAAGATGTGACGCACGACGATACGAGCATCAGATGCACCCATCGCGCGCGCAGCGTCAACATAGTCGTTTTCCTTGACCGTCAGGATCGCGGATCGGAAGACGCGCGCAATCGAAGGCCAGCCGAGAATGCCGATAGCGATAAAGACGTTCTGAAGACCACGACCGATAACGGCGATCATGGCGACAACGAACAGCACGTACGGGAACGCCAGGAAGATATCCGCACAGCGCATGATAATCGTATCCCAGATGCCGCCATAGAAACCGGCAAGGGCGCCCATGACCAGACCGATCACCGTGGAGATCGCGGTGGCCATAATGCCGACGGACAGCGAAACGCGTGCACCGTAGATAACGCGGACGAGAATGTCACGGCCAAGGGCGTCGGTGCCAAACGGGTGCTCGGCACACGGAGCCAGCAGCGACGTCTGGGCCATGGTGGTCGAGTCGGAAGCCGTCGGCGAACCGAGCCAGGGCTTAGCCCACAGATCTGCGGTCAGGGCAACCAAAACGACGATGATGATCCAGCAGACACCGATAACGGCGAGCTTGTTCTTGCGAAGACGCTTAAAAGCGTCGCCCCACAGTGTGCGGGACTTGGCGGGAGCAGATGCGGCCTTGGTGGCGGTATCCTGCTCCTGAGACTGAGAATCAGTTTCCTGCATGAGACGTACCTCCCTTAGGCCTTATCCGACGGACCGCCAAGGCGGATGCGCGGGTCGAGGAATGCATAGCTAATGTCGACGAGCAGGTTGATCACCATGACGACGACGACGATGAGCGTAACGCCGCCCATAACGATGGGCCAGTCGCGCATGCTAATGGCGCGATAGACCTCATAGCCAATACCGGGCCAGTTAAAGACCGTCTCGGTCAGGATGGCACCAGAAAGCATGCCGCCAAAGTCGACACCAATATAGGTAACGACGGGGATGAGTGCATTCTTAAGCGCATGCTTGATGATGATCGCGCGATTGGAGAGACCCTTGGCCTTTGCCGTGCGGATGTAATCCTGGTTCATGACGTCAAGCAGCTGCGAGCGCATAATGCGGGCGGCGTAAGCGGTCGAAACCGAAGCCAGTGTAATGGTTGGGAGCACATAGTGCATCCAATCCTGATACTGAGAGCTGGAACCGCCGGCACCCGAGATCGGCATGGAGAATGCACCGCCCGTGGCGTCCTTGAGAATGACGCCAAAGAACAGCTGCAGCAACATACCGAGCCAGAAGGCCGGGACGGCAACGAGGATCGACGTGGTGAGCGTTACCAAAATATCCCAGAAGGAATAACGCTTTACCGCCGAAATGATACCCGCACCGATACCCATGATTGCCTCGAGCACGATGGCGCACGCGGCAAGTTTGACCGTATACGGATATTTCTGGGCAAAGATTTCCGTAACCGGCAGCTTGCGCTGATACGAATTGCCCAGATCGCCATGAAGCAGGCCGTTCATGTAATACAAGTAACGGTCCACGAGCGACGTTTGAACGGGGTCGCCGTTCTCGTCAAGGATCGCGTTGCCGTCCTCGTCCGACTGGACCAGGTGATAGCGGACGCGAAGCTGAAGCTCCACCTCGGGGGACAGAGCCTTGTCTCCACCGATCAGCTTGATCGGATCTCCCGGCACGATATTCTGGAGGGCGAACAGAATCAGCGTAACGCCCAAAAACACCGGGATGAACTGAAGCACACGTTTAACGATGTACTTACCCATACCACTCCCCTATCTAGGGATTAACCTAAATGGGATGCCGATCGCCAGACCGGCATCCCAAAATTACCATCAGCCAGTTTACCCCAGGTTAGGGAGAACTGTATGTTTCCCATGAGGTCTACGTAAATACTTGACCCTCACGGAAGCTGCAAACTCTTAGGCGAGCTCAGCGGTACCCAGCTCGGCGTGCTTCTGCGGATCGACATAGAGGTGCTTGATGCGATCGGAGCCGACGATGGTGTGCGTGTAGAACATCACCGGGATGACCGGGCAGTCGGCAGCGACCATAGCGTCAGCCTCCTGCATCTTAGCGACGCGCTCTTCGTCGTCAACCGTGGTACGAGCCTCGTCGACCTTGGCGTCGAACTCGGGGTTGTTGTAACCAGAGCGGTTGTCGCCACCGAGGGAGTCGGAGTGGAACAGCGGATACAGGAAGTTATCCATGATCGGGTAGTCGGCAATCCAGCCCAGACGACCGAACTGATAGTTAAAGTTCTGATACTGCTCGAGCAGGGCAGACCACTCAGGGGTATCGGAAGTTGCGGTAACGCCAACCTTGGCGAGGTCGCCGATGATGGACTCCATGATCTCCTTGTGGCCACCGTCCTGGTTGTAGGAAAGGGTCACGTTAATGCCACGATCGCCGTTAGCGCCGGCAGGAGCGACCTTGTCGAGGTACTCGTTAGCCTTGTCGACGTCGTAGGCGCAGAACTCCCATGCGCCCTCCTTGTAGCCATCGATGCCCGGAGGAACAATGCCGTCGGCGGGGGTACGGGTACCCTTGAAGATGGTCTTGCAGATGGCCTCACGGTTAATGGCCAGGGAGATACCCCTGCGCAGGTCTGCGTTGTTGAACGGATCGGCCGTGTTGTTGCAGGTCAGGTAGTAGGTGGAAGGCTCGGAGCCGAGCAGCATGCGCTCGCCGTCACCCATGGTGTAGCCGTCCTTGGACACGCCGCGATCCTTCTTGGCGGCGTCGATCTGAGCAACGGGAACGTCGCAGACATCGAGGTTACCGGCCTGGAACTCCTTGTAAGCGGTCTCCATGTCCTTGATGACCTGGAAGTGGATGCCATCGATCTTGGCCTTGTCGCCATAGTAATCGTCGAACTTCTTGAGGTTGATCTCCTGACCATCCTCCCACTTGCCGTCCATCATGAACGGGCCGTTACCGACCGGTGCAAGATAGAAGCTCTTGGCATCGGACTCGGCGCACTCGGGAACCGGGGCCAGAGCCGGGTGAGAGGCGACGAAGGGGAAGTCGGCGTAAGCGGAAGACAGCTTGACGACGAGGGTCTCATCGTCGGGGCAGGTAACACCGCTGAGCTCGGTGGCGTTACCGGCAAGCAGGTCGTCATAGCCCTCGACCATGGAAAGGTGATAGGAGACCTCGGAAGGGACGTACTCGGTAGCGATGGCCGACTTGGTGTTGACCAGACGCTCCCAACCGAGCTTGAAGGACTTGGAGGTAACGTCGTCACCGTTGTGGAACTTGGCCTTCTTGATCTTGAAGGTGAACTCGGTGGCGTCGTCGTTGGCCTTGAAGGACTCGCAAGCCAGCGG
This sequence comes from uncultured Collinsella sp., assembly GCA_965141245.1. GTDB lineage: Bacteria > Actinomycetota > Coriobacteriia > Coriobacteriales > Coriobacteriaceae > Collinsella. Next base: position 10,086 of record CBCSLZ010000035.1, read on the forward strand.
AACGATCTCGCCCTTCTCGGCGTCATAAGAGGTCAGAGCGTCAAAGAGCTGGTACTCGACCTGAGTGCCCTGGTCCTCCTGAACATTGTAGGGGTCGATGCAGACCGGGTTGTTGATGTAGAAGTTCAGCGTCGAACCGGACTCAGAACCGGAAGCGTCGCCGCCCTTCTTGCCACATGCGGCAAGAAAAGCCATGGAGCTCGCAGCAAGGGTACCGCCGACAAAGGCGCGACGACCCATAACGGGCTGGTGGAACATAGAATCAGCCATGCCATCCTCCTTATGAGATAGGACAAAGAAATGTTCAGTCGGACACATGTCGAGACAATCCGATCCGAACCATCAAAACGCTGCCCGCTGCTATGGCTGGTTATGCACAACAGGCCAACGTTTTGCAATACAGTAGCGCATTTTATGCACGATTTGGGGCTAATTCCGGTTAACGGTCGAGAATTTCTTTAGTTGGGCGCAGTATGTGGTGATATTCTGGCTCTGTTACAAGTCTGTAAACAAAAAGGGCCCCGCACATGCGGGACCCTTTTCAAACGTATACACGCCGATGTTTAGTAACCCACGATGCCCTGCGGGAAGAAGAACATGCACAGCACGACGCACACGGCAAACACGACAGCCATGATGACGGTCAGGCGATCGAGGTTCTGCTCCATGACGCCCGTAGCAGAGCTGGAGTTATACAGCGAGCTAGCGATCATATCCGAAACGCCGGTACCCTTACCGGAATGCATCAGGACGAGAATCGTCAGCGCCACGGCAGAAACAGCCCAAACGACAAACAGAAGAATCTGGAACGGACCCATAGATAAGCTCCTTAATAGAACAATTCAAACCCCAGTACTGTACCACAATCCCCCGCTCTCCCCTACCTGTCACTCGGGGACGGGGTAGAAATGGCAGAAATACCAAAAAGGGGGTTGCTCGAATATGGGCAACCCCCTTGCATGAAAACGCTTGGAGTTTTCTCTTAGGCCTCGGTGGCGAGCACGCGGCCCGTCATCTCGGCGGAAGGCTCCAGACCAGCCATGGTGAGCATAGTCGGGGCGATATCGGAGAGACGACCGTCCTCGATACCGGTGAGCTGTGCCTTCTCATCAACGATGATGAACGGCACGCGGTTGGTGGTGTGAGCCGTAAACGGATGCTTGGAACCGTCGGAAGCAACGTCAAACATGTGATCGGCGTTGCCGTGGTCGGCGGTAATCAGCGCAAAGCCGCCCTTGGCGAGAATCGCCGGGACAACCTTGGACAGGGCATCGTCAACAGCCTCGACGGCCTTAACGGCGGCGTCGAAGACACCGGTGTGACCAACCATGTCGCAGTTCGCGAAGTTCACGATGTAGAAATCAGCGCGATCCTCGTTAATAGCGGCGACAAGCTTCTCGGTAACCTCGGGAGCGCTCATCTCAGGCTGCAAATCGTAGGTAGCGACCTTGGGGGAAGCGACGAGCACGCGCTCCTCGCCCTCCTTGGGCTCCTCGATGCCGCCGTTGAGGAAGAACGTCACGTGGGCGTACTTCTCGGTCTCGGCGGTGTGCAGCTGCTTCAGGCCATTGGCGGCGATAACGTCGGCCAGGACGTTCTCGGGGAACGTCTTGGGGAAGGCGACCTCGACGTCAAACGTCGGATCGTACTCGGTCATCGTCACAAAGTGCGAAAGCTTGATCTGCTCGCGCTCAAAGCCGTCGAACTCCTTGTCCGTGAACACGCGAGTCATCTGACGGGCGCGGTCGGGACGGAAGTTGAAGAAGATGGCCGCGTCGCCCTCGTGGATGCCCTCGTTGTGGGCAGCGAAGGGCTCGACGAACTCGTCACCGCGCGGATCCTTCTCGTAGTAGGCCTTGATACCGGCAACGGGATCGGTATCGGCATCGGACGCATTGACCATGACGTCGTAGGCACGCTGGATGCGCTCCCAACGGTTGTCGCGGTCCATGGCCCAATAGCGGCCCGAAACGGTGGCGACGCGAGCGTCGCAACCGGTCTCCTCGGAGATCTTGGCCAGGAAGGCGCAGAACTCGCTCATGTAGCCAGCGCCGGACTGCGGGTCAACGTCGCGACCATCCATGAAGGCGTGGACGCGAACGGTCTTGACACCGTGCTCGGCAGCCATCTTGACCAGAGCCTCAACGTGGTTCATGTGAGAATGAACACCGCCAGGGCTCATAAGGCCCATGAGGTGAAGGGTCTTGCCCTCGGCCTTGACATCGTCCATAGCCTTGACGAAAACCTCGTTCTTAGCGATGGAGCCGTCCTGGATGGCATTGTTGATGCGCGAAAGCTCCTGGAACACGATGCGGCCGGCACCGATGTTGAGGTGACCCACCTCGGAGTTACCCATCTGTCCATCGGGAAGACCCACGTCCTCGCCCGAAGCGCCGAGCGTGGTGTGAGGATACTTCTCGTACAGGCTATCAAGGAAGGGCGTCTTGGCAGCGGCGACGGCGTTCTCGCCATCGGCCGGAGCCAGGCCGCAGCCGTCCATGATGATCAGGAGTGCAGGAAGATGACGCTGTGCCATATGTCCTACTCGCCTGCCTTGACGACCATAGAGGCGAAGTCGGCAGCCTTGAGCGAAGCGCCGCCCACGAGGGCGCCGTCAACGTCGGGCTTGGCGACGAGCTCGGCAATGTTGCCGGGCTTGGCAGAGCCACCATAGAGAACGCGGATGCCGTTGGCGAGCTCCTCGCCGAACATCTCCTTGAGGGTCTCACGGATAGCGCCGCAGACCTCCTGAGCGTCCTCGGCGGTAGCGGTCTTGCCGGTGCCGATGGCCCAGATGGGCTCGTAGGCGACGACGACCTGCTTGGGGCAGGTGATCTCAAGACCAGCAAGGCCAGCCTTGACCTGGTTCACGACGTGCTCGACATAGGTGCCAGCCTCGCGGACCTCGAGGGACTCGCCGCAGCAGAAGACGGGAACAAGACCGGCGGCAACGAGAGCCTTGGCCTTCTTGTTCTGATCCTCATCGGTCTCGTGGAAGTAATCACGACGCTCGGAGTGACCGATGATGCAGTAGGTGCAGCCAGCGGACTTGAGCATGTCGCAAGAGGACTCACCGGTGAAGGCACCCTTGGCCTCCCAGTACACGTTCTGTGCACCGAGGGCGATGGGGGCAGCCTGAATGCGGTCATGAACCGTGGTGATGTCGATGGTCGGAGGGCAGACGAGCACCTCGACGCCAGCCGGAACCTCGGGCAGAGCCTGAGCCAGCTCGTCGGCGAGCTTGGCAGCCTCGGCGACGTCGTTGTTCATCTTCCAGTTACCAGCGATAAGAAGGGTGCGATTAGGCATCGAGAAGCGCCTCCACTCCGGGCAGGGCCTTACCCTCGACGAGCTCCATGGAAGCGCCACCACCGGTGGAGATCCAGCTCATCTTGTCGGCCAGGTTGAACTTGTTGACAGCTGCGACGGAGTCGCCACCGCCGATAATCGAGGTGCAGTCGGCCTCGGCAACAGCCTCGGCGATAGCCTGGGTGCCGTGAGCGAAGTTGTCGAACTCGAAGACGCCCATGGGGCCGTTCCAGAACACGGTCTTGGCGCCCTTGACGGCCTCGGCGTAAAGCTCCTCGGTCTTGGGGCCGATATCCATGCCCTCACGATCGTCGGGGATAGCATCGGAAGCGACAACCTCGGGGACAGCGTCCTCGCCAAAGTGATCGGCAACGCGGTTGTCGATGGGGAGCAGGATCTTGACGCCCTTCTCCTCGGCCTTCTTGAGCATCTCGCCAGCGCGCTCGACCCAGTCCTCTTCCTTGAGGGACTGACCGACGGACAGGCCCTGAGCCAGGAAGAAGGTGTAGGCCATACCGCCACCGATGATCAGGGTGTCAGCAGAGTCGATAAGGTGATCGAGAACGCCGATCTTGGAGGAAACCTTGGAACCGCCGACGATGGCGACGAAGGGGCGCTCAGGCTCGGCGAAGATGCCGGTCAGCGTGTCGACCTCCTTCTCGAGCAGGAAGCCGGCGACGGCAGGCAGGTAAGCGGCGGGGCCCACGACGGAACCCTGGGCGCGGTGAGCGGTGCCGAAGGCATCGAGGACGAAGACGTCACCATAGGAAGCGAGCTTCTTGGCGATCTCGGGATCGTTCTTCTTCTCACGCTTGTCAAAACGGACGTTCTCGAGAACGAGGACCTTGCCCGGCTCGACGGCGGCGACAGCCTCAGCAGCCTTCTCGCCGTAGGTATCGGCGACAAAGGCAACGTCAAGGCCAGAGAGCTCAGCGAGCTTCTTGGCGACGGGCTCGAGGGACAGCTCGGGCTGGAAGCCGGTGCCCTCGGGACGGCCGAGGTGGCTCATGAGGATGACGCGAGCGTTGTGCTCAACGAGGTAGTTGATGGTGGGCAGGGCAGCCTTGATACGGGTGGTGTCGCCAACGACGCCATCCTTGATAGGCACGTTAAAGTCAACGCGGACGAGAACGCGCTTTCCGTCGACATCGATGTCGCGGACGGTCTTCTTGGTAAAGGCCATGTTTGCTTCTACCTTTCGTACGTGTCTGCCTCCCATTACGGCAGACGATTTCTTATAAAAAGGGCGCGACCCTAGGGTGTAAGCCCTATAAGGCCGCGCCCTTCTTTAGACGCTCAACGAGCTATTCGCTAAAAGCTAAATTAAGCAACGAACTTCTCGAAGTACTTGATGGTGCGGACCATCTGAGAGGTGTAGGAGTTCTCGTTGTCGTACCAAGAGGTGACCTGAACGAGGGTCTGGCCGTTGCCGAGGTCAGAGCACATGGTCTGAGTGGCGTCGAAGATGGAGCCGTGGGTCTCGCCGATGATGTCGGTGGAGACGATGTCGTCCTCGTTGTAACCGAAGGTCTCGGAGATGGTGGCAGCGTAGGCCTTCATAGCAGCGTTGACCTCGTCGACGGTGACCTTCTTGTCAACGACAGCGTAGAGGTTGGTGATGGAGCCGGTCGGCGTCGGGACGCGCTGGGCGGCACCGATGAGCTTACCGTTGAGCTCGGGGAGAACCAGGCCGATAGCCTTGGCAGCACCGGTGGTGTTGGGGACGATGTTGACGGCGCAGGCGCGGCTACGACGCTTGTTGCCCTTGCGCTGCGGGCCGTCGAGCGGCATCTGGTCGCCAGTCCAGGCGTGAATGGTGGTCATGATGCCGGACACGATGGGAGCGAAGTCGTTCAGACCCTTGGCCATCGGGGCGAGGCAGTTGGTGGTGCAGGAAGCAGCGGAGATGATGTTGTCCTCAGCGGTCAGCGTCTCATGGTTGACGTTGTACACGATGGTGGGCAGATCGCTGCCGGCCGGAGCGGAGATGACGACCTTCTTGGCGCCAGCGTTGATGTGGGCCTGAGCCTTAGCCTTGCTGGTGTAGAAGCCGGTGCACTCGAGAACGACGTCGACGTCGAGGTCGCCCCAAGGCAGGTTGTTGGCGTCGGCCTCCTTGTAGATCTTGATCTCCTTGCCGTCAACGGTGATGGAATCCTCGCCAGCAACGACCTCGTGATCGCGAGCGTAGTTGCCCTGCGTGGAGTCGTACTTCAGCAGGTAAGCGAGCATATCGGGAGAGGTGAGGTCGTTGATAGCAACGATCTCGGAGCCCTCATGACCGAACATCTGACGGAAGGCCAGACGACCGATGCGACCGAAGCCGTTAATAGCAACCTTTACTGCCATTGTGTCTCCTTTCGTAAGGCCCCCGCAAGCTACAGCGCCTGCCGTTGAGGCCCACAAACTAACCACTCGCCTAATATACCTTTTTTTTGACTTGAATTTCACGAGAATGCTCGAAATTGAAAATCAAATTTGCGTTAAAACGCTTTAAAGAATAAAATAGCAGCTAAATCCGTATATAAGTCGATACTTCAAACTACCTGTTTGCTTCAATGAGCTTTTCAAGCCTCAAAACGCGATGGTACAGGGCAGACTTCGACAAGGGAGGGTCAGCCATCTCCCCCAAATCACGCAGCGACAGATCGGGATAGCGCTCTCGCAGGTCGCAAAAGACCGCCAAGGCATCCGGAAGCGCATCGCGAAGGCCACGCTGCTCAAGCTCATCGATAAGCGCAAGCTGATGTTGGGCAGCACCGGCGCTTCTGGTCTGGTTGGCGAGCTCGGCATTCACGCGACGGTTCACATCGTTCTTAACCAACTTGACCGCGCGCGCCTCCTCAATCTCGGCAACGCTGCGCTTGGCTCCAATGAGCTTTAATAGATGCTCGATTTCCTCGGCGCTCTTAATGTACACAGCAAAGGATCCGCGCCGCGCGTTAACGCGCGCATGGACCCCAATCTGCTCCAACAGATCGCAAAGCCCCTTGGCATATTGCTCGCCCTGCACCGCGATCTCCAAATGAAAATCGCCGCGTGGATCGGCCACGAAGCCGCCCGCGATGAGCGCGCCGCGGATATAGGCAAGTCTACAGCAAGGACGGGCAACGATATGTCGGGGCACGCCGGCGACAAGTCCTCCCCTACGGTCGAGGATACCCAGCAGCACCAGAGCCTTGTCCAGGTCGGGTTGATCGGGCAGGGTAATGAGATAGTTACGGACCTTATGCAAGACCGATTTACGAACGGTGAATTCCGTTTTGAGCTTAAGGATACGATGCGTCAGCGTGATCATCGTGCGCGCAACGGCTCCCGTCTCAGTCGCAACCGTCAAACGATACCGCCCAGAGCCGGTAAGCGAGAGCGTACCGCTCACGCGCGTGAGGGCGGCAAGCGTCGACAAATCGCAGTATTCACATTCGGGTTCGCAGCGCGCAAGCTCGTCGCGCACCTCAGCGGTAAACGACATGCAGGCCTATGCCTTCGTGTTGGCGCGCGACAGGTCGCGGTGGGAGATGCTCACATGATACTGAGCGCCTTCCAGGTAACGCGCCGTGGCTTCGGCAATGGCAACGCTGCGGTGCTGGCCGCCTGTACAGCCGATGGCAATAGAAAGCTGCGGCTTTCCCTCCGCGATATAGCCCGGCATCACCGTATCGAGCAGCTGTGTCCAAGCCTTCCAAAACTCCTGCGTCTTGGGATGGTCCAGAACAAAATCGGAGACCTTTTTATCGAGACCGGTCATCGTGCGCATCTCGGGATCGTAGAACGGATTAGGCAGGAAGCGGACATCGATCATAATGTCCGCCTCGACGGGCATGCCGTGCTTAAAGCCAAACGAGAACACGTGGACATCCATAAGCTGCTGGTCGGACAGCTCGGAAAATGCCATACGTAGCTTGTTGCGCAGCGCAGAGGTGCGCAGACGGCTCGTGTCGATAATCATATCGGCTCGGTCGCGCACGCCCTGCAGCTGAAGGCGCTCGCGCTGAATGGCATCGGCCGTAGTCTCCCCCGGCTTGGCAATGGGATGACGGCGGCGATTTTCGCTGTAGCGACGAATCAGCACCTCGTCAGAAGCCTCCAGGAACACGATGTCGCAGCTCATCTCGCGCTCTTCGAGCGCGGCGACCGCATCGAGCAGCTCATCGAACAAGCCCTGGCTGCGCAGGTCACAGGTGACGGCGAGATGCCTGCCCACGCCCGTATTGATGCCGACGAGCTCGGCAAGCTGGGCGATGAGACGCGGAGGAAGGTTATCAATGCAAAAATAGCCCATGTCCTCGAACACGTGCATGGCCTGTGTGCGGCCCGATCCGGACATTCCGGTGATGATGACGATATCGGGGATGCGCTCCGAGCGCTCCGCCGCATCCATGGCATCTCCCTTTTGCATGTGCTGCCTCCCGAAAACAAGCGCGGGACCCAGCAACCCGGATCCCGCGCGGTCAATTGCCTATATTGAGTATACCGCCCCGAGCGGATACGAGGCCTGTCTTACGCCTCAAGTGCAGCCCTGAACCAACTCGTAATACTCGTGGGGTGCGTGATGGCGGTGCCGACGACAACGGCCCAGGCGCCAGCATCAATCGCGGCGCGAGCCTCCTCGGGCGTATGCACGCGACCCTCGCAAATGATAGGAAGGCCGGGGAATTCCTCAGTCGCCTGACGCAGGAGCGGCAGGTCGGGGCCATCGGCCATGGTGCAGTCGATGGCGGCGACGCCGTGAGAAAGCGTGGTGGATACCAGGTCAAAGCCCATATCAACAGCACGGCGAATGTCCTCGATGGTGGCACAATCCGCCATCAGGAGCACACCCTCCTCGTGCAGCGGGCGGAAGGTATCCTCGACCGTCTTGCCATCGGGGCGCGGACGATCGGTGGCGTCGATCGCCACGATATCGGCACCGGCAGCAACGCAGGCGCGAGCGTGACGCAGCGTCGGCGTGATGTAAACGCCCTCGTGCCCATCCTTCCACAGGCCGATGACGGGAACCTCACAGCGACCCTTAATGGCGGCAATGTCGGCAAGGCCCTGGCAGCGAATGGCGGCGGCGCCGCCGAGCTCGCAAGCACGAGACATTTGCGCCATAGTCTCGGGCGTACGAAGTGGCTCGCCCATATACGCCTGAACGCTCACGACGAGCTTGCCCTTCAGGGATTGAATCAAAGGATCGACGGTCATAAGGCTGCAACCTTTCTTAGAACAGCCTCCCGAGGCGTGTTGTCTCGGGAGGCTCCTACAGCAGATACGTTTACTTTAACGAAGCAAGAAGATGCTCAGCGGCACCGATGAGCGGAGCATCGCCCTCCAGAGAACCGATGAGGATCGGTGTGTTCTGAAGCGGATCGAGCGCCTGGCTGGCATAGCCCTCGTGCACCGAATCCTTCCACGTCTGCGAACGCCAATCGGGACCTTGGTGAATCACGCCGCCCGAAAGCACGATGACCTCAGGGTCCAGGATGTTAGCGAGCGAGCCCAAGCTGGCCCCCAGCGCAAAGCCGGCGTCATGGATGACCTCGGTCGCCTTTGCGTCGCCCGCACGGCACAGGTCGTTCACATCGCGACCGACCGAAGGACGGCTGGGGTCGACGCGACCAAAGCGCTCATCGTACATACGACCAATGGAAGTGCCGGAAGCAACCGACTCAAGATGACCGGAACGTCCGCAGGCGCAGGGAATACCAGCGGCAGCCGAGCACTCGATGTGGCCCATATGACCGGCAGCACCATGGAAGCCCTGCATCACGCGACCGTTCTCGACATATGCGCCGCCGATGCCCGTGCCGATGCCCAGGCACAAGACGGAGAACTTGCCCTTGCCGACGCCCCAGTGGGCCTCGCCCAGAGCATGAGCCTGCACGTCGCCCACCACGGCAACGGGGAGACCAAGGTCCTCGCGCAGACGCGGCCCCAACTGAACGCCGGACCAGCCGGGCATGATCTCGTTGGCATACGCGATGGCGCCCGTCTTGGGATCGACGACGCCTGCGGCACCGATACCGACACCGAGGACCTCGACATCGGGATTCGCCTCAAGAGCGGCCTTGATGGACGCCTCGATACGCTGGAAGACGGCCTCGCCGCCCTCCTTGGCCTCGGTAGGAACCTCAGCCTCAAATACGGGATGGGGCACACCGCCGTCAGCCGGGTACTCCATGATGGCAGTCGCGATCTTAGTTCCGCCGATATCGACAGAGCAGACGTACTTGTTCTCCATGTCGTTCTCCTTCGGAGACAAAAACAACTACAGGAAATGCGCCGTCAGGCCAGCCGTCACAGCGCGGTAAAGGTTTTCCAGGTGCCCGAGATCGCCGAGAAACCGTGCGGCCATTGGCCTAATGGGTCATGGCCGCACGGTTGAACGGCGAGGTCGGGTGCCTGGGAAAGCTTTAAAGGAGACCGTTGTCCTGAAGGACCTTGCGAATCGCCTCGACGTTTTCACCGGTCATGGCCTTCACCGGGCGCGGCATGGTCGGGCTGTCGAAGATGCCCATGAGGTTCATAGCGGTCTTGAAGGCGCCGACGCCACCGGCATAGCCCTGGACGCCCGAGGTGACATCCCAGATGTGCGAAATCTCATTGAGGCGATCCTGCTCGGCCTTGACGGTAGCCCAGTCACCAGCCTGAGCGGCCTTCCACTGACGAACGTAGCCCTCGGGCTCAACGTTGGCGAGACCCGGGACAGAGCCGTGGGGGGCCCCGAGGGTGGGGCCGGCGACCACCACCCCCGGGACCGGGTGGATTGTCAAGGGGTGGG
>CBCSLZ010000036.1:0-19809 GCA_965141245.1 uncultured Collinsella sp.
ATGACTAGCTATAAGGGACACTCTTGCCGGCACTTGGGGACAGTCCCTAAGTGTCGGCAGATTGGGACATTCCTTTGCAAGATGGCGCTGAAGATTGTCCCCGACGACTAGTCATTTAAGAACGTCCCCAACGACTACCCGACGACTAGTCGTTTAATGCATCAGTTTCTGTCGAGTCGGTGCTCTTTGCGGGTTGCCCGTATAATGGTTTGCGTATGAACCGCAACCAAGGAGTTCCAGTTTATGGACCAGAGCCTTTTTAAATTCGACCTGATCGCCGAGGATCCGACGACGCACGCGCGTGCCGGCGTGCTGCACACCCCGCACGGCGACATCGAGACGCCAATCTTTATGCCCGTGGGCACCAAGGCAAACGTCAAGGGCATTCCTACCGAGACCGTCAAGCAGCTCGGCGCCCAGATCGTGCTTGCCAATACCTATCACCTGTCCATGCGTCCCGGCGAGGACACCATCGCCGAGCTGGGCGGCCTGCACAAGTTTATGAACTGGCACGGCCCTATCCTCACCGACTCGGGCGGTTTCCAGGTGTTCAGCCACAACGATGCCGTCAAGCTTACCGACGAGGGCGTGCGCTTTATCGTCAACGACTACGACGGCCGCCACGTGTTCTGGACGCCCGAGGACAACATGGAAATCGCCATGAAGCTCGGCTCCGACATCTGCATGCAGCTGGACCAGTGCCCGGGTTATCCCGCCACGCGCGCCTACGTTGAGCGCGCGGTTGAGCTGTCGAGCATGTGGGCCGAGCGCTGCTATAAGGCGCATAACCGCGACGACCAGGCGCTCTTTGGCATTGTTCAGGGCGGCATGCACCTAGATCTGCGCCTGCGCTCGCTGCGCCATCTGGAGGAGTGCGGCGACTTCCCCGGTTACGGCATTGGCGGCTACTCGGTGGGCGAGGACCACGAGACCATGTTCGAGACCCTGGCACCGCTCGTAAGCGAGTACATGCCCAAGCACAAGCCGCGCTACCTGATGGGCGTCGGCAACCCTACCACGCTCGTGCGCGGCGTTGGTGTGGGCATCGACATGTTCGACTGTGTACTGCCGACGCGCACTGGCCGCATGGGTACGGCGTTCTCTAGTGAAGGTCGCCTTAACTTCCGCAACGCGCGCTTTGCGCACGACGATGGTCCCATCGATCCCACCTGCACCTGCCCGGTGTGCACGGGCGGCTACAGCCGCGCGCTCATTCGCCACATGGTCACGCAGAAGGAGATGCTCGGCGGCATTCTGCTGTCGATGCACAACATCTACTACCTGCTCAACCTTATGCAGCGTGCTCGCCAGGCCATTATCGAGGGTCGCTATGGCGCATTCGTGAGCGATTGGATGAATAGCCCTGCCGCGGTGGATTACTAAGGGCGACAGACACGCTTGCAGAGCGTGGGCAATGGCAAAGGCTGAGTGGCAACCGCTCGTCACATTTGCTGACACCGGCTGCGCGACCGCTGACCGATAGCTTGCAAGCACTTGATGCATCGTGGGTACCATACCGAATATTTGATGTTCGGGCGGGTGTTTGGCGCATGGCGTCGACCCCGCCCGCTTTTCTTTTTCTCGATAGGAGTACCCATGATTAAGAATGAGAACGTCGAGGGCGAGCCCGCCTACGACGAGACGTACCGCCGCGGCCCCGTGGTTATGCGCGGCCCCATGATTCCTAAGGACAATACGTACGCCAACCTGCTGGCGCCCGAGGACTCGACCGACTGGCTGCACGCCGACCCGTGGCGCGTGCTGCGCATTCAGGCCGAGTTTGTCGACGGCTTTGGCGCGCTTGCCGAGCTCGGACCTGCGGTGACCATCTTCGGTAGCGCCCGCACGCCCAAGACTGATCCGCTCTACAAAGCAGCGCGCACGGTCGGTCGCAAGATCGCCCAGCGCGGCGTGGCGGTTATCACCGGTGGCGGCCCTGGCGTTATGGAGGCGGCCAACAGGGGAGCGGCGAGCGCCAACGGCAAGTCGGTCGGCCTGGGTATCGAGCTTCCGCACGAGCAGGGGCTCAATAAATACGTGAACCTCGGCATGGACTTCCGTTACTTCTTTGTGCGCAAGACCATGTTCGTCAAATACAGCTCGGGCGCCATCGTGTTTCCCGGAGGTTTTGGTACGCTCGACGAGATGTTCGAGGTGCTCACGCTGGTGCAGACGCACAAGGTCAAGCGTATGCCGCTCGTTTTGGTAGGCACCGAGTACTGGCAGGGCCTGTTCGACTGGCTCAACGGCCCGGTGATGGATGCCGGCATGATCAGCCCACTCGATCCAGACCTCGTCCACATCACCGACGACCTCAACGAGGCCGTCGACATCGCCCTGAGCGGGCTGATGTAGGGCGCGCGTGCCTGTCGTTGTAGTAATGAGAACGGCAGACTGATGCTATTTAACATCAGTCTGCCATCTAAACTGGGTATACTGATGTAAAAGACGAGGGCGAGGAGGTCGCGTATGTCTACTGCAACGGTTAAGCCTACGACGGTTCGCATCGAAGAGGGGCTCAAGGAACAGGCGACTGAGTTCTTGGATACGGTTGGTCTGAGTCTCAATTCGTATCTGAACCTTGCTGTCCGGCAGCTGGTAAATCAGCAGAAGATTCCGTTTGAGATTGTGGGTCGGCCTGAAGTTCCCAACGAGGTGACGAGGCGCGCCATGGTGATTGCCGAGGCTCATGAGTTGGGGATTCTGCCAGACGACAGCCCGTCATTCAATAACGCTGATGAGCTTATGTCGTTCCTCGATGAGGACTAGCGATGTTTGAGATTAAAGTCGAGGCTCAGTTTAAGGCGGATTACAAACGGACGATGCGCATCCATCCGCAGCTAAAAACCGAGTTTAAGGCGGCAGTTGCAGAGCTTGCGGCACATGGTTCGCTTCCGGCGGAGTACGGTGCCCACGAGCTCTCCAACCCGGGCGGCAACTACAACGGGCACATCGACTTCCATCTATCCGACGGCCTGATCGACGTGGTCGTTCTCTGCCTGCCGCATAAAACTAATCCGGTGATTCGACTGGTCAGAATGGGTTCGCATCAAGAACTGTTCCAGGGCCCAATGAGCTAGCCACTCGCTTTTAACTTGCGGTGGAATAGGGATTGATTGGCGGCTGATGAGCCAAAAACAGTCCCTATTCCACCGCAAGTGGTAAAGGTGCCTCTAGTGGATGGGCTGGTAGCGGGGGCAGTAGCTGATGGCGATGGCGTCGACGCCTACATGGGTGGCGATGGTGCAGCCGATGGGGCCGGTGCCGGCGTCTACGTAATCCTGGCCCGCGAGTGCCTCGTTGACAAGCTCCTGCTCCTCGGCGGCGCCGGTCGTGAGCACACGCACGCTTGAGCCCGGGTGCTCGTCCAAAAACGCGAGGCAATCTGCCATGGTGTTGGCGACGATGCGCTTGGCGCCGCGACCCTTCTTGATGGCCTTGATCTCGCCCGACTGCCACTCCGGCGAAACGGCCAGGCGAATGTTGAGCATCTGCGTGAGCTGGCCGGCGAGCTTGGGCGCGCGGCCGTTCTTAACGAGGTTCTCGAGCGTGCGGGGAATCAGCAACAGGTGTGCGTCGGGCAGCGTCGCGCGGATCTGCGCCTCGGTCTCGTCCAAGTTGCGGCCGTCTTCGCGCATGGCCAGCGCGTACTCCACCAGCAGGCCCTCGGCGCCGGAGCCGGTGCGCGAGTCAATGCAGCGCACGTCCAGCTCGTGCGTTTCGGCCGTCAAACTGGCGTTGGCATAGCAGGCGGACCACTCGCTGCACAGCGAGATAAAGATGGCGCTATCGTGGCCGTCGGCGCGCACGCGGTCAAAGAGTGCCTTGAACTCGCCGGCGCTCGGCTGCGAGGTGTGCGACAACTCCTCGGAGCCAGCCATGCGGGCGACGTATTCCTCGGCGGTAATCTGCACCTGGTCGAGCAGGTCCTCGCCCTCGATAATCACATGTAGCGGAATCACGTAAATGCCGAGCTCTTGGGCGCGGGCGGGGGAGATGTCCGACGTGGAGTCGGTTATGATGGCAAAAGACATAATTGCACCTTTCGTTGGGGCGCGGCAGCGCCGCCTTCTGAGAGCAAAGTGCGACAAGTATAGTGGAGTCGTTCCACATTTATAGGTTCAATTGTTGAATAGTCAACAGTTTGAAGTGTCGGTGTGGAAATCGTCAACTGGGGAAGAGGGATGCCGATGGAGGCGCTGGAGATATGCAAGCGGCCGGTCGTGCTGTTTGATTTCGATGGCACGGTGGCAGATACGGGTCGAGCGGTGATGACCTCGACGCGCAAGACGTTGGCCGCGCGCGGGTTTTCGGAGGCGCAGATGGGTGACCTGCGTCGCATGATCGGGCCTCCGCTGTGGAAGAGCTTCCACGACTTTTACGGCTTTACGCGCGAGGAGTCGCTTGTGGTGGCCGACGAGTACCGTGCCTTTTTTGATGAGCTGGGACCGGAAGAGTATCCCGTGTTCGATGGAATCCCCGAGCTGCTCGATGGCCTTGTCGCGCAGGGGCATCGCTTGGCCGTGGCGACGTCACGCATGGAGGCAAAGTGCATTGACATGGTGGGCGAGCTGGGGCTTTCGCAGTTTGAGGCGGTGGTTGGCATGAATCCGCCGCAGGGACGCGAGACCAAGGCCGATTCGGTTCGCGATGCCCTGGCGGCGCTCGGCGCGACGGCCGACGATGCCGTGATGATCGGCGATCGCTTTAACGATGTGGAGGGCGCGCACGCGATGGGCGTGCCGTGCATCGGCATCTATTCGGGCGCGGCGGCGCCGGGGGAGCACGAGGCGGCGGGTGCCGATGCAGTGGTGCACTCGGTGGCCGAGCTTGCTAAACTTTTCGCTATCTAATAGACGTAATGTGAGGGACGGGCGTACCCGTCGCTCATTGGTAAGGAGGTCGTCCATGAATCAGGTGGAGCAGAGCGTTACCGAGTATGTCGACGAGGTCTGGGAGGATGTCGTCGCTGATATCGAGCAGCTGGTGAGTTATCCTTCCGTGGCAGTTTCTGCCGATGCGGAGCCCGGCGCGCCGTTTGGCCGCCCGGTCCGTGACGCGCTCGATTGCGCGCTCGGCATCGCGCAGAAGCTCGGCTATCAGACGAGCGACGACGAGGGTTATGTGGGAATCGCCGATATCCCGGGCCGCGGCGACAAGCAGCTCGCGACTATCTGCCACGTGGACGTGGTTCCCGCCGGCCCTGGCTGGAACACCGATCCGTTCGCGATGGAGCGTCGCGAGGGCTGGTTGCTCGGTCGCGGCGTGATCGACGACAAGGGCCCGGCAGTGCTGTCGCTTTATGCCGGCGCGTACCTGCTCAAGCACGGCATTGTTCCGCGCTACACCTTCCGCGCGCTGCTGGGTTGCGATGAGGAGGTGAGCATGTCCGATGTTCACCATTATCTGGAGAACTACGCAGACCCCGACTTTTTGTTTACGCCCGATGCCGAGTTCCCGGTCTGCAATGCCGAGAAGGGCCAGTTTGGGGCGACGTTTGTGAGCCCCAAGATCGATGGCGGGCGTATTGTGTCCTGGAGTGGTGCCGAGGCGAGCAACGCCATTCCGTCGCAGTCCATCTGCGAACTTGCGATTGCTGCCGATGAGCTGCCGGCGCCCGTTGAGAACGCCGACCGCTTGGAGATCACGGCACTCGATAACGGGCATGCGCAGATTTTCGCCCACGGCATTGGCGGTCATGCCTCGATGCCCGAGGGAACGATCAATGCCGTCGGCCTGATCGTGGCGTATCTGCGCGAGGCCGAGGACGCGTTTGGTGCCCGCGGCGAGCGCCTGCTGACGCCTGCCGAGCACGAGTTTGTCAAGTTCCTGGCCTTTGTGCATGCGGACGCCTATGGCCGCGGCCTGGGTATCGACGCGACGAGCCCGGCGTTTGGCCCGCTTACGTGCAACCCCGGCGTCATCCGCGTGGTGGATGGCCACATCGAGCAGGTCATCGACGTGCGCTTCCCCGATAGCACGAGCGCCGATACCATCCGCGAGCAGCTCGAGCCGCTCGTGGGGCGCTTTGACGTGACGTGTCGCTTGGGTCATGCAAAGGTGCCGTTCTCGGTGTCTGCCGACGATCCGGCCGTGAAGGCGCTTATCGATACCTATAACGAGTTTACGGGCAAGCATGCCGAGCCTTTTGCCATGGGCGGCGGCACGTACGCGCGCAACTTTGCCCGCGCCGTCTCGTTTGGCCCCGAGGAGACCGGCCTGGAACTGCCCGCATGGGGCGGCCAGATGCACGGCCCCAACGAGTGTGCCAACGAGGAGCAGCTCAAGCAGGCGCTCAAGATCTATATTGTTGCGATCCTCCGTTTGAATGAATTAGAGCTTTAAGGTTTCGCGGTTTCCCAATCTAAGTTGCGGTGGAATAGTTCCTAGAATGGGCCATTTGATGGCCAAGCAGGAACTATTTCACCGCAACTTTGTTTTTATTGGTGTAAAAGGTGTGCCATGTTCGGCGCTGGATTGTTATCCGTTTGTAAAGGCTGGGCTGCGCTTGCGGTAATGGTCTATCAAATGACCGTAAGAAACCGCAGTTGGCGCTGGTGCTGCCCGATCGGGGCCGTATCTTTCCAAACAGCAAAGCGGGCAGGGTGCCCGCGAGTCGCATGTATGAAAGGAAGATCATGCTCGATCAGGCTTATTCTCGTCGTCAGTTCCTCGGCCTCGCTGGTGGTCTTGCCAGCATCGTCGGCCTCGGCCTCGTTGGCTGCGGTGGCGCAGGCGCATCCGACGCCGCCGACAAGGGTAGCGCCGCTGCTGCCGAGTCCGTCTCCGGCGAGGTGACCTACGACGGTGCCTCTTCGTTCCAGGCTCTCGTCGAGGCCGCTGCCGAGAAGTTCATGGACGCCAACCCCGATGTCTCCGTCTCCGGCTCGGGTAACGGTTCGGGCAAGGGCCTGACCGCTGTTGCCGCCGGCACCGTCACCATCGGCAACTCCGACGTCTTCGCCGAGACCAAGCTTGAGGCCGATCAGGTCAAGAACCTCGTCGACCACGAGGTCGCCGTCGTGGGCATGGGCCCCGTCGTCTCCAAGAACGTCAAGGTCGACGACCTATCCCTCGAGCAGCTCAAGGGTATCTTCTCCGGTCAGATTACCAACTGGAAGGAGGTCGGCGGCGACGACGCCACCATCGTCGTCCTCAACCGCAAGGCCGGCTCCGGCACCCGCGCCACCTTCGAGGCCGCCGTCTTTGGCGACGAGGCCGTCGACTTTAAGGGCGATGCCGAGCTCGACAAGTCCGGCGACGTCCAGACTCAGATGGGCAGTACCGACAACGCCATCTCCTACCTCGACTTCTCGCACTTCGATGACTCCAAGTTCAACGCCATCAAAGTCGAGGGCGTCGAGCCCAAGAGCAAGAACGTCACCGACGACTCTTTCAAGATCTGGGCGACCGAGCACATGTACTGCGCAAAGGACGCAGACGAGGCCACCAAGGCCTTCCTGGAGTTCATGCTCTCCGACGACGTCCAGGGCAAGCTCGTCGAGGAGCAGGGCTTTATCCCCGTCTCTGCCATGAAGGTCGTCAAGGACGCCAGCGGCAAGGTCTCCGCTAAATAAGTAATCGCCCCGGAAAGGTTTGCAATGGCAAAACAGCTGCCAAAGCGCGACCTTGAGAACGTGGGCTTGGGCGTCACGGGCGCGTGCGTAGCGCTCGTGACGCTTGTCGTTGCCGCGCTCATCTTTATGGTCGCCCAAAAGGGCCTCTCGGCTTTTCTCAAGGACGGCGTTTCGGTCGTCGAGTTTTTTACCGGCACCAAGTGGGACCTGGCCAACACAGCCGAAAACGGCCTGCCCTATACCGGCGCCCTGCCCCTGATCGTCACCTCGTTTGCGGTCATGGTGCTCTCCACGCTCATCGCGCTGCCCATCGCCATCGGCTCTGCCATCTTTGCGGTCGAGATTAGCCCTAAGTTTGGTTCTAAGATCTTTCAGCCGCTTATTGAGCTTTTGACCGGTATTCCCTCGGTCGTCTTTGGCCTTATTGGCTTTCACGTGGTCGTCGGCCTTATGAAGAGCGTTTTCCATGTGAGCACGGGTCTGGGTATCTTGCCCGGCGCCATCGTGCTGGCCGTCATGATCCTGCCGACGATGACCACGCTTTCGGTCGATGGCCTGCGTGCCGTGCCCGACAGCTACCGTCAGGGCTCGCTCGCGCTGGGCTACACCCGCTGGCAGACCATCTGGCACGTGGTGCTCAAGTCTGCCATGCCGTCGCTCATGACTGCGGTCATCCTGGGTATGACCCGCGCCTTTGGCGAGACGCTCGCCGTGCGCATGGTCATCGGCGGTATCGAGGCCATGCCGACGTCGCTGCTGTCGCCGGCCTCGACCATCACCACCACGCTCACCACGTCCATGGCGGTCTATGCCGAGGGCTCGGCCCAGGACGATGTTTTGTGGGCACTCGGCCTGCTGCTGATGGGCATGAGCCTCATCTTCATCCTGATCATCCATCTCATTGGCCGCAAGGGGGCGAAGGCTCGTGGCTAGCACGCGTATCCACATCGACGAGGCGAGACTCGGACGCGTCCAAAAGCAGGACCGCATCGCCACGGGCGTGTTGACGGCAATCGTCGCCATCGTCATGCTCATTGTCATCTCCATGGTGGCCTATATCCTGTTCGAGGGCATCTCGATGCTGTTCCAGCCGGGATTTCTCACGCAGCCCGCGCGCGCCAACGGAACGCAGGGCGGCGTGCTCTACCAGCTGTTCGACTCGTTCTACCTGCTGCTGATCACTCTGGTCATCTCGGTGCCCATCAGCCTGGGCGGCGCGGTCTTCCTGGTTGAGTACGCGCCGAACGGCCCTATCCGCGACATCGCCTCCACCGCCATCGAGACGCTGTCTTCGCTGCCTTCCATCGTCGTCGGCATGTTCGGCTTTCTGGTGTTCTCGGTGCAGCTGGGCTGGAAGTATTCCATCATCTCCGGCGCCGTCGCGCTCACCATGTTCAACATCCCCATCCTGGTGCGCGTGATCCAGCAGGCGCTCGAGGACGTGCCGCAGGCCCAGCGCGATGCGTGTCTGGCTATGGGCCTCACCCGCTGGGAGGCCACGCTGCACATCCTGATCCCCGAGGCCATGCCCGCTATCGTGACCGGCATCGTGCTTTCGGCCGGCCGCGTGTTTGGCGAGGCCGCGGCACTGCTCTTTACCTCGGGCATGAGCTCGCCGGTGCGTCTGAACTTCTTGAGCTTTAACCTGTCGAGCCCCACCTGCGCCTGGAACGTGTTCCGCCCCGGTGAGTCGCTCGCCGTGCACATCTACAAGATCTATGGCGAGGGCAGCCCCGAGGCCCAGCAGATTGTCTGGGGCACCGCGGCACTGCTGATGATTTGCGTGCTGCTGTTTAACGTAATCGCCCGCATTGTGGGCAAGCAACTGGCAAGGAAGATGACGGCCGAATGAGCGAGATGAATGTAACGCCCGCAACCGAAGCGGCATCGTCCGACACCCAGGACTTCCTGTCGAGCGTGGGGGAGAGCGAGAAGCGCGTGCGCGTGAGCGGCAAGGCCGTGAGCGACGAGGTCGTGCTCTCCACCAAGGACGTCAACGTGTACTATGGCGGCCACCATGCGCTGCACGATACGTCGCTCGACTTTCATAAGGGCGAGATCACGGCGCTCATCGGGCCTTCGGGCTGCGGTAAGTCGACCTTCTTGCGTAGCCTCAACCTGATGAATCGCGAGATTCGCGGCTGCCGCGTGGAGGGCGAGATCAACTACCGCGGGCGCAACGTGAACACCAGGACCGAGAATACGTACGAGTTGCGCCGTTCCATTGGCATGGTGTTCCAGCAGCCCAACCCGTTCCGCAAGTCCATTCGCGACAACATCACGTTTGCGCCTAGGCGCCACGGCATCACCGACCGTGACGAGCTCGACCGCATGGTCGAGGAGAGTCTGCGCGGCGCGGCGCTGTGGGACGAGGTCAAGGACAAACTCGACAAGAGCGCCTACGCGCTTTCGGGCGGCCAGCAACAGCGTCTGTGCATTGCGCGCACGCTGGCGCTCAACCCCGACGTGATCTTGTTCGACGAGCCCTGCTCGGCGCTCGACCCCATCTCGACGTTGGCGATCGAGGACCTTATGTCGTCGATTGTGGCCGACCGCGCCATCGTCATCGTGACGCACAACATGGAGCAGGCGTCGCGTGTGTCCAACCGCACGGCGTTCTTCTACATAGGCGATATGGTCGAATACGACGAGACTGACGAGATTTTCCAACGGCCCAAGGATAAGCGGCTGAATGATTACCTCACCGGCATGTTCTCCTAGTCCGGGACATGCTTGAGGCCCGCGGCGGCCACGGTTGCCGCGGGACTGATTGGAGAGGCGGGTCATCTCTTGTGGGAGATGGCCCGCCTTTTTGTGTCGTGCGCGCCCCGTCTTTTCGCTGCTATCATGGACAACGTTGAATTTCTACGAAGGAGCAGGGCATATGGCGATTCTTTTGGGATGCGATTCCGTCAGCCTAGAGTTTCCCACCAAGCATATTTTCGATAGCGTGACGCTCGGCGTGGGCGAGGGCGACCGTATTGGTATTGTCGGTAAAAACGGCGACGGTAAGTCGACGCTGCTGAGCGTGCTCGCCGGCACGTTGGAGCCCGACGACGGCCGCGTGACGCACCGCCGCGACACGACGATTGGATTGCTCGGCCAAAAGGACCAGCTGGCCGATACTGATACCGTGCATCATGCTGTTGTGGGTGACGCCCCCGAGTACGAGTGGGCGTCGAGCCCCTGCACGCGCCAGATCCTCGCCGGCCTCATTAGCGATGTGCCCTGGGAGGGCACGGTGGGCGAGCTTTCGGGCGGCCAGCGCCGTCGCGTGGACCTCGCGCGCCTGCTGATCGGCGACTACGACGTGCTCATGCTCGACGAGCCCACCAATCACCTGGACATGCGCACCATCAACTGGCTCGCGCGTCACTTAAAGGCCCGCTGGCAGCGCGGTCAGGGCGCCATGCTCGTGGTCACGCACGACCGCTGGTTCTTGGACGAGGTCTGTACCAGTATGTGGGAGGTCCACGACGGCCAGGTCGATCCCTTCGAGGGCGGTTACTCCGCATATATCCTTCAGCGCGTGGAGCGCGACCGCATGGCCGCCGTTTCCGAGGAGCGCCGTCGCAACATGGCGCGCAAGGAGCTCGCGTGGCTGAGCCGCGGCGCCCAAGCTCGTTCCACCAAGCCCAAGTTTCGCGTGGATGCCGCCCGCGAGCTGATCGCCGACGTGCCGCCCGTGCGTGACGAGCTGGAGCTCAAGCGCCTGGCCGTGAGCCGCCTGGGCAAGCAGGTTATCGATGTGGTCGACGTGGACGCCGGCTATGCGGATGCCGGCGGCGCGCCCAAGCAGGTGCTCTCCGATGTGACCTGGCTCATTGGTGCGGGCGACCGCTATGGTCTTTTGGGTGAGAATGGCGCTGGCAAGTCGACGCTGCTCGATGTGATCCAGGGTAAAATTGCGCCCACGCGCGGCCGCGTGAAGATTGGCCAGACAGTGCACTTTGGCGTGCTGTCGCAGCAGCTCGAGGAGCTCGAGCCCTACATGGGCGACACGATCCGCGAGGTGCTCAGCAACTATAAGAAGTACTACGTCATCGACGGCAAGGAGACTTCGCCCGAGAAGCTCTGCGAGCGTCTGGGCTTTACGACGCAGCAGCTCTGGAGTCGCATCGGCGATCTTTCGGGCGGCCAGCGCCGTCGCCTGTCGCTGCTGCTGACGATCCTGGACGAGCCCAACGTGCTCATCCTGGACGAGCCGGGCAACGATCTGGATACCGACATGCTTGCGATTGTCGAGGACCTGCTCGACGGCTGGCCCGGCACGTTGATCCTGGTGACGCACGACCGCTTCTTGATGGAGCGCGTGACCGACCAGCAGTGGGCGCTGATCGACGGCCACCTGACGCATATGCCCGGCGGCGTCGACCAGTACCTGCGCCTGTGCAATGCCACGGCCGAGGGCGAGCCCGTGGGCGCACCGAGCGCCAAGACCGGCACGTTCGACACCGGTGCCGCGGCAGCTGCGGCCGAAAAGCCCAAGTCGAGCGGTCAGCCCAACGGCCTGTCCAACGCCGAGCGTCAGAAGCTCCGCCGCGAGGTGAGCTCGCTCGAGCGCAAGATGGAGACGCAGCGCGCCCGCGTTGAGGAAGCCGAGGCAGCAATGGCCCAGGTTGATCCTACCAACTACACGGCGCTGGGCGAGCAGCAGGCAAAGATTGACGAGGCTCACGCCGCCATGGACGAGCTGGAGATGGCGTGGCTCGAGGCGAGCGAAAAGCTCGAGGGCGAGGAGTAGACGAGGATGATCAAAGCCGCGTTTTTCGATATCGACGGCACGCTGCTGAGTTTTAAGACCCACCGGATTCCGGCGTCGGCGCAGCGGGTGCTCGACAGCTTTCGCGAGCAGGGGATCGCATGCGTAATCGCCACGGGTCGCCCGACCTACCAGATGCCGGATTGGCTGTTCGACTTGGGCTGGGATGCGTACATTACGCTTTCGGGTCAGCATTGTTTTGATGCCAAGGGCGTTTATCGCAGCTGCCCGATCGATTCGGACGACGTCGCGGTGATTGTGGACCAGGTGGCGCAGGGGTGCTACGACTCGCTGTGCATGCAGGGCGAGAACTCGTTTGTGAACCGCCTGTCCGAGCGCGTGGTGACGGCTGGCAGCAACGCGGGAATCGTCTACCACGAGGAGCCGTTTGAGCACGCCTTTGACGCACCGGTCTACCAGTTCTGCGCCTTTGTGGACCCGGCCGACGAACATATCGTGACCGACGCCGTGTCGCATTCGCTCACCACGCGCTGGTGCGACCTGTTCTGCGACATTATTCCCGCTAACGGCGGCAAGGACCTGGGCGTGGCGGCGACGCTCGAGCGGCTTGGTATCGACGCGAGCGAGGCGATTGCCTTTGGCGACGGCGAGAACGACCTGTCGATGTTTGCCGCCGTGGGCACGAGCGTGGCCATGGGCAACGCACAGGAGACCGTGAAGGCCGCGGCGACCTACGTAACGACCGCCGTGGACGACGACGGCATCTACAACGCCGCGAAGCACTTTGGATTGATGTAACTGCGGGCCGGCACCCGGCGCCTGGGGACACTCCTTGCAGGGCGTCCCTATTTTGTTTTCATCCCGCACGTTTTGTGAAACACGGCTAACTTTTAGACAAAGTAGTAAGACATGGGCAACTTTTGCGGTAAAGTTAGCCGTGGAAAGTATCCAACGGCTAACTAGCAATCATCGCGAAAGGCGGCCCATGGCCCTACGTGAATCCGGAGAAGACTATCTCGAATCGATCTACGTTCTGTCGGAACGTCAGAGCATCGTGCGCTCGATCGACGTTGCGGAGTACCTCGGCGTAACCAAGGCGAGCGTTTCCAAGGCCATGGCGACGTTGGAAAGCAACGGCTATGTCGAAATGGGCAAGCGCGACGTTCATCTGACGGAGCGTGGTCTGGAGGTCGCTCGCCAAATGTGGGAGCGTCACTGCTTTTTCGTGGGGCTGCTGGAGGATGCGGGTGTTTCGGCTGAGGTCGCGTCGCAAGAGGGCTGCCACATGGAGCACTGCCTGAGCGAGGAGAGCTTCGAGAAGCTGAGGGCGATGCTGAACCGGGGCGAGTCGACGGGCCAAGCGGCGGAATCCTAACGAACCCTCAGTAGCGCGGAGTTCGCGCAAAGCGCGAACCAGCGACTGGGACCAGCGGCCCTTTCGGCCAAGTCCATTTCAGCAAAGGAACCCCGCCAGCAAGCGATGCCCAAGAACTGCCACCTACGTCACCGCAGGCCGGGGCCGGGTTTGGTTTTGAAAACATTCCACAGCGCGAGGCCCGCCTTTCCGTTGCTCCGCAGGAGCAGGAAAGACGGGCCTCGCGCGCGAGGACGTTTTCAAAACCAAACCCGGCCCCGGCCGGACAGCCCACGAACGCTACAGGTTCTTGACACCCATCGCGCGCATGGCATTCAGGATGGCGATAATCGCCACGCCTACGTCGCCGAACACGGCAAGCCACATGTTGGCGATGCCCAGTGCCGCAAGCACCAGAATCAGCAACTTAATACCCAGCGCAAAGATGATGTTCTGCCAGACAATCGCCATGGTCTTGCGTGCCACGCGGATCGCGCGGGAAATGTTGGACGGCTTGTCATCCATGAGCACGACGTCCGCCGCCTCAATTGCGGCGTCCGAGCCCATAGCGCCCATGGCGATGCCAACGTCTGCGCGGGTAAGCACGGGTGCGTCGTTGATACCGTCGCCGACAAAGGCGAGCTTGCCCTTGCCGCTTTCGGCCGCGAGCAACGCCTCAACACGCTCGACCTTATCGCCCGGTAGCAGCTGCGCGTGGAACTCGTCGAGACTGAGTTGCTTGGCCACAGACGCCGCAACCTCCTCGCGGTCGCCCGTGAGCATGACGGTGCGCTTGACGCCGGCGGCGTGCAGGTCGCGAATCGTTTGCTCGGCATCGGCCTTAACGGTGTCTGCAATCACGATATGGCCGGCGTACACGTCGTCAACGAGCACATGCAGAATCGTACCGACGACCTCGCAATTGGGCGCTTCGATGCCGGTCGCTGCGAGCATCTTAGCGTTGCCGACGACGACGTGCCTGCCGTCGATGTTCGCCGTCACGCCATGGCCCGCGTCGTTGGTGGAGTCGCTTACACGCTTGGGGTCGAGTTCGCCCTGGAAGGCGGCGCGCACCGACTGCGCGATGGGATGATCGGAGAATGACTCAGCGAGGGCTGCGACCTCGAGCAACGACTGCTCGGTATAGCCAGCCTCGGGGTGCACCGCGACCACCGAGAACGTGCCGTTGGTGAGGGTGCCGGTCTTGTCAAAGACGACGGTGTCCACATCGGCGAGCGTCTCGAGGTAGTTGGAGCCCTTGATGAGAACGCCCAGCTTGGACGCGCCGCCGATGCCGCCAAAGAAACTGAGCGGCACGCTGATCACCAACGCGCACGGGCAGCTGACGACCAGGAAGGTCAGGCCGCGCAGGATCCAGTCGGACCAGGCGCCGGTGACCAAGCCGCCGCCAAGCGCGAGCACCGCGGCCGCACCGGTGACGGCGGGCGTGTAGACGCGGGCGAAGCGCGTGATGAAGTTCTCGGTGCGCGCCTTCTTTTCGCTGGCGTTTTCTACGAGCTCCAGGACGCGCGCGACGGTGGACTCGCCAAATGGCTTGGTGGTGCGCACGTGGATGAGGCCCGTCATGTTGATGCAGCCGCTGATGATATCGTCTCCGGTTTTGGCCGGGCGGGGGACCGACTCGCCCGTGAGCGCGGCGGTGTCGAGCTGTGTCTCGCCCTCGACGATGACGCCGTCGATAGGCACGCGCTCGCCGGGCTTGACCACGATCACGGTGCCCACGGCGATGTCATCGGGAAAGACCTGTTCGAGCGTGCCGTCGGGCTGCTCGACGTTAGCGTAGTCGGGCGCGATGTCCATCATGGCGCTGATCGACTTGCGGCTCTTGCCCACGGCGTATGCCTGGAACAGCTCGCCGACCTGGTAGAACAGCATGACGGCGGCGCCTTCGGCCATGTGCGGGTCGGTATCGGGGAAGAACACCATGGCAAACGCGCCGATGGTTGCGACTGCCATAAGGAAACTCTCGTCGAACGCCTTGCCGCGGCGGATGTTATTGAATGCCTTTTGTAGTACGTCGTATCCGGCAATCAAAAACGGCACGAGGAACAGCGCAAAGCTGGCGTAGATGTCGCCCGGGGTGCCGAATGTGGCGGCGAGGGTGCCGAGCTCCTCGAGGGCGTACACCACCGCAAAAATGCCCAGCGCTACCAGGATGCGGTTGCGCTTATGCTCGAGTGACTCTTTTTTCTTGCGCTTCTTCTTTTTCTTCTTGGGGTCGGCGGTGGCCATGACTCGTATCCTCCCATTTGAATGAATGAACACTCGCTCATATAATTTCGCGAGCAAAGGCCGCGGCAAGCGCGGCCTTGCAGGTTGGCGTAAACCTGGGCTAGAGAATAATCTCGCAGTCCGGCTCGGCGTCGGCCGTAAACTCAACAACGCGGTTGAGCACCTCGTTGAACTCGGTGTCATCGGCTTCGAGCGTCAATTTTTGGGTCATAAAGTTGACGGACACGGATTTGACGCCCTCGAGCTTGGCCAGCTCGTCCTGAAGCTCGCGCGCACAGTTGGCGCAGTCGATCTCGTCGAGTTTAAACTGCTTTTTCATGGTGGGTTCCTTTCTCTGTATTTGCGGCTTGGGTGCAGGCCGCGCTGGTACCGTGGTTGGTTGCTATTCGCAGATATGGCTCATGCCCTGGTTGAGCATGGTGTAGACGTGGTCGTCGGCGAGCGAGTAGAGGATATTGCGCCCGTCGCGCCGGAATTTAACCAGGTGCGACTGCTTGAGTGTGCGCAGCTGGTGCGATACTGCCGACTGCGAGGTTTCGGTCGCTTCGGCGATGTCTGCCACGCAGAGCTCGCGGCCCATGAGGGCATAGAGAATCTTGATACGCGTGGTGTCGCTGAAGACCTTGAACAGGTCGGCGAGGTCGTAGAGAAGCTCCTCGTCGGGAAGGTCCTCGGGCGAGCAGGTGGTGGGGATCACGGGCTCGGTGGCCTCGATGTCGGGTTTCGTTTCATCAACGCGGATGCTCATTGCAATATCCTTTCATATGAACATGCGCTCATATAACTTGCTTCCGATTATATGAGTGTATGTTCATATGTCAATACAATTTGAGATAATTTCGATGACTGCTTGCCGCCTCTGCGATTTTCTGCGGGTTGGGAGACATCGACGCAATGCTCGCCAACATATTTCGAGATGTTCGGCCAGCATGCTAAGAAAGCCGGTCGCGCACACAGTCGTGGTGTAAGAAGCAAGGGAGGGCCATCGCCTAGAATCGTCAGTGCCTAGATATTCGACGAAAGGAAGGACGATGACCCACAGCGACATTCTATCCCAGCCGGACCGGGGGCTCGGCCTCGACCGGCCCCAGACCGAGGCCCTGCTCGCGCTGTTCTCGCGGTGCGACGACCTGAGGGAGTTCGGCAGGGAGGTGATCCAGTCCGTGGTCAACGCCCTGATGGACTCCCAAGCGCAGGAGGCCTGCGGCGCGCCCCGCGGCTCCAGGTCGCCCGAGCGCGTCAACAGCAGGAACGGCTACCGCGAGAGGTCCCTGTCGACCTCCCTCGGCGACCTCGAGCTGCGGGTCCCCAAGCTGCGCGAGGGGACCTACTTCCCCGAGGGCATACTCGAGCGCTACACGCGCGTCGAGGCGTCCATGGTCGCGCTCGTGCGCGAGATGTACGTCGCTGGCGTGAGCACCCGCAAGGTCGGGCGCGTCGCCGAGGAGCTCGGCGTCTCCTCGCTGTCCAGCTCCGAGGTGTCGGCGCTGTGCGCCGGGCTGGACGAGGAGGCCGAGGCGTTCAGGACCCGGCCGATCGAGGGCGAGCCCCCTACGTGTGGCTCGACGCGACCTACATGAAGTGCAGGACCGGCGGGCGCTACGCGAGCGTCGCGCTCGTCACGGCGATCGGCATGTCGTCCTCCGGGCACAAGGAGTTCCTCGGCTGCGCCTGCTTCGACAGCGAGAGCGAGGCCGCCTGGTCCGAGTTCCTCGGCTCCCTCAGGGACAGGGGCCTGCGCGGCGTGAGGCTCGCGGTGTCCGACGCCCACGCGGGGCTCGTCGCCGCCGTCTCCAGGGTCCTGCCGGGCTGCTCCTGGCAGCGGTGCCTGACGCACCTCCAGCGCGACATCAGGGGCCACATCCACAGCCTCGCCGGCCAGGCGCTCGCCGCCGACCTGGTCCGGGCGTGCGCGGGGCAGGCCGACGCCGACGTCGCCCGCGCGGCGTGGGACCTGGCGGCGCCCAGGGTGCGCGCCCTCTCCCGCGCGGCCGGCGACGTCTTCGAGGGCGCGAGGGAGGACGCGCTCGCCTTCATGTCCTTCCCCCGCGAGCACTGGCAGAAGATCAGGACGAACAACGTGCAGGAGCGCGCGAACCGCGAGATCAAGAGGAGGTATCGCTCGGTGCAGTCGTTCCCCTCCGAGGCGTCCATGATGCGGCTCGTGTGCGCGGTGCTCGCCGGAGAGGAGGGCAGGTGGGCCGCCCACCGGGTCGCCGCGCCCGAGTCGGCCGCCCGCGCGTCCGCCCCGGCCCCGGCTCCGGAACCGCTCGAGGGCGAGAGGCTCGAGGTGGTCAGGCTGGCCGCGCACGAAGTCACAAGGGAGGTCCTTGACCGCCACGGCGTGGCGGAATAGCCTTAGGCGCAAGGGGCGCTGACGCGGCCCTCCCTCTTACACCACAAAAATTCGCGCCATCAGAAAGCCACCTTGAGAAGCATTAGAACTGTTCATATTTGTACTTTATCGTGTTAAATACCGCGAGAATCAGTTCTTCCTCTACGGGAGTTCCCGCAGAATCAGTTTTATCTAAAGTTATATTGAGCATTGCTGCAGCCAATCTGGCACATCGGTGGCCGAATAAGTCGAAAAATGTAGGTAGACATCCGCAGAGATCGCCTTTAGAAGAGCGAATTCTCAATTAGATCAATAATCGTGTCGTCTTCCGTGCGGTTTTCATCGATTTTTGCGAACATGTCGCATTCCCAAGGTCCATTGATTTCCTCAGCAAGGGCCCCGACGTGTTGCATGTCGTCGGGTTCGGGCACATCGTTGATGCTCGGGTCATCAGCTTGCGGATATTGGCTTGCAATTTCGCGTTTGGCGGCCTCCTCTTCTTTGAGCGTCTCCAGGACGCGGCGACCGTATTCGAAGTAGCGCCGCAAGACAAATTGACGAAGAGTTTCTTGCAGGATGGCGAAGTTATCCGGGAGTCGACCGGGCCATATTTTCTCGCGAATGCGAATCGCTTCCATGACCCGTCTAAAAGCGGACTGCTTGAAAAACGAATGACGACTAACTGTGATAACGGCATATCCCATGTTTCGCAGCGTGTTTCGGCGCTCCTCGTCAATTGTTTGCTGCTCGGGCTCGTCGTGGTAAAAGCCGTTGTATTCGATATCGGTCATCGAATTTTCGAGCAGCGCGTCGAGGTAGAAAACCGTCCGTCGCGTTAGGGCGGCGTATCTTTTGGGGACTGGGATCGGATAATCCGTTTTGATAGCGCGTATGGCTAAGCCACCCATTGACTTGGGCATTGTTAGCATCATGACAAACGCCGTTTCGAGTGGGGAGCGACAGCCTTCGCGTATATAAGAAAGTGCCTTAAGTGCTTTATTAGATCCACGATACCCCGATGCCTCTGAAAAGAAGGCTCTGAGCTCTTCGACGCTGGTTAGGGTTGGGCGCTCGCGATATTGAGTTTCGTCGGACGTTCCAAGCGCGTAGGAGCCGCAGATTTCAAAGTAATACTCAACGAGCTCCGAAAGGTTGAGGTCGGCTGTTGCTTCTAACGCGCACAGCTTGATATCGACGATGTAGACGTTCGGCTCGAGTTCTAGGTATCTTTCTGCATCAAACGTATAACGCGTACAGTGGCAGATGCAGCCCTTGCGGTGCCTTTTGGCATTATTGGAAAACGTCAGCACATGGATGCGTTCAGAATCGACATTCTTTCTGTTGAGCCATGCTCGTGCCGCTTCCAGATCGGACGTGGTCGGCGCAGACACCCTGATCTTTTCCATAGGTATGGGACCGGTCGCGCAGCTTGCGAGCGAGTTGGCTGTTTGGTATACAGCGCGTGCCGTGGTATGTGACAGAATGATTCCCATACGCGCATGATGGCATAGCGGACGCCGCATACGCCCGAAACTTCGGGCAACGGTATTGGGGCGCGGCTTATCTT
>CBCSLZ010000037.1:0-18014 GCA_965141245.1 uncultured Collinsella sp.
CCCGTGGGTTATACCCTAAGAGCAAACCACCCTTTTTAAGGGTGGTTCTGATTGATTTCGTGAGACTTCTGACCGCTTTGGTCTCGTTCTTCACGGCGCTTGTCGGCCTTTCCGAGGCACTCAAGCAGCGTTCGAAGCGCAACAGAAGGGGTCGCCGCCGCTAAGGCGTTGACCCCCTAATGCAAACAACGGCGCTGCCCAGCTAGCTACAACTTGGGCTGCCGTCGACACTATTCTACCCACGAATGACATTTTGGACAATTGGTAATGCCGCTTCAAAAGCCAGGCACAACTGGCACAACCTAGGCGGCCGCTGAATGTGGCAAAGGGACTGCCCTTTGTCACATCCAAAATATTGCCTTTACGTGTTGATGCACACGGTGTGCAATAATACTCGCACTGTGCAATAGCGCACAGGCTGAGTAACAAGGAGGACGCTTGTCCCAGCTCGAGAAATGCGATCGCCGGTCCCTTCGCTCGCAGCGTGCCCTTCGCCAGGCGCTTGCCAGCGAGCTTGCCGAAAGCGGCGACCTTTCGCGCGTTAACGTCGCGTCGCTCACCGAGCGTGCCGGCCTTACGCGCCGCACGTTCTATTCGCACTACCGCGATATCCCCGACTTTATCAATCAAATCGAGGACGGCTTGCTGGCCGAGATCCGTGAGCGCATTGAGCTCATCACCGCAGCTCAGCTGCCTGATCTCTATCACAACATCGATGAGCTCGAGCCGGCGCCCGGTTCGGTTGAGCTGCTGCGTTATCTTGCGGCCAACCGCGACTTAATCGGTGCGCTGCTGGGTCCGGGCGGCGACCAGGCCTTCATTAAAAGGATTATCGATACCGCGCGTGAGGCTGTGGTGCCGCGTGCGCAGACGGGCATTTTGGGCCTGGCGCTGGGCACGTTCTTTGACTACTACGTCACCTACGTCGTGAGTGCTGAGGTCGGCATGATTCAGCGCTGGTTTGAGCGTGGGCTCACCGAATCGCCCGAGGCCATGGCGCGCATTATGACGGTGCTCGCTTTTGTGCGCCCTGGTGACCTGTATGGCCAACCCATCGATATCAACGTGCCGGAATACGGCATGAAGCTATTGAACTTGCAGCTCGAGGACGCGGCCGACACCGCCGCAACCGTCGAGTCCAACAACTAAGAGGAGAGACAATGAGCAAACTCGTCGAAGGCATTAAGGACCGTATGGTTGCTGCCGCGCGCGAGGCCGCGCCCGCCGTGGCGGACGCCGCGCAGAAGGCCGCGACCGCTGCTGCCGAGAAAGTTGCCGAGGCAGTTGCCGATGCCAAGAACGCGGCAGGAAAGACGTCCGTCGCCAGCGAGCCTGCCACCGCCGCTGAGTCCGTGGCCGCCGCCCACGCCCCCGAAGGCGCGATCTTCAACCCCGAGAACGCTCGTGGCAACCTGCACCTGGGCATCGACGTGGGCTCCACCACCGTTAAGCTCTCCGTGCTCAACGACGACAACCAGATCGTCTACGCCAAGTACCAGCGCCATCACACCGACGTCCGCGCTTGCGCCCGCGACCTGTTCGAGGGCGCTGCGACCGTGCTGCCGACGGCCCAGATGACCTGTGCCATTACCGGCTCGGGCGGCCTGCTACTGTCCCAGTGGCTCGACCTGGAGTTTGTCCAGGAGGTCATCGCCAGCAAACGCGCTGTCGAGACCCTTATCCCGGCGACTGATGTCGCCATCGAGCTGGGCGGCGAGGACGCCAAGATCATCTACTTCGACAACGGCATCGAGCAGCGCATGAACGGCACCTGCGCAGGCGGCACGGGCGCGTTCATCGACCAGATGGCCACGCTGCTGCACACCGATGCCAGCGGCCTTAACGAGCTCGCGGCCAACGCCACCACCATCTATCCCATCGCCAGCCGCTGCGGCGTTTTTGCCAAGACCGACGTGCAGCCGCTGCT
Source organism: uncultured Collinsella sp. (assembly GCA_965141245.1). Taxonomy (GTDB): domain Bacteria; phylum Actinomycetota; class Coriobacteriia; order Coriobacteriales; family Coriobacteriaceae; genus Collinsella. Next base: position 1,928 of record CBCSLZ010000037.1, read on the forward strand.
CAACGAGGGCGCCCGCCCCGAGGACGTGGCCGCCTCCATCTTCCAGGCTGTCGTGACCCAGACCATCTCGGGCCTGGCGTGCGGCCGTCCCATCCGCGGCAACGTCGCCTTCCTGGGCGGTCCGCTGCAGTATCTCTCCGAGCTGCGCCACCGCTTCTACCTCACGCTCAACCTGGACGAGGAGCACCGCATCGTGCCCCAAAACGCTCACCTGTTTGTGGCGAGCGGCGCCGCCATGGCGCACGAGTCCAACAAGCTCAGCACGTTCCCGCAGCTCATCGAGGCTATTGATGCCCTGGGTGACACACAAGGTGCCGAGGTCGAGCGTCTGGATCCGCTCTTTGCCACCGACGAGGACTTTGCCGAGTTCAAAACCCGCCACGACCAGGAAGTCGTCCCCAAGGGCAAGCTCGACGGCTACACCGGCCGCGTGTTCATCGGCATCGACGCCGGCTCCACCACCATGAAGGCCGCGCTCGTGGGCGAGGACGGTCAGCTGCTGCACACCTGGTACGGCAACAACAACGGCGACATCCTGGGCACGGCCAAGGTCATCATGGCTGATTTCTACAACCACATTCCCGCCGGCTGCACCATCGGCCACGTGACTACCACGGGCTACGGCGAGGCACTGCTCATCGAGGCCCTCAAGGCCGATTCCGGCGAGATCGAGACCGTCGCGCACCTGCGCGGCGCCAAGGCATTCCTGCCCGGCGTCGAGTTTATCCTGGACATTGGCGGCCAGGACATGAAGTGCCTGCGCGTCAAGGACGGCGTCATCGAGCACATCATGCTCAACGAGGCCTGCTCGTCGGGTTGCGGTAGCTTTATCGAGAGCTTCGCCGTTTCTATGAACATGGACGTGCGCGCGTTCGCCGACGCCGCCATCCATGCTAAGGCCCCCGTCGACCTGGGCAGCCGCTGCACGGTCTTTATGAACTCGCGCGTCAAACAGGCGCAAAAGGAAGGCGCCACGGTGGGCGACATCGCGGCCGGCCTGTCCTATTCCGTCATCAAGAACGCCCTGTTCAAGGTCATTAAGCTGCGCGACCCCAAGGAGATCGGCAGCCAGGTGATCGTCCAGGGCGGCACCTTTATGTCCGACGCCACGCTGCGCGCGTTTGAGCAGCTCACCGGCGTGCATGCCGTGCGCCCCGACATCGCCGGCTGCATGGGCGCCTACGGTGCGGCCCTGCTCGCCCGCGATCGCGCCGGCGCCCACGGCACCTCGACCATCCTTTCTGCCGAGGACATCGCGCACCTCACCGTGACGCAAAAGCATGTCCGCTGCGGCCGTTGCTCTAACAACTGCCAGCTTACCGTCAACGACTTTGGCGGCGGCAGGCGCTTCATTACCGGCAATCGCTGCGAGAAGGGTGCTGGCCACAAAAAGCAGAAGACCGAGGCGCCCAACCTCTTCAAAAAGAAAAACGAGCTGCTCTTTAACCGCGAGGTGCTGAGCCCCGACGAGGCCCCGCGCGGCACCGTGGGTATCCCGCGCGCGCTCAACATGTACGAGAACTACCCCTTCTGGCACGCGTTCTTTACGCGCCTGGGCTTCAGCGTGCAGCTGTCCGACCAGTCGAGCAAGAAGACCTACCAGGCGGGCATCGAGTCCATGCCGTCCGAGAGCGTGTGCTATCCGGCCAAGATGAGCCACGGCCACGTGATGAACCTCATCGACCGTGACGTCGACTTCATCTGGATGCCGTGCGTGCGCTGGGAGCGCAAGGAGGATCCGACCGCCGGCAACTGTTACAACTGCCCCATCGTCATGAGCTACCCCACGGCGTTGGCGCTCAACATCGACGAGATCCGAGAGCAGAACATCGAGTTCTTGTATCCGTTTGTGCCGTATCACGACAAGACCGAGCTTAAGCGCCGTCTGTACCAGGTGCTCGCTGTTGACCGCGTGGCCGACGCCGAGGCTGGTCGCGGCCGCGTGCGTGGTCCCAAGATCACGCGCTCCGAGGTCGATGCTGCCGTCAACGCTGCCTTTGAGGCCGATGCGCGCTTCCACGAGGATATCCAGACCATGGGCGAGGAGGCTCTTAAGTGGGTCGAGGACCACGGCGGCCACGGCATCGTGCTCGCCGGCCGTCCTTACCATAACGACCCCGAGATCAACCACGCCCTGCCCGAGCTTATCTCGAGCTTTGGCTTTGCGGTCTTTACCGAGGATTCGCTCGCGCATCTCGTGAAGCCCGAGCGTCCGATTCGCGTCGTTGACCAGTGGATGTACCACAGCCGCCTGTACGCCGTCGCCCGTTTTGTGACGATGCGCAACGATCTGGACCTGATTCAGCTCAACTCTTTCGGCTGCGGTCTCGATGCCCTGACTACCGACCAGGTGCAGGAGATCCTGGAGGCCAGCGGCAAGATCTACACCGTGCTCAAGATCGACGAGGTGTCCAACCTGGGCGCCGCGCGCATCCGCATCCGCTCGCTCATGGCGGCACTCAAAGACCAGGAGGCCGAGCGCTTGGCCGAGGCCACGGCCGCGGGCGAGGCCTACGAGCAGGGCGACGCCGCGCCGGTGGCGCCCTCCACGGATGCCCCCGCGTTCGCGAGCCGCAAGTACACGTTTGAGGCCCAGCGCGAGAGTGCTTCGGCCGCGTGGCCCAAGGTGCCCTTTACCGAGCAGATGCGCGACGAGGGCTACGCCATCCTGTGCCCGCAGATGGCGCCGATCCACTTTGACCTGGTCAAAGAGGTGTTCCGCGGTGCCGGCTACAACTTGGAGCTGCTGCCCTCGACCGATCACGATGCTGTCGAGGCCGGCTTGCGCTATGTGAACAATGACATTTGCTACCCGTCGATTCTGGTAACGGGTCAGATTATGGAGGCCATCGAGAGCGGCAGGTACGACCTGTCCAAGACGGCCGTGGTTATCAGCCAGACCGGCGGCGGCTGCCGTGCTACCAACTACATCGCGCTCATCCGCAAGGCACTGTGCGAGAGCGGGCACCCCGAGATTCCGGTGATCTCGCTTTCGGCAGTGGCGCTCGGTGAGGACAACCCCGGCTTTAAGATTACGCCGGCTCTGCTTAAGCAGGCAGTCTACGCGGTGCTCTTTGGCGACGTGATGATGCAGATGCTCTACCGCTGCCGCCCGTACGAGGCCACGCCCGGTGCTGCCAACGCACTCTACGAGGAGTACATGGCACGCGCCCGCAAGTTGGCGCCCAAGTTCAACAGGCACAACTACACCAAGCTTGCGCGTGAGGCCATCCGCGCGTTCGACACTATGCCGCTTGTGGGCGAGGGCACCAAGCCGCGCGTGGGCGTGGTCGGCGAGATTCTGGTCAAGTTCCACCCCACAGCCAACAACCACGTGGTCGACGTTATCGAGCGCGAGGGCTGCGAGGCAGTGGTGCCGGGCCTGCTCGACTTCTTCCTGTACTCCATGAGTAACGCCGAACTGCAGAAGGACGAGCTGGGAAGCTCTGCTACCACGCGCGCTGGTATGCAGGCGCTCATCAAGCTGGTGGACTGGATGCGTACGCCGGTGGAGGAGATGCTCGAGAAGTCCCGCCGCTTCGAGGCGCCCGAGCGCATCGGCACCATGGCGGACAAGGCCCGTACGGTGCTTTCGGTGTGCAACAACATGGGCGAGGGCTGGCTGCTCACGGCCGAGATGCTCGACCTGATTGACCACGGTGCGCCCAACATCATCTGCACGCAGCCCTTCGCGTGCCTGCCTAACCACGTGGTGGGCAAGGCTGTGATCAAGGAGCTGCGCCGCCAGCACCCCGAGAGCAATATCGTCGCGGTGGACTACGACCCCGGCGCGTCCGAGGTCAACCAGCTCAACCGTATTAAGCTCATGATTAGCGTGGCAAAGGAGAACATGCGCGCCGGCAAGGGCTTTAAGCTCGAGAAGGTGGCGCCGCTCGCGATGGACGAGGTTACCGGCCAGATGCGTGCCCACGACGGCTGCACGAGTTGCGGACCGGCCGGCGAGGAGGCCGTGGCATCGGTCGCTGAGCGCCTGGGACGCGGCATTAAGAAGTAACTGGCCTGCTTTGGGCTGGATATGAGACAAACGGGTGGCAGCCGTGCCGGCTACCACCCGTTTTTGCTGGACATATGTTGCGTAAATGGGCTTGTTGACGCCTTCAGCGGACTCGGATTTCGGAAGTGCGGGGAAAAACTCCGAACCTCCGAGCACACTGCTCTTTTGGGCTCTCGTTACCTGCGGTTTTGTTGCTAAAAAAGTCGGTCTGGTCGGCGAAACTCAATTTTTCACCGCACTTCCGAAAACGATGGCCCTGCGGTACGATAAACGGCCTTTAAAGCCCTGAGATAATGAACAGGTGTAGCCGTTCGCCGCAAATTACCGTCCGTTTATAGAACCCACCCCCAGTGTGCAGTCCCCTTACGGTTGAATAAATACACATCTATGGAATTACGTAAGAGAGGACCGTTTCATGAGCTACAAGACCGTTTGTGTTGCCGGCGGCGGCGTGTTGGGAAGCCAGATTGCCTTTCAGGCTGCCTACTGCGGCTTTGATGTAACGATTTGGCTGCGCAGCGAGGGCAGCATCGGCCGCACCCAGCCCAAGATCGATCATGTGCGCGAGGAGTACATCGCTGCTATCGAGGGCATGGAGGACGGCACGGGCGAGTGGTGCGCCGGTATCGCCGATAGCGATCGGCCCTTCGACAAGGAGGTGGCACTCGCCGCCGTCGAGCGCGCCTACTCCACACTCAAGCTGGAGCTCGATCTTGCCAAGGCAGTGGCCGACGCCGACCTGGTCATCGAGTCTATGGCCGAGGACACCCAGGCAAAGATCGACTTCTACAAGAAGCTCGCCCCGGTACTCCCGCAAAAGACCGTCGTCGTGACCAACTCCTCCACGCTGCTGCCGAGTACCTTTGCCAAGTACACCGGCCGCCCCGAGAAGTACCTGTCGTTGCACTTTGCCAACTCCATCTGGAAGAACAACATGACCGAGGTCATGGCACAGGGCCAAACCGACAAGCGCTATTTCGATGAGCTCGTCGACTTTGCCAACGATATTCGCATGCTTGCCCTGCCCGTCAACAAGGAAAAGAACGGCTATCTGCTCAATTCCATGCTGGTGCCGTGGCTGCTTTCGGGCCTTGACCTGTATGTCTCGGGTGTGAGTGACCCCAAGAGCATCGACCTCGCGTGGACGCGTGGCACTGGCGCCCCCAAGGGTCCGTTCCGCGTATTCGACACGGTTGGTATCCAGACGGCCTACAACATCGTCATGCAGTATCAGAAGGTGCCGGGCCTGGTGAGCCCGCTGCTCAAAAAGATGATGATGCCCTACAACTTTAAGGCCATGGCATCCGTCCTCAAGCAGATGCTCGACGAAGGCAAGCTGGGCGAAAGCTCGGGCGAGGGCTTCTTCAAGTACTAAATAATGATCCCTCGGCAACATTAGGAAACGTATCATTTGCAGCGTCATGCGCCGCATAGCCTGTGTGCCATTTCGGCGCATGACGCAAAAGAAACTGATGTGCGGGGATAGAGGGGAAACGGTAATGGATCGGCAAATCGTGCTTAAGCAGGATATCCTCGACGCGCTCTCCGCTGTCGGTATGTGCGCAGGGCAGACGGTTATGGTCCATTGCTCGCTCAGCGCGCTTGGATATGTGTGCGGCGGCGCACAGCCGGTAATCGAGGCGCTGCTCCAGATGGTGGGCGAGACCGGTACCATCATGATGCTGACGCAATCATGGAAAAACTTGGACCCCGAGAGTGGTGTCCATTGGCAAGAGCCGCAAGAATGGTTGCAGCTGATTCGCGATAACTGGCCTGCCTATGACAAGCGCATTACGCCCACCAACACGATGGGTGCCGTGGCTGAGATGTTCCGGACGTGGCCGGGCACGTTTCGCAGCGATCACCCAGCGCGTTCAGTGGCGGCAAACGGCCAGCATGCGCAATTCCTGACGGAGAACCACGACCTGAGCAACATCTTTGGCGATGGATCGCCCATCGCGCGTCTGTACGATTTGGACGGCTATGTTCTGCTGGTGGGCGTTGGCTATGACAAGAATACGTCACTGCATTTGGCAGACGCCCGTGCGCAGTACCCCGGCAAGCACGACTGTGTGGAACACAGTGCGATTGTGGAAAACGGTCGACGCATATGGAAGGAATACCGCACGCTCTTTGTCGATGGCGAGGATTTCGATGAAATCGGTGCTGCTTTTGAGCGTGAATGCTCGGTTCGTACGGCGCCTCTCGGTAACGGGATAATCCGTTTTATGCGCCAGCGCGAGCTTGTCGACTTTGCCGTGGGCTGGATTGAGCGCCATCGCGGCCGTCTCGAATGATTCGGGGGCATTGCGGGCCAACTGTGCGTCCTGTGTCTCTGCATCGCCGCAAACCTAAGCTACCGCTAAGGGGCGTTTGCTAAGCTGCGAGCGATATTGGACAAGGCTGGGCAAGTGCCTCCGCATATGAAGGAAACGACAGTGGCATTCAAAGACGGTAACGATTTGAAATTGCGTGACAAAGACGGCAGACTGTTCTCGCGTCGAGCGGCTCTTGCGGGTGCGGCGGGCGCGCTGGCGCTTGCCGGGACAGAGCTCATGGGCTGCTCTGCTTTTGGCGTCAGCGCGAACGACGCATCTACTGCGAGCAACGAGCTCACCGACGAGCAAAAGAAGCTGCACAAGCAGATTGTCGCGACCTATGACGTCGAGAAGCAAGCGGCCATCAAGGAGCGGCTCGATGCTGAGTATGCTGCAGGCGGCTACGACGAAACTGCCCCGTTTGTCGCACAGGACCCCTTTGGCACCGACACCCTGAGCTGCTACGTCCGCTTTGCAACGGTAGATCCCGTAACCGTCTCCTACAAGGTCGCCGGTCGCAAAAAGTCCGGTGACGCGCCCAAAGTCGCCGCCTTTTCCCGTGCGCCCCACAGCGGCGACACGCCGGCAACGGAGCACGAGTTCAAGGTCATCGGCCTCATTCCCAACCACAAAAACACGGTAACCCTCACCTGTACCGCACAAGACGGCGCCAGCCGAACCTCGACGTTCACGGTTGAGACCCCGGCTCTCAAGGGCGAGGAGGAAGAACGCCTCGCCGTCACGGCGGGGGAGTCCAACACGCCGCTTGCCGATGGCCTCTTTACCATCCTGGGCAACGACTCGTCCAAGCTCGACTTTATGTACCTCTACGACAACGACGGCCAGATCCGCGGCGAGGTGCCGATTGTCGGCTACCGCAGCCGTCGCCTGCTGTTCCCAGGCGACGGCAGCATGATCATGAGCGTCTCGACTACCAAGATGGCCCAGATTAACGCCATCGGCCAGGTGGTAAACGTCTGGAGCACGGGCGACTATGAGTTGCACCACGACTACGCCTTCGATGACGACGGCAATCTGCTGGTGCTGGCGAGCCATGCCGGCTCCGAAGCCGATTTGGACGTCGACCGCGCGGCTGCCAAAAAAGGCAAGGACGACCGCGTTAATGTCGAGGACCTCATCATCAAAATCGACGTGACAATCGGCGATGTCTCCCTCGTCGTGGACCTGGGCGACATGTTCCCCGATCTCAAAGCGAGCGCCAAGGTGGCCTCGGACGGCGACCTGGATTGGATCCATATCAACACGATTCAGTGGCTCGGCGGCGGTACCGTCCTGCTCAGCTCGCGCGAAACCTCGACGGTCATCAAGCTCGCCGATATCTACGGCACGCCCACGGTCGATTGGCTCATGGGCTCGCCCGATTTCTGGGCCGGTTCGGGCTTTGAGGACAAACTGCTGCAAGCCCAGGGCGATTTTTCGCTCAACGCAGGCCAGCACAGCGTGACGTATCTGCCGAGTCCTGACACGGCAACGACCGGTTGCTACCAGGTGCTGCTGTACGACAACAACTTTGGTGCGGCCGAGAGCTATCCCAAGTTCGACTGGGGCCAGCTGGGCGCCGCGGTGGTGACCGACTACAACAAGGGCACGCATTCGTTTGGGCGCGTGTTCGCGGTAGACGAGACCGCGCGTACCTACGAGCTCGAGGACCAGATCGCCGTGCCGTTTTCGGGCTACGTAAGCAGTGCACAGCGCGTCGGCGATTCGAATAGCATGCTTGTGGCATCGGGCCAGGCCAAGACCTTTGCCGAGTACGATCGCTACGGGTTGCCCATCGCCACCTACGAGATGGAAGCCGAGAAGTTCATCTACCGCGTGTACAAGTACGAGTTGTAGGGCCGCGCTTAGGTTTGACCAATGGAGTATGAAAGCACGCCGTTCGCCGATGCCCCCCTCCGCGAGTGGCAGCCATATGGTTTGATAAAAGAAGCATATAGGTGTCGCTGGCCTGCCGGTGACGTTCCCCCTGATATCGGAGGTTCCAGGTATGTTTCGCGCTCCGTTAAATAACTATCGGTTGGGCTAACATGGGTCGCCGTGCTATTTCGATAACCCTTGCAGTGGTCTGCCTGGCTGTGCTCCTGGGCGCTACAGGGCTGTTTGCTATAAGCCGAGAAACGTCCTATATGCAGGAATGCGCTTCCGAAGGGTTTGCCATTGATGGTTTCTATCGGGATGACAAAACGAGTCGGGAAACCCTGGCTTTTCTTGAGGAGGACAACTGTCGATGGCAGCTGGTCGACCAAGACGGAATCTGCACAGACGGGCAGTTTAAGCGTACGGATGACCCCAATATCCTGATATTAAAGAAGGAAAACGGTGAAGAATTCGGTACGCTCCACGTGGCGTATATGTCACGCCGACGCGAGCAAGGCCAGCTCTATCTATTTAGAGATAGCAAAGTGACCCGATTTTATCTTGTGAGCACCGATCCGGCGTTTACGGTGGAGTCTGGCGATGTCGATGCGGACAGTTGATTCACGGTAATAAAACAGAGAGCGGGGCGCGGGTGTGAACTGCACCCCGCTATTTGCTCGTGTCCGTATCGCGTCTGCGCCTTGTCGTAACTTGCGTCCGTGCGAGCATTCATCCCACGCCGGCATCACTTCACATCGAACTCCACGCGATCGAGTTCGGGCACGTTGAGGTCGATGAGCTTGCGGGCGACATGGCGGTCGTGCGCCCCGAGCGCCTCGCTTGTTGTCACATGGGCGACAATCTCGCGCTCGACGATGCCCTCCTCGTCGCCTTCGGTGGTCGAGGTCTCGACGGCGACGGTGTAATCCTTAAAGCCCGACAGCACCGCGGCAAGCTCGCGTGTGGTCTCGGTGACGCCGTAGCCGTCCTGCACGCCGGCCTGCGCCGAGTCAATAGACCCCGCGGTCATAACGATGCAGGGGATGGCAAAGATCACCGTGCCCACGATGATGCGGCGGCGCACTTTGCGCGACAGCTCGTCGACCTCGGCATTTTCCTCGGCGGTCACAATGCCGTCGCCGTTAAGGTCGCGCTTGAGCGGCACGCGCAGAAGAAGCAGCACGGTTTCGGCAGCCAGTGCGATAAAGACGACGTTGATGCCAAACTCGTAAAGCGCCGAGAGAAACAGCGACCCGCTTGCGATGGCGATGCCGTAGCCCGCCGCGCACAGGGGTGGCATGAGCGCGGTCGCCACGGCCACACCGGCGATGAGCGTTGCGGGCTCCTGGTCGCGTGAGTTGCCTAGGCCGCCCGCAAAGCCGCCGGCGAGCGCGACAGCGAGGTCCCACACGGTGGGCGTCGAGTTGTCGATAATGGCGGCTGTGGTGGCGCCAAGGGGCGAGAGCTTAAAGTACAACGTGGATGTGACCAGGCAAAAGGCCACTTGCAGCGCAAGGCCGGCGACGGCTTCGACGGTAATCTCGCGGTCGAGCGTGGCAATGCCGTATGCCATGGCAAGAACCGAGCCCATGAGCGGGCAGATGAGCATGGCGCCCACGATGGCGATGTCCGAATCGATATCGAGGCCGATGCTCGCGATCAACATGGCGATGATGAGGATGCATAGGTGGGAGCCAGTCAGGCGCGCCCCGTTTACAAAGCGCTTTCGGATTACGTGATAGGGCGCGCGTCCCTCGCGAATGTTGAACGCGCGCTTGAGGAAGCGGGTGACGTTTTCCATGGCTTCGCTATGGGCAGGGCGGATGCCGTGACGCCGATGATGACGCTCACGCAGTCGTTCGATCTGTTGCTTGTCGAGTTCCATGTTCACCTCGTTCTGGCGCGGGCCGCATATCCCGCCCGTCGCCCTTACTCTACACCGAGGCGGGCAGGGCGCTAGCTGGATGTCGGCTGGCAGGGCGGATGACGTAAGAACAAGCGTATACGACAAAGCGGACGCCATCTCACGAAAATATGATTCACGAACGCCCTCATATGTGTCGAAATTGTGATGCCATGAGGTGTTAGTTTCAAAAACTCTGCCGGTGACCAATGTTGCGCAACAGAATTCAAAAACCAGCTCCTACATTTTGAAGCGTATGGATACATCCGTGTCAAAGGGAGAAAGCCATGGCAAACTACAGTCCACAACACTTTGAGCCTCGGGCTAAGGCCGTCAACGTCAAGGGCGTTGCTAACCGCGCCGTCGCAACCGTTTTGACGGCGGGCCTCATCGCTCAGCCGCTCATGTCGCCGCTGGCGGCAATCGCCGCACCGTCAACCGATAACGGCGATTCTGTTCAGGGGGGGGGTAGTTCTGTAGAGAACACCGTTGCCGCCGGTAACCAAGCGGTCGTAAAGACGGCTGCCCAGCTGGCCGAGGAGTCGGCAAAGCAGCTCAAGGACGCTCAGGCCGCCTACGATGCCGCCCAGAAGAACGCCGATGCGGCGGGCCAGTCTCAAAAGCAGGCGCAGCAGCAAAAGAATCAGGCCTCGCAGGCTGTGAGCGACAACGAAATCGAGCAGAACGCAGCAGAAGTCGCCGCGCTCCAGGAGAAGATTGACGAGCTCAAAGCCGCCGTCGAAAAGACCGAGCAGCAGCAGAAGAAGTTGGGCGACCTGAACGATCAGCTCGACCAGGCCAACAAGAGTGTCGAGGATAAGACCCAGGCGCTCAAGGACGCCAAGGCAAAGCAGGATGAGGCCAAGAAGGCCCTCGATGATGCCCAGGCCAAGCTCGAGGCTATGGGTATGGACGAGTACGAGGCTGCCAAGAAGGCCGTCGAGGACGCGCAGGCAAAGCTCGATGACGTCAATAAGGCCGTTGCTACTGCACAGGCCAATCTGGACCAGGCCAAGGCTGCCGAGGCTAGCGCCCAGCAGGAAAAGAAGGACACTGAGGCCGCTCTGACTTCCGCCCAGGCCAAGAAGCAGGAGACTGCCGCTGCTCTCGCAGCCGCAACCACCGCGCGCGATAACGCCCAGCAGAAGTTCAACCAGGCGCAGGCCGCGCTCGATGCTGCCGTCTCGGGTACGGGTGTTGACCTGAGCGCGCTTGAGGCCGCCAAGAACGCTGCTGCTGGTGAGCTCAAGACCGCGCAGGCGGAGCTCAATGCCGCGACGGATGCCGACGCCACCGCACAGACAAATCTGTAGGCCGCCCAGGCTGCCGTCGTTGCCGCGCAGGAGAAGGCCAACGCCGCCAACGCTGCTGTGGCATCTGCCCAGTCTGCATACGATGCGGCAAACAAGGAGTACAAGGACGCGGCCAGTAAGCGTGACGCCGCGAAGACGGCATACGAGCAGGCCCAGCAGACCGAAGCCGACAAGAAGGCGGAGTACGACCGACTCGTCGAGGTCCGTCAGCAGAAGCGCAGCGAGTGGGAGGCGGCCTGCGCCGCTTCGAACGCCGCGGAAAAGGCTTATGACGCTGCTAATGCCCAGGTTGAGGCTCTTGAGCAGCAGATTGCAGACCTAAAGTCCAACATGACCGTTGACCAGGAAGTTATCAATAAGGGCATGCTCGGCTTTATGGCCTACATCAGCAACAGCAGCGATTTCACCGCCACGCAGAAGAAGAACGCCCAGGACGCCGTATCGATGCTGACCGGTACCGATGACAAAGCCGAATGGTATGACCAGTACGTCGATCAGGATATGTCTCGCGACACCAACCCGCTCTCCCTGGAGCAGATGCGCAACGCCCTGACGTATCTCGACACCCAGAACAACCTCCGCAAGGCGAACGGTCAGTCGGCGCTCAGCGTCAGCCTCCGCATGACTGTGGCAGCCGCCCTTAATGCATCATATTCATCGAACATCTGGGGACACTCGGGCTGCTACTGGGATAACGGTGAAAATCTTGCCGGTGGAGGCGGTGCATATACTGGCGGCGAGACTGAGGACACCCTAGGCTCGCCCTACACCGGTCTCTATACCCAGGAGAAGGAGGCATTCGATAAGTACGTCGAGAAGAATAGTGACCTTGGAAACCATCGATATGATTCCTACTATATCTACCAGCACTACAGCAGCATCTACCATGAGTGCGGGCACTATCTCAACATCATCGATGCCGGCACGAAGGCTATCGGCATCGCAACCGGTAGCGGTAAGAACACCGATTCCGAGGTAACCATCTTCGATTACAGTGCTGATGACACTCAGGCTGATTTCACTGTCTCCGAGTTCAAGAAGCTCGTCAACGACTACATCGACTCTGCCTACAACGCAGGCGGCACGCAGGCGCAGAAGGCGCAGCTCAAGGAGCTCCAGGGCAAGCTTGCCGAGGCGCAGAAGAACTTTGGAACTACAAGGGAAGCTTACTTCGCAGCTGTAAACGGGCAGGATGCCGCCCAGGACGCTTTCACCGCAGCCGATGCGAACATGAACACCGCCAAGGGCGAGTACGAGAAGGCTAAGTCCGGAACCGCCGCCGCAAAGACGGCATATGACGCCGCGAAGGACGCACTCGGCGGAATCGACATCGAGTCCCTCAAGCAGAACCTCGATGCCGCCAAGTCCGAGGCGACCGCCGCGCAGGCTGCACTCGACGAGGCTAACTCCAAGCTCTCCGATTGCCAGACGAACGCAGCCGATGCCGCTGCTCGTAAGGCGAAGGCTCGCAGCGCCCGCGATGCTGCCAAGGTAAAGTCCGACCAGGCCAGCGAGGCGTATGACAACGCCACGGCTTCGGTCAAGGACCTTACCGCCAAGCGCGATGCCGCCAAGACGGACCTTGCGAACAAGCAGGGCACGCTTGACGATGCCAAGAAGGCCGACGACACTGCCCAGGCTGGCGTTGACAAGGCTCAGGCCGCAGATGTGCACGCCGCGACCGCTCTTTCGGACGCCAAGCAGGCAGTTGCCGCCAAGACGCAGGCCCTGTCCGACGCACAGGAGAAGGCCAAGGCCGCCGAGGGCGAGCTTGCCACCGCAAACAAGGCCTTCGAGCGCTTCGCCGGCGCCCAGAAGGCGGTCGACGACGCCAAGGCCGCCTATGATGCTGCCGTCGCCGGTGTCGCCGATGCCCAGAAGCAGCTCGAGGCCGCCAACGAAGCCGTCGTCGATGCGAACCTCGAGATCGTCAAGGCCAAGGCCGAGCTTGCCAACGACGAGGCACTCAAGGCCGATCTTGAGGCTGTCGACCACAAGGCATCCCTTGCCGCGGGCACGACGGGCAACGAGAAGCTGGTCAAGCTGAACGCTGCCTACGCTCGCTATAAGGCCGCCGTCGATGCCGCCGCTAACCTCAAGGCTGCTCTGAGCGATGCCGATGCCAGGCTGTCCGATGCCAACGACGCCTATGCCGCCGCGCTTGCCGAGCTTAACGATGCTAAGGATGCCCTGGCTGCCGCACAGGCCGAGTACGACAAGTATCATCCCAAGGCTGAGCCGCAGGCCAAGCCACAGGTTGCTACAAAGGCTTCTGTCACCAAGAAGAAGGCCGCGGACGGTGCGCTTGCCCAGACGGGTGATACCTCCGCGCTTGCAGGTGAGGTCTTCGTCATCGGCGGCATAACGCTCGTGGCCGCAGGCGTGACGCTGGGTGATCGTCGTCGCAAGCACATGTAGTGATTCGGGCGTCGGCTCTGCAATGAACTCCAATTCATAGTGGGACCGTCTCGTTAGCCAAACGATAAGGCCGGCGCGCTGTCAAACGCAGCGCGCCGGCCTTTCTTTGTTTCGATATCAAAAAGCCCGGTCGGTAGCCGCGAAAGCTACCGACCGGGCAAATCGTAGGCAATATGGTTGCTGTCGAGCAGCTGCTCGACTTAGCCCAGCAGGCTCAGACCCACGGAGACAAACGCCAGGATAACGCCGACGATGGACTCACCGCCGAGCAGGCCGCTGGCAACGACCAGACCCTGTTCCTGGAAGGCGGCGTCCTTGGCAGCCCTCTCCTCGTCGGAAAGACCAGCGGTGGCGTCGCGGTGGGCGGACCACTTGTCGTAGGCGAGTTTGACGCAGGAGCCCAGGAAAGCCGTGAGTGACATGTAGAACGGCAGGTACACGCCCAGGCCGATCATCATGGCCGGAATGCCGAGCCAGTACATGACGATGCCGGCGATAAAGCCGCCAACGAACCACGGCACGCTCGGGATGCCCGAGACCATGGTGGCGACGACGCTTGCCTGCGCGGCAACAAAGCTCTTGTCGGGACCAAAGGCGTCCGGGCCATAGGCGGTGACGAGCGCGACCATGACGGCTGCGGCGACCAGGGCGCCCACGATGCCGCCAATAGCTTGGCCGATCCACTGCGCACGCGGGTTGGTGCCCAGCACGGCGCCGGCCTTAAAGTCGTTCATGACGTCGCCCGCAAGGCCGCACGCCACGGCTACGATGCCGGCGATAAAGAACAGCTTGACCTGAGCGATCTGTGCAAAGGCAGCCACGATGAGCATGACGATGAGGCCAAAGATCTCCATGGGGTCGATGCCCGTCTGGCCGCAGCTCTGTGCGCTCATGATGGTGGTGACAAAGGTGAACAGCGTGACGATGACGGCCGGAACGGGGCCAAGGTCAAGCACGATGGCGATGACCACGGCGATGGCGGCAGCGCCCAGGCCGATGATGCCGGCGTCGAGCTTAAGGGAGCCCGAGATGAGCGACTGCTCGTCGGTGTCGGTGGAGCTGTCGGCGGCAAGACCGCGGACGATACCGGCGACCTGCGGCAGGATGTCCTTGAGGACGACGGCGACGCCAAAGCCCATCATGAGGCCCATGCCCAGGGACTTGACGATGCCCTGCGCAGTCACAATGTCGAACAGGCCGGCAGCGGTGCCGCCCACGATGATGCCAAAGTTGCCCAGCAGGGCGCCGGCAAACCAGAAGGCGACCGGGGCGAAGCCCACGAGGAAGCCGACGGAGAGCAGCATGGGCGAGTTGTAGATGCCAAAGGTCACGCCGGGGATGTTGAGCGTGCACAGCATGCTGGGCACCACGCCCAGGGCGTCGCGCAGCACGCTGTAGATGCCTGCGATGGCCATAGAGCCAAAGAGCTGCTTGCCGGTCTTGCCGCCGACCTCGGTGGCGCGCAGGGTCTGAGCTGCGGCGTTGCCGGTGGGGAACTCCAACGCGGCGTCCACGATAAAGTGACGGTGGATGAGCGCGGTGGCCAGCAGGCCCAAGATAGTGCCGGCGAGCGCCACGATAAACATGTCGAGCCAGCTGATCTGGTCGGCATAGCCCAGCATCCAGGCACCCGGGATGGTAAACGCCAGGCCGCCGGCGACCATGGCGCCTGCGGACATGATGGTGTGGGTGACGTTTGCCTCGTTGAGGCTGGCGTTTCCCATGAGCTTAAGGAAGAACAGCGAGATGACGGCAGCGAAGACGATCGGCCAGGGGAGTGCGCCCATCTTGAGGGCGGTGTAGGCCGAGCTTGCCGTGATGATCACGCAGCCAAGGACACCGATGACGACGCCGCGCAGCGTGAGTTGCCCGCGCATCGAGGCGCGGTTCGAGGGATTGCTCATATAGAACTCCTTTGCGTATATCCGCTTCCCCCGGGAGCGCCGCTACGGATACGGCGCGGGAAGTCGGGTTACCAAGGGCCGCCGCGTGAGCTCGCGCACGACCGCGCACCAGTATAGCCGCAAGGCAGCTCATTTGGGACGGGGCTTTTTTAGCTGACCCAGGCTCGGCCAAAGGATGATTGTTCTGGGACGGGGATTAAAAAATCATTGCGTACCTGATGATTTTTAAATCCCCATTACAGTTTGAGTCGTCCGAAAGGGCGGCTCTTTTCCGTTGCACGGCTATACGATTGAGCCGTACCGGTGGTCGCTGGCCGACCGCCCCGGACGGCCGTCAG
>CBCSLZ010000038.1:0-13726 GCA_965141245.1 uncultured Collinsella sp.
CGATCTGCTCGACGGGGTTGTTGCCGAGGGCGTTGCCGCCAAGGGCGACGACAATACGATCGGGCTTGCCAAGAGGCTTAGACATTGCTGGAATCCTTTCTGTAAAAGGCCTACAACCCATTAATAACCCGCGCCCGTGCAATACGCGAGTTTATTAAGGTTTATATTCTCTTTATCGCTCATTTTATTCATTTTGAAAATAGTTGAACGGTGAACGGTCGTTTTTATCCGCTCAGCGTACAGAACCCCAGCTCAGACATATCTACGCCATTTACGTGCGACTTTATTTAAATGCAGCGAGGATTATGCCAGATTATGCAAACTACATCTCTGCTAAACACAAAACGGACAGCACAATATCTTACTCGCACTATACGAGATTCTATGCACTTATAAGTCGAGTATGCACCCCTGCAAAAACAAGGGGCTTTTCATCCAGCATAAGGAATAAAGAAGAGCTCTGAAAAGGCGACAACAGCCAAGTCCCCCATCCCTCCCCAAAGTGGCGCGCTGTTTCGCGGCAAAGCCGCGAAACAGCGAAGGGGACGGAATACCCGACCAACCACGTCCGTCATCCGCCCACACAATCCGAGGACGTAGCCGTAGCAGGATCTGAGGGCTGACCTTCGCGGACACTCCGCAGGACGAAAGAACCCCCGCCGCACGTAATGCGCAGCGGGGGTTCTTTCATGTCCGAGGACGTCCGCGAAGGTCAGCCCTCAGATCCTGCGGTGGGAGACCTAGGCCTCGTTGTACACCGTCTTGAGCTTCAGCAGATGCTGATAGCGGTCCATAGCGGCCTGCTCATTCTCCTTGAAGAGCTCCTCGGCACGCTCGGGGAAGGAACGCGTCAGCGAAGCGTAACGGGCCTCGTTCATCAGGAACTCCTGATAACCGCCCGCGGGCTCCTTGGAATCGAGCGAGAACTTCTTGCCGGCAGCAGCCTCGGGGTTGAAGCGGAAGAGGTTCCAGTAACCGCACTCGACAGCCTTCTTCATCTCGGCCTGGCAGTTCTGCATGCCACCCTTCTTGATGGAGTGCATCTCGCAGGGGCTGTAGCCGATGATGAGGGACGGGCCGTCGTAGGCCTCGGCCTCGTGAATGGCCTTGAGGGTCTGAGCCGGGTTGGCGCCCATGGCGACCTGCGCCACGTAGACGTAGCCGTAGCTCATGGCGATCTCGGCCAGAGACTTCTTCTTGGTCACCTTACCGGCAGCGGCGAACTGAGCGACCTGGCCCAGGTTCGAGGCCTTGGAGGCCTGACCGCCGGTGTTGGAGTAGACCTCGGTGTCGAAGACGAAGACGTTGACGTTGTGGCCGGAAGCCAGGACGTGGTCCAGGCCACCGAAGCCGATGTCGTAGGCCCAGCCGTCGCCGCCGAAGATCCAGAAGGACTTCTTGGTGAGGTAAGCCTTGTCGGCGAGGATCGCCTTGGAAGCGTCGCAGCCGCACTTCTCGAGCTCGGCAACGTAGGCAGCAGCAGCGGTCTTGGAGGCCTCGGCGTCGTTGACGGAGTCGATCCAAGCCTGGCCGGCGGCCTTGAGCTCATCGGACGGACCATCGGCAGCGATGATGTCCTGGGTAGCGGCGATCAGCTTGTGCTGAACGGCCTCATAGCCAACGGCCATGCCCAGACCGTGCTCGGCATTGTCCTCGAACAGGGAGTTGTTCCACGCCGGGCCGTGACCGTCCTTGTCCTTGCAGTAAGGAGCGGTGGCAGCGGGGTTGCCCCAAATGGAGGAGCAGCCGGTGGCGTTGGAAATGAACATGCGGTCGCCGGCGACCTGGGTCACCAGACGTGCATAGGCGGTCTCGGCGCAGCCGGCGCAGGAGCCGGAGAACTCCAGGTAGGGCTGCTTAAACTGGCTGCCCTTGACGTTGGCCGCGATGAGCTCCTTCTTCTCGGAGACGTTCTCGACCATGTAGTCCCAAACGGGCTGCTGGTCCATCTCCTGCTCGGTGGGAACCATCTCGAGGGCGCCCTTGGGGCAAACCTTGACGCAGTTGGTGCAACCCATGCAGTCGAGCGGGGACACGGCCATGGTGAACTTCATGCCCTTGGCCTTGGGGCCCATGGCGTCGAGCGTGCGGGTAGCCTCGGGCGCGGCGGCAGCCTCGTCCTCGGTCATCGCGAACGGACGGATGGTGGCATGCGGGCACACATAGGCGCACTGGTTGCACTGGATGCACTTGGTCTCGTCCCAGTGGGGAACGACCACGGCGACGCCGCGCTTCTCGTATGCGGAGGCGCCCAGCTCAAACTGGCCGTCGGCGCAATCGACGAAGGCGGAAACAGGCAGGCTGTCGCCGTCCATGCGATCGATGGGCTCGAGCAGGTTCTTGACCTGCTGGGCGATAGCGGACTTGGTCTCCTCGGAGAGCTCGACGGGAGCGGCATCCTCGGCGGTAGCCCAGTCGGCCGGAACCTCGAACTTACGGAAGGCGGTAGCGCCGGCATCGATGGCCTTGTGGTTGGCGTCGACGATGGCCTGGCCCTTCTTCATGTAGGACTTGGTAGCCGCGTCCTTCATGTACTGCAGGGCGTCCTCGGCGGGCAGGACCTTGGCCAGCGCGAAGAAGGCGGACTGGAGCACCGTGTTGGTGCGCTTGCCCATGCCGACCTTGGCGGCCAGGTCGATAGCGTCGATCAGGTAGACGTTGACGTTGTTGTTCGCGATGTAGCGCTTGGCCACGGCGGGCATGTGCTCGGCGAACTCCTCGTCGCTCCACTGGCAGTTGACCAGGAAGGTGCCGCCCGGCTTGACGTCGCGGACCATCTTGAAGCCCTTAACGATATAGCTGGGGTTATGGCAGGCGACAAAATCGGCCTTGGTCACATAGTACGGCGAACGGATCGGGGAATCACCAAAGCGCAGGTGCGAGACGGTGACGCCGCCGGTCTTCTTGGAGTCGTACTGGAAGTAGGCCTGGACGTACTTGTCGGTGTGGTCGCCGATGATCTTGATCGAGTTCTTGTTGGCGCCGACGGTACCGTCGCCACCCAGACCCCAGAACTTGCACTCGATGGTGCCGGGGGCTGCGGTGTTGGGCGCATCCTCGGCCTCGGGCAGGCTCAGGTTGGTCACGTCATCGACAATGCCGATGGTGAACTCGCGCTTGGGCTCGTCCTTCTTGAGCTCCTCGAAGACAGCGAACGCGGACGCGGGAGGCGTGTCCTTGCTGCCCAGGCCATAACGGCCGCCGACGACCTTGATGCCCGTCTTGCCGGCCTCGTAGAGAGCGGAGACGACGTCCTGGTAGAGCGGCTCGCCGATGGAACCCGGCTCCTTGGTACGGTCCATGACGGCGATCTTTTTGACGGTCTCGGGGAGAACGTCGACGAAGTGCTTGATGGAGAACGGACGGAACAGACGAACCTTGACCAGGCCGACCTTCTCGCCGTGAGCGTTGAGGTAGTCGATGACTTCCTCGAGTACGTCGCAGAAGGAGCCCATGCACACGACGACGCGATCGGCATCGGGAGCGCCGTAGTAGTTGAACAGGCCGTAATCGGTGCCGAGCTTCTCGTTGATCTTCTTCATGTAGCCCTCGACGACGGCGGGAAGCTCGTCGTAGACCTTGTTGCAGGCCTCACGGTTCTGGAAGAAGATATCGCCGTTCTCGTGGCTGCCGCGGGTGTGCGGGTGCTCAGGATTGAGCGCGTGGTCGCGGAAAGCCTGGACGGCGTCCATGTCGCACATCTCGGCCAGATCCTTGTAGTCCCACATGGCGACCTTCTGGATCTCGTGGCTGGTGCGGAAGCCGTCGAAGAAGTTAAGGAACGGGGTCTTACCCTCGATAGCGGCAAGGTGAGCCACCGGCGAGAGGTCCATGACCTCCTGGACGTTACCCTCGGCGAGCATGGCGAAGCCGGTCTGACGACAGGCCATGACGTCGGAGTGATCGCCAAAAATGTTCAGGGCGTGGGAAGCGACGCAACGCGCGGAGACGTGGAAGACGCCCGGGAGCTGCTCGCCCGCGATCTTGTACATGTTCGGGATCATCAGGAGCAGACCCTGAGAAGCCGTGTAGGTGGTGGTCAGAGCACCGGCGCCCAGCGAACCGTGAACGGTACCGGCTGCACCTGCCTCGGACTCCATCTCGACGACCTTGACCGGGGTGCCGAAGATATTCTTGCGACCCTGGGCCGCCCACTGGTCGACATGGTCGGCCATCGGGCTGGACGGCGTAATGGGATAGATTCCCGCTACCTCGGTGTACGCATACGAAACATATGCGGCCGCCTCGTTGCCGTCCATAGACTTAAACTTACGCGCCATATACCCCTCTCCTCTCATATAGGTATACAGGCCCCGGCGATCGCCGGGATGTTGGCGTGATGGGATTTACGCTGTTGCTTCCAATCATCTGGCAGGCAGGCTCAGCAGCAGGTACGTGGCGTGGAGAGAAGACATGCCGAGGCGAGGGCCAGCTGATGCGCCCCACAGACCCGACCGCCCGTCTTGCACATGACCGAGCGCCGCAAAGGCCGCATGCCGGATGCTCCCGGGCACGCCCCGGCGATGGGAAGCGCCCGCAACGGAAATCCGCATGCGGGTTTATTGTACCCCGCCGTCAAGTGTAATTTCGGCAAATATAGGCGGGCGGTAAAGGTTTACCTCGGGTGACTGCCGGGAGCAAAATGATCCCTTGGGGACGGAGGGACCATTTGGCAGGACTGGCTAGAGGGCACCGAAGAGAATGGCGTAGGTAGTGGATTCACCGAGCTTGAGCTCGTCGCCGGGATTGAGTTGGGCGGAACGGCCGGGCTCGACCTGAATGCAGACGCGCGTGGCCCCGTTTACCACCACGGTTCCGTTGGTGGACGACAAGTCCTCGACGTGCCAGATATTTTGAGCATCGCACCAGATATGGGCATGGCGGGTCGAGACATCGTCGCCGACGTCGGTAATATCGCCCTCACCAGTGGCCAGCGCGCCAATCTCAACACCCTGCTCGCTCGGCTGAATCCAGCGCGGGGCGCTCACGACAAAACTGTTTTGTACGCGCAGCAAGCCCAAGGGGTGCGCCGGGGCGGGTTCGCGTTCGCCCGCGGTCATCGACATGCCAAGCGAACGCGGCGTGGATGTTCCTCCGCCACAGGTCGCGTGCGCGTAGTCGATGGCATAGTTCACCGAGGACCGCACATCCGCCGAACAACCGACAGCGACAAACAGCACCAGCACGGCCTCGGCGCGCTCGGCGGGCATGAGTTCCGCCGCCTGGGACAGGCGATCGAGCGCGTTGCGATAGAGATTCGTGTCCTGGTGGCACTCTTCGAGCGCGCGTACCATCGGTTCACCTGCAGGACCGCACACCATATTGATCACAGCCGTGGAGTCCATGGGATTTCGCTGGCGCAGGGCCAGTTGCGACATAATACGCGCAGCCGAGGTACCGTATTCGGCAAAGTAGCGCTGCTGAAGCGTGCCGACCGGCGCGCGAACGATAAAGCGGGAAACCCAAGAGCGATCGGCGGCTCGGCTCTGCGGGCTGCGGCCGTCGGCGAGCGGACGGGACGAAAGCACCAGGCTGCACAGCTCGATATGGCTCAGATGCGCCGCGCGCTTAAAGATGTCAAACATGGCCCCGCATGGGGTGAGCTCAACTTGAGATGCCATGACCTAGGCCTCCTTGGTCGTAGAAATAGAATCGGACGATACTTCGACAGGTCCGCCAAAAGTACGGGCAGCTGCGGCTCCACCGGCAAGCGGAGTCGCCATCTGGGCTTTTGTGCGTCGCGGTGCCGAAACGGGAAGTTCAAAGGCAAAGCCCATCGCAAGCAAAAACCACGTAAGCGTATAGGTTGCAACCAGAGCGGCAACAAGGCCGCCCATCACGGCGCGTTGGGAAAATACGCTACATGCAGCCACAACCAGCACCGGAACCTCGCAGGCAGAAAGCGCAAGCACACCCTGCAGGAAGCCCGAGCGCCGATCGCGCGCAAGTGCCCCCGCGGCAACGCCGGCTATGCCTGGCAGCGCCAACGCCAGTGCGGCAATAATACCCGGTAGCGACCCAGACCACACGAGCGATCCCAAAGTCGCCGTCACGCGAGCGCCCGACGCCAGCAGCGCGGCCGAAACCACGACCACAGCCCAAACCACGCCACCGACGACCGTCGCGCCGACCATCAGCGCGCGACGAACCGCGCGGCCAGACGCATCCATGGGGCACGGCGTGAGCGGCTCGCCGCGGAGCGAACGACCGACATTTTGCGCATAGTGGTCACAAAACGCCGAGAGCGCCGCCTCGACCGCCGCCGGCTCGGGACGATCTTTTTGATGGCTGGACAGACAGGCCATCACCACGTCGAACAGCTGGGCATCGACAAACGCCAGCGCATCGCGTAGCTCTTCGGAATCCGGCTCAAGCCCTAGCTGCTGGGCCTGCTCGGCCGCAGCGAGCGCCACATCGGGCTCACGACGAAGCAGCTGAGTCAAATCACAACCGGGCGCATGGGCACCAATGGGATAATCGGGCCGCGTGTCCATCTTGAGACGGTAGGGGCTCGCGATGTCGCGCGTCTTTTTGCGCGAACCCGAGGTGCCCGAAGTGCTCGGCGCGGCTTCGTATGGCGCGACGCCGGCAATGAGCTCGTAAACCGTGCTTGCCGCGGCGTAGACGTCAATCGCCGGCGACGTACGCAAAGCGCGCAGGTCGGGAATATCGTCGGTGAGCATCTCGGGCGGGGCATAGGCAACCGTCGCGCGACGCAGCGTGGCATAACGCTCCGTAAACGACGCCTTGCCGCCGGTACCGGCCACGGCCGACGCAGGCTCAAGCGCCAGCGACGAGCCAAAGTCGATCAGGCACAGGTCAAAGGTGCCCTCGGCAAGCTGCCGGTCAAGCGGTAGACGCGCCGTGCGCACCATAATATTAGCGGGCGAGATATCGCGATGGACAAAGCCCTCGCCCACCAGGCTCATACGGCAGAGCAGATCGAACAGGTCGCGACCCAGACGCGCCGCCACGAGCGGCGACAGACGTCCGGCATCGTCCACGGCAAGTCGCGAACGCAAGCGGGCGAGCGTCTCGCCCTCGACCCATTCCATGACAATTGCAGGCACACCGTCGACCTCGCCCCAGCCATAGAGGCGGGGAAAGCCCTTAATGCCCGAAAGGGCGCGATGGCATTCGTATTCCTCGCGAAACGCCGCCTTGAACTTGGCGACCAGCGCCTCGTGAGCGGCATCGTCGTCGAACTCATCGCACGCCGGCAAGATGAGCTGCTTGAGTGCCACGGCCTCGCCTTGGGCGTTGACGGCACGCGTCACGCGGCCGATACCGCCACGGCGCATGGTGGCATCGTCGGCAAACAGCATCGTAAAACGACGCAGATAGGCAGGCAGTTCGTCCTGACCGAGCGCAATGGCCGGCTCAAACCCGTCGACACGCGCCAGGCGCAGGCCGACCATGGGATCGCGACCGAGCGATTGTGGTGTGGTGGATGCAAGATCGGTCATCATAGGGCAAGCGCCGCCACGTTATTGTTGAAGTTACCGAGCGCGACGTCATCATCGCCGTAATGGCCGACCCATTGACATAGGTTGGTGTAACAGCCCCACAGATTGGCATACTGCTGATACCACTTTGACCGGGGCGAGAATGTCTGACGACCGAACTCGGCTCGAATGACAAACATCTCCCCGACCAGGCTGTCGCACGGTCTGGGATCTCCCGTAGAGTTATAGGTCGAGACCACGTCATTGGCACGAGAAACATAGCCGTCGAGCATGTTGTACTTGGTCACAAGCCAACTGTGAATGCTCTCTTCTTCAGCAGCGGAAAGGCCACCGGAGTTTGCATCGTTGTCAGTGTTGCCGCCCGTCGAGCCGCCGTTTCCAGACCCTCCGGTAGAGGAACCCGACCCAGAGCCGCCGCCCGAACTCGATGAATCCGAGCCGGAGCCAGAAGTATCCGAGCTACCGGGCTTTCCGGACTGCTGGGCGTCCTGCTCCTTCTGTTGCTCGACTTTATTCACCGTTGCCGCCACGCTATTGTTGGACAACCGATCGATGATCTTGGTGTTGGTGAGCACGATGGTTTTGCCATTGGCAAGCGTGACTTCGTTGTCCGGGGCCTCGGCGCCGTCCGCATCGTCGGTGCCAAACACAACATGCGCGACCACACTTGCCCAAGCATATCCAGTCGTGGTGCCCAGATCACTTTTGACCTCATGCCCCACACGCGGTTCGCGTGCGGCATGCGCCTGCATCATGGACGGCACGGTCATGCCATAGGCAGAAACGCCAGCTATGACCAGCACCAGCGAGCACGATAGCGGTGCGTACGCCCGCGGCGCCAAGCCCAGTCGGCGTCGCATGCGCACCGCGGCGCCGCGCTTTGTCTGAGTGCCACCGGGCCGCATGCGTTCTCCTCCAAGAAAAACACGCCGCTCAGAAGCGGCGCATTCATTCAAATCCATATTTGAGTGTATCAGCGAACCCAAAAGGTTGCGCAACGAATGGGCAAATTAAGGATGCGAGCGGAAGCATCCATGCGATAAGCGGATACGAAGCATCTTTGTTGCACAACAAACTCACAGTCACACGGGGAAATTATGACTACCCCGTGCGCCGCGAGGAAAACATACGGCAGGAGCAGGCTCGCCACCTAAATCGCGCGACGGGCCTCGATGGCGCGGCCAAGCGTAAGCTCGTCGGCATACTCCAAGTCGCCGCCCACGGGAAGGCCGCTTGCCAGACGCGACACCTCGACGCCCAACGGCTTGATGGTACGGGCCAGATAGCTCGCCGTGGTCTCGCCCTCGATATTGGGGTTGGTGGCGATGATGACCTCATGGATATCCTCGTGGCCCAGACGCGCCAGCAGCTCGCGGATGTGCAACTGCTCGGGGCCAATCTTGTCCATGGGGCTGATCACGCCGCCCAGCACATGGTACAGGCCATGGTAGCTGCCCGTGCGCTCGATTGCCTGGACGTCGCGCGGCTCGCCCACCACGCAAATGCGAGTGGTATCGCGCATCGGGTCCTGGCAGATGGAGCACTCGTCGGCCGTGGCGTAGTTAAAGCAACGGCTGCAAAAGTGGACCTCCTGCTTGACCTCCAGGATGGCCTCGGCCAGGCGGCGGGCCTCCTCGGCATCGGCCTCGAGCAGGTAATAGGCGATGCGCTGGGCCGACTTGGGACCAATGCCCGGCAGACGGCCCAGCTCATCGAGCAGTTTTTGCAGACTGTGATTCGCACTCATATATATGCGTGTCTTAGAACGGCATGCCCGGGATGTTGAGGCCGCCGGTGATGGCGCCCATCTGCTTGTTGGCGAGCTCGTTGACGCCGCGGACGGCCTCGTTGACGGCAGCCACGATCATGTCCTGCAGCATATCGACGTCCTCGGGATCGAGGGCATCGGGATCGATGGTGAGGTTGACGAGCTCCATCTCGCCGTTAACGGTCACCTTGACCATGCCGCCGCCGGCAGAGGCGTCGACGGTCTGGGACTTGAGGTTCTCCTGCGCGGCGGCAAGCTGCTCCTGCATCTTGCGAGCCTGCTTCATCATCTGCTGCATGTTCATACCGGCCATGATGGCTCCTTTACGTGCGGCCGCGCAACGAGCTGCAAGGGCAGCCGGGACGCGGCGGGACTTTCAAACTCAAAAATCGTACCACGGCGCGGGGCCAGCGAGCGGGGCGGACGTGTTCCCTCAGTCGATATACATGTCCTGGAGCGTGATGCGCCCCCAAGATTATGCAAAGTTGAATAATTCGCATCTGCATAATATTGAAAGCTAAATCTCGTAGAGCCGGAATCCGACATTTAATGCGTACCACTAAATGGCTAAATGCCGAGCCACTACTCGAGGCGGCGCTCATGACGGCGGGGTATAATTTGATTGCCATAGATAGCAATTTGGAGGTGCCCCATGAATGCCCCCGACGCGCTCCAAAACATCCGCTCAAAACACCCCGTTGCATATGTGGTTCTCTATCTCTTTGTCGGCTGGACATTGCTGGTTGTCATCACCCATGCCATAGCTTTTGGAGCAGAACTGCTGATAGCCAGCTCGGACCAGCCCGTCGTCAAATGGGAGACGACCGATGAGTGCACCGACGGAACCCGAACCGTTTACTACGACAGCCCGTCCCTCTACCAAGAGTTCAAGGTCAAGATAAAGGACTTCAAGATTGTCGATGCCGAGCCAGGCGTTTATTCGGCAATCGGAGCAACCGTCAACGCCGAGCAAGTCGAATACACGGACAGCCATGCGACGTATCGTATCGACCTCAGCATCCTAGGCCGACCGTCACGCACTTGTCTGCTCGAATGCGATGTACACGGCACCACACTACACATGTCCGAAATACAGATGCGCCCGGGCAAAGAGATCTCTTCTTGAGCAGCATACCCGCCCGCACGGTTACTCCACCGGTTTGAAGATGGTGGCCTGGCCGAAGACGTTGCGGATGAGGGCTTTGGCCTCGTCCTCGGTCTGCGGAATGCTCGGGGCTGCACCCTGGTGGCCGAAGGGGCTGCCGGCGCCGGGGTTGGACTCCCAAGGGGCAGCGGGGGCGTCCTCCTCTTTGGGGGCAGTTGCAGCGGACTTGGGCGCGGGCGTCGTACCCGGCACGTCGAACGGAGGAAGATCGTCCCCGCTCGCATCGCCGGCAAAGCCGCCGACCATGGCGTCGTCGTAGGGCACCTGCTCGGATTCCCACGGCGCGGACTGCGCGACAGGCTGAGCCTTGGGGGCAGCCGAGCGCTCGGGCGCACGAGGTGCGGGCTCGGTCGGGAGCTTACCCGTGGCAGGAGCGCCGGCTGGGTTGTCGGAGCGTAGCCAGGGGGCTTTGCCCAGGTCAGACGACTTGGGCGCGGGCGAGACGGGCTTGGGCGCGGGTGTCGGAGCAGCCGGTTTGGGCGCCGCGGGCTTAGGTGCCGACGGGGTCGATGCCGCTACCGGTGCCGTTTGCTGCTGCGACGCGCTGGCGCTCGAGGATGCAGGGGCCGCCGAGAACACGGGTTGCGGGTCCGCAGATGCCGCAGCCCGTGCAGATGGAGAATGCTCCTCATGTTGAGGAGCCGGCGTGCCACCCCCATCCAGGACATAGTCGACGGTGCGACGACCGAAAACCGCGCAGACCGTCGGCAGGACCACCGACTGCGTATCGGCGCGACCGAGCATCTTAATGGCAAAAGTCGAACCCGCGGGGAACGAGACCGTGAGCTTGGAGCCGTCGTCGGCCGTGGCGCGGGCGTTGAGCAAAAGCCCTGCGTAGGAAGCCTGACGCGCCTTGACACGCTCGACAACCTCGGCCCATTTGCGCTGCAGCTCTCCGGCATCCTCGACCGCGGGCGTCTCGGCAGCACCGGCGGCGGCAACCTGGGCGGCATTGTTGGACTGGGGCTTAGGTGCCGGAGCGGTGGCAGGCGCGGGGGCCGCAACGGGCTGAGGCGCAGGCGCTGCAGGCTTGGAGGCTGACACGGACGCAGAACGGGGCGCAGGCTGGGCAGCCGGAACAGCAGCGCCGCGGTCCCAAGGCATGCCACCCTGATGCGCGGACGTAGCAGCGGGGGCAGCGGATGCCACCGAAGTGGCAGCACGGGCGCCCGAAATGAGCGTCGGCTGTTGGGCAGCAGCGGGTGCGGATGCAGCAGGCGCACCCACTTGAGCAGCAGTCACGCTCGCCGGAACGGCGGCATTGGCAACCATGGCCTCCAGGCGTGCCACGCGCTCGGCCAATGCCTCAATCGTTAAATCAGCCTCGGGACGCGCCAGACGCGTGCAGGCGATCTCGAGCACCAGGCGCACGTCGCTCGCGCCCCTCATCTCCAGTGCGGCATCGTCGAGCACTGTCAGCACACGAGCCAGGCGGTCGGCAGGATGCTCGCCAAAGGCAGCGGCCTCGGCAGCAAGCGCCTCGGCCTGCTCGGAGCCGCCCTCAAACAGCTCGGCACGGGCACCGGCAACGCAGGCAACATACACGTCGCGCACGTGCGCCACCAGGTCGCGCGTCAGCTCCAGCAGATCGTTACCTTCCTCGACCTGCGCGCGAATAAGCCCATACAGCTCGGCGACATCACAATCAGCAATGGCGCGGGCAAACTCGCCCAGGATCTGGTCCGAAACCTCGCCTAAAAGCGAGCGGGCGTCGTCCGCATGCACAGAACCGTTGCCAAAGACGCTCAGCTGCTCCAGCGTGGACAACGCGTCGCGCATGCCGCCCTTTGCATGGCGCGCCACGATAGCCAGCGCCTCGTCGTCGTAATCGAAGCCCTCCTGCTCGCACACGTATGCCAGGCGATGCTCGATATCCTCGTTGCCGATGCGGTGGAAATCGAAGCGCTGGCAGCGCGAGAGGATGGTCTCCAGAATCTTTTGCGGGTCGGTGGTGCACAGCACAAAGATCACGTGCGCCGGCGGCTCCTCAAGCGTCTTGAGCAGCGCGTTAAACGCCGCCGTTGTGAGCATGTGGACCTCGTCGATGATATAAATCTTGTACTTGCCGCGCACCGGGGCAAAGTTGACGGAGTTGATGATTTCCTCGCGCACATTGTCCACGCCCGTGCGGGAGGCGGCATCGAGCTCGTAAACGTCTGGGTGGTTGCCCTCGGCGATGAGCTCGCATTCCTCACAGGTGCCGTCGGGCATGCAGCCGCTCGCACCCTCGGCGCGCGCCGCCTCGGCATTGCGGCAGAGCAGCGCCTTGGCAAGAATACGCGCCATGGTGGTCTTGCCCGTGCCGCGCGGTCCGCAGAACAGGTAGGCGTGGGACAGGCGCCCCTCGGTGATGGCGTGCTCGAGCGTCGAGACGATATGCTGCTGGCCCACCACGGAGTCGAAGGTGAGCGGACGATACTTTCGGTACAACGATTCCATGGGTGCTCCCCCGGGTATACTGAGTCTTGTTGCCGCGGCGGCCATGCGGTCGCACGGCATACTGCATTCCATAATACCCGTACGGCGAGCCCGCCGCGATAGGAGTCCAAAGAGCATGGCAGACGCAGAGAGCAACCTCGTTCCCTCCGAAGCAGCCGACCAGGTCGAGGTCGCGCTCGAGGAGCAGGCCGCAGCCGACGACGGCATCCTGTACCTCAACGAGTACCAGTACGAAAACGACCTGGTCACCGACTTCGCCCGCCTGGTCGCCTCGCCCAGGCGTCGCGGCTCGCTGTATGTCGCCGCGGCAATTGCCGCGCTCATCGGCATCGGCATGCTGGTGGCCGGCGGCAACTGGATCAAGTTTGGCGTCGTCTTGGTCGTATTCGGCGCCTTTTTGGCCTGGTGGAGCAAAAACCTGCACCACACCCTCGCCCGCGACTTTATCGACGCCGTCGAGGCCGACGAGTCCATGGGTGGCCGCTATCGCCGCGTCGCCGCCAACGAGGACGGCCTGATGGTTTGGGGCAAGAGCGGCAAGTCGCAGTTCTTCCCGTTTGAAAAGCTCGACCACGTGCTCGACGGCGAGCGCATCTTTGTGGCCATGTTCGCCGACCAGGGCGTGACGATCCCTAAGGACACCTTTGTCCGCGGCGATGCCGAGCAGTTCGGTCCCTTCCTCAAGGCGCGCATCAACAAAAAACTCCGCATCGAGACCAAGAAGAAGAAAATGAAGGCCGAGAAGGCCGCTGCCGAAGCCAAACAGGGCGACAAGCCCCAGGAGACCAAGCGCAAGCAGAAGAAGAACAAGAAGAAGCGCTAAGGCCAAGCCAGAGGTTGATTTCCGATCTCAGCCGAACACATTGAGCGGATAGGCCATTCCCGCAG
>CBCSLZ010000039.1:0-12961 GCA_965141245.1 uncultured Collinsella sp.
ACCGCGTAACGGCTCGACGCTGCAAACGCCCCTAAGCGGCAATCTGACGTTCAATCGTCGGTCGCGTACCGAAGTACGCTTCCCTCCTCTTTCACGTCACCTTGCTCGCTTAGGGGCGTTTTCGCTGACGTATGCTCGACCCGCAACGTAATTCAACCCCAAGCAAAAAAGGCCGAAACCCCATCCAGGGCTCCGGCCTTTGCTTTCTCGCTGTAGACGTAACGCAACTTATCGGTTCTCGATGCTGCCGATGTTCTTGAGCTCGATGGAGATGAGGCCGTTGGGCTCGTTGACAAACTCGATGTACTCAGAGTTCGAACCCATCTCGGCCGGGAAGCTGATCTCGATACCCGTGTCGGTACGGATCTTATGATTGCGCACCGCCGCGCGTTCGACCTGCTTGCGCTCCACGGGCACACGCTCAGGCACCTTCTCCTCGGTCAGTGCCGCGCGCACGCTCTCCTTGATAACCGGCTCGTCCTCAAAGACCTCATCGACGATATCCCAAGGGGGCAGTTCCTCGTCATCCTCAACTTTCTCGGCAACAGCAGCCTTAACCTTGGCGAGCGCCACGGCCGTGTTGGCGCCGTGCTCCTCGGCGACTTCCTCGACCACACGCGTCACGGTATCGATGACTTCCTTGCCCGACACGCCCGTGTCGCACTGCAGCAGGCCATCGGGGATAAGCATACGGTCCTCACCGGCAATCTTGCGTTTCTTGTCCACATAGCCAATCTCCATGGTGCTCGCGCGCACGATGGCATAGCTCGGCACCTTCTGCGAGGGATTTGGCAAAATGGCGTAATGGCGCACGATGTCGTTGCGCACCTCCCCCTCCTCGCGGCCCACTTCGTGCATAAAAGCCTGTTTAGAGCCCAGCAGCATCACGGCAAACCAGCGGGCATCCTCATCGTCGTCAAAATCGGCCACCAGCACGTCGGTGGACTCGGCTTTCTCGGCTTTGGTGAGCTCGGAGGAGATAAACTCCGCAATCTGCTGCGACAGGTCCACAAACTCGCGCTCGCCAAAGAAATAGCCCTTGAGCTCGCCGCCAAACGCAGAGTTCTCGGCAAACGTGGCGCGTTTATTGTCGGCCGAGGTTCGTGCGCGGCGCAGATGAGTGGTTACGAAATTGCGCACGGTACGGCTCTCGATATCCAACTCGCGCTGGCTCATAACGTTGACGGCAGAGTCAAAGTCCAGGATATGCAGAATCGCGTGATTGATTTTCATATACGGCATTCCGTTCTAGATCGATTTCGGCACGAACCAGTATAGCGGTCGATCCCGCCCCAGGCGCATCGAAGATTGGTGCATCGGGGACAGGTTGCTTTGCACCAATGGTTAGCGCAGGAGCTCGGACTGCCAAGCCTCGAGCTGTTCTGCCAAGCTCTTGCCGGCAGCGGGCATGTCGATCTGGGGACGTTTGGGCAGAAGCGCACACTTAAGAATCGCAACGATAGTCTGCGAGACAAAGCGTCGCGTATCCTTGTCAAAGCCTTGCGCAGCCTGGAGCATCACGGGCAGGCTCTCGCGCAGATTCCCAGCGATATCCGCAAACCGCTCAGCACCCGTAGCCTCAAGCACGGAGAACAACGCATCTACAAAACGCTCGCGCTCGCCAGGCGACACCGCAAGCAGCATCTCGCGAATGGAGCCATCAACGTATCGAGCACCGGCGGACAGGCGCTCACAGTACACGAAGTCGCGACCATCAACCACCCAGCTAAAAGGATTATGCTGAAGCAGGCTGAACTCGGTGCTCTCAACGATGGCATAGTCCTCCTGTGTCTCGAACATCATGCCAAAGATCGACGACCGAGGTAGCGTCTTGTCGATTCGACCGGATAGATCGGCGAAGGCGTTGCCGCTCAGAAACTCCTCGACGAAGCCCGGACCATCATGGGAATACGCCCGTTCGATTCGCTCACGGGCGACATCGGGGCACATCGCCGCACCGTACACCGCAAGGTTTCCACCCTTGGAATGACCTCCGCACAAAAGCGGCCCGTCAATCGCATCCGCCGCCTCGTCTACATAACGCGCCGCGGATTCCTGGGCCGGCACAGGACACCGGAACGCCATGTTAAAGTCCTCTTTCCAGCCCACAATCGTGCTGTCGGTCCCCCGGAAGGCAAGATAGCTAAACCCCGCCGGAAATCGGAACGTCATGGCCGCAAACTGCTCCGTTGTCTCGGCATCACTCACGCTACGATAGCCGCAAACACGAACGCCACGGTAGCGAGGGCTTGCTGCCACAGCCTCCAACAGGGCACGGCTCCCCTCCGGATCCCACAGGTCGCCAATCATGTCTTGGTAGCACTCGGCGCGCAGCAGCTCGCGTACGTCTAGGCCCTGCCAGTTCGTCAGCTCCGCCATATCACCCGGCAAACGCAAATAGGACAACCACGCAAAGACCAGGCTATCCACCGCGCAGAACGGCCGTTCCTCAAACGGATCAAACGCCGTCTGGGCATAGGTCAAAAAATTAGGCGAATCCGACATGGCCCTCCCATCAACTATGGTGCATTGAGGTGGTGCAAAGTAACCTGACCCCCTCGCACCAAAAAGGCGCCCGGACCGTGTGGCCCGGACGCCTTTCATTGTAGCCTGTTGCCCAAAAGAGCTTGATTTAGCAGGAGAAGTCGACGCTGTCGATGATGTCCTTGAGGGCCTTTGCGGAGGCGGTGAGCTCATGCTGCTCATCATCGTTCAGCGGCACGGGAACGCGGCAGACGACGCCGTCGCGGCCAACAACCGTCGGCATGGAAATGGCCAGATCGGACAGGCCGTACTCGCCCACCATGAGCGAGGAGACAGGCAGAACGGTCTGCTCATCGCGCATGACGGCAGTGCAGATGCGCTTGACGGCCATGGCAACGCCATAGTAGGTAGCGTGCTTCTTCTCGATGATGGTGTAGGCGGAGTTCTTGACGTCCTCGGCGATGCGCTTCTCGGCGGTCTCATGCTCCAGATGGCCGTGAAGCTCGCAGAAGGTGTTCAGCGGAACGCCAGCAACCTGAGCGCTGGACCAAGCGACAAACTCGGAGTCGCCGTGCTCACCCATGACATAGGCCTGGACATCGCGCGGGTCAACCTCGACGTGGGCACCAAGCATCTGCTGCAGACGGCCAGTGTCGAGCACGGTGCCGGAGCCAATGACATGGCCCTCGGGCAGGCCGGACATCTTAATGGCAGCATAGGTCAGAACATCAACCGGGTTGGAGACGATTAGCAGAATGCCGTCGAAGCCGGACTTCTTAATCTCGGGGATAATGGACTTAAAGATGTTTACGTTCTTGTTGACCAGGTCCAGGCGGGTCTCACCGGGCTTCTGGGCAGCGCCAGCGGTGACGACGATCATGGCGGCGTCCGCGACATCGGAATAATCGCCGGCGTAGATCTTCATCGGCTCGGCAAACGTCATGCCGTGCGCGATATCCAGGGCCTCACCCTCGGCACGGTTCTTGTCCACGTCGATGAGGACCATCTCGGAGAACAGACCACTCTGCATCAGTGCGAACGCCGAAGACGAACCGACGAAGCCGCAGCCGACAATAGCGACCTTCTTCTCGTTAACCATTAGAAACTCCCATCTCTCTCCACAAACAAGCCGCTCGGGAACGACCCGAGCGGCTTGCCGTAATCCCAATACATCCAATCGGGACTTTGATTATGCTCCTATTCGCAGCCAAAAATCGACCGTTTACCGAAATTGTTTGCAGAATTCGTAAAATAACTGCACGAAATCGGTTTCGAGCTATTGACGAGTCGAAATAGGTTTCTAATACAGGCCCGCCTCGCGAATGGCCTCGACAGCCAAAGCGATCTGATCGGGCGGCAAGACCAGTGCCATACGCACGTGCCCCTCGCCCGAAGGGCCAAAGCTCGCGCCCGGCGTCACCACAACGCCGGCCTTCTCCATAAGCTCCTCGCAAAACGCCATGGAATCGGTGCGACCACCGGGAAGCTTGGCCCACACAAACATAGAGCCATGCGCGTTGGGACGCTCCCAGCCCAGGCCCTCAAGACCGTCGCACAGGGCATCGCGGCGCTCCTGGTACTTCAGACGCTGCGCCTCGACCTCATCGCGCGGACCGTTCAAGCAAGCGATGGCGGCCTTCTGGATCGGGAAGAACATACCGAAGTCGATCTGGCCGCGCAGCTTGGCAAAGGCCGAGACCACATCCTCGCGGCCGACCAAAAAGCCGATACGCGCACCGGTGACGTTAAACGACTTGGAGAGCGAGAAGAACTCAACGCCCACCTCGAGCGCGCCGGGATACTGCAAGAAGCTGCCGCCCGGCTCGCCGTCGAACACGATGTCGGAGTACGCGTTGTCATGGACGATGAGCAGGTCGTGCTCGCGGGCGAAAGCGATGATCTCCTCGTAGACCTCGGGAGTGCCCACCGAGCCGACCGGGTTGGCGGGCAGCGACACGATCATATATTTGGCACGATCGGCCACCTCGGGATCGATACCCGCCACATAGGGCAGGTAATTGTGCTCGGCAACCAGCGGATAGTATTCGAGCTTGGCATCGGCGATCTTGGCACCCGCCTCAAAGACCGGGTAGCACGGATCGGGAACCAAAATGGTGTCACCCGGATCGAGCAGGGCAAGGCCCAAATGGCCCACCCCCTCCTGCGTGCCGTTGCACGACTGCACCATAGACGGCGTAATGCCCGAAACGCCAAAGCGACGCTCATAGTAATCGCACACGGCCTGCTTGAGTTCGGGCAGGTCGCGCAGGGCATACTTCCACATCTCGGGATCTTGGGCTGCCTGCGTGAGCGCCTCGACCACGTGGTCGTACGGCTTAAAGTCGGGCGTGCCCACGCTCATGTTGTAAATGGTCTTGCCCTGAGCCTTCAGCGCGAGAAGCTTGTTGTTGAGCGAGGCGAAGACCTCCGCGCCAAAGCGGTCGAGACGCTGCGATGCCTGCATGGTGCCACCTTTCGATATAAAAAACGCGGCGCTCCGACAAGAGCGCCGCGCGATACGGGCCATCAGATTGCAAAAGTGTAACGCTTGCAACCCCCGTATTGGTTCAATTTAGCCAACCTTAGTCAACTGGATTGAGCGCGTCGATCTGCGCAAGCCACAGACGCGAGCTAGCGTCACTCGGCATACGCCAATCGCCGCGCGGGCTGAGCGTCACCGAGCCCACCTTGGGACCATCGGGCAGGCAGCTGCGCTTAAACTGCTGGGCAAAGAAGCGACGGTAGAACGTACGTAGCCACGTGTAGACAGTCTTGGCGTCGTAGACGCCCTCGAAGCTCTTGAGCGCCATGCGGTAGATCTTGCCCGGCTCAAAGCCAAAACGCAGCAGGTAGTAGAGGAAGTAGTCGTGCAGCTCGTACGGGCCCACCAAATCCTCGGTCTTCTGCGCAATCTCGCCGTCGCCCGTGGGCGGCAGAAGCTCGGGGGACACCGGCGTATCGAGGATATCGAGCAAGACCTCGGCAATGCGCCCGCCAAAGACATCGGCGGCATAGCGTACCAGATGGCGCACAAGCGTCTTGGGCACGCTCGCGTTGACGGCGTACATGCTCATGTGGTCGCCGTTATAGGTAGCCCAGCCGAGCGCCAGCTCCGACAGGTCGCCCGTGCCAATGACAAAACCGCCAGCCTGGTTGGCCAGATCCATCAGAATCTGCGTACGCTCGCGCGCCTGGCTGTTCTCGTAGGTCACGTCCTGCACGGCCGGATCATGCTCAATGTCCTTGAAGTGCTGCTCCACAGCCGCATGGATCGAAACCTCGCGGAAGCTCACACCCAGGTCGCGAGCGAGCGACTCGGCATTCGACTTGGTGCGATGCGTCGTGCCGAAGCCGGGCATGGACACGGCTGTGATACCAGTGCGCGGCAGCCCCAGTGCATCGAAGGCACGCACGGTCACAAGCAGCGCTAGCGTGGAGTCCAAGCCGCCCGAAAGGCCGATAACCGCAGCCTTGGTACCCGTGTGGGCAAGGCGGGTCTTGAGGCCCGCAGTCTGCAGATCGAGGATCGTCTCGCAGCGCTCGGCCAAGTCGCCGTGGTCGGCCGGCACAAAGGGCGCGCGCGGGAAAACGCGGTCGATATCGCAGGCATCGCGCAGGACAGGTTCTTCGGCCAGCACGCCCTCAAACGAAAACTCAACGGTCGTGGCCTCCGGCGCATCGTCCGCGCGCGTCCACGTCGTCGAGCGACGGCGCTCGGCAACCAGACGATCAAGATCGACATCGGCGACGGCCATATCGCAGGTAAGCAGTTTGGTCGCGGCGAGCTTCGAACCGTTTTCGTAGACGAGGTTCTCGCCTGCAAAGACCATGTCGGTCGTGGACTCGCCCTCGCTCGCGTCCGCATAGGCATAGGCGCAGTACAGGCGTGCGCTCTGGTTAGAGATGAGGCTGCGGCGATAGTCTGC
The DNA here is from genome assembly GCA_965141245.1 of uncultured Collinsella sp. Taxonomy (GTDB): domain Bacteria; phylum Actinomycetota; class Coriobacteriia; order Coriobacteriales; family Coriobacteriaceae; genus Collinsella. The sequence goes on from CBCSLZ010000039.1 coordinate 6,411, forward strand.
CTTACCGATGATTTCGTCCGAAGCCGACGGGTTGAGAATCACCGTCGCACCGGCAAGCGCCATCTCGGTCGAAGGCGGCGCCGGCACCCACAGGTCCTCACAGACCTCAACGCCCAGCACCATATCCTCGGCACCCTCATCACAGCAACGGTAGATAAGCCCCGAACCCAGCGGAACCGGACCCTGACCGGCAAATTCAACCCACACGGGATCCGCAGGCGCCGGAGCAAACCAGCGGCACTCGTAGAACTCGCCATAGTTGGGCAGATACTTCTTGGCCGTGAGGCCCAAAAGCTCGCCCGCGCAGCACACGGCGGCGCAGTTGTAGATATTCTCGGCAACTGCAACGGGAAGACCGATGGTAAAGACAATCGGCAACTCGCGGGTTTCATCGAGAATATGTGCCAGTGCGGTCTCGCAGGCATGCAGTAACGTGCGGTTATGGAACAGGTCGGCCGCGGTATAGCCGGTCAGGTTAAGCTCGGGCAGCACCAGCGCGCGAACGCCACGCTCGGCAGCATCGCGAACAGCCGCCAGCGCAACCTCGGCATTGCCCTCGACATCGGCCACGCGAATCTGCGACGACGCCGCCGCCACACGCAAAAAGCCATCAGACTGAGAAAGGTGAAGATTCATAAGAATGCTCCCGTGCGTAGACGCCATTCACAACAATTAGCAAGTCCTATTGTAATTCAACCGCCGGGTGTAACCGCATCCCACCAACTTGGTGAGCAATTGATGAGTTGATGGTATCTGTTAAATGTCACGTACGATTCACATCTGGTGGGTACCCTGATGGCTACACGAAACGAAGCAGATTTACACCGGGAGGACCCCGTATGACAACCAAGTACACCGACGCGCCGCGCACGCGCGTCATGACGCCGGCATCGCTCAACAACGGCGTGCACGAGAACCATTCCATCGGACAGACCATGGCCATCGCGCCCAAAAAGGGCCTGTTCGATGACATTTCCATTCCCCAGATCATCGCCGGCGCCGCAGCTGCTGCCACGAGCGTCGCGCTTGCCTCCAAGATTGGTATTGCTGGTTCAGTAATTGGTGCCGCCGTGAGCTCGGTCATCACCGTTGTGTCCTCGCAGGTCTACCGCCACTTTATCTCTGCCAGCGCCGAAGCAATCAAGGGCACGCATGCCGCTGTCGACTACCCTGCCGGCGCCTACGAGCCCGTTGAGCCCGATGTCGAGGAGCACCTGGGCGGCGCCGCGACTACGCAGGAGATGCGCCAGGTTGCGGGGCGCGCGACCACGGCGCGCGTCGCCCCTAACAGCCTACGCGCCAAGGCCGCGGCAGAGCGCAGCCAGACGCAAAAGAAGGTCATCGTCTTCTCGATCGCCATCGCCATCGTCGCAGTCATCGCCTGCGCTGGCGCCATCCTTATCACCACTGCCGGTGAGGGTCTGGGCGAGCGTCCCGAGTCAATCCTATCGTCACGCACGACCGAGAGCGATGCAAATGGCAACACCCAGTCGCAAGATCAGCAGGCACAGGCGGACGGCACGCAAGACAGTTCTACCTCTGCCGATTCGTCCTCGAACACCCAAAACCAATCGCAGGGCACCGATTCCTCTACGGCCAACAGTGGCACGCCGTCCGACACGACCGACTCAAGCCAAACGACTGACGGTTCACAGCCGAACACGGGAGGCCAGACGAGCGGCACCACGTCGGGAACGGGTGCAGCAGACAGTAGCAACACCAACAGCTCGAGCGGAACCGCGTCCGGCACGGCATCTGACAACTCGAGCCAAGGCACGGCATCGGGCAACTAAGCACATTTGCCTCTCATAGATAACCGACCTATACAACGGGCGCGAATCGAAAGCGGTTCGCGCCCGTTTGCCTTGGGCGCCGCCATGGCGAACGCCATGCGATGGTAAGATGCTTTACATGTGTAAAGAGGAGATTTGCCATGAGCAAGACAATAGTTAGGCCCACGCTTTCGCTGGGCAACCACATCTATCTGTATCGCCTGCTGCGCGATGCGATTGGATGCGGCAAGCAAACGTTTATGACGCAGGTCGAGGAGGCGCTCGCCGCTGGCGACATGACCGCTTATGACCTGGGCTTCGAGTCCACGCGCGAGCTGCTCGAGGAGCTCGACGACTGCATTAAGCTGACCGTCTTTAAGGGCGGCCGCCTGTATGCCACCGTCATCGCCAACGAGGCCTGGGATACCGCCCTTGCCAAGGGCGAGGACAAGCCCAAGGCAGCCAAGGGCGCCAAGCAGTCCTACAAAAAGAAAAAGCGCGGCGAGAAGGACCTCAAGGCAGTGCGTCCCAAGCACGTTAAGCGCCCCGAGCCCGAAGCTATGGTTGAAGCCGCACCGGAACCCGAGCCCGAGACAGAGATCGAAGTCGCTATTGAGGTAACAGCAAAAGCCGAAACCGAAATCGCCGCCACAACCGATCCCGAAGTCATATTCGAGCAGGAAGCCACTGCTGAGCTCAACGAGGCTCCCAAGTCGACAACCGAAGAAGCCGCTGACCAACCCGAGACGTCTGCGTTCCAAAACAGCGATGTCTTTGGCAACGAGGCCGAGGACGATCAGTCCGACGAGCCCGCCGATCAAGGCGCTACCGAGTCGGCGCCGGAGCCCGAGACGCCGCAGCCCGCCATCTCGCTTACGGTCGTCTATGACCCCGAGAACGCCAACGCCGGCATCACCACCATGGCATCCACGCCCATCGAGGCAAAGCCGTCTGTCGAGACAGAGGACGCCCCGCAAGCCGATGCCAAAACCGAGACTGAAGACACATCCGTCTCCGTGGAACCGACAGACTCCGCAGTTAAGCCGGAACCGGTGCCTGAGTCGGCACCCGTCATCGAGTCCACATCCGCACCTGTCTATGACCAGATTCCCGCACCGGCACCGGCTCCGGCACCCGCAGCGGCCCCAACCCCCGCACCTGCAGCGCCCGCCATCCCCGAGGACTTCCCCGTCGATTTCGCAACCGAGGTCTTCTGCCCCGGCCCGCTTCTGCACCAGTTGTCGACCTATCTCCCCTACGGCGCCGACACGCTCGGCATCATCGGCGAGTACTACTGGATCGCCCGCGAGCGCGGTACCATCGAGGCCGCGCGAAACCGCGCAAGCTTCCCCCTGCACTACACGCAGGCCGGCGAGCGCCACGAAGTCACCGTGCGCATCCGCCGCAACACCACCGGCGGTCTCGGAGCCGCCTGGACCATCGATAAAGTCGAAGAACCCGAGCAGTAACGACAAACGGCTCAAATCAAAATCAGGATTTGAGCCGTTTTTATTTGTTGATGTTGCGTAACCAACAGCGAGCGGGCCGCAAGTGCCCCTGGTTGCCGTGAAAGAGGAGCGACGCGAACTTCGGTACGCGAGCGACGGTTTGAACGGCAAGATGGGGCACTTGCGGCCCGCGCAGCGTCGAGCAGTTACGCGGTTTGGTAAAACCGCGTAACAAATTAGTCACGCGTCAGCTTGCGGTGAATACGATGCGGCTGGGCTGCGTCCTCGCCCAGGCGCTCGATACGGTTGGCTTGATAGGCCTCAAAGTTGCCCTCGAACCAATACCAGTTGCCCGGATTCTCGTCGGTGCCCTCCCACGCCAGGATGTGCGTGGCGACGCGGTCTAGGAACATACGGTCGTGGCTAATGACCACCGAGCAGCCCGGGAACTCGAGCAGTGCCGCCTCGAGAGAGGACAGCGTCTCGACGTCGAGATCGTTCGTGGGCTCGTCGAGAAGCAGCAGGTTGCCGCCCTGCTTGAGCGTAAGCGCCAGGTTCAGACGGTTGCGCTCGCCACCGGAAAGTACGCCAGCGCGCTTCTGCTGGTCCTGGCCCTTAAAACCAAAGCTCGCCACGTACGCGCGGCTGGGGACCTCGGTCTCGCCGACCATCATGTGGTCCAGGCCATCCGAGACGACCTCCCACAGGTTCTTGTCGGGATCGATGCCAGAACGGTTCTGGTCGACGTAAGAAATCTTGACGGTCTCGCCCACCTCGAGCTCACCCGAAGTCAGCGGCTCCAGACCCACGATGGTCTTGAAGAGCGTAGTCTTGCCCACGCCGTTGGGGCCGATGACGCCCACGATGCCGTTGCGCGGCAGGGTGAACGAAAGGTCATCGATGAGCACGCGACCGTCGAATTCCTTGTGCAGGTGATGGGCCTCGAGCACCTTGTTGCCCAGACGCGGTCCAACGGGAATGCGGATGTCGGTCCAGTCGAGCTTCTGGCTTGCGCGGGCCTCGGCCTCCATCTCCTCGTAGCGAGCCAGACGGGCCTTGTTCTTGGCCTGACGGGCCTTGGGCGAGCTGCGCACCCACTCGAGCTCGGCCTCCATGCGCTTGGCGAGTTTGGCGTCGCGGTTGCCCTGTGCCTCGATACGCGCGGCCTTGGTCTCCAGATACGTGGAGTAGTTGCCCTTGTAGGGATAGAGGTGGCCGCGGTCGACCTCGCAGATCCACTCGGCAACGTTGTCCAGGAAGTAGCGATCGTGCGTGACGGCCAGAACGGCGCCCTGGTAGTTGTGCAGGAAGTGCTCGAGCCACAGGATCGACTCGGCGTCCAGGTGGTTCGTAGGCTCGTCGAGCAGCAGCAGGTCGGGAGCTTCGAGCAGCAGCTTGCACAGGGCCACGCGACGGCGCTCGCCGCCGGAAAGCACGTTGACCGGCATGTCGGAATCGGGCAGCTGCAGGGCGTCCATGGCCTGGCCGAGCTTGGAATCGATATCCCAGCCGTCAGCGGCGTCGATCTCGTCCTGGAGCTTGCCCATCTCGGCCATGAGGGCGTCCATGTCGCAGTCCGGGTCGCACATCTCCTCGCCGATCTTGTTGAAGCGATCGACCTTGGCGATCATGTCGCCAAATGCCATGCGCACGTTCTCGATGACGGTCTTGTCGTCGTCGAGCGGCGGCTCCTGCTGCAGGATGCCCACGGTGTAGCCGGGGGTGAGCCTGGCATCGCCGTTGGAAACTTCCTCGATGCCAGCCATGATCTTGAGCAGGGTCGACTTGCCCATACCGTTGGGGCCCACGACGCCGATCTTGGCACCGGGGTAGAAGCTCAGGGTCACGTCGTCAAGGATTACCTTGTCGCCATGGGCCTTGCGAGCCTGATACATCTGGTAGATAAACTCCGCCATTTGCCTGTTCTATCCTTTCTACCTGCTGTTTCCCTATTCTTGATTCGCTTTAGTGGAAACGAAATGAGAAAACCAGCTCTGAAACGTAACGAAAAAGGGGCATGGTTGCCCACACCCCCTAATACTACCTGGGAAAAGTCCCCCGGAACATACTATGAACTGCGTACGCTAGTTTTCCGCAACCTTAACGAGCGGCTCGCTGCGATTTGCGCCACAACAGATACGAGTAGACGTAGACGGCTCCAACCGAACCAAACGCCAGAACCGCAATCACCGCGGCGACGACTTCACTCGAAAGCACGCTGCCTGCCACGCCCATCACAATCAGGCCAATACCCAGCGCCATAAAGCAGGCGCCGCCAAAACGCTGCGTACGGCGCCAGTTCTCGGGATCGGCAAGCGCCCAAGGTGTCTTGATACCGAGCGTATAGTTCTGCTTCACACGCGGCAAGTAGTTGCCTACGCCGATGAACAGCAAACCGACAACACCGGAAATCAGCACGTTAACCGAACCGACCGCCGGCACCACGCCCCAGACCGTAAGCTCTCCCAGCCAGCTTATGGCGCACATGAACAAGGTGAAGGCGATTACGAAGCCCTGGTAGAACTTGCCCGAGGTTCGATATGCCTCACCTTTGGGGTCGATGCGCGGCACCACGCAGAACATTGCGAGAAGCGCCAGAGGCAGCACGCCGAGCGCGGAGGCCATCCAGCTAGGACCCCAACCGTCGACGGCGCCGTTCGCGCCCCAGTGCGTGGGAACCTGCGCAGGCAAGCTCGGCATCACCATGAGGTGCGCTACGACATTGGCGACGCACAGAGCGACCAGCGCAATCCACACGCGCGACGATACCCCCGTGGGGTGAATGCCCTTGTTTTCGTTATTCATCCTTATCACCTTCCGTGTTTGTAAAGCCCATAAACCAGCCAATCAAATCCTGCATGACGGTGGTGTTTAAGCTGTATACGATGTTTTGGCCATGGCGCTCGTCGGTCACCAACCCGGCGTTTTTGAGCGTCGCCAAGTGATGGCTCAGCGACGGCTTGCTGATGTCAAAATGCTCGGCAAGCTCCCCCGCCGTGCAATTGCCCTCGCGCAGCAACTCCAAAATGCGCCGTCGCGTTGGATCGGCAAGCGCCTTAAAACCCTCTCCCGGCATAAGACCTCCTCTCATCATCTCTCATGACGCGCACACTATACTCGATATTTAGATGTTTGTCTAATTGTCTAATCTTACACTCAAAAAAATAGCCGCCCCCGCGTAATGCGAAGACGGCCACTTCTCACGCTACAAACGTGTTTTGGAGTTGGCCAACCCGCTGCAACGGGTGCCATCTGCTTCAATCTTATGCGAACCCCGAGGTTGATTTCCGATCTCAGCCGAACACATTGAGCGGATAGGCCATTCCCGCAG
>CBCSLZ010000040.1:0-8978 GCA_965141245.1 uncultured Collinsella sp.
TTCGGAGCCGCGGACAAGGCGCCACACTGGTCTGCGGAGTGTTCTGAAAACTAAGCCCGGCCCCAGCCTGCGGTGGCGCTGCTGCGAGCAGTCTGCAATGGGGCCGTTGTTGGTTGGGGCCGCTGGGCTGATGTGGGGGCGTGTGGCTGTTGCGGGCCCTGGCCCTGGCGGCGGCCTTGGCGCTTCGCGCCTGCCGCCTTTGGGGGCTGTGGGGCGCGGCCGGCAGCTGCGGCGCGTTGCGCCTGCTGCCTGGGGTGACTGCGGGGTCGATTGGGGTTGTCTGCACAATTCGCGGTATTATGTTGCGGAGTTTTGAAAGGAGCCGCTGGTGGTCACGACGACGTTTGCTTCGCCTTTGGGCGAGATTCTGCTTGCCGCTGATGGCCGCGGTTTGACGGGGCTTTGGTTTGAGGGGCAGGAGCACTTTGGCTCTACGCTGCTCAAAGAAGATACGGAGCATGTCGAGGGTTCCGATGCGGTTTCTGGTGCTGGCGGGATGTCTTCGGTGAGTCCGGCAAATGGTGCGGCTTCTTCGGTGCTTGAGCGTTCTTGGGCTTGGCTGAATGCTTATTTTGCGGGGCAGGAGCCTCGGTTTACGCCGCCGTTGCATTTGATTGGCACGGCGTTTCAGCGTGAGGTTTGGTTTGAGCTGCTCTCTATCCCGCGTGGCGAGGTCGCTACGTATGGCGAGATCTCCCAGCGTGTTGCGGCTCGACATCGTGTGCCGGGAAATGAAGCGCCCGTTGTATCTCCTCGCGCGGTGGGGGCTGCGGTCGCTCGCAACCCTATTTCGATCATCGTGCCGTGCCATCGTGTAGTTGCCGCCGACGGATCGCTCAACGGATATGCCGGTGGCCTCGACCGCAAGGAGTGGCTGCTTCGGCTTGAGGGCGCGTACGAGGACTAACGTTCGAGCACTTTGCATAGCCAAGATGCCGTGAAAGAACGGGACATGCTTTCCGAATGGAGGCTCAGACGGAAACTACGTCCCGGAATTCCGTTTTAAAGCGGGATGCGCTTTCCGAATGGCGTTCCAAGCGGAAACCGTGTCCCGGAATACAGCCTCAGAGTGGGACGCCGTTTCCGGCTGAGACCACCTGCCTGGACATCGATCTACGCCCGCTCCTGCAGGGCGTAGATGGACTTATCCATGTTGAACAGGTAAGCCACAACGCAGACAATAATGAACATCGGCAAGTTACCAAAGCCGAAGACTTCGCAGCCAATAAGGATGGGTGCGAGCAGCGTATTGGTGGCGCTGCCAAAGACGGCTGCGTAGCCCAGTGAGGCGCAGAGCTCGACGGGCATGCCGAGAATCCCGGCGAGTACGACACCCAGGCTGGCTCCGATGGAGAACAACGGCGTCACCTCGCCACCCTGATATCCTGCGGCAAGCGTGGTAATGGTGAGTGCGAATTTGAGTGCCCAGTCCCAAGGTATGATGGCGACCTTGCCGTCACCGTCGAGCGCCGCGGATATCAGATTGGTGCCAAGCCCGCAGTATCGACCCTGCCATAGTGCGAACAGAATCGCCGATAACGCGATGCCCATAACGGCGATGCGTGCATAGGGGTTGGGGAACAGCCGCGCCGCAAGTGTTTTGGCATGTGCAAGGCACCAGGCAAAGGCGCCGCCCACCATACCAAACGCGATGCCCAACAGTGCCAGCCGTCCAAGACCGGGGAGGTCGAGCGCATACGAGGCGGTAACGGCGACCTCGAACTTCTCGAGCCCTAGGGCGCCGGAGGTCATGCTTGCGGCAAGTGAAGCCGTAAGCGCGGGGAGCAACGCGCGGTATTCCATGCGTCCGGCGACCAGCACTTCGATAGCAAAGACCGTAGCAGCGAGCGGCGTTCGAAAGAGTCCGGCAAAGCCAGCGGCCATACCAATGAGCAAAAACGTGTTGCCGGGGTTTCGGAAAGGTAGACGCCTGCCGATCCAGTGCGAGACGGTTGCACCAATCTGCACGGCCACGCCCTCGCGCCCCGCACTGCCGCCAAAGAGGTGCGTCCCCCACGTGCTCAACATAATGAGCGGCACCAAACGCGGGGAGATGGCATCCTCGCGTCCGTGACCTACGTCAAATACCAGGCTCATGCCCCGATCGGTGCCTTTGCCCCAGGTGCGGTAGGCAAATACGATGGCCAAGCCCATGAGGGCGAGGAAGGGAAGGAGCAGTGCGATGTGTTCGTCGCGGAAGGCGCCGATTGCCAGAAGCACGCGTCCAAAGAGTGCGCAGATGGCGCCAACGATGATGCCGATAGGGATTCCGACGGCACCCATAAGCACGAGGCCGCTATAGGTGTTGAGCAAGCGTTTGATTCTGCTCGATGCGTTGCTTTCCGACATTTTGCTTTCCGACACTTGCTCTCTTGATAGAAAAAGAGCTGGAGTTGCGCATCGTTGAGAGGCTTTCCAGCTTTAGCAAAACAAACTTATAAGATGCGACGGGCCGCGTCAAGATAATTGCTTGACAGCCTAGGAGGCGGCTGGTTGGCTGGCTTAAAACCTAGCGCGTGAAATGACGCTCCACGCTATTCAGCGCGCTTGATAGGATGACGAACCACGGTCTTAAGTTTCTCCGGCGCACACTTGCGTGGATCGGAGAGATAGATTTCGTGATGTAAACGGGTATCTGAGAAGTCGGGGACATAGCCCTGCTCGGTCGCATATTCATGCATGGCGTCTACGGTTGCCGGCTCGCTGTCGTAGGGTCCGGTATGCATGCATTGAACGCAGAGACCCTCGTCAACTTTAAGCAGCTCGACGGCAGAAAAGTCCAGTTTCTTTTTGGCCGTGGCTTCCGCGACCGCCCAGTCAAAGTCATCCTGAGTGACGAAATCGGGCAGGCGGATGCACGAGATAAAGTTGAAATCGTCCTTGCGTACATAATCGATGTCGCCGCTCGGGGAGTCTTGCCACCAGAAGCCCTCGAGCGGCGGTACCACAAAGTCGAAATAGCCCTCGATACTCCTTGAGCCTTTCTTTGACATCTTGACGGTATAGGCGATGCCGTAAAGCAGCGGCAGGGCATTTTGATACTCGCCACCTTCGGTATTTGGGTCGCCCTTTCCGCGAACGGCAACGTAGCTCATAGGCGGGACAGTTATGATACTCGGCTTGCTTGCAGGTCTGTAGAGCTCCTTGCATTCCTTCTTAAAGTCGAACGCCATGTTGGCCGCCTTTCTGCGTATTGGCCTGCTTAGATAGCGGAATCATATCATAGAAACGAACAGTTGTTCGAATGATTTGGCTGACAGATTGAGATGCGTGCGTTGTGTTTGGCGGTCGGCCTGACCCCATCGATGATTTCTCTGCCTCCCCGGCGCCTCATCTATAGCTGCCGTTTCCCCATATAGAACCTGCCAAAATAAACCCGTCCCTTTTTAGTCGGTGCGAAATGGGTAATACTAAAGAGTTATCCGACCAGATGGGAACCGATCGATGGCTTATATCGAATTCAAAGACGTCATCAAGGCATACGGCGAGGGCGACGCCCGCATTCACGCACTCGACGGCGCGAGCTTTACGGTCGAGCGCGGTGAGCTCGCCATTATCCTGGGCGCCTCGGGTGCCGGCAAGACCACGGCGCTCAACATCCTGGGCGGTATGGACACGGTAACCTCCGGCACCGTAACGGTGGACGGGCGCGACGTGAGCTCTGCTAACGAGGCGCAGCTCGTGGAATACCGCCGCGCCGACGTCGGCTTTGTCTTCCAGTTCTACAATCTGGTCCCCAACCTGACGGCGCTTGAAAACGTTGAGCTCGCGGCACAGATTTGCCCCGATTCGCTCGATGCCGAGCAAACGCTTCGTCAGGTTGGCCTGGGCGACCGCCTTGCTAACTTTCCGGCGCAGCTTTCGGGTGGCGAGCAGCAGCGTGTGTCCATTGCACGCGCACTGGCCAAGAACCCCAAGCTGCTTCTGTGCGACGAGCCCACGGGCGCGCTTGACTACAAAACTGGCAAGCAGATCTTGCAGCTGCTACAGGACACGTGTCGCAAGCAGGGCATTACGGTCATTATCATCACCCACAACTCCGCGCTGGCGCCCATGGCCGATCGCCTGATCCGCTTTAAGAGCGGCCGCGTGGAGAGCGAGACGGTCCAGCAAAATCCCGTGCCTATTGAGACGATCGAGTGGTAGCGCCCATGGACCAGGACCGCCAAAACAGCCTACGCCGCGACGCGCAGAACACGGAGCGCGAGCAGGATTTTACGACCTACCGCACTGCCCAAAGCTCAAACGATATGGTGCCGACGGTTTTTCGCCGTGGCATCTACCGCACAATCCGAGGCAGTCTTAAGCGCTTCTTGTCAATCGTGGTCATCACCGCGCTTGGCGTGAGCGTGATGTGCGGCCTTAAGGCGGGTTGCGAGGACCTGTGCGATTCGGTTGACGCCTACTTCGACCAGCAAAATGTCTATGACATTAACGTGCAGTCGACCTATGGCCTGACTGACGATGATCTCGACGCCATCCAAGAGGTCGATGGCGTCGAAACGGCCGAGGGCATCTACACCGAGACCGCCTACACCGCCGTGGGCACAACGCGCGAGCGCGTGGTCGTGCAAAGTCTCTCCAAGGAGAACATCGATCAGCCGGTGCTCGTGAACGGCGATTTGCCCGAGAGCCCCGATGAGGTCGCGGTGACTTCGAAGTTCCTGAAGGCTTCGGGCAAAAAGCTCGGCGATACGGTGAGTTTTGCCGCCAATGACGCAAGCTCATCGAACCAAAGCGCCAAGGACCAGTTTGCCGATGGCGACTACACCATCACGGCCGAGGTTCTCGATCCCACCGACGTGAGCTCCGACTCGACGGTCAACGCCTTCCGTGCCGCCTCGGCCGCGGACTACAAGTTCTATGTGAGCGAGGACGCCGCGACGTCTTCGTCCTATTCTGCAATCCACGTGGTCGTTGAGGGGGCCAAGAACCTCAACTCCTATTCCGATGCCTATACGGCAAAGATCAATGAGGTCAAGGGCAATATCGAGAAGATCCGCGAGGAGCGTGAGAAGGCGCGCGCTCAGGAGCTGACGGTCGACACGCCGGCGAGCTTGGACGCGGCTGAGCGTCAGGCGAATATGCTCTTTGGGATTGAGCAGGACAACATCAATCGCATGGCCGAGGGCAGCGACGAGCGTGCGCAGGCGCAAGCCGACCTGGATCAGCGTCGCGCCGCCGCCGATCAACAGTTTGCCGATGCCTGCGCCGAGCTTTCCGATCTGGGCGAATGCACCTGGTACATCCAGGACCGCGACAACATCGCAAGCTACTCGAGCGTGGAGAGCGACAGCTCGTCAATTGAGGCCATCGCCACGGTGTTCCCGTTCATCTTCTTTATCGTCGCCGTGCTCATCAGCCTTACCACCGCCACGCGTATGGTCGAGGAGGAGCGCACGCTCATCGGCCTGTATAAGGCGCTCGGTTATTCGCGCGGGCGCATCCTGTCCAAATATGTGGACTACTCGCTGTGGGCGTGTCTGATCGGCGGCGTGCTCGGCAACATCATCGGATTTGTGGGCCTGCCGCTGTTCCTGTTTACGGTGTTCGACGACATGTACTCACTGCCCCAGATGCTGCTTTCGTACGACATCGTGTCCTCGATCGTCTCGGTGGCGCTGTTTGCCGTGGGCGTGGTGGGCGCCACGATTATCGCCTGCCGCCACGAGATGGCCGAGACCCCAGCCTCGCTCATGCGTCCCAAGGCCCCGCGTGCCGGCTCGCGTATCTTGCTCGAGCGCATCGGCTTTATCTGGCGCCGCATGGGCTTCTTAAACAAGGTGGCGGCGCGTAACCTGTTCCGCTACAAAAAACGTGCCTTTATGACCATCTTCGGTATCGCCGGCTGCACGGCGCTCGTGATCTGCGGCATGGGCATCCGCGATACGTCGGTGGCGCTTTCGCCCAAACAGTACGGGCATATCACGCGCTACGACCTGCTGGCAGTTGCCAATCCCGATGACTTTACGCAGACGTGCGCGGCGTTGGATGAGCGCAGCGCGGCCAATGATTACAACGTGACCGTGACTTCGACGCTGCCGATCATGACCGACAACGTCACTTTTACGTTTGGCGGTAAGAGCGAGACTGTACAGCTCATTGTGATTCCCGACGACCGCACGGGTGACTTGGGTGACTACGTGCGCCTGGAGGATGAGTCCAAAGAACCGCTCGCCTTGCGTGACGGGGACGTGTACTTGAGCAAGAGCTCGCAACTGGTGCTGGGGATTCAGCCGGGCGACACAGCACACGTCCAGGATTCGTCACTCAACGTCGCCAAGGTCAAAGTCAGCGACATTTCGCTTAACTATCTGGGCAACACGCTTTACATGACGCAGGGCACCTATGAGCGCGCGTTCGGTCGAAGTGCACGCCTTAACGGCATCTTTGTGCTGCTTAAGGGCTCATCTTCTGACCAGATTGCGTTTAGCAAGAAGATTAAGAGCGACGGTTGGCTCACCATCTCGAGCACGGCCGAACATTGGCAGAACTACGAGGCGAACTTTACGATTATCAATTCTGTCGTGGTGCTCGTGACCTTTATGGCAGCGTGCCTATCGTTTGTGGTGGTGTTTACGCTGTCCAACACGAATATCTCCGAGCGCGAGCGCGAGCTGGCGACCATTAAGGTGCTGGGCTTCCGTCGCGGCGAGGTACACCACTACGTCAACAAGGAGACGTTGATCCTCACGGCGATTGGCACCGCACTGGGCGTGCCACTGGGTGGCTTGCTGGCCGAGAGCTTTACCTACATCCTGCAGATGCCGTCGCTGTTCTTTGACGTTGAGGTCGAGCCGCTGAGCTACGTGCTCGCCGTGGTGCTTTCCTTTGGCTTTACGTTTATCGTCAACCTCGCTACCAATCGCACCCTCAATAAGATCGACATGGTCGGTGCCCTCAAGAGCGCCGAGTAACCTGCCAAAAAGGGACAGGTTTTTTTGGCAGGTTTTATCTGGGCGAACGCCGGGCACCTACGGGCGACCCGGCGTTTGCCCCGTTTTTGCTGGGGATGTCTGTCGTTCAGTGCTCTTACTGGCCAATCCAGTGTTGCGCACAGCTCTTAATGTCCTCGGTAAAACCGTCAAGGTCGTCAAGGGTGATCACGCTGTCGATAAGCAAATTGACTATCTCGCGGTGCATTGTGCTGCGGCGAATGTCGTTTGCAATTACGCCTGAGGACAGCTTGTCTCTATTGAGGCGCTCTTCCAGTGCCCAAAATCTACTGGACGCTTCGCTGTCGCCGTTCAGCATCTCAACGTACTGGCCGATGAGCTTTTCCATATAACGTTCTTGCCATTGGGGAAGCATTTTCTTAAACAGCTTCCAGTCGCTTTCGGCTACGTCGCGCATATGTCCTCCGCTCGTCAAACGGGCTTTCCATTTGCTTTTCATTCTATTTGGCTTTCGCTCGCAGGCATGGATGAGAGGCTCTCTTTAGCCTTTGAGATTGGGCTTGAATGGGTCGTATGCCACAAAACGGGCCTATCTACTACGTTTAATTGGATACCCTCAACCATGCCGGGAAAACGAAAAATAAAACCGCAGGTAGAAGGCCTGTCGATTTTCGAAAAAGGCGGTCATGGTTGGCCTCATCGAGTTGAACGTAGTAGATGGCCCCTTTTCGTGGCGGACCATCAAACGAACGCCGACGCTTGTGCTGTAGCCGCTCCGACCATTCGTAAGTTGCGGTGGAATAGTTCCTAAACTCGATTACTCAGGGCTAAAACCGGAACTATATCACCGCAACTTAGGGGGGATGGGCGGGGGAGTACTAGTTGGATGCTGCTGTCGGGCTGGGATGGTTTAGGCTCGCTTGCGGTGCTTCCATTGTTTGCGGCACCAGCGCATGAGTGCTTTTACGACCGGGATGGTGATGAGGATTACCCAGGCGGGATGGGGTTGTTCCAGGCAGAGCCACATGTAGAGGAACCATGCCTCGGCACCGACTGAATAGACGACATCGATCAGCTTAGATAAGTGGCGTCGATCGATAAAGTCACCAATCGCGTAGTAGACGGGAACCAAAAAGACGAGCAAGAGCCCCATGCCCCATGTGCCGTAGACAATGCCGAGCACCAGATAGGCGAGGGCGACAAGCGCGGGGAAGGGGAATTTGTTCCATGCACGTCCGACCTTGGTTTGGAAATGCTTGCCATGATGGTCGAGCTTGTCGTGTGCTTCCTTCCAGCTGGAGAACGTCTCGCCGTCGATGGTGACGGTGCCGTCGTCATTGGTATGCACGCTATGTCCATCGTCCTCAAGCGTATCGACATGCACGCCGTCCGGCCCCACATACACCTCTTCGCCCTTGCGTTCGTTGGTCACATGGATGCCGTTCCAGCCAACATGGACTTCCTCGCCTTTATTGGGATCAATGACGTGGATGCCGCGCGCGAGGGAAATATCCACAAGTGGTTTGTCGCCACAATCGGCGTGCTCGGCAGAATCTTCGGCCTCTTTAGCCTCATCCACCGTTTCGGTGCTGCCGTCCTCTGAGCCATCGGCATCACTAGCCGCTTCCCCATACAACAACTCATCCAGCGACACACCATACAGCGCGGCGAGCGCAATGAGGTTATCGGTATCGGGCGAGGATTCGCTGCGCTCCCATTTACTAACAGCCTGACGACTCACACCCAGCTGGGCGGCAAGCGCCTCCTGAGAAAGCCCGGCAGCCTTGCGGCGATCAACGAGCCGCTGCGCCATCGCAAGATCCATGGCAGTTCCTTTCATGTGGTGATCGTAATCGAATGAGCCGAGTATGCCGAGAACAACCGGTAGCGACCACCATTTCTAGTTAGAATCTGCCCCAACCCTACCGCAACTACCGGTAGCAACCCCTAACGACCAGCCATTTCAGGACAAATATCAGTGCAAGTGGCAGCCAAGAGCCCCCACTCAGTAAGTTGCGGTGGAATAGTGGTAGCGCGCAGAGATGTGGTGTAAGAGGCGGGGCATGCCCCGCCTCTTCCCTT
>CBCSLZ010000041.1:0-7047 GCA_965141245.1 uncultured Collinsella sp.
GGACTGTAGAGCAGGAAAGTTCATATGCGGCCGCTGGCGCCCGGGCAGCGCCGGGGACCGCACCCGTACGACTACAGCGTCATGTTTGGATCGGCGTCGACGTCGAACGGCGAGATTTCACCTCGGTCGAATTTACGGCGGGCGACCTCCGCGATCATGGCTGCGTTATCGGTACAGGCAGACAAGGGCGGCACCGTTACGCGAATCCCCTGACGTCCAAGCTTCTTGATCATCATCTCGCGCAGATGCGGGTTGGCCGAGACGCCGCCACCGATGCAGTATTCCTTGCATCCGGTAGCGTGCAGTGCGTTTTTGGCCTTCTTGTACTGCACGTCAAAGACAGCTGCCTCAAACGAAGCTGCCAGATCGGGCAGGTGAATCGTGCACCCGGCCTTGGTCTCCTGTTCAATGTAGAGCGTCACAGCGGTTTTAAGGCCCGAAAGCGAGAAGCGATAGTCTCCTCTGCTGTTAAGCGCACGGGGGAAATCGATCGCCTTGGGGTTGCCCGTCTCGGCCAGCTTGGAGATGATGGGGCCACCGGGATAGCCCAGACCCAACGCCTTGGCTACCTTGTCGAAGGCCTCGCCCACAGCATCGTCGAGTGTCTCACCAAGTACCTCGTAGTCGCCCCATGCCTTCACGTGCACGAGCATGGTGTGCCCGCCCGAGACAAGCGTGAAGATGAACGGCGGCTTGAGGTCGGGCTGCGCCAGCAAGTTGGCAAACAGGTGCCCCTCCAGATGGTTGACGCATACGAGCGGCTTACCGGCAGCGTAGGCAAAGCCTTTGGCAAAGGCAACGCCCACCACGAGGGCGCCCACCAGGCCCGGACCCTGTGTCACGCCCACGGCGGCAAGCTCGCTGGGGGCAATGGCTCCACCCTCAAGACCAAGCGATGCTGCGGCATCCTCGAGCGCCGCATCCACGACACTCACAATCACCTCGACGTGTTTGCGCGAGGCGATCTCGGGCACCACGCCGCCAAAGCGGGCATGAAAATCAATCTGTGTCGACACCTGGTTGGCCAGCATATTGCCATCCGCATCGATAATCGCCACGGCCGTCTCGTCGCAGGAACTCTCGATAGCGAGCACTAGGCGGCGGCGCTCAATTTCGGCACGCTCCCCCTCGGAGCGCCCAGGCGCAGGCAGCGGCCATACGCGCTGCTCTGCCGCCGTCGGCTCGGGCGAAGCATTGTCGACCGGAAGCACCAGGGGCAGCGGAGCCGTCATGACGATGGCATCCTTGCCGGCACCATAGTAGCCGCGGCGCCGTCCTGCCTCGGTAAAGCCCAGAGCGTTATAAAGCGCGATCGCTCCCTCGTTACCGTCCTCGACCTCGAGCGAAGCCGTGGTGCAGCCGAGCATCTGGGCATCATAGCTCACGTGCGACAGCAGCTTGCGGGCAATGCCCTCACGGCGATGTACCGGGTCGACGGCGACATCCAGAATCTGCACATCACCGTCCACGACCATGCCGCCGGCAAGGCCCAGCAGCTTGCCGTCGTCGTGTGCTACCCACCAACTACGCGGCACAGCGACGTCCTCGCCCAGTTCGGACAGGAACATGCCCGGCGTCCACGCCTCGTGTCCGGCACCTTCAAAGCAGGCAGCCTCCAGCGCGCTCGCGCCCTCGGCATCCGCCGCGCCCATGGGACGGAACTGCAGATGACGACCGGCGAGCTCATCGGCAACGCCCGTAATTTCACTCTGCGCACTCTCGGCAAGACCAAGACGCTTGCGCTCGTTTTCCTCGGCATCCGAAAGGCGCGTGTAAATCGGCAGGACGCGGGCCGGATCGCCGTCACCTGCAGCGTGCGCGAGCAGCAAGCCCTCGCCCGAAGGCCACCACAGGTCGCGCTCCACGCAGCGGGCGGTCTCGTCCTCACCCAGCAGCTTGCCATAGCGCACGAGACCGTCACCGGTCAGCTGAACCTGGTCCCAGTCCGCTGCTCGGCGCCACTCATCGAGCGCCACGGCGACCTTGACCACGTGTTCGCGCTCAAATTGACGCTCGGGACCCTCATCGACCAGCATATACAGCGCCGGATATACCTCACCGCGCATAGCATCGGCCAAGATACCAAGCTTGCCGCGCACGCCAGCCTTCCACGCCGTCCAAGCGCAAGCGTCGAGCGTCGACACGCCCAGCAGCGGAACATTGGCACCACGCGCGAGGCCCTTGGCAGTGGAGATGCCGATGCGCACACCCGTAAAGGACCCCGGGCCGCGGCCGACCACATAGCGGCCAACATCGCTGCGATCCAGACCGGCTTGAGCCAGCACGCCATCAACGGTATTCACGAGCTCAACGTTGGCGTGACGGCGACACATGTGGTCGCCACTCACGAGCTTCGTCTCGCCCGTCTGTCCATCGATCCAGCTTGCCGCGCAGGCAAGCATGTCGGTCGAGGTATCGAGCGCCACCACCAGCGCGTTATCGTTATGCAAGCTCATCTTGTACAGCCTTATCAATCAAATGGGAAAGCTCCATTGCGCGGTCACCGTGCGCCTCAAGCGTTATCGTTCGCACATCGCTGTCGCCCTCATCACGCTTGAGCGTCACCGAAAGATACTCATCCGTCAGCTCGTCCTGGAATTGTTCGCCCCATTCCAGCAGGCAAGCACCCTCATAGCCCAGCACATCGAAAATGCCCGTATCCTCGAGCTCGTAGGCATGCTCCAGGCGGTATAGATCAAAGTGAAACAGCGGAATACGACCTTGATCGTGAACGGCCATGAGCGCAAACGTAGGACTCGTAACCATATGCCCATCGCCCAGCCCGCGCGAGACGCCCTTGGTAAAGTGAGTTTTGCCCACTCCCAGGCCACCGGTCAGGATGAGCACATCGCCGTCCTCAAGGCACGGTGCAATTAGCTCGCCAAAGTACTCCGTATCGGCAGCGCAAGTCGTTTTGTAAGTACCTACCCCCAGGCGCTCCAGGGACATATATGCTCCTTATTATTCCGAGGCGTCCTCTGGTGCGGGATGTCGCTCCAGATAGTCGCCCAGCATCTTAAAGTCTTCCTCCAGCAGCTCCTGCCACGCCGGATTGCGCAGCGCTGCTGCCGGATGAAAAGTGGGCATTACTACAAAATGCCCCATCTGGTGGAACCTGCCGCGCAGCTTAGTAATGCCAATCTCGGTCTTAAGCACAAAGTGCGTCGCGGGGTTGCCGAGCGTCACGATAATATCAGGCCAGACGCTTCGAATCTGCTCACGCAAAAACGGCGAGCAAGCCAGCACTTCCTCGGGACGCGGATTGCGGTTTCCCGGCGGGCGGCACTTAAGCACATTGGCAATGTAGACGTCTTCGCGTTTGAGCCCCGCCAGCGACAAAATGCCGTTGAGGTCCTCGCCTGCCGCCCCCACAAAGGGCTCGCCCTGCAAATCCTCATTGCGGCCCGGCGCCTCACCAATAAACATGACGCGAGCGCGGGGGTTTCCCACGCCAAACACGATATTGTGACGCGACTGGTAGAGCTGGCAGAGGTGACAATCGCCCAGAACGGCCTCAATTTCCTCGAGTGCGACCTCACGTGGTGCCTGATGGGTATGGCCGGGGATGTGCATGACGCCCATAGCGGCTCCTACACGTAGACCTTGTCGAGACGCATGCCAAAGCCGCAGGCGACCTCGTAGTTAATCGTTCCGCGCAGTCGGGCCATCTCGTCCATAGTGATCTCGGCATCGCCATCGCGGCCGACAATGATCATCTCGTCACCATACTCGGCCTCGGGAATCTCGTGTGCCGGGTTGGACTGAATGGCGACCATAAACTGGTCCATGCAGATATTGCCAACCTGATGCACGCGCTCGCCGCGATACAGCACATCCATACGATTGGAAAGCGTACGCGATAGGCCATCGGCATAACCGATCGGCAGCGTGCAGATCTGAACGCGCGTACGCGGTACGCGGTAGGTAAAACCGTAGCCCACGCCCTCACCCATCGCAGGGTGTGCCACGCGCGCCACACGCGCATGGACGCTCATAACGGGATCGAGCTGCATCACGCGGCCACTCAGCTCGCACGGCTGCATGCCATACAAGCCAACGCCGGCGCGAATCATATCAAAATGCATCGAGGGGTCGAGCATCGAGGACGGCGTATTGGCGCAGTGCACGATACCGCACTCAAAACCCGCATCCTTAATGGCCTGAACGGCCTCGGTAAAGCGCTGACACTGCAGCTTGTAGTCCCAGCCCGAAGGTTCATCGGCCGTGGCGAAGTGCGTAAATACGCCGTCGCACTGAATACCGCGATGGAAATTTATACCGCGGACAAAGTCGAGCACCTGCGTGTAGTGAACGCCGATACGATTCATGCCCGTCTCGATGGCGAGATGATACTTGCCCACTTTGCCCGCCGCGACGGCACATTCGCCATACGCAAGAGCAAAGTCAGACGTATAGACCGAGGGCATGATATCAAACTCGAGCAACGTCGGAATGGCCTCGATAGGCGGCTCGCTTAGGATGAGGATAGGTTTCGTAATCCCGCCCTGTCGGAGCTCAACGCCCTCGTTAACCGTCGCCACGGCAAACATGTCGGCACCGGCCGAATACATGATCTTGGCGCACTCAACAGCTCCATGACCATAAGCATCGGCCTTGACCACGCAGCACAGGCGCTGACGCGGATTCAACAAGTTCTTATAGGCCCTCGTGTTGCGACGGAGCGCCCCGCGGTCGATCTCGACCCAGGACCAGCGCGTCAAATCGGCTTTATTCATGATTAGTCATCCGACCCTTCGTCCACGATTCCCAGATCTTCGAGCGCATCCTTTGCCGCCAGTTCCATGGCAGGACCGATCAAGTCGATAAGATCGGTCGCGATAACGCTCTTCTCACCATACTCCGTCGCCGCGGCAAAACCGGCGTAGCTGTGGAGTGCGACGGCGTACGAATACAGCAACTCCCAACGATCCATCTCGTCGCGCATGGTGGCAAGCGTGCCGGCCAAAATACCCGCGAGAACATCACCCGAACCGGCAGTTGCCAGAGAAGCCGGACCCGAGAGCGGCAGCAGCACGCGCTCAACGCCACAGATAGCCGTCGTCGGCCCTTTGGCAATGACCACCAGATTGTCGGAGCCTGCAGCCCAGACAACCTTCTGCGCGGCTGCAATCGCGGTACCAAGGTCGTTCACCTCGTCACCGGCAACCAGACGCGAAAGCTCACGATAGTGCGGCGTCATAACCAACGGCTGCTCGCGACGATACATCTCGGGGTTACTATCAATACCGTCAATGGCAATCTTAGCAAGGCAGTTGAGTGCATCGGCATCCAAAATAAGCGGTACATCAAGCTCGAGCAAGCCCGAAACCACCTGCATAGCGCCGGCAGACGTCGTCATACCGGGACCGCACAGTACGCAGCTGTACTTCTTTGCAATCTCGCACACCGTCATGCGCGCAGCGGCGCCAAAGGAGCCGCGGGAATCAGACGGAATAGCAAAGACGGGAATCGAAGGAAGTGCAATGCGAATAAGATTAGCGCAGGCGTCAGGAGCCGCGACTGCCACGTAACCAGCACCCGCGCGAGCTGCAGACTTGGCCGCCATAATGGCAGCACCAGGATATTGCGCAGATCCGGCGACAATAAGCACAGAGCCACGGGAATACTTATCGATATTCGTAGGTAGTGGGGCAAAGTAATCAACTAAGTCACCGGGCTCGACAATCTCGGCGGCGTGGTCGACATCATCGATGACCTCGTCAAGACGGTCGTAAAGATTGCCGCAGATCAAATCGCCAGCATACTCAGGGCCATCAGCGCTATACAGACCAATCTTGGGCGCAATCATCGTCACCGTATGTTCGGCGCGAATGCAGTCGTCATCAACAACGCCCGTCTCGGCATTCAGGCCCGAGGGGACATCAATGGATACGACACAATCGGCGCATTCATTGACCGTAGGAATCCAGATGGAGAACGGCGCACGCAGATTCCCATGGAAACCGGTACCAAAAATGGCATCGACAACAACATCGGCCTTATCGATCAAAACCTCGAGTTCGTCACGCGAGGGGCCAACGCAAACGTGCACATCGCGGCCGGCAGTACGACGAGCAACATGACGTGCCAGAGCAGCAGGAATCTCATCCGGCTCAACCGGAGAAACGATATCGACGTCCACGCCCTTATGGCTCAGGATATCGGCGGCAACCCAACCGTCGCCGCCATTATTACCAAAACCGACCAGAACGAGAACCCGATCGGGATTGAGCTTCAAAACCTCGTTGGCGGCAAACTCACCCGCTAGCTCCATAAGCTCGGCCTTCGAAGTCCCTTCGCGTTCGATGATATCCTCGAGACGAACGACTTCTTCGGTACTCAAAACCGGTTTCATCTATGCTCCTAGCGTATCTTGCGAAGCATCGCCCAGGTGCTCCGTCAATGCTGAATTCTGCAGCTGCTCAAGCTCATCTAAAACAGAGCGAGCCTCTTTAAATGTCTGCGCTACGCGTTTTTTGGTACTCACCTTTTCCTCTTTTGGCTTAGGCCGAGCATCTTCGGTAATCGCGATGGCATTCGCAACGGCTAAGTCTCCTGTAAGCGTAATGGAAAGAGCGACCTCAACAACACCCAGCTCTTGAGCGATCTCGAGAGCGCGGCCCGAAAGCAGCGCTTTCGGTTTGCCGAGTTTATCACGCGTAACCGAAACATCCTTGCGACCAACGCCTTGACTAAAACCCGTGCCGAGAGCTTTAAGTACCGCCTCGCGCGAAGCAAAGCGGCTGGCATAGTGAGCAGCGGGACGCGATGATGCATCACAATACGCACGCTCTTCTTCGGTAAACACACGCCGAGCAAACGACGGCGTCTTTTCAAGAATTGATTTCATACGGGAAATCTCGACGATATCAACGCCGATACCAGCTTCAGCCATGTTCACCTCCATATCGCACAGACTAAGTTATTGTAGCCCGTTCACAGAAGATGCGACAAACGAGGGTTATAAAACACAGCTACTATGTGAGACAAAAGCCCGTAAACGCAAAAAAGGGGGAGGCCGCGAGGCCTCCCCCTTCTCAGTTCAAG
>CBCSLZ010000042.1:0-5860 GCA_965141245.1 uncultured Collinsella sp.
TCAATTGGTGCGGCGTATAGGATTCGAACCTATGACGTTCTGATTCGTAGTCAGACCCTCTATCCAGCTGAGGTAACGCCGCGACTTGTTGATTATTATGCACATGGACTGAATAATCGTCAAGCGTTTTTCAAAAAAAGTTATTGAATTTGATTTTTACTCATTTGATGCAGTCGATCGACTCGATACTTTCAAACACGGCGAAAGCAACTCCTCAAGTATGTCGACATATAAGAAAAGCCCCCGTTTCCGGAGGCTTAAAACTCAATTGGTGCGGCGTATAGGATTCGAACCTATGACGTTCTGATTCGTAGTCAGACCCTCTATCCAGCTGAGGTAACGCCGCAACGCACGGATTATTATGCACGTGACCCCTCGATAGGTCAAGCGACAATTTGGAAAAATTTTACGAAGTGATGATTAAGACGCTCGCGCCTCGACCGAGGTTCGAATCCATGCGGTGCCGGCGTAAAAGAAAAGCCCCCGTTGCCGGAGGCTTTCGATTTCAATTGGTGCGGCGTATAGGATTCCGCGCATCCGCTTCGCGGATCCGCACCGGCTTCGCCCGCCTGCCGGCGCGCTCGCCCGCGGGCTAAAAACGCTCCGCGTTTTCTTTACGCCCGCGCCTCGACCGAGGTTCGAATCCATGCGGTGGCGGCATAAAAGAAAAGCCCCCGTTGCCGGAGGCTTTCAATTTCAATTGGTGCGGCGTATAGGATTCGAACCTATGACGTTCTGATTCGTAGTCAGACCCTCTATCCAGCTGAGGTAACGCCGCAGCGCAAGACATATAAAACCACTTTAGCTTATTGGAGTCAAGCACAATCTCAAACTTTTTTGTGGAACGCAGTTTTGTCATGCTGCTCCGCATATACCGCCGTTCCCCGTACGATCGATTGGCTTTTCGATCACGTCAAACTTAGCATCAAGTTCCCTCAGGAGCGATCTCACCCGCTGGGCACAGTCATAATCGGCAAACGAGATGCTCAGCATGCGCGCGACCTGGTTGGAAGTCCCAACTCCATAGAAGTGCTCCAGCGCCACAAGCCCCTCGTGCGCCACAAACGTCTCGACCACATGCGGCGACTCCTCGTAGCACCATTGCGTTAACGGTCCCTCGCTCGTCTGTCGAACCACCAGGCCACCCATGCCAGACGGCCCACACGTTACAAGCAGGTACTCCCCACCCTCGTCGCTCTCAAACAACACCACCCGATCATCAAACAGCTCCATCGCGTCCCCTTTCTCTCGCTCTTATTTAGCAAAAGCATAGCAGGTAGATGGCTGTATACAGAACAGTTGTTCGTGTGTTTTCTATTGAGCTGTCCGCACGGCATGGTATGGACCTGCGCACGAAATAGGGCGCCCCCGAAGGAGCGCCCTTGCATATCCCCTATGCGGCCAAGTTACGCGACCGGCTCGATCTTCTCGAGACCGCCCATGTAAGGACGCAGAACCTCGGGGATCGTGATGGTGCCGTCGGCGTTCTGGTAGTTCTCCAGAATGGCAGCCATGGTGCGGCCGGCCGGCAGGCCGGAACCGTTAAGAGTGTGCAAGTAGCGCGAACCCTTGAAGTTCTCGGGGTCGCGATACTTGATGTTGGCGCGGCGAGCCTGGAAGTCACCGCAGTTGGAGCAGGAGCTGATCTCCTTGTAGGCGTTGTAGCTCGGCAGCCAAACCTCGACGTCGTAGGTCTGACGGGCAGAGAAGCCCAAGTCGCCGGTGCACAGGCTAATCACGCGATACGGAAGGCCCAGCTGCTGCAGCAGGTACTCGGCCTCGGCAGTCATGCTCTCGAGCTCCTCGTCGGACTCCTCCGGCTTAGCGAACTTGACCATCTCGACCTTGTCGAACTCGTGCTGACGGATGATGCCGCGGGTGTCGCGACCGGCGGAACCGGCCTCCTCGCGGAAGCAGGGGGTGAAGGCGGTGTAGCGGCGCGGCAGGGTGTCGCCATCGAGAACCTCGCCGGCGTGCAGGTTGGTGAGCACGACCTCGGCGGTGGGGATCAGGAAGTTGTCGCCCGAGACGTGATAGGCATCGTCTTCGAACTTGGGCAGCTGGCCCGTGCCGAACATGGTCTGACGCTTGACGACGATGGGCGGCCACCACTCCTTAAAACCACGGCTGGTGTGCGTATCGAGGAAGAAGTTGATGAGGGCGCGCTCAAGACGGGCGCCGGCGCCACCGAGAACGGTGAAGCGGCTGCCGGAGAGCTTGTTGCCGCGCTCGAAGTCGAGGATGTCCAGATCGGTGCCCAGATCCCAGTGCGGCTTAAAGTCGAAGTCGAACTCGCGCGGGGTGCCCCAACGACGGCGCTCAATGTTCTCGTCCTCGTCCTTACCGTACGGGGTGGCATCGCACGGAATGTTGGGCAGGTGAGCCATGAAGTCGTACTGCTCCTGCTCGAGAGCGGTGCGGCGCTCGGCCAGACCGTCAATCTTCTCGTTGACGGCGCGCACGGCCTCCTTGGCGGCCTCGGCCTCGTCCTTCTTGCCCTCCTTCATCAGGGCGCCGATCTTCTTGGACTCGGCATTGCGCGTAGCCTGGAGCTCCTCGACCTCGGTGATGACGGCACGGCGCTCGTCGTCGAGCTTAAAGAACTTCTCGCGATCCCAAGACGTCTGGCGGTTAGCCATGGCGACATCGATGGCATCGGGGTTCTCGCGAACAAACTTGATATCAAGCATTAGATCCTCCGGCGATATACATTCCATTTAGGTTGCAACCTTGTACATGTATGGGCAAGTATATACTTATGAGCGTTTACGACCCAACTCAACTACGCAAGAAGGCACCCAATGGACGCAGTTTTTTCCTTTTTGTTTGGCACCCGCACCGGTTTTGCCATCCTTTTCGCCGGCGGCATCCTGTTATTTGCGATTCTTGCCTTTGTAATGGAGAAGCGTACCCATAAGATGTACGTCGACCGCGGACCCAAGTCCGAGGATGAGGAAGACAGCTTCTGGGACTAACCTGCCAAAAGGGACAGGTTTATTTTGGTCGGTTTTATCTGGGCAAACGCAAGCGCCCCGCAACCGGTAACGATCCGGTTGCGGGGCGCTTTTCGCATATACGACAAAACCGCAGGAAAAACCTGCCAAAATAAACCTGTCCCTAAATGACAGGTTTTACTGGAGAGTTGCGTCGATTGCCTTGACCAGGGCGCTGCGCATGCCGGCGTCCTCGAGCGCAACGACGCCCTTGATGGTGGCACCACCGGGCGAGCATACGGCATCCTTCATCGCCGCAGGATGCTGGCCAGTTGCAAGCTGCAGCTTTGCCGTACCCAGCACCATCTGGCTCACAATGCGATAGGCATCGGCACGCGGGATACCATGCTTGACCGCTGCATCGCCCAGGGCCTCGATTGCCATGGCGACAAATGCCGGAGCGCAACCACCCACCGTGCCGCCCACAAACAGCAGGCTCGTATCGAGCTCGACCACCGCGCCGAGCTTGCCAAGCAGATCAAGCACCACTGTGCTCTGCTCATCACTAAGCGTGGAAGCCTTCTCGCAAGCGATGACGCCCTCGCCCACCGAAACCGGCGTGTTGGGCACCGCCGAGATATGCGCGACGCCCGGCAGGACTTGCTCCCACTTGGCACTGTCCCAGGTCCAGGCAACCGACAGAACGACCTTTTTGGCAAGAGCATCCTTGAGCGGGGCGAATATCTTCTCGATCATGTACGGTTTGACCGCAGCGACCACGATATCGGATGCGGCGACAACCTCGGCGGCATCGTGGCAGGCGACCATGCCGCGCGCCTCGCAGCGCTCAACCAGTGCGTCGTAGCGACCCGCGCAGGCGCACATGTCGCTCGCAGCTACACCGGCAGCGATCCAGCCATCGGCCATAGCGCTCGCCATATTGCCAAAACCGACAAACCCAATCTTCATATCTCATAGTCCTCTCAGACACGCTCTTCAAAACGAAAGCTATTGTCCCACGCCATTGTTTCGTATTGCTGACCTATTTGTGATACGGCTCGCCACGGCTGATCTTGCAGGCGCGGTAGATTTGCTCCAGCAGCACCACGCGTGCCAGGTTATGCGGCAAGGTAATGCGTCCAAAGCTGAGCATCTCGTCGGCTCGTGCGCGCACGTCATCACTCACGCCGTCCGATCCGCCAATCACAAAGGCGATGTCGCTGTTACCACGCAGCATAAGATCATCAAGCCGCGCCGAAAGCTCCTCGCTCGAGCGCTCTTTGCCCTCAATGGCCAGCAGGATCACATGCGCCCGAGGCGGCAGGGCTGCAAGTATCGCCGTCCCCTCCTTGTCGCGCGCGGCATCCACGCCGCCCGCCTTAGCCGGATCGATATCGGCCACCTCGCGGATATCCACCTTGGCATAGGCGCCCAGGCGCTTGGTGTACTCAGCGCACGCGTCCTTCCAAAAGTGCTCCTTGAGCTTACCAACGCAAACGACGGTGTATTTCACGCGCTCCTACTCCTTCGAACCGTTTTGCACTTTGCCGGCGGTCAGCATCTGTTCGAACATCGAGGCCGACTGCGAGAAATCGCTCGGCAGCACGACCGTCGAGGTTTTACCCGTGCGAGCGAACTCCGTCATCATCTCGGACCACTGCGTAAACATGAACAGCTGGTTGGCCTCGTCGTTGCCGACACCCGTCTCCTGGATGATCTCGAGCGAATCTTTGATACCCAACGCGATGGCTTTGCGCTGGTTGGCGATGCCCTCGCCCGCCTTTTCCATTGCCTCGGCCTCGGCGGTCGCCTCGGTGACGCGCTTGATGCGGTCGGCCTCAGCGAGCTCCTGTGCCGCAGCGCGCTTGCGCTGGGCAGCGTTGATGTCGTTCATGGAGTTCTCAACCTCGGTCGGCAGTGCGATTTTGGTGATGAGCGTCGACACGAGGGTGAAGCCGTAGGCGGCCATCTGCTCGGAAACGGTAGCGTTGACATCCTTGGCGATGTCATCCTTCTTGGCAAAGACCTCATCGAGTGTGTAGACGGGAATGGAAGAGCGCAGGGCGTCGGTGATGAAGTCACGCATCTGGTCGACGGGCTCCTGCAGCATGTAGTAGCTCTTGTAGATACCCGAATCTGCCGGGCCGGCGCCCATGTCATAGCTCACGTGGTACTGAGCAGAGACCTCAAGGCCGATGGTCACGTTGTCCTGGGTCTTAACGTCGATGCCAAAACCGTTTTTCATGGTGCGCAGACTCACCGTGGCGGCCTTGCGGTCGATCACGGGCACCTTCATGTGGAAGCCCGCGTTGACGATGCGGTTAAACTTGCCCAGACGCTCGATGATCACGGCATGCTGTTGTTCAACGACATAGCAGGCGTTGGGAAGCAGCAGCAACAGGATGATGATGGGAATCAAAAGGCTGGTAAGGGCGGCGATGATACCGGAAAACAGCATGGTCTCTCCTCTGATAGGCACACGTTGGAACTAGGATACCCACACGAAGCAGCTGTGTGACACCAACAAGAGGACCCGTGGTCAAAAAAGGCCAAATATGAGTACTGTTACCAGTTTAGTAACAGCGTATTTGGGTCAAAATCGCCTCGTTGAACCCGAGGTCTATCGAAATTACTTCATTTTATCTCAAGGTTGAGCCAAATTAGCGTACATCTGTTGCGTAAAATGAGCAAAAATGGCTTCATGAAATGTCTTTATTTTCATGTCAGTACTCATATTTGCCACTTTTTGACCACAGGGGCATCTACCGCGCGAAATCGATATGTCAAATCTGCCAAAAACGGCCCATAACAAAAAAGCCCCCATTGCTGGGAGCTCTTTCATTTAATGGTGCGGGCGAAAGGACTTGAACCTTCATGGGGTTGCCCCCATACGGACCTGAACCGTACGCGTCTGCCAATTCCGCCAC
>CBCSLZ010000043.1:0-5208 GCA_965141245.1 uncultured Collinsella sp.
TGCCGAAATGGCGCGAAGCACGCGGTTGACAAAACTATAGAGACACGTCCCAGAAAAATCATTATGCATATAAAGTCATAATTATCATTTCGTAAACATTTCGATGAAATTAACGCCATGAGGCATGCTTGCGGTTACAATACCGCGAGGCCTAACTACACACCTTTAAGCCGGTCCTGTGAGACCGGGAAGGAGAATTATGGCGAACAACCATACCGCGGGCGCTGCCTCCCGCACCTTCGCGCCCAGCGAGCTTTGCCAGCGTATGCTGGCCAAAACCAGCAAGGGCACCTGCGGTCCCTGCATCCTGTATCTTGAGGATGGGACCATTTTTTATGGACGTGCATGCGGCGCCGAGGGCACCGCGACCGGCGAAGTCTGCTTCAACACCTCGCTCGAGGGCTACTTTGAGGTCATGACCGACCCGAGTTATGCCGGCCAAATCGTAACCATGACCTATCCGCAGATCGGCAACTACGGTATCGACGAGACCGATGTCCAGTCGGCCTTCCCCGGCGACGCCGTGCGCCCTGCGAGCGCTCCGGCTATGCGCGGCATGATCGTTCGCGATATGTGCGCCACGCCTTCTAACTGGCGCTCGGCCGTCAGCGTGCCGGAGTACCTGCGCGCTCACGGCATCGTCGCTATCGAGGGTGTCGACACCCGCGCTCTGGTGCGCCATCTGCGCGACAATGGTTCCAAGATGGGCATTATCTCGACCGAGATTTTCGACGTCGACGAGCTTGCCGAGCGTCTGGCCGCAGCGCCCACGCTGGTAGGCGAGAACCTGGTCAAGACCGTGAGCTGCCCTGAGCCCCACGCCTTTGCCGCCGTCGACCTGCCTGCCACGCATGACTTTGCACTTGCGGCTGCCGCTCCTGCCTGTCACAAAGTGGTCGCCTACGACTGCGGTGTGAAGCGCGGCATTCTGGAGGGTCTGGTCCGCGCCGGCTGCGACCTTACCGTCGTGCCGTGGGATACACCTGCGAGTGAGGTGCTCGACATGAATCCCGATGGCGTCTTTTTGTCCAACGGCCCCGGCGACCCCGACGCCGTGGTGGAGACCTACGAGCAGGTGCAGCAGCTGATCGGCAAGGTGCCGGTCTTTGGTATTTGTCTTGGTCACCAGATGATCAGCCTGGCCTGCGGCGCCCAGATGGAAAAGCTTAAGTTCGGTCACCGCGGTGGCAACCAGCCGGTCATGAACCTGGTAAGTCGTCGCGTGGAGATCACCGCGCAAAACCATGGCTTTGGCCTGCTGTTCCCCAGCTTGGGCAAGCTTGTCCCCGAGCTTTCCGGCGGCGAGACCGAGCATGCGGCCGATGGAGATCTGCGCGTCTGGGTGCGCCGCGGCATCGCGCCGGTCGTGATGAACGAGCGCTTCGGTCGCATTCGTCTAACACATGTGAACCTCAACGACGGCACCGCCGAGGGCATCCAGCTGCTCGACGCCCCGTGCTTCTCGGTCCAGTATCACCCCGAGGCCTCGCCTGGCCCCACCGATGCCCACTATCTCTTTACCGCCTTTACGCGACTCATGGACGGCGAGGAGAACTACCTGGACATCGACACCGCGAAGGACCGCCTGGCCGGCTGGAATTTCGCCGATGGTGGTTCCGCCGTTCTACCGAACGGCGGACCGGTCGACGCTGCGGCTGCATCTGGCACATCATCTTGCCGTTCTGCTTCGGACGCGCGGGCATAAGCCCAGCGCGCCCTCGCATCACGGCAATCTGATGCACCAGCTGCACCCTCGCTGACTTTTCCAAAACATTGAGTCAGCCTCTCTAGGAGGTTTTAAACATGCCTAAACGTACTGACATCAAGCGCATCCTCGTCATTGGCTCGGGCCCCATCGTTATCGGCCAGGCCTGCGAGTTTGACTACTCCGGCGCCCAGGCCTGCAAGGTGCTCAAGGAGGATGGCTTTGAGGTCATCCTGGTCAACTCTAACCCGGCGACCATCATGACCGACCCGGGTCTTGCCGACCGCACCTATGTCGAGCCCGTCACCGCCGAGTTTATCGAGCGCGTGATCAAGAAAGAGCGCCCGGACGCGCTGCTGCCCACACTGGGCGGCCAGACCGGTCTGAACGCCGCCGTCGAGCTGGCGAAAGACGGTACGCTCGACAAGTACGGCGTCGAGATGATCGGCTGCGACCTGGCCGCCATCGAGCGCGGCGAGGACCGCAAGCTCTTTAACGAGGCTATGGCCGAGATCGGCCTGGAGGTCGCGCGCTCGGGCTATGCCTACAGCGTGGCTGACGCCGAGGCCATCGCCGAGCGCGTGGGCTATCCCTGCGTGCTGCGTCCGAGCTTTACCCTCGGTGGCGCCGGCGGCGGCATCGCGCACACCCACGAGGAGCTCGTCTCCATCGTGAGCCAGGGCCTCGAGCTCTCGCCTGCTCATGAGGTGCTGGTCGAGGAGTCCATCGAGGGTTGGAAAGAGTACGAGATGGAGGTCATGCGTGACCACGCCGGCAACGGCATCATCGTGTGCTCCATCGAGAACCTCGACCCCATGGGCGTGCATACCGGCGACTCCATCACCGTCGCGCCGGCGCAGACGCTCTCCGACCTTGAGTATCAGCGCATGCGCGTGGCCTCGCTCGCCATTCTGGAGAAGATCGGCGTTGAGACCGGTGGCTCCAACGTGCAGTTTGCCGTGAACCCCAACACCGGCCGCCTGATCGTCATCGAGATGAACCCGCGCGTGAGCCGTTCGTCCGCACTGGCCTCCAAGGCCACGGGCTTCCCCATCGCCAAGGCCGCCGCTCGCCTGGCCGTGGGCTACACGCTCGACGAGATCGTCAACGACATCACCAAGGCAACGCCCGCCTGCTTTGAGCCCACGATCGACTACTGCGTGGTCAAGGTGCCGCGCTTTGCCTTTGAGAAGTTTAAAGGCACCGACCCCACGCTCACCACGCGCATGAAGGCCGTGGGCGAGATTATGGCGATCGGCCGCACCTTTGAGGAGGCCTTTGGCAAGGCTATGCGCTCGCTGGAGGATGGCCACCAGGGCATTTGCGCCGGTGGCAAAGAGGGTGCCGATAAGCTGAGCGACGACGAGCTTGCTCAGGCCGTGGCAACCCCGACCGAGCATCGCATCTTCTTTGTGGTCGAGGCCCTACGCCGCGGCTGGGATGTTGCGCGCATCCACACCATCTGCGGTATCGATCCGTGGTACCTCAACCGTATCAACGACATGGTGCAGGTCCAGGAGAGCATCCGCGGCCTGCGTGTGGAGGATATCGACGCCGACGCGATGCGCCTGCTCAAGCAGTACGGCACGAGCGACGCCGAGATCGCCGCGCTGACCGGCTCGGACGAGCGCTTTGTGCGCGCCTATCGCAAGGGCCTTGGCGTGGTTCCCAGCATGAAGACGGTCGATACCTGCGCTGCGGAGTTCTCGAGCGCCACGGAGTACCACTACAAGACGTACGAGAACATCTACCGCACGAGTCCGGATGCCAAGAAGTGCGTGGCTCCCGACGAGACCACGCCGGCGGACAAGCCCAAGGCGATGATCCTGGGCGCCGGCCCCAACCGTATTGGCCAGGGCATCGAGTTCGATTACTGCTGCGTGCATGCGAGCTATGCGCTGGCGGCCCGCGGCTTTGAGACCATCATGGTCAACTGCAATCCCGAGACCGTCTCGACCGACTACGACACGTCCGACCGCCTGTACTTTGAGCCGCTCACCTACGAGGACGTCATGGACGTTATCGACGTTGAGCGCCCCGATGGCGTCGTGGTGACGCTTGGCGGCCAGACCCCGCTTAAGCTGGCGCGCATGCTCGAGGAGAGCGGCGTGAACATCATGGGCACCAAGCCCGATGCCATCGACTTTGCCGAGGACCGCGAGCGCTTTGCCGCCCTGCTCGACAAGCTGGGCATCATGTACCCGCCGGCGGGTCAGGCCACCTCGTTTGAGGAGGCCGAGGCCGTTGCCGCACACATTGGCTACCCGCTGCTGGTACGTCCGAGCTACGTGCTGGGCGGCCGCGGCATGATGATCGCCTACGATGCCGAGCACCTGCGCGATTACATGGCCGAGGCCGCGCGCATTAGCCCCGACTACCCGGTGTACCTGGACCGCTTCCTGGAGGGTGCGATCGAGTCCGATGTCGACGCCCTGTGCGATGGCGAAGAGGTCTACATTGGCGGCATTCTGGAGCATATCGAGGAGGCCGGTATTCACTCTGGCGACTCCGCGACCTGCATCCCGCCGTTCAGCTTTAGCGAGAGCCTGCAGGCAAAGCTTCGCGAGACCACGCGTCGCATCGCGATGGCGCTGGGCGTACGCGGCCTGGTCAACGTGCAGTACGCCATCAAGGGCGAGACCGTCTACGTGATCGAGGCAAACCCGCGCGCGAGCCGCACCGTGCCGTTTATCTCCAAGGCCACCGGCGTGCCGCTGGCCAAGTGCGCGGCGCGTATCATGGCAGGCGATTCCATCGCCAGCCTGGGCCTGCCGAGCGACGAGCGTCAGCTCGATTGGTTCTGCATGAAGGAAGCCGTTATGCCCTGGGGTCGTTTCCCCGGTGCCGACGTTATCCTGGGGCCCGAGATGAAGTCGACGGGCGAGGTCATGGGTATCGCCAAGAGCTATCCCGAGGCATACGCCAAGACGCAGCTGGCGATTGACTACAAGCTGCCCGACCCGAGCGCCGGCAAGGTGTTCATCAGCGTGTGCGACCGTGACAAGCGCCACATCCTTTCGGTCGCGCGTATCCTGCGCTACCTGGGCTTTGATATCTGCTCCACCGAGGGCACGGCGCGCGTGCTGCGCGGCGGCAACGTGACCTGCGAGGTCGTGGAGAAGATTAGCGGCCCGCACGACGGCGAGCGTCCCAACATCGGTGACCTGATCGCCGATGGCAAGATCGCGGTGATCGTCAATACGCCGTACGGTCCGGGCTCGCGTGGCGATGGCTACCTGCTACGTACCGAGGCCGTGCGTCGCGGCGTGACCTGCGTGACCGCGATGTCCGCGGCCAACACGTATGTGAGTGCCATCGAGGCCGTGCGCGAGGACCAGCAGGGTCACGGCAGTGCCAACGACATGGGCATGGACGTCATCGCCCTGCAGGACCTGCCGCAGTACACGGTGTAGTTGACCTGGCAGGCCGGGGCGGGAGGGGCCGAGATTTACCCCATTCGCTCCGGCGGCAAACAGAGTCGCGCAGGGGGAAACTCGGCCCCA
>CBCSLZ010000044.1:0-4626 GCA_965141245.1 uncultured Collinsella sp.
TCCGCACATGTGCGGATGAATGTGGGAGGTGTTCGGATAAAGTCGATAATCAAGGCCAAAAAGTAGTTCACTTGGGACGTCAGCCTGCTAGGATGTAGAGCGGACTTTAGCTATATAAGGAGTATCCGACGTGTCTATGCGTACCGATGATTTTGACTATAACCTTCCTGAGGAACTGATTGCACAGGCTCCTGCCGAGCCGCGCGACTCCTGCCGCCTGCTGGTGGTGGATCGCAAGGGCTCCCAGGCGGGAACGCCGCTGGAGCACGGCGGTACCGTTGAGCACCGCATCTTCCGCGACATCATCGACTATATCGAGCCTGGCGATGTGCTCGTCATCAACAAGACGCGCGTGATGCCGGCCCGCCTGATCGGTCGCAAGGAGGGCTCGGGCGGCGTGGTCGAGACGCTGCTGCTCAAGCGCCGCGAAGATGTTGACCCGCTGGGCCACGTTTGGGAGTGCCTGGTCAAGCCGGGTAAGCGCCTGAAGCCCGGTGCTCAGATTGAGTATCGTGCGGGCGGCGCCCATGCGCCCGAGGGGGCTCCCGTGGTGCTGACGGCCGAGGTCATCGACTTTGTCACCGATAGCCGCGGCGGCCGCCTGGTGCGTTTTGAGCCGGCCGGTTGCAATGCCGCCGGCGAGCCGCGCACGCTCGACGAGGCCATCCATGCTGCCGGCCACGTGCCGCTGCCGCCCTACATTACCGATTACGAGGGCGATCCCGAGAAGTACCAGACCGTCTACGCCATGAAAGAGGAACACTCGGCTGCAGCTCCCACGGCGGGTCTGCACTTTACTTCCGAGCTCATGGCCGCTATCGAGGCCAAGGGTGCGAAGTTTGCCGCCGTCGAGCTCGAGGTGGGCATCGATACCTTCCGCTTGGTGGAGGAGGACGACCCCACGCAGCACGTCATGCACACCGAGCGCTACCACGTGTCGCAGGAAGTTGTCGACGCCGTGCATAAGGCGAAAGCCGAGGGTCATCGTGTGATCGCCGTCGGCACTACCGCGGTGCGCTCGCTCGAGAGCGCGTTTGACGCAGAAGCCCCGGTGTTCGATCCGGCCGTGACGGCGCGCTATTTTGAAGGCCGCGAGGACGGAGCCGACACGCTTGGCCGCGGTGACATCGTGGTGCGCGAGAACGCCACGACGCAGCTCTACCTCATGCCCGGCTCGACCTATCACGTGGTAGACGCGCTGATCACGAACTTCCACGTGCCGCGCTCCACGCTCATGATGCTCGTGAGCGCACTTGCCACCCGCGACCAGATCATGGATGCCTACGCTGCTGCTATCGAAGAACGTTACCGCTTCTTCAGCTTCGGCGACGCGATGCTCATTCAGTAGGTTACGGCGTTTTACAAACGCCGTAACCGGCCGACGCTGCGCGGGCCGCATTTGGACAATCTGACGTTCAACTTCAAGGGCGCGACCAGAAGGTCAGCGCCCTTTCGTTTCACGTCACCTTGTCTCAAATGCGACCCGCTCGCTGACTCTGCCATTACATCGGTGTTGCCGTGGTTGTTGAGTAGTCATTGGGCACTTGGCACTTGGGGACGTTCCTTTTGTGCCGGCACCTGGGGACACTCCTTATGTCAAGAGATTGGTGCAAGAGGGATAGATTGCCTTGCATCAATCTAATAAGTTGCGGTGAGCGTTTTTTGGCAGCTGGTTTACTTGCTCGCGAACAGCCAGACTAGGATGATCACCAGGATTGCGGCGACGATGCAGACGATGGCGCCGGTGAATTTGATGCGTGAGTCGCGGGTACGCTCGCGCACCGCGTCCTCGGTGGCCTCGAGCTGGGCGACTTCTCGCTCGGTCTCGGCGTGTTCTGCTTTGTCTCGGGCCAAGGATCCTGCAAGCGACTCAGTGATCTCTGGGTGGTCGTGTACTTCGGTCGCCTGTTCGATAATCGACTGCGCATGCGCGGCATCTGCTTGGGCGTTGGCGATGCTCTGCTCTTGGTCGCGGCGTGCCTTGTCCTCGGCAGCGATCTTCTCGCGCAGTTCGCGCTGGCGCGTTGCAGCGGCGGTTTTTGCGGTCTGCAGCTCGTCGCGCGCGGCATCGGCCTCTGCCGTCACGGCTTGGTGCGCGCGTTTGGCTTCGGCAATGGGGGCCTGCGCCTGTTCGACGGCCTGCTCGGCTGCGGCAAGCGAGTGCTCAAGGTCGGCGGTGATACGCGGGACATCTTCTTCGGCTTTACGCAGGGCATCTGCCGTGTCGGAGATCTGCATCGAGAGCTCGCTGGTGCGCACCGTATAGTTGGCGGGATTTGCCGAGGGATTGCGTTGCAGCTCGGCATACTCATGACGCAGTGTCTCGAGCTGGGCGCGCGTGGCGTCGACGGTTTGTTGTGCGGCGGCAATGCCGGCGTCTCGCTCGGCCTGCACCTTGTCGCGGATGCGCTTGGAATCCTCAAGACGGCGAACGAGGCGGTTGCCGGTCTCGCGCGAGCTCGCCTCGCGGGCCTCCACGGCGTCGAGCGCGGCCTTCAGGCGGAGCTCAGTCGCGTCATCCTCTGTCTTCATTTGTTCGAGCTGACCATTGAGCTCTGTCGCTTTGGCGGCGTGGGCATCACGGTCAATCTCGGCGGTCGCTGCAGTCTTTTGGGCTGTGGCAATCGCCTGGCGCTGGTCGGCGACGATCTGGTCGTAGCGGCCTGCGATATCCTGGCGCGTCTCGAGTTCCTCGGCCTGATCGGCAATGCGCTGCTCAAGTTCGGCCAGGTGGGCGCGGGCATCGGCAAGTGCCTTTTTCGCGGCATTCATCTCGCGCATGGCCGAGGCGCCCTGGGCGATAAAGGTGCCCACGGCGTTCGCAGTGTTCGAGACAGCGGTCCCCAGATCGCGGCTCGCGGCGGGGGAGTGCGGGGCGGTCGGGCGAGCGGTGTCGGCAGCGTCCGCATCGGCAGCCTGCGGCGCGGCGATATTGCCGGTACCGCCCTCGACCACAGAAAAGCCTGCTGCGTGCGGATCGACCGCATCGGCGCCAATCGTGGGGTGCTCGAGCTGCAGAAACGAGGGCATGGTGCTGCCCTGGTCGGCAACCGGAGTCTCGCCGGGCACAAAGGTCGAGGCCGCCTCGGCGGCCTCCTCTTCCTCGGCATCAATATCGGCATCGGCGACGGCGTCTTTCATCGCTTTGACAGCATCCATCATGGAGTCCATGACGGCATCGAGCTCTTCTTCCGAAGACACCTCGATGGGGCCCGCTGCTTGCGGGGCGTCGTCCTGTACGGGGGCGTCGTCCTGAGCGGGCGCATCGTCGTTTTGCTCATCGACGTTTTCTGATTCGGGGGTTTCCGCCGTAGCGCTTTCGTCCAAGATGGGGCCGTCGACGTCGGTACCATCGCAGGTCACAGCGTCAGTATCTGTGGTGACGTCTGCGGGATCATCAATATGCTCTTGAGTCTGGGGGTCCAGCTCGTCTGTCATAGGCATGTGCTCCTCATCGTTGTTTGTCACCCTATGATAAAGTCTCGCGCCGACATCCCGCGCGCCGCAGCAAAGTTTCAAAACGTGTTCGATGGCTCGATCTGATAACAATAACTCGGCCGCTTTATCCAGTTTGTACTTGACAATCCCTTCGCCGAACGACGTGGTGCCGTTCGCCTGCTGCGGTCTTTATTTTTCACTTGAACCCGCTAAAGTTGCATTTCAGCTTTTGGCGCGTTTATTTGGATGCGCGCAGTCGGCGGGTGCGCCCGTCGCGATTTGAAAGGACTTTATATGGGACTTTTCACTGGTAAGACCGTGATCGTCACCGGCGGCGGCAAGGCCACGCTTAAGGACGGCTCCGCTGGCTCCATCGGTTACGGCATCGATATCGCTTTTGCCAAGGAGGGCGCGAACCTCGTTATCACCGGCCGCAACGTCGCCAAGCTCGAGGCCGCCAAGGAGTCCCTCGAGGCCGAGTACGGTGTCAAGGTTCTGCCTGTTCAGGCCGATGTTTCGGCTGGTCAGGACAACGAGGCTGTCGTCCAGAACGTTATCGACAAGACCATTGAGGAGTTCGGCCGCATCGACGCCGTCGTCAACAATGCTCAGGCCAGCGCCTCGGGTGTGACCATCGCCGACCACACCATGGATCAGTTTAACCTGGCCATTTATTCCGGTCTGTATGCCACCTATCTGTACATGCAGAAGGCCTATCCGCACCTGAAGGAGACCAAGGGCTCCGTGGTCAACTTTGCCTCGGGCGCCGGCCTGTTTGGCAACTATGGTCAGTGCAGCTATGCCGCCGCCAAGGAGGGCATCCGTGGTCTGACTCGCGTTGCCGCCAACGAGTGGGGCAAGGACGGTATCAACGTCAATATCGTTTGTCCGCTTGCTTGGACCGCTGCGCTCGAGAACTTCCAAGATGCCTATCCCGAGGCGTTCAAGGCCAACGTCCACATGCCGCCGGCGGGTCACTACGGCGACGTCGAGAAGGAAATCGGCCGCGTTGTCGTTCAGCTCTGCGGTCCCGACTTTAAGTACATGAACGGCGAGACCGTCACCCTCGAGGGTGGAATGGGCCAGCGGCCTTAGGGGTTACGCGGTTTTTCCAAACCGCGTAACGGCTCGACGCTGCGCGGTCACCAGGGCGACAACTTGTCATTCAAAGAGGGCGGCATGACCAGA